>JANOZK010000023.1:0-163361 GCA_031429335.1 Chitinophagaceae bacterium | reverse complement strand
ACGTATTGATATGAAGTTTTCGTTTCATAAAAAAAATTACAACGAACCTGCTTTACATGCAAGAGCAGATAGTTTATATGGTAGCAGTATATTAAGTAGAATGCTTAAAGATTACAATGGACAAACCTATTGGTTAAGTGCTAATTTAAAATCTTTTTTCCCTAAAAGTAAAATACCAGCATGGTTAAATATTGCTGTAGGTTATGGGGCAGAAGGTATGTATGGTGCCGATGATAATATTTGGAAAGACAGAGCAGGAAATACCATTAATAGAACGGATATTACCCGTTATAGACAATGGTATATTGCACCAGATATTAACTTAACTAAAATTAAAACCAACAATAAGTTTGTAAGAATGGCTCTGTTTTTCTTCAATTCTTTCAAATTCCCTTTACCCAGTATAGGTTTTAGTAAAAAAGGAGTGGAGTTGAATTGGGTGCATTTTTAATCTTTACATTTCATAGTAGCTGGATATTTTACGTAAGCCTCAATGTCTTTATTAGAAATAGGGATTTCCGCTGAAGTTGCTTTAATGGATGCTCTTACTATTTGCTCATTTTCTTTAGTTGAATACTTATTTAGCTTAGCTACAATATCTCCAGTTAAGTTTTGATTTAAGTTTATACTCATAGCTACAGTTGTACATGCAAAGTTTAACTTGCTAAAATCCAAACTTTTTCTACTTGTAAATCGATTACTTTGAAAGTAGATTTTCTTGTTTTTAATATCATACACAATACTCCATTTTGTAGAATTTTCTTGAGCAACTTTTTTCAAGATTTCAAATGAGTAATCAATAACAGGCTTCTTAACCTTGCTGGTTTTATAAGTATTAATCATTGAGCAAGCAGTCGAAAATCTTTCCAATGAATTATTGATGGCTTTATTTTGTGTATAGCTGTTTAGAGATGATTCATAAGTTGAATTGGTTAAAACTGGCATACTGAGTTTGTTGTTTGTATGAGTGACCATTTTGCCATTTAAAAACTCAATTGTTGCTGCTTTTCCTAGTGCATCAGCAATTAAAAAATGTATTGGTACAGATGAGGCAGACATTCTGATAAAACTATCTGTTGCAATAACATCTTCTATGGTTGAGCAATTGTCTAACTGATATTGTATCCATTGTAAATCCTGCAATACAGCTCGTTTGTCTTCTTTTGCAAAAACAGATTCTGGCAACCACATTACTTCTACAACCAATCCTGTTTCGTTCATACCACCCGTTGGAAACTCTTTACCATATTGATTAAAAGTAACACTGCCGTATTTGGAAGTCCAACTGATTTGCTTGCCATCCTTTACTTTAAAAGAAGTTTTATATAACCCTTTCAGGTTGGTATGTACAAAGCCTAAATCATTGCTCCAATCATAATTTCTTCCAAATACAAGATTGCCATTTGCACTTAATAAAAAAGTAGTACAAGCTTCAATGTTAAACGGGTTTGTAGCAAAAAAAACAAGAAGAAACAAAAAATATTTTTTCATAAATGATTATTCAATATACGCCCCAATAACTTCATGGTTTTCAATTTCAACCACAATATTATCTTGTAAAGTAGTGGCTATACTTAAGCCTACATAGTCTGGTTTTATAGGAAACAATTTATGCATTCTTTCTACCAAAACCAATATTTGTATACGTTTTGGATGAACATTTAGTAATGGTTTTAAAGCGTATAATAAGGTTTTTCCACTGTTAGCAACATCATCACAAATTATAATATTTTTCCCCTCAAAATTCAGGTTACTGGATAATTCAACTTCTTTTGGGTCGGTTTTATCTAAAGATGCACTAATTATAATGGGCTTTTTTGTAAAATATTTTTGTACTAGCGTACCCATTTTTTCGGCAATTACCATACCGCTATTTTTTATACCAATAATAATTAGTTCTGTTGTGTCGCCACTTAATTCTTCTGCTATTTCTAAGGCTAATCTCTCTAACTTAAGATTGGCTGCTTCTTTATTTAAAATGTACTTTTTATCAGGCATAATAGTATTTTCAGCTTCAAAGTAAGTGTAAAAATTTGAGTATTCAAACGTTTGGCGTTTCTGAACTTCAACAAAGCTTTTATCAATGGTTTTACCACATATCTTTGAAATAATAAATGAACGTATTTTTAGTACCTCAACTTTTTATTTATGCAGTATTTACCTCAATTATTGTTTGTGCTTTTATCTGGTTTTGCCATTTATTTGTTTTCAAAAAAGGCTGGAGAAATTAGAAGAAATATTTTATTGGGTAAGGAAGAAGACTTATCAGACAATAAACCCCAACGTTGGAAGAATATGATTTTACTTGCGTTAGGGCAAAAGAAAATGTTCAAAAATCCATTGGTTGCCTTTTTGCACCTAATTATTTATGCAGGATTTATTATTATAAATATAGAAGTATTAGAAATTGTGTTAGATGGATTATTGGGCAAGCACCGTTTGTTTGCAACAATTATTCCTGCTGGGTTATACAGCTTTTTAATTAATGTGTTTGAAATATTGGCATTGGGGGTTTTGTTGGTTTGTATTGTTTTTTTGGTAAGAAGAAATAGTATAAAATTAAAGCGGTTTATTAGTAAAGATTTAAATGGTTGGCCTCGTAGCGATGCAAACTACATCTTAATCACAGAGATTGTTTTAATGGGCTTGTTTTTAACCATGAATGCAACCGATACTGTTTTACAAGGCAGAGCGGGAACCCATTATGCCGAGCACCCAACTGGTAATTTTGTTATATCATCTTTGTTACATCCTTTATTTAATAGCCTTGGTAATGGCTCTTTAGAAACCATTGAAAGAGTATGTTGGTGGTTGCATATTGCTGGCATTTTTGCCTTTTTAAACTACTTGCCTTACAGCAAGCATTTACACGTTATTTTGGCTTTTCCAAATGCTTATTTTGCAAGTTTACAATTGCAAGGAAAGATGAAAAATATGCCAGCTATTCAAAACGAAGTTTTATACGCCATGCAGCCTGAACTTGCCCCAATAGATGCTGCTACACCTGCCAGTTTTGGTGCAAAAGATGTTTTTGATTTAAGCTGGAAAAGTTTGTTAGATGCATACAGTTGTACCGAATGTGGGCGTTGTAGTACTGCTTGCCCTGCAAATGTTACAGGCAAATTATTGAGCCCAAGAAGTATAATGATGAAAACTAGAGATAGGCTAGAAGAAGTTGGCAAAAACATTAATCTAAATAAAAATTTTATTAGCGATGATAAAAGCCTTTTACACAATTATATTTCGGTGGAAGAATTGAGGGCTTGTACCACTTGTAATGCTTGTGTAGAAGCTTGCCCAGTAAGTATTTCGCCTTTAGATATTATAGTGGAATTGAGAAGAAGTTTAATTATGGAAGAAAGCAATGCCCCCCAAGAATGGAATGGCACTTTCAGTAATATTGAAAACAATTTTGCTCCTTGGAAATTCAGTCCTGATGAAAGAGATAAATGGGCTGAGGAAATGGCTTAATTAGTGAGTAGGGAATTAGGAATTAAGAATTAAGAATTGGTAACCCATGTATTGCTAATAATTCATTAATTTAGAATTCGTTAATACATTAATTCAAAAATTGTATAGTCGAAACCCGTAATCCATCAACTCGTATCTCGTAACCTTTAACCCATCAACCCTTAATCCCACATGTTTGCAGTAACTATTTTAGGCAACAATTCAGCAATTCCTGCTCATGACAGGCATCCAACTGCACAAGTAGTTACATTAAACGATCAATTATTCTTAATCGATTGTGGCGAAGGCACTCAAATACAAATTGCTCGGTATAAAATAAAATGGAGCAAAATCAACTACATACTGATTTCTCATTTGCATGGCGATCATTACTTTGGTTTAATAGGCCTATTAACCAGCATGAGTTTATTGGGACGGGAAACTGAAATGCATTTGCATGCACCAGCTATGCTGGCAAAAATTATTCAATTGCAGTTAGATGCTGCCAATACTAAATTAGCTTATCCTTTGTTCTTTCATGCTTTAAAACAAGAGGGTAAAATTATTGATCATGATAAGTTTTCAGTAGAATGTTTTTCTACGCAACATCGAGTTGAGTGCTGGGGTTTTATTATTCGAGAGAAGAAAGAGCCTAGAAAAATTGATAAAGAAAAAGTGTTGCAATACGAAATCCCCGCTGCTTATTACAATCAATTAAAAGCAGGAGAAGATTATGAAAAAAAAGATGGAACACTTATTAAAAACGAATTAGTAACCATTGCCAATAAGCCATGCAGAAGCTATGCATATAGTGCAGATACAGTTTATGATGAACGATTGATTAATAAAGTTAAAGGGGTTGATTTGTTGTATCACGAAGCTACTTATTTAAAAGATAGTCCTGAACGTGCAGCATTGCGTTTTCATGCAACTACGCACCAGGCTGCAACCATTGCAAAAAAAGCTGAAGTGAAAAAATTAATCATTGGTCATTTTAGCAGCAAATACGAAACCCTTGATGCATTTTTAGAAGAATCCCGAGAAGTGTTTGAAAACACTGATTTAGCCCTAGAAGGAACAGCCTATTTGATTTAGAAAAGAAGATTGTATTTGGGGCTTTGAACTTTAATATTTCAATCGGCTACTGTTCCTGCTTTTCGTTTCAAGTTATACCTGCGGCATAAGCTTTACACTTCAATCAGGCAGCCTTTGTACGATAGGATCTAACTCAACAATATTCAAGTAATTTTTCATCATCAGTCTTCCAACTTTCGGACTTCACCGACTTCTCGTCTTCTTTACTGCATTAACCATTTATAAAATCTTGGAAATTCTCTACGCCAATTTTTTTCGTTGTGTTCACCATTTGGATCAACCAAAGTGGTTATTTGATATTTATCGTTTTTGCTACTTAATAAAGTGGCAACTTTTTTCATATCGGTAACCATATTAGCACTCTCTTTTCCACCACCATAAAAAAAGAACCTGGGTGATGTTTTTGTAACAAATTGTTCTGCATCAACAAAAACTTGTGTCGACAACCAAAACGATGGCGAAAAAATACCAACATTGCCAAATACTTCGGGGTATTTAATTATGGCGTAATAACTTATTAATCCACCTAAACTACTACCAGCAATACTGGTAAATTCTACTCCTTTTTTTGTACGGTATTTACTATCAACAAAGGGTTTTAAAGTTTGTGCTATAAAATTTATGTATTCTTTTCCTTCGGCTATCACTTCTGTTTTGTTGTAAACAAAATTATAAGGTATGTATTCATTCAGCCTCTTCTCATTGCCATTATCAATGCCAACAACAATACACTCTTTTCCTGTAATTTTTTGCAAACTATCTAAACATTCGTCAACGCCCCATTCTCCATTTGCTGCAGTTTGTTCGTTAAATAAGTTTTGTCCGTCTTGCATGTATAAAACTGGGTATGCCTTACCTACGCTTGCATACCCTTTGGGTAAATAAATCCAAATTCTGCGTTTTCTATTTAATTGGGGCATTGCAAAAGCCGAGTCTAATAAACGTACATTGGGGCTAGCAGTAAATGGTTTTGGTTTATCGGGGTAATCGTCTTTCCATCCTTTAATGGTATAGTCTTGAGAAACATCGCCATTAACTTCAATAACTCTGTCTTCAATATTTCGGCCATCGGCCATACATTCTACTTTTTCAAAACTACCTCTCGTAAATTTAAAAGCATAAGTACCTGCAGATAAATCTTTAATCACTATGCTTTTTCTACCTCCTGCAAAGGGTTTTAATTTGTATTTTTCATCGCCAGGGTTCCAACTATTAAAGTTGCCAGCAATATAAATATCCTCGTTTTGTTTGGTGGCTGCTTGGGTAACTATTAAACGAACATTATATTGGGCTTTTGCAATAAATACGAAGCCTAAAATAAATAGGGTGAGTACTTTTTTCATTTATTATATTTTATGCATTAATTGTAGCTTCTAATTTTTCTAGAACCGCTATTTTATCTAACGCTAATTGATTTTTTAATGCTTCAAGCCCTTTAAAATTCATATCGCCACGAATATAATTTTTTACAACCACCTTAATGGTTTGGTCGTAAATATCTTCCTTAAAATTAAAAATATTTACTTCAATAACCCTGCGTTTTCCATTTACTACTGGTCTGCTTCCAATGTACATCATTCCCTGATACTGGGTGCTGGCTGCTGGCTGCTGGGTGCTGGATGCTGAAGGTTTTTTATGGATAGTTGTGTTTTCATCTAGTAACTTGTATCTAGCATTTAGTATCCAAACTGTTACAGCATAAACACCATCGCCAGGTACTAATTTATCGTCGTCTGTAAGTTGTATGTTGGCTGTTGGGTAACCAATTGTTCTGCCCAATTGATCCCCTTTAATTACAACTCCTTCAAAAAAATAATCGTAACCCAATAACGCTTTTGCCGTAATTAAATCTGTTTGTAACAACGATTTTCTAGCTCTAGTACTACTGATAACTATTTCTTCCAAAATTTTTTCGTTAATTTCTTTAACGGTAAATCCTAATTGATGACCAAAATGTTCAAGTAAATGATAGTCGCCTTGGCGGTTTTTACCAAACTTATGATCGTAACCAATAATTAAAATACTAGGGTTAAATTTTTTGTGCAAAAACTCTACCACATACTCTTCGGCAGTTAGGTTTGCAAAAGCATCATTGAAAGGAACCACCACCAAATGATCAATATTTTCGGCTGCTAATAACGTAATTTTTTCGGGTAAAGTGGTTAATAGTTTAACACCGGTTGTGTCGCCAACTATTTTTTTGGGGTGTGGATGAAAGGTGATTACTACAGTTTCTCCCTTAATGAGTTGTGCTTCATTTTTTAATTGTGCTAAAATCTTTTTATGGCCCTCATGCACTCCATCAAAAGTGCCAATGGTAATAACCGCATTTATAAAAGGAGGAATTTCATCTAAATTTTGGTAAACCTTCATACAAACAAAAATAGTGGATTGAGCGTTTAAAAATAGTGAATGGTGGTTACTTGCAGTACAATTACATTTGCAGTGTTGTTAAATTACCAATTACTCATTTGGAATCTTGCATTTTAACTACAGAAATATTTAGGTGAAAAATGTTGTAAACTTTGAAGTGTGCCTTCTAACTAGAAATTAAAACAACGCTGATAAAGTTGAAATCAATGCAAATGTTAGTTATAAAAAAAAATTAAAAATGTCTTTATACGCCCAACGTGGAGTTAGTGCCCAAAAAGAAGAAGTGCATGCCGCCATTAAAAAATTAGATGCTGGTTTATATGCAAATGCATTTTGCAAAATGTATCCAGATTTTTTAGTAGGCGATGAAAATTATGTAAATATTTCTCATGCCGATGGTGCAGGAACAAAAAGTATTTTGGCCTATTTATATTGGAAAGAAACCGGAGATGTAAGTATTTGGAAAGGCATTGCCCAAGATGCAGTAGCAATGAACCTAGATGATTTATTGTGTATCGGCGTATTTGATAATTTATTATTTAGTAGCACAATCGATAGAAATAAAGCTAAAATATCTGGTGAGGTTTTAGAAGCAGTTATTAATGGAACACAAGAATTTTTTAATGAGCTAAAAAAATTCGGCATTCATATTCATTATTTAGGTGGTGAAACTGCCGATGTTGGCGATGTTGTAAGAACAATAGCAGTGAATGGCACCATGACGGCACGTTGGCCAAAAAATAAATTAATTACAAACGATAAAATTGATGTTGGGCAAGTAATAGTTGGCTTTGCATCTGCAGGCCAAGCTACCTATGAAACTGAGTATAACAGCGGTTTAGGCAGCAATGGCTTAACTAGTGCTAGGCACGATGTTTTGGATAAATTCTATGCAGAAAAATATCCAGAAACTTTCGAAAACAGTTTAAGTGATGAGGTAGTATATATTGGTAAAAATAAATTAAGCGATACAATAAGTTTTGAGAATATTACTACAACTATTGGTAAATTATTACTCTCTCCAACACGTACCTATGCTCCTTTATTAAAAGTTTTATTAGAAGAACATTTTAATGATATATATGGTATAATTCATTGCAGTGGTGGTGGGCAAACCAAGTGCATGAAATATTTACCTAAACCTTTACGTATTTTAAAAGATAATTTGTTCGAAATTCCTCCGATTTTTAAATTAATTCAAGAAAATTCTAATGCCGATTATAGAGAAATGTACCAAGTATTTAACATGGGGCATAGATTAGAAATTTTCACCAGTGAACGGGCAGCTACTAATTTAATTAATGCCGCAAAAGAATTTAACATTCATGCCCAAATTGTTGGTAGGGTTGAGGCTAGCGAAACAAAAGAGTTAATTTTAAGTGGTGATTTTGGCGAGGTTAAGTATTAACAAGTTTTTGTCAATTGTGTATAGTATTATTGACAATATTTTAGTTGTAACAATATTTTTACAGTAATTAAAAATAACAATATGTCAGAAGTAGTAGTATCTCTTCGTGGGGTAAATATTTATCAAGGTAATAGTTTAATTCTGCAAGACGTAAATTTTACCATAAATAAAGGAGAGTTTGTGTATTTGGTAGGCAAAACGGGTGCTGGTAAAAGTAGTTTATTGAAAACACTATATGGAGAGTTAACCCTAAAAGAAGGATCTGCAAGTGTTGTAGGGTTTGATTTAAGAGATATGGATTGGAAAAAAGTACCTTTCTTAAGAAGAAATCTTGGTGTTGTATTTCAAGATTTTCAATTATTAACCGATAGAAATGTGTACGAGAATTTAAAGTTTGTTTTAAAAGCAACGGGTTGGAAAGATGAAAAATTAATTGAAGAAAAAATTAATGATGTTTTGGATAAAGTAGGATTGAAGAGTAAAGGATTTAAAATGCCTTTTGAAATGAGTGGTGGTGAGCAACAACGTGTAGATATTGCTAGGGCTTTACTAAACTCGCCCAAACTAATTTTGGCCGATGAACCCACCGGTAATTTAGATCCAGAAACAAGCGACGAAATTATGCAGTTGCTTATTGCTATAGCTAGAGATTATGGTACGTCTGTAATTATGGCTACCCACGATTTTATTGTTATAAATCGTTATCCTGGGCGAATGCTAAAAACCGAAAGAAATAAGGTAATTGATAGTGCTAGTGTTGGAGTGTAATACTTAATGCTGAAAGTTTTAGTTTGCTTAAGATACGTCTAAAACCAATTAATAATTAAGCGGAGGCACTTTTTTGCTTTAGCACTTTTAAAAAAAAGAACATTAGCATTAAAACAAGCAAATAGGCGATAATATTATAGGTTGTATGATGATCGAACTCAAAAGGTTTATACCATTTTTGTTGCTTGGATATTAATAAAATACAAACCCGGACTATATTAGAAAAAATGATTACAAAAAATCCAAAACATAGCCAAATTGCTTTAAACTTCAGTGTGCCTTTATTGGCAATTATAAAAGCAGCCCAAAAACTTAAAACTCCGTAGCCCAAACAAGAGTACACCAACTGCACAGCAGCACCATGTTTAATTCCAATTAAATATTCAGATACAATTGTTGTATCAAACCTCAATAGGTGCATCATAGAATTTGAACCATGTAAAATGATATTTCTTAACCACGAAACGTAGTTAAAATAATGATCTAAGGTGTAACTGTAATACCTACCTCCAGTTCCTGTAACACCAATAAAAAGAGTGGTTCCATAGTCAAAAATAAAATATAACAAAAGCAATTTTGCAGTATATTTTATAAATGTTGAGTTGTATTGCACTATTTTTTTTTTTCGAGGTAAATATATAATAATCTTACAAAATCTAATTTTCAGCACCTAAATAGGTGTATTCAGCCCATTTTTTTTTATTTACAAAATGATATGGCTACATTTATTGTAATTATTTAAAATGCAAAGAAGAAAATTTTTATCTATTGGTTCAACATTTCTGGCAGCCCTACCTTTAAGCTACTACAAAAAAGCAGAAAAGTTGGGTGTAAAACCAATTGTAATTTCTACTTGGGATGCAGGTATCAATGCAAATAAAGCTGCATGGAACATTTTGGCTAACAAAGGAAAAGCGATTGATGCTGTTGAACAAGGAGTAATGGTTACAGAATCTGAAATAAATTGTTGCGTTGGTTTAGGTGCAAATCCAGATAGAGAGGGCTTTGTTACACTAGATGCAAGTATTATGGATGAAGCTGGTAACTGCGGCTCTGTTGCATTTTTAGAAGATATCAAGCACCCCATTTCTGTAGCTAGAAAATTAATGGAAAAAACACCTCATGTTTTTTTGGTGGGAGAAGGAGCTCAAAAGTTTGCTATTAGCCAAGGGTTTATTTTAGAAAAAAAAGAATTGAGTGAGGGTGCCAAAAAGGCTTATGAAAACTGGTTGAAAAAAACAGATTATCATCCAGAAATAAATAGAGAAAATAAAAATCAATCTAGCAACCCAATAATGCCTGTTGTAAATGAGTTTAACCACGATACCATTGCTATGATTGCTTTAGATGCCTATGGCAATTTAAGTGCAAGTTGCACTACAAGTGGCCAAGCATTTAAAATGAGGGGCAGAGTTGGTGATTCGCCTATTATTGGTGCAGGTATTTTTGTTGACAATGAAATTGGTGCTGCTGCAGCCACTGGTCAGGGAGAGGATATCATTAGAATTGTAGGCTCTCATTTAGTGGTAGAGTTAATGAGGCAAGGCCTTTCGCCAGATATGGCTTGCAAAAAAGCTATTGAACGCTTAATTAAAGTAAAAGGTGTAGAAAAATGTAAATCTATTCAAGTTGGGTTTATTGCCGTAAATAAAAAAGGGCAAACTGGTGCATATAGTTTACAAAATGGGTTTTCTTATGCAACATGCTCAAATATGGAGAATAACAAGTTAAATAAATCAAGTTTTATTTTATAGAAATGCTGTTAGAAGTAGCTGTATTTAATTATTCTTCTGCTATATCTGCAACAAATGCAGGGGCAGATAGGCTAGAACTTTGTACAAATTACCATGAAGGTGGAATTACAGCTTCATTTGGAATATTAAAGCTCATTAGAAAAAAAATTTCCATTCCAATATTTCCCATTATAAGACCCAGGGGCGGAAATTTTGTATATGATGATGAAGAATTGGAGGTGATGAAAAAAGACATTATTGTTTGTAAAAACATAGGTTTCGAGGGTGTAGTAATTGGGTCTTTAAACCATAATAATACCGTTAATTTCGAACAAACCAAACAATTGGTAAACCTTGCTTATCCCTTGGAAGTTACGTTTCACCGAGCTTTCGATAAAGTAAACAATCCGTTTGAAGCGTTAGAACAAATTATTAATGCTGGTTGCACCAGAATTTTAAGCAGTGGTTTAAAGAGCAATGCAATTGATGGTGCTGAAGTAATTAAGCAGTTGATAAATCAATCGAACTTTAGAGTGAGCATCATGCCAGGTGGTGGCATAAGAAGTAATAATATTGAAGCGATTGTTAGCTTAACCAAGGCAGAAGAATTTCATACTGCAGCAATTACAGATTTATCTGATGCAAATTATTTGGTTAATGCAAATGAAGTAATAGATATGAAAAAGAAGCTACATAAAGTATAAAAAAATCCCCCGAAATTTTCGAGGGATTTTTTATTAGAATCTTTCTAATCCAGAGAAGAAAAAGCTTGCTTCAATAGCAGCATTTTCATCACTATCGCTACCATGCACTGCATTTTCTCCAATAGAAGCAGCATATTTTTTTCTTATAGTTCCCTCTTCAGCATTTGCAGGATTTGTAGCACCAATGGTGGTTCTAAAATCGGCTACAGCATTTTCTTTTTCTAAAATTGCTGCTACAATTGGGCCACTACTCATAAATTCAACTAACTCGCCATAAAAAGGACGTTCCTTGTGTATTGCATAAAATTCACCAGCTTGCTCGGGTGTTAATTTTGTCCATTTCATAGCTTTTATGCTAAAACCAGCGTTCAGCATCATGTCTAAAATTCCACCTGTATAACCTTTACTGGTTGCATCAGGTTTAATCATGGTAAATGTTTTGTTGCTCATAGTTTTCGTTTTCTAATTCGCCGCAAATGTAGGGGTATAATTTTTTTAAAGTTACTTTCTCTCACATTACAACTTTTTTTTCACATTAGAACCCCATTTGTTACAATTCATAAGCATTAAAAACAGCTAAATCAATAAATTTAAATCACTAGAATTTTTCTCTTGCAATAGCTTCATTTCCTTTACTTTTGCCCACATTTATGCAACAAATACAAGATTTTTTTCCTCAACTCAATACTTCCAAAAAGGTTGTAATTACTACACATCAAAAACCAGATGGAGATGCAATGGGGAGTTCATTGGGGCTTTATCATTTTCTTATACAATTGGGGCATACCGTTACTGTTATTTCACCTACTAATTGGGCAAATTTTTTAGATTGGATGCCCGGTATTAATTTGGTTGTTGATTTTGATAAAAATAAAGAAAGGTGCAAACAATTGGTTGATGAGGCTGAAGTAATTTTTTGCTTAGACTTTAATGTATTGCACCGTACCAAACATTTAGAACCATTGCTTTTACATGCAAATTGTATAAGAATATTAATCGACCATCATCAGCAACCTCAAAAAGAAGCATTTAATTTTGGTATTAGTAATACTGCTAAAAGTAGTACCTGTGAAATGGTGTACGATTTTATTGTAGAAAGCGGTAACAGCAATTTAATTAATATAGATGTTGCTACTTGTTTATATACTGGATTAATGACAGATACTGGCTCTTTTAGATTTCCATCTTGTACAGCATCTGTTCATAGAATGATTGCCTTTTTTAAAGATTTGGGTTTACAACATACCCCAATACACGATCATATTTACGATAATTTTTTAGAAAACAGGCTACGCTTTATTGGCTTTGTTTTAAACAATAGAATGGAGGTATTGTATGAGTATAATACAGCTGTAATGCATGTTTACAGGGCAGATTTGGCTAAATATGATATTAAAACTGGCGACACAGAAGGCTTGGTAAACTATCTTTTAACCATACAAGGAATAAAGTTAGCTGCTATAGTTATTGACAGGGATGAGGAAAGAAAATGGAGTTTTAGAAGCAAGGGTAACATCGATGTAAATACATTTGCACGAAATCACTTTGAAGGTGGTGGGCATTTTAATGCAGCAGGTGGTAGAAGCGATGATGGGGTAGATACCACATTACAAAAATTTAAACAAGTAATAAAACAATACGAATCACAATTACAATAAACAAAACAATGAGAATTTTAACCACCATTTTAGCAGTTGCTACCTTATTATTTGCAAGCTGCAACAAGTTCGAAAAAACTAAATCAGGTATGCCTTATAAAATAACAAAGGGCAAATCGAAAGACAAGTTTAAACAAGGTCAATTTATTAAAATGCACTATGAGTTTAAACTTAAAGACAGTATTTTAAATAGTACGTTTGGTAAAATACCAGCCATGTTTCAAATTGATACTTCCAAATTTGGAACCTACAATTTTGCTGAATTAATTACCTCTTGTTCTCCTGGCGATAAATTAGAGTTTAGATTAAGCATCGATACCTTGAAAAAACTGGGTCAGTTAGAATATAGTAAAGACTTTAAACGTGGCGATTTTATTCTTGGTCGTGCCGAATTTGTAAAAGCTTATGCAAATGAAGCAGAAATGCAAGCAGATTTTACAAAAGAAGTAGAAGGATTAAAACAAGCCGAATTAAAAGCTGTAAAGGATTATGCTGCCACCAAAAAATTTAAAACAGAAAGTACACCAGGTGGTACATTGGTGGTTATCGATAATCCAGGTACTGGTGCAAGAATTGACAGTGGCAAACAAGTTAAAATTTATTATACTGGTAGATTGTTAACTACAGGTGTAGAGTTTGATGGAAATGTAAAAAATGGTGTAAAAGGCGAACCATTAACATTTGTGGTGCAGGTTAGTCCAATAATTCCAGGTTGGGTAGAAGGATTGAAACTTTTTGCAAAAGGTGGGAAAGGCAAATTAATTATTCCATCTAGTATGGCGTATGGTATGCAAGGTTCTCCACCAGTAATTCCACCTTATTCAAATTTAATATTCGACATTGAAGTGTTAGATGTTGCCGATGGTCCTGCACCTAAGGGTGCTGGAGTTGCCCCAGAAAGTATGCCACTAAATAAAAAATAATTTAGAACTAGATTTAAGTTTAATATGCATTTGCTGCACCATTTTGGTGCAGCTTTTTTTTAGCCCTTTTTCTTGTATTTTTGAGATAAATCAACGAATTATGGAACTAGAGAAAGATTCAATTTTTAATTTTGGTATTGATGCCACCGCTAGCCAACATTTAGTTTCAATAGCAAAATGGAATAAATTTTTATCCATCATCAATATTGTGTTATGTGGTTTAACATTATTTGGGTTAGTCTTCGGGGGCTCTTTTTTTTTAAGGTCTCTGCTTAGCATCAATGTTTCTTCTACAAATTCCTCTTCATACGATAAGGGCATTATTGTAGGGGCAATAATTTTTTATGCAATTATCATTGTAATACTCATTATTCCAAACTTTTTCAGGTTAATATCCTCTAACAAAATGTTGAAAGCTATATCCAATCAAGATCAAACGCTCTTAAACGAATCTTTTGCAAACTTAAAAACCTACAGCTTGTATTGGGGTATTTTAACCATTATTGGTATTGCTTTTTATGCACTGATCCTAGTCTTTTTTGTACTTGGAACATTAATGAGATAATACCACTATGAACTTTAATTTAGACCAAAAATTTGGTATAATGAAGGTTTCATTAATTGGTCGAAAGATGGTTATAGTCTTTCAACAATGTTTGTAAAAAAACTTGAGCATCCTGTTTGGATTTTATATTTAACACCGTTTCAATTTTGTGGGCAGTACGTTCAATTATATCGGCATTGTATTTTTTAATTGAGTTATCGTAAATACTTTTTATCATATTTATGTCTTTATCACTCAACTTCATTACCTCTGGGTAAATGGGTATATAATTAGCTTCTATTTCCATAAAAACAGTATCATTTAATGAACCAATATTTTTAGTGGATATAAGCAAAGTGCCTGCAGCCATATCGCCAATTCGTTGACCTTTTGTAGTTAATGCAACACAAAAAATATCGGTTGTAGCCAATGCTGCCACAAAGAGAAATTCCTTGATAACCAACATTCCATAAACTGCCAATAGAATAATCATTACCAACATAATGTAGTCCGAAATTCTTAACATCCATCTTATAATAAATTGGCTATTGGTTGCATTGCCACCAGTTTCATTAATTACTTTTAAATGTAATATTTTTTTGCCAAGGGTTTGTCCTTGCATTAAAGATTCGGTAACAACCGGATATAAAAAAATTGGTAAAAATAAAATCAAAATAATCCAAGTATAATCCTCACTCTTTTCTATAGTAGGGAAAAAGCTAAGTACTTTAAATACTAAAAATGCATAAACTAAAAATAGGATAAAATCTATAATCCAAGCGAATAAACGTTTATGAAATGGGGCAGTATTAAACTCTAAATCTATATTTACATTCGTTGCAATTTTTAATCGGCTCATAATGTTGATAATAAAAATAGATGAGTCTTTTGTTAATACCAAGACTTTCTTTAATTTCCACAAATATTAACACGTTTTATCCTTAATAAAAAAATATTTTTTGAGAGAAGCACTATTCATAAAAAAAAATAAAGATAGATGGGTGTCTATTAGCAAATCTCCCTCGAACGATACAGATGAAATGGCTGCAGAATTTATTCAACTAACCGACGATTTAGGTTATGCCAAAACCTTTTATCCGCAAAGTAATGTTACCAAGTTTTTAAATGCCGAAGCAGCAAAACGCTATTTAAGTATTTATAAAAACAGAAGAGAGGAAACCAATAAGTTAGTTGTTTTTTTTAAATACGATGTTCCATTGGCCGTTGCAAGGCATCAAATCGTTTTAGGTATTTGTTTTGCGATTTTTTTATTTTTCTTTTTCGTTGGCTTTTATTCAGCAATGAAAGATGAACATTTTGTGAGGCAAATATTGGGCGATGGTTATGTAAACATGACAGAAAAAAACATAGCCGATGGAAATCCTTTTGGAGTTTATCAAAGCGGAAATAGCTTTTTAATGTTTTTAGGTATTATGATCAATAATATAAGTGTTTCTTTTAGATATTATATGGAGGGTTTGGCTTTTCCATTTTTTACAGTTCAAGAATTAATTAGAGATGGTGTGATGGTGGGTTCATTTGATTATATGTTTTATTCAAAAGGGTTAGGTGGGTTATTTATTTTAACTGTAATGATTCATGGAACCTTAGAGTTATCTGCTATAACCATTGCAGCTGCCTCGGGTATTATTTTGGGTAAAAGTTGGCTATTCCCAGGAACTTTAAAACGAATGGATGCTTTTAAAAGTGGAGCAAAAGATGGTATTAAAATAATTATTGGTCTAGTGCCAGTATTTATTGTTGCTGCTTTTTTTGAAGGCTTTGTAACACGCTATTATAGAATGCCCATTTGGATAAGTATTTCAATTTTAACCGCCTCTTTAGTTTTTATAATTGGTTATTTTGGTGTTTATCCCATTAAGCTAAAACGTAAATTGAAAATAAAAAACGAGTTAGCCTAATGAAACGCTTTAAAAAAAATTTGTTGAAATTTTTACTTATCATCATAACTATGGGCTGGGGTGATATTACTTATGCCCAAACGAATTACGATACCTCCAATGTAGAAATTATAGAAGCACCAATTGAAGATACCACAGTTGATGTAGCTGAAAAAAACCATGATTACTTAACTGGTCAATTTAAAAATATAGACTCTTTAGAAATAATTCCAATTGTAAAAGGAATAACTAGTTTACAAGATACCATTACTAAACTAAAAAATGAAGAAGCATACTGGTATGCCGATGGTGTTAACATTAAAAAAGCTACTACTGAAAAAAGTGAGAATGGTTTTTGGTATTGGCTCACCCAATTTTTTAACACTCGTTGGCCAAGAATAATTGCTTGGATTATTGTAATTGGCATTGTAACTACCTTAATTGTACTTTTCATTAAAAGTAATGGTATTGGGCTTTTTGCACCTACTTCAAAAAAAATAGATGATGCAAATCTTGGTGAAGCGATTGGTGAAAATATTTTTGAAATTGATTTTGAAAAATCGATTGAACAAAGTATTCATTTGCAAAATTATAAATTGGCTACTCGTTTACTTTTTTTACGATTACTTAAAACAATGGCAGAAAAAAACGTAATCGTTTATTCACCCAGCAAAACCAATTTCGATTATTTGATGGAATTAAATAGTTCAAATGGCTTTAACAGTTTTGCAAAAGCAATAAGAAATTACGAATATGTGTGGTTCGGAAATTTTTTAGTGAACTCATCTCAATTCGATATTATTAAAACTAGTTTCGATAAATTCTATACTCAACTAACAAACAGTTAATTTTTTGAAAAAACTACTACCTTATATACTTTTAATTGTTTTGTGCTTATTGGCTACACTATTGTATTTTACTAGTTTAAATACAAAAAGGTTCGATGCATCCGTAACTTTTAATAAAAAATCGGATATACCATATGGTACTAAAGTTTTGTATAGTATGTTGCCTATATTGTTTTCAAAAAGTACTATAGAATTAAATAGAAAACCGCCAGAAGATTGGTTTTATAATAATGAAACCGAAATTGAAAATACCCTATTTATTGTTGTTACCCAGCATTTTAATCCAAACGAAAAAGAGTTAATGATGCTCAACCGCTTTGTAAAAAAAGGCAACCAAGTTTTAATCGCATCACCAGTGATGAATGCTGATGCACTAGCATTTTTTGGAGTTGAAATTGCAAATAATAATTTTATTTATAACAATAATTATTCAGATTCACCAAGTGTTATGTTGCGTACACCAGTATTTGTAAAAGATACAACCTTTACTTATCCTGGGTTTTCATTTGAGTCATCGTTTACAGCATTCAATAAAAAAGCCTTACAAGTTTTAGGTACAACGAACAAAGATTATCCAAATTTACTGAAAGGTAAAGTGGGTAGTGGTAGCTTCTATTTACATAGTAATCCCTTTGTGTTTAGTAACTACTTTATTTTAAATAAAAAAAACAGTATTTATATCGAAAAACTTTTTAGTGCAATACCAGCAACTACAAAAAGAATTATTTGGGATGAATATTTTGTTTATAAGTTGCAGGAAAACGAAACGCCCAATAACCCTTCTCCACTCAACGTAATTCTAAGTATACCAGCTTTTAAATGGGCATTTTTTGTAGCCTTACTTTTTTTAACCTTATTTCTTTTGCTTCAAGTAAAACGAAATCAACGGCAAATTCCAGAAATTAAAAATGTAAAAAACGAATCTTTAGATTTTGTAAAAACTATTGGTAGATTGTATTTCGAAAAACAAGATCATTTAAACCTAGCAAACAAAATGAGTGCTTATTTCTTAGAGCATGTACGCAGTAAGTATTTTATAAATACGACCAATTTAAATTCTGATTTTATTGCTAAATTATCGGGTAAATCTGGGTTTCCAGAAACACAAATTGAACAAATGGTTGCCGCAATTTTATCTATTCAAAATTCAAATTCAATATCTCAGCTTGAGCTAACAAATTATTATAAATTATTTAAAAACTTTTATAAAACTACTCACTAATGGAAGAAAATTTTTTTGAAGAAAGAACCAATTTATCTGAATTAAGTAATGCAGTTGCAGCTATTAATAATGAAATTAAAAAAGTAATTGTTGGGCAAGACAATATGATTAAAATGATTATTGCTGCCATACTTGCAGATGGTCATGTAATCATAGAAGGTGCTCCTGGTGTGGCTAAAACATTAACTGCTAGGTTAGTTGCAAAATGTATCGATGTTCATTTTAATAGAATTCAATTTACACCCGATTTAATGCCAAGTGATGTTTTAGGTACTTCCATTTTTAATCCACGAGATTCGAAATTTGAATTTAAACGGGGGCCTATTTTTTCGAATATTGTATTGATCGATGAAATTAATAGAGCTCCAGCAAAAACACAATCGGCCTTATTTGAAATTATGGAAGAAAGGCAGGTTACCATGGATGGACAAACCTATGCCATGGAGCCACCATTTATGATAATTGCCACACAAAATCCAATAGAATACGAAGGAACCTATCGTTTGCCAGAAGCTCAATTAGATCGTTTTTTGTTTAAAATAGATGTGCCCTATCCAACCGAAGAACAAGAGTTTGCTATTTTGTCGAAATTTCATCAATTAGGCAACAGTCAAATTTTACAAAATATACAACCTGTTTTAACGGCAAATAAAATTAAAGAGATTAGAGAATTGGTGAAAAATATTATTATTGAAGATAATATTTTACAATTTATAGCTAAAATAGTCGTAACCACTCGTAACAATAAATCCATTTTTTTAGGAGCTTCTCCAAGGGCTTCCTTGGCAATAATGAATGCTGCTAAAGCCCTTGCTGGCATGAGTGGTAGAGATTTTGTTATACCCGACGATGTTATTAATGCTACACCTTATGTTTTACGTCATCGTTTGTTACTAACACCCGAAAAAGAAATGGAAGGCATAACAACCGATGAAGTAATTAGGCAAGTTATTAATTCATTAGAAATTCCTCGATAGTGCTAACAAAGTTTAGTTCATTATATCAATCATTTTACATAACCAAACGCAGTTATTTAATTGCAGCTTGTATTGTACTGCTTTTTGCTTTTTCTTTTTTTATACAATTGTTATTTTTTGTTGCTCATTTTTTATTGGTTATACTTTTTATACTGATTATTATTGATGCTTTACTGTTATACACCAAACGCAAAGCATTACTAGCTGGTCGTATTTGTAAAGAAAGATTTAGCAATGGCGATGAAAATAAAGTTCAATTACAATTTTATAATAATTATTCATTTAGTATAACCGTACACGTAATTGACGAGTTACCATTTCAGTTCCAAAATAGAAATTGGAAAAAACAATTAATCTTAAAAAAGGCAGAGAAAGCATACTTAAATTATACACTTCGGCCAGTTCAAAGAGGTGAATATCTTTTTGGTAAAATTCAAGCATTTGTTCAATCTCCATTGCAATTTGTAGAAAGAAGATTTAGTTTTCCTGCCGATGAAAAAGTATTGGTGTACCCTTCATATGTACAAATGAGGCAGTATAGTTTACATGCAATTGGTAACCAGCTAAATGAAACGGGTAATAAAAGATTAAAAAAATTAGGGCATAGTATGGAGTTTGAACAAATAAAAGAGTATGTAAGAGGCGATGATTTTAGAACAGTTAACTGGAAAGCTTCTGCAAGAAAAAATCAATTAATGGTAAATACTTATGTGGATGAAAAAAGTCAACAGGTTTATTGTTTAGTTGATAAAAGTAGAAACATGCAAATGCCCTTTGAAGGCCTAAGTTTGTTAGATTATGCCATTAATGCAACCCTAGTTATTAGTAATGTTGCCCTGCACAAGCAAGATAAAGCTGGGTTAATTTCTTTTGCCGAAAACATTAATAGTTTTTTACCAGCCGAAAGAAACAATTTGCAAATGAATGCCATTTTAGAAACCTTGTACAAAGAAAAAACTAATTTTTTAGATGCCGATTATGAAGGCTTATACTCCAAGATAAGAAATAAAATAAAACAGCGAAGTTTATTGGTTTTATTTACCAACTTCGAATCGCAGTATGCACTAGAAAGACAGTTGCCTTACCTCAAAAAAATTGCTCATTACCATTTATTATTGGTAGTAATGTTTGAAAATACCGAGATTAAAAGCCTAACTCAGTCATCTGCTAACAATACAGAAGAAATTTATTTAGAAGTAATTGCCGAAAAATTTATTTACGAAAAAAGATTGATGGTAAAAGAGTTGCAAAAAAATGGAATACTCACACTACTAACTTCACCTCAGCAATTAACCATAAATTCTTTAAATAAATATTTAGAAATTAAATCGAGGCAAGCAATTTAGTTGTAAGCATTTTAAACTAAACCTTTTGTTACTTACTTTCGCCCCATGCAACCAATACAACAGTTTGCCGATGGGCAAGTTTTATTATTTGATAAGCCTTTAAAATGGACTAGTTTCGATATTGTAAAAAAAGTACGCATTTTAACTAAGGTAAAAAAAGTAGGTCACGCTGGTACACTAGATCCCTTGGCCACGGGGTTATTAATTGTTTGTACGGGTAAGTTTACCAAAAAAATTAACGAGTATATGGGTATGGAAAAAGAATATACTGGCACTATTACTTTAGGTTCTACAACACCCACTTACGATTTAGAAAAAGAGCCAGAAAATTTTAAAGACACCTCACATTTATCTAATGAAATGCTATTTAATGCCACACATCAATTTATAGGCGATATATTACAAATGCCACCACAACATTCTGCCATTAAAAAAGATGGTAAACGTTTATACGAATCGGCAAGATTGGGTATAGAAGTAAAAGTAGATCCAAGGCCAGTAACCATTAAAGAATTTGTACTTACAAAAATTGAAATGCCAGTTGTACATTTTAAAGTAGTTTGCAGCACCGGTACTTATATTAGAAGTTTAGCTAACGATTTTGGAGCAGCATTAGGAGTTGGTGGTTACATGAGTGGTTTATGCCGAACAAGAATTGGTAATTTTGAAGTTAAAGATGCTTTTAATTTAATTTCATTTGAAGAAATGGTAAATAAAATTAGAGCAACAGCATTAAACAATTCCTCTGCCATCATAGAGTAGAACATGAGTTATTTTAAAAGTATACTTCTGCTTAATCATAAATGGATATTGTGCATTCTATTATGCATGCATACATTTTTTTGTTTAGTGTACGTTCAACATCAACCCTTAACCAACGACGAATCAGATTATATAGAATATGCTAAACGTTGGCTTAAAGGCCAACCAGATAAAGTGTTTGATGTTGACGATAGCAAAACCCCAATTGTTGCTATTGCTTGGTTACCAAGAATAATAAAACAAATTACCCAGCCAAATTTACAAGCCAATGATTGGGGTAGGGCAGATCAATTATTGGGTAGGTACTTAATGATTGTATTTTTTTGGTTGGTTTTTTTATACTTGTATTTTTTTAGTAAAAGTTTATATGAAAATAAAGGTTGGTGGCTACCCATAACCTTACTTTTAATTGATCCACTATTTATGGCATTTACGCCAGTAGTAACCAGCGATGTTGCTAGTGTTTTTGTATTATTGGCTGCATGCTATCATTATTATAAATTTTGCTCAACAAAAAATAATGTACAATTTTTATTAACCGCTTTTTTTACAGGTTTGGCATTAGTTACAAAATCGAGTATGATTTTTTTGCCTTTTATTTTTCTTCTAATCTATGTGTGTAGGTTGTTGGCAAAACAAGCAGTTGTAGCATTTAATAAATCAGCCCTTGCGTATGGTATTGTATTTATTGCAATAGTTTGGTTGGTGGTAAATATGGGCTACTATTTTCATCATTCATTTAATAGTTGGGGAAGTATTGAATTTAAAAGTACTTCTATGAAGCAGTTAATCAGTACTTTTTCTTTTCTTAAACCATTGCCAACCTTATTACCAGAGCCTTTTATTAGGGGCTTCGATTTGTTACAATACCACAGCGAGGTGGGTCCATTTACACCCAATTTACCCTACAAAGGTGTTTTTATTCTTAATCAAAAATTTACTACTGGGGTTTGGTACTATTATTTTGTAACTGCTTTTTTTAAGTTTACTATTGGTTTTTTATTGTTAGCGATTGCTACTTTATTGGTTGCTATACGAACATTTAATTTAAAAACATTTACCCAAAAATATATATTTATTGTTGCACCATTTGTAGTGTATGGTTGTATGTTGTGTTTTGTAAATCCTTTTCAGCAAGGAATTAGGCATGCCATGATATTATTGCCTTTTGTTTTTTTGGCAATTGGAAAATTACCTGATTTTATCAAGCAATATTTTGAAAAAGGTAAATGGTTGTTAATGGCCTTGGTTTTGTATGCACTTATTTCGGTGGCAAAGGTCTATCCAGAGGTAATGCCCTACACCAACGAGTTTCTTTTAAATAAAACCAATCTATTCCGTTATTTGGCTGAGTATAATTATCGACCAAGTGATATACCTAGAGATATACAACCATTTTTAGCAAAAAATGTAGACTATAGAATAGCTCCCAACAAACCCGAGAAAGGAAAATTTATTGTACCAGGAGCTTTTGTTTACAATACTACTTATGAAGTATACAGTAATTATGCTTGGTTAAAAAATTACCAACCTATTGGTCATTATAGATATGTTTTTTTGTTGTTCGAGGTAAAATAAGAACAAAAGAATGTTGATTTAGACCAATATCTCCTGAGATCATGCCGATTGGATAGCTGTTTAGACCATTCTTTTTGGGCTATTACAGATATCATTTTGGTATTATTTCAAGATAATCAATTTTAATGGTTGTGTTTTTATGAAAATTTAACAGGCATAAAAGAAATGGCATAAAAAAAGGGCTGCAAATTGCCAACCCTTTTTAATTTATTCGATATTCTATTTTCTTTTATATAATTTAATTTTCTTAGGTTCAAAGATTGGTTGGTAGGTTATTTCTACATTTTCTTTAACATGAATTGCCGATAATTTTGCTTCGTTCATTGAAAACAATAATATAGCTGTTGATTTTTTAGGTCTTAATTTTTTAGATTTTAAATCTAACTCAGATTTTTTTAAAGTGCTTTCATTATCTGATTTATTTGTTGCATTTGCTATAAGTGCAAAAAAAAGAATTGCAATTATTAGCGTTAATTTAGCGTTCATTTTATTAGATTTAACTGTTTAATTTATTGTTTAAATTCACAGTTTTTCATCTATTGGATATTATAGAGTAAAGGAAATGTGTGCCAAACTTTTGTTATCTTCTTATTTTTACATAAGCATTTAAAAATCAAATAGTTACATTTTGTGTAGTTCATTTTGGGCAGCCTATATTTTTGTCAATTGTCTACATTTGAAATATTTATTCCAAATTTTGGATGAAGCGATTGGATAATTAACTGGGTATATTTGTAAAAATACTAGTATGCCACACGATGCGATTTCGGTGTTTGATATGTTTAAAATAGGAGTTGGGCCGTCTAGCAGCCATACTTTAGGTCCTTGGAAAGCAGCTTTAAGATGTATTAATACTATTAAAACTAATTTTTCATTTTCCAATGTTCAATCAATTAATGTTTTATTGTATGGTTCTTTGGCTAAAACAGGCAAGGGGCATGGAACCGATATTGCCGTATTAATGGGTTTGTGTGGAGAAAATCCAGAAACCATAGATGTTAACTCTATTACAGAAAAAGTTAATGTTATTTCAAGCAGAAAATTACTTAAACTTAATAATGAAGTTGAAGTAGTATTTGATCCACAAAAAAATATTCAATTTCTTTATCAAGAGGTACTACCTTTTCATCCCAATGCACTTTCATTTTTAGTGGAGTTAAAGAATGGAGATAATTTTAGCGAAACCTATTTCTCCATTGGTGGTGGCTTTGTAGTTAAAGAGGGCGAAATTTCCTCGAAGGCCGATGCTATAGACTTACCTTTTCCAATTAATACTGCCGACGACTTATTGCATTGGTGTATGAAAACAGGATTACAAATTAATGAAGTGGTTTTAGAAAATGAGCATGTTTGGCGTTCGGAACTTGAAACAAAAAATGGTGTGCTAAAAATTTGGCAAACCATGCAAGAATGTATTTATAGAGGTTGTCATACTCAAGGAGAACTACCTGGTGGTCTTGAGGTAAAAAGAAGAGCCTTTGATTTAAATAAAAAATTATTGGCTGGCAAAAAGTACAATAATTATAACGAGTGGGTTGCAAGTATTAGACAAGGTGGAAATGGGTTTAACTATATTCTCGACTGGGTAAGTTGTTTTGCCTTAGCAGTAAACGAAGAAAATGCAAGTTTTGGTAGGGTAGTAACTGCACCAACCAATGGAGCTGCTGGTGTAATTCCTGCAGTTTTATTTTACTTTATGATATTTTGTGATGGCAACACTAATGATAAAATAATTAAGTTTTTATTAACCTCTTCAGAAGTAGGTAGCATATTTAAAAAAGGGGCTACTATATCTGCAGCTATGGGCGGTTGTCAGGCAGAAATTGGCGTATCATCGGCAATGGCGGCAGCTGCTTTAACAGAAAGTTTAGGCGGCACTCAAAAGCAGGTTTTAATGGCTGCAGAAATAGCAATGGAACACCATTTAGGTTTAACCTGCGACCCTATAGGTGGGTTAGTTCAGGTACCCTGCATCGAAAGAAATACAATGGGGGCAATTAAGGCAATCACAGCATCGCAATTGGCTTTACAAAGCACACCCGATTTTGCTAAAGTTAGTTTAGATAAAGTAATTAAAACCATGTGGGAAACAGCTTTAGATATGAATAGTAAGTATAAAGAAACTTCCGACGGTGGGTTGGCATTGTTTATACCACTTAGTTTAAGCGAGTGTTAGTTTATGCCAAATCATTATTTTAATTTTAAGCAATTTACTATTTGGCAAAATGCTTGTGCAATGAAGGTAACTACAGATGCCTGTTTGTTTGGTGCTTGGGTAGCCCATAAAATACAAGATAAACAAGTAGCATCTATTTTAGACATTGGAACTGGTACAGGCTTATTAAGCCTAATGTTAGCCCAAAATACAACTGCTACTATTGATGCGGTAGAAATTGAAACTGCTGCTGCAGAACAAGCTAAATTAAATTTTGATGCATCGCTGTGGAGCAAGAGGCTTCATCTTTTTGAACAACCCATTCAACAGTATTTACCTAATAAGTTTTACGATTTTATAATAACCAATCCACCTTTTTTTGAGGATGATTTACGAAGCAATAATAAAAAGCGAAACCTTGCTTTGCATAGTGCTGATTTAAAATTTGAAGAATTGGTTCTTTGTATTGATCGGCTTTTAGACAAAAATGGCAGTTTTGCTATTTTGCTTCCATCAAGTAGGGTAATCCCTTTTACTAATTTATGCTTGGGCTTATTTTTTTTGCAAGAAAAAATGGTTGTAAAGCAAACCCCTAAGCATGATAATTTTAGAAATATGCTATTTTTTTCCAGAAAAAAATCAATTGCATCAGAGGCAGACACGATTACCATTAAAAATTTAGAAAATGAGTATTCTGAAAAGTTTAAACAACTTTTAAAGCCCTACTATTTGTATCTTTAAAAACAATATTTAGTACATTATCTGCAATCATTTTATATGCTATACATTTGTAACTATTCGCTAAAAGTTTCTTTTACGTAATAAAATATTATAATGAAATATTCCCAACAAATAGGTATTTTAACAGCAATTTCTTTAATTGGGATTTGTTTTTTACCATGGATTGAAATAGAGAATTTGCAATTATCATTGAGTGGAGTAAATGGCAAAATAAGTGAAAAATTAACCTTTGGGAGACAAATTTTTCCGCATGGTATTTTTTGTAGCATCTTATTACTATTTTTTTTAATTCAAAAAGTTTGGGCCAAGCGTACCAATCTTTTTATTGGATTTATTAACTTAAGTTGGGCCATTAAAAACTATATTATTTTTAGTATGTGTAGGCCCGAATGCCCTAAAAAAATGCCTGGGCTTTACTTATTGGTCTTTTTTGCTATTGTTATTCAATTATGTGTTTTTTTGCCTAAAATAAGCCTCAAAAAAGCTTAGGCTTTTCCAATTTTGAGAAAATTTTACTTTTTTTTAAAGAAATTGGCTATTTGCACAATAAAGCAACACTTTTTTTGTTAGTTGTATAGTTATTCAAATATCCAATATCTAAGTCCATGAAAAACATCTACCAATTTATGTTGGTTTGCTGCATTTTGTTTTTTTTACAAACTAATGCTCAAGTAAATTACACATTCAAAGCATTTCAAACTATTTACACACCCATTATTTTTGGATCTAAACCTCCATTAAACAATCCTACTCCGGTTGGTTATTATGAAAATGATGAAGGGTTTTCTAATGATTTACCAATTGGATTTACTTTTAAATTTAACAATGTAGATTATTCTAAACTAAATGTTAATGTAAACGGTTTTATAACTTTTGGAAATGGATTTGATTCTGTAGTAGCCGATAAGTACAGTATTAACAAATTAAGTAAGGGATTAGAGGCAAACTTAAACAGGCCTATTATAGCACCCTTGTGGGATGATTTAAGTATATTAGATAACAACTTTTTATTGTATAAGTTAGAAGGTACTGCCCCAAATAGAGTTTTTACTATAGAATGGGCAGAAGTTCATTGGAATTTTAATGATTTACAAACTTCAATCTCTTTTCAATTAAAGCTATTTGAAACCTCAAACAAAATACAATTTATATATAAGCCATTAAACAATGTACCAAAAAATCCAAGTGCTTCAATTGGTATTTCAACTTGCCTGGATTGTGTTAATAGCTTTTTATCGGTAAACAACCTTTCAACTACAGCAAAAGTAAGCTCGGTTAAAGAGTTTAATTTTGTAGACAATTTACCTGTTTCTGGGTTAACGTATGAGTTTGCTCCAAGCAAAATTTCAATGCCTACATCTTTGGTGCTTAACAGCTATACATCGCAAAATGTTGCTTTTTCTTGGAACAGTTTTTCAAACAATGCTTATGAGTATGAAATAAATACTACATCTTTTCAGCCCTCAACATTTAGCAGTACAAATACTAATACAGCAATTGTTGAGAGTTTAATTCCATCAACTGATTACTACATTCATGTAAGAAATTTAGCATCCAATGATACGAGTGGTTGGTTAACTATTCCATTTAATACAGCAAAACAGGTAACCTTACCATTCATAGAAAATTTTGAATCAAGCAATCAAATTCCAAGTTCTATGACTTCCGTCAACCCAACTATGGGCAATGGCTGGAAAATTATAAGTTTATCAAATTTGCCTCCATATAATAAAGCTGTAAGTGTAAAAGGGAATAAAAATTTTGATTCTGATGCCTGGTTGGTAATGCCTTCTATGAATTTACTAGGTGGGTCAAGTTACAGAATTAAATTTAAGTTTAAGGCAAGTGATACCATCAATGGAAGCCAGCGGCTTGAAATTAGAATTGGAAAAAGTATAAATACAAGTATGAGTGGTTGGCAAACGATTTACAGAAATCTGAATATTAAACAAATAAATTTTAAAGACACATCTTTCATTTTTGCACCTCCAAGCGATGAAGCTTATTTTATTGCATTTAGATCTACAACCCAAAAAAATGAATCTTTATTAGTAATAGATGATATTGAAGTAGAGAAAGTAAAACCATTACCAGTAAAGCTAATTTCATTTACAGGGGTAAGGAGTAATAACGTTAATAAAATATATTATAATACATCTGCGGAGATAAGAAACAAGCGATTTGAAATTGAAAGAAGTTCTGATGGAAAAAATTTCTCTTCATTATATCTCATTGATAGCAAAGCTCCTAATGGAAATAGTAATATTCCACTTAGTTACTCTTATGAAGATAAGCAACCCAATACTGTAGATTATTATAGACTAAAATGTGTTGATTTAGAAAATAGTGAATTTTATTCGCAATCAATTAAAATAATAGGAGAGTTGGCTCCTAAATTGGTGCACCATAAAATTTATCCAAATCCTGCAATAAATATAGCAACCTCAGTTATATACGCACCATACAATGCAGAAGCAATTTTTAGAATGGTAGATTGTTTTGGAAAAGTAGTTTACGAAACAAAAATTAATGTAACCAAAGGCGATAATATTATTAAAACCGATGTAAGTAAATTTTCGAAAGGAGTTTATTATGCAAAATTAGATGCAATAATTGGTGGAGAATCTGAAACAAAAGCATTTTTAAAACAATAAAGTAGTCATTAAAGGAGTTATTAGTATTCAAATTAAATGACAATAAAAATTAATAGTGGTTGTATTTTTTTTTGATATTTTATAATAAATATGAAAACAAATAATATGAAAAAGGTAATTATAATTTTATGTTTGGTTATTTTTTGTTCCACAATTAGTTGGGCTCAAATGAATTTTTCATTTACGCCAAGCACATCAATATTTACACCAATTACTGGTGGTGCGGTTCCTTTTTTAATAGGTAATGGGCAAGACCCTATTGCAGATGAAGGTTTTGCTACAAATATTCCTATTGACTTTAATTTTATTTATAATAGTGGAAATACATATAATGAAGTTTCTATTTCTACAAATGGGTTTATCAGCTTTGCCGAAATTACCAATGCTACAGATGTTAATAATCTTACAGATGGTTTAGTTGGGAAACGCCCAATGATTGCCCCACTTTGGGATGATTTAAATATACAATCACCTAATAATCTAAAATATGTAACAACTGGCACTGCACCTAATAGAGTTTTTACAGTAGAATGGTTAAATACAAGATGGGGTTTTGGGGCTACAGAAGCTGCAATATCTTTTCAAGTTAAGTTGTATGAAACCTCTAATTGGGTTGAGTTTGTTTATAGGCAAGAGGCTGGGGCTGCTTCATCTCCTTCGGCATCTGTGGGTTTAACAACAATAGGTTCGGGTACTGGAAATTTTATTTCTTTAGCCGATTTATCTGCAACACCTGCAGTAAGTACAAATACCGAATTTACAACTATTACTAGTAAGGCTGCAAATAACCAAAGTTATATTTTTAAAGCTGGTACACTTTCGGCTTCAATTGGTTCATTTTCTGTAAGTAAAGAAAAAAATACACATTTTATACAATGGAAAACGATAACAGAAATTAATAATTCGCATTTTGAATTACAAAGATCTAACGATGGTATTCAATTTAATTCTATCGGTACAATTTATTCAAAAACAAATGGTGGTAATAGTTCTGCACTGCTTTCTTACTCAATTACAGACACTAAACCTTTAGATGGAATCAATTATTATCGCTTAAAGCAATTGGATAAAAATGGTTCAATAATTTACTCATCTATTATTTCAATAAAAAATTCTAATAGTAATTGGGCAACATTAAATGTTTATCCAAACCCTGTTAAAAATAAATTGAATGTACTTATTAATAATGCAGAAGCTTGTAATATAACAATTGCCATTTATAATGTATATGGTCAACAAATGCTGCTATCAAAAAATTCAATAAACAACTATGCTAATCAAGTTAGTGTAGATGTTTCCAACTTACTTACTGGTATTTATACCTTAAGAGTCGTTAACGACAAATCCAATAGTTCTTTAACAACCAGTTTTGTTAAGTAACAGTTTTAAAATCCAATGTTAAACTAAAAGTCCTTTCTCTGCAAAGGACTTTTGTATTTTGTGAATTACCTAAAATAATACCGATGTGATATCTGTAATAACCCAAATAGATTGGTTTAACAGCTATCCAATCGGCATTATCCAAGAAAATTTCAGTTTAAATTAAAATTCACATTAGATTAACTTCATTCCTTTTAAGGCTGTTAACAATGTATAACTTACTAAGCAAGCATAAAAAGTGCTAAAACAAATAATGCTATATTTTTCTTTAAATAAATAAAAACCCATCAGCGGTAATAATTGTAATGAGTGAATACCCAAAAAATGTGCAATCCTTAGGTCTCCAAATTTTTTACTCCAATTTAAAATGGGTATTCCTTCAGTACTATCTAAACCACCAACAGTATGCTGTAGTTTCGAACCCATTATTCCCCCTTCAAAAGAAAAAATTACAAATAAAATAATGCCTAAACGTATGCCCCACAAATAACCAATAGGCAGCTTATCATTGTTGAGTTTAAAAAATTGAAATCCAATAAATAATGTCCATAAAGTAAGTATACTTATGGCAATCCCCATTAGTGTAAATAAAGTACTATACAACGAATTAGTAACATTAAAATGCGATAATCTACCATTGGCAGCCTGCCAAGTAATTACAATTAATTCGAAGCTCATTACAATAACCACCATTAAGCTAAAACTGTTTGTGATGTTATCGTCTCGTAATTCTACCATCAGCCATGCCATGGTCCAACAAAATGACCAAACACTAAAGAAAAATTTCATTGGCTTAATAAATGCATTAATGTTATTCACTTGTTGAGTGGTTGTTTGAGTAAGTATTAAACAAATTACTCCACCGAAAAAGCATACAAGTCCATACCAAAATAACAATGAATTGCGAAGGGTTAACTGTAAAAAAAAACTCATCATAACTACCATCTTTTAAGTAACTTTTTAATAAAATATATTTTAAGGTAGATTTTTTAAAACTGAATTCTGTACAATATGTCTGGAAAAAAACCAATTTGATTTACTTCACCAATTTGTTGCTTTAGGGCATTGTACCGTCTTAAAAAAATATTTTTTTGGTTGGTTACATTTTGAAGATCTATATAAAAAGTGTGGCTTAATTTTCTTTTACTACTATTTATTCGAAAGCCAAATTTTGTATCTAATCTAAAATACCCGTTTAGTTGTTCTGCGTTGTACTTTGTTTCATCTAATATTTCTTTATTTGCTGCAATTGAGGCTGTAAGGTTTACTGGTGTAACATAACGCCCACCTAAATTGGTTAGCTTTACATCAAACGTAAAAGCGTTTTTTTTGCTTTTACCCATTTTCCATTCTCTGCCTGCTAAAATGTTTGCAGCATAGCCATAATTAAATGTGGTATTTCTTTCTATGCCATCACTGCCTTTGTAAGTTGATTTGAAAATAGAACCAGTAGTTAAAATATAAAATCCTTTGCTTAAAAACTTTTCAATCGTGAATTCTACACCATAGTTTTCGCCAGTACCATTGTTTACTAAACCTGCTTTTTCAGGATAAGTAAAATCTGCACCTGCATTTAGCATGCTAAAGCCAGTTTTTATTTTTTCAACAGGCACATCAAATAAATATTGATAATATGTTTCGGCTTTTATACGCCAATCATTTTTTAATCTTCTTTCATAACCAAATACAAAATGATGTGCTTTTGTAAAATCTAAATTTAAATTTGTTTTATCTGTTACTGTGCCATTGGTTTGTTCAAAAAGATAAACTGGCAAAGGTTGTAGTTGCCCATGTAAACCATAATTAAATAAAATAGTATTGCTGTTATCTATTTGATAATTTATACCAGCTCTTGGTTCAATAATATTGGTTTTATTTAATGTATAATACATGCTATGTAAGCCACCTGTAATAGTAAGTGCATTATTTGGTTTATATCTTAATTGGCTGTAGGCTTGTAATAAAGAACTTGTGCCATTATAACTTTGTTGAGTTTTAAACGCAGCTGTATTGCTTTGCCCTTCACGAGATATTACATTTGCCTCTGTATTAAATACTTCAACCAATACTCCATTTCTTATACTAAATTTTGCATTAAATTTTGTGTTTAAAAAAGAATTAAATCGAATAGTTCGGCTTTTATTTCTTGTTTGAAAATCGAGCCAATTATTGTTATAGTTTAATGGTAGCGGATATTGGTATTGATCTACATTACTTTTTGTAGCTGCATAAGACAATGCTGATCGTAAATATGAATTTTTGCCTATATCAATGGTATGTTTTGCACCCAAAACGAAAAAGTTGGTTCTCACATTAACGTCTTGGTCTTGTCTCGAATAAAAATCTGTTGTATCGGTATCTTTTCCTATAAAATCAATACTGCTTATACCACCCATGCCAAATAAGTTTAGCTTACCAGCTTTGCCTTTAGCAAACTGAATATTATATACCCAATCTTGGTATTTTGGCACTGCACTTGTACCTACATTTAACCCAAGACTTTGACCAATTTGTACAAATGAATATCTGTATCCCACCATATACGATGCTCCATTTTTCTTTTTGCTTAGTGGCCCTTCTAACATAGCTTCTAAACCAGAAAATAGGTTCAATTGTACCGTTTTTTCATGCTTTTCTGTGTTGCCAGTTCTTAGCTGAATATCAAATACTGCAGCATTTGCATTGCCATATTCTGCTGGAAAAGCACCAGTATAAAAATCGGATGTTTTAAGTGCATTTGTATTTAATGCAGATATTGGGCCACCAGTAGTTCCAGCAGTGGCAAAATGGTTGGGGCTTGGCGTAGGTAAACCTTCTAAACGCCATAAAACACCAGAAGGGGAGTTACCACGAACCACAATATCGTTTCTGCTGTCGCTATTAGAAAGTACACCTGCAAAACTACTTACCAATTTACTTGGGTCATTTCTGCCACCAGCAAAGCGTGTTACTTCTTCCATGCTAAAGCTTCTACTACTTGCTCCTGCAAATTCGTTATTAGCATTACCTTTTTTTATTCTGCTACTTTTTATAGTAACATCATTTAAGGTTTTAATTTCTTGTTCCAACGCTACATCAATAATTACCTCCTTACCTGCAGTTACTAAAATTTCTGGTATCAAAGCAGATTTATAGCCAATCATATTTACAGCAATGCTTACTCTACCTGTGTTTATGTTGCTAAAATAAAATTTGCCTGTGCTAGAACTAATGGCTCTTGAATTTGTACCATTCATTATAGTTATAGTAGCACCTTCTAAAGGTTTTTCACTCACTTTATCTGTAATGGTACCTTTAATTTTTTGACTAATGATTTGAGAAAATGATGAAACTGAAAATAAAACAGTAACAATTAAAAATAGAATACGATTCATGTTATTTTTTTAGATTGCAAACATGAGTCGTAAAATATTTTTTTTGGTTGATAAATGTTAAGAATAATCAGAACTAGTATTTCTTAACATTTATCAATAAACGAGCATTCGTTTAATCATTTATAATTTTTTGAAGTAATCAATAAAGATAATAGTTGAGATGCTTGTTGTCTTATTTTTTCATAGGTTGTAACTTCCAATAAGTTAAACTACGCCAAGCCCACTCTAATGGGCCAAAACGGAAAAAATGTAACCAAATGTGGCTCCAAATAATTTGTAAAAGCCAAGTGGCTGCAACTACATAATAAATTTGATGAAATTGCAGTTTGCCATACATTCCAAAGCCAATTCCATAAAAAAATAATCCCACTAATAATGATTGCATTAAATAATTGGTAAATGCCATTTGGCCTACCGGACGCATCAGGGCAAAAAACCATTTAAATAAACCAGATTTGTGTAATAACAAGATTAAGCCCAAAATACCTATAGAACGAATAGTTCTAACTAATTCATACAACTCTAATGAAGCTTGCTTTATGTATTGATAGTTATCGAAATTTAGCTTTATAAACATTTGTAACCAATATCTAGTAAGAAATACACCTAAACCTAAACCAACAATTGTCATTATCCAGTATGTTTTTATTGGTGCATTTCCAAGCAATATTCCATTTTTATATAAAGCCATTCCAATAAACATAAAAATGAGTATATCCCAAATACCATTGTAAGTATAATTCACTTCAGTATTAAAACTACGCTCACTTTGATATTCATAAAATCCTGCATAGTTGCCCCTTACTTTTCTTAAACTTTTTTCCATCTGTTTCTTCTTGCTTTCTTTGGTACTTTTCTCTTTTAAAGAAGTCCAAGCTCCAAACTTTTCTTTTTGATCTTCCGTAAATTTTATCTTTGAAGTATCCATTTTCGAAAGCATCTCACCAGTAGAAATGATCTTTTTTTCACGAGCAAGTAAAACATAATCTCTACCAATTTGAATGAATAAACAAATAATAGCGGCAATAATTAAATTTTTTGCCGATAATCTTCGAAATGCAAATAACAACATTCCAGCAATGGCATATTGAAACAAAATATCCCAGAACCATAGCAATACAAATGCATTTATTAAGCCAAAGAAAAGCAGCCATAACTGGCGTCTAAAAAAGTACTCGGCTGGCATTAATCCGTCTGCACTTTTTTCTTTACGACCAATAAATAAAATAATACCTGCACCAAACAGCATGGAGAATAAAGCTCTTTGAGTGCCGGCAACACTTAGTTCAATAAAATACCAGGTTTTAAAATTGATGCCTTTGGTGGTTTCATTTAACACAGATAAATCGCCATAACAAAGAGGTGCTGGTAAACCAAAGCCAGGAATATTCATTAATAAAATTCCTAAAATTGCAATTCCACGTAAACTGTCTAAAATTGTAATTCTTTCTTGTTGAGAAACGGGTGTTTCTAGTGTGTTAAGGGTTGGATAAGTCATGTTGGTTATTTGGTTTAGATTAATATGCTGATTTTATTAATTGCTACTTAAAATATCACAGAACCATATAAATTAGATTTTGGCAATTCAAATGCACATAAGAAATTGGAAAGAAAAGAAACTTAACAAAGGATTCAATTTTAAAAATCGAATCTAAAAACCTATTAAGGAATAAACCGATTCACAGAATTAAATATAATTAAACAAAGAAATTTAAAAAATTTAATTTTGTAAAGCGTTGTAAAAATTTGTAGTTGTAATAATCTTTACAACAAATACTTCGGTTACTTTTTATAAATTTTCTCTATTTAGAGCACTATTTTTCTGTTATTTTTTTTCTTATTCTGCTTAAGTGTTCTGGCGTAACTCCTATATATGAAGCTAGCATGTATTGAGGAATACGTTGCAACAAATAAGGCTCTTTTTGTATAATGTTTTGGTAGCGTTGTTCTGGGGTAAGCAGCAATAAATTATTAGATCTTTCTGTAATCCATATAAACAGCATTTCGGCCATTTTTCTACCAAAGATTTGAAAAATTGGCAATTGCTCATACAATATCTGCATGTTAGCATAACTTAAACATATTAAAGTGCTATCTTCTAAAACATCTAAATTTTCGAATGCTGGTTGTCTGGTTAAAAAGCTATCATAAGATGATACGTACTCATTTTCGGGAATAAAACCTGTAGCAATTTCTTTGCCATCTATCAATTTAAAAAATCTACAAAATCCTTTTTCAATAAAATATACATAATTGCATATTTCATTTTGTTTTACAATAAAGTCGCTTTTTTTATACTCTTTTATCTGTAGGTAAGATTCCAAAGTAAGCCAATCATTTTCCGATAATTCCGGAATCAATTTTAAATAATATGATTTTATATTTTCGAACATTTACTTATAATTTCACCAATGCGTCAATAATTTGTTGATAGGTTTTTTCTTCACTTAAATACGCTTTGGTAAATGGTTGGCCAATAACTTTTTCGTATAATTCAATGTACCTACTTGAGATGGTGTTTATCCATTCTTCACTCATACCTGGCACAGTTTGTCCCTCTTTTCCCATAAAATTATTTTCAATCAACCATTCACGAACAAACTCTTTACTCAACTGTTTTTGTCTTTCATTTTTTGCTTGTCTTTCTTCAAAACCGTCGGCATAAAAATATCTCGATGAATCGGGTGTATGTATTTCATCCATTAAATAAATAGTATTCTCAATTTTACCAAACTCATATTTGGTATCCACTAAAATTAACCCTTGTTTAGCAGCAATTTCTTTACCTTTTTCAAATAATTGTAACGTGTATTTTTCTAGTATTGCCCAGTCTTCTTCAGTTGCTAAACCTTGGGCAATAATTTCTTCTTTGCTAATATCTTCGTCGTGGCCTTCAGCTGCTTTGGTGCTAGGTGTAATAATTGGTGATGGGAAATAATCGTTTTCCTTCATTCCTTCGGGCATGTCAATGCCACATAATATTCTTTTACCACTATTATAAGTTCGCCAAGCATGGCCGGTAAGGTTGCCACGAATAACCATTTCTATTTTAAAAGGGTCGCACTTTTTTCCAATAGAAACATTTGGTGCTGGTGAGGAAATTAGCCAATTGGGGCAAATATTTTGTGTTGCATCTAGCATGTAAGCTGCAATTTGGTTTAACACTTGCCCTTTAAAAGGTATTGGGTTGGGTAAAACAACATCGAAAGCCGATATTCTATTACTTGCTACCATTACCAAAATATTGGAATTAATGGTATAAACATCTCTTACTTTTCCTTTGTAAAAACTGGTTTGATTGGGGAAATTATATACTGCCATTTGCCAAAAGTAAAGTACCAAAATCAGTAAAAATAAAATTGATTATTAATATTTAATCAAATCTTCTCACATAATGGGGAAAATAAAAATTTTTATAAGAAATTAACAATCATTATTTTGCAATATAATTAACAAAATATTTTGCCTTATGAGAAAATTTAAATCAATTTTCATTGCTTGTTTGTCTGTTTTTGTTTCTATCGTGGCAAATGCCCAACAGACGGTAACAGTAACTGGAAATGTATCGAACAGTAAATCTAATGAAGCCTTATCGGCAGTTTCTGTAACCATTAAAGGTTCAACTACAGGTACTTTTACAGATGATAAGGGTAATTTTAAGATTACTACTACTCAAAAACTTCCTTTTACATTGGTTATTTCTTCTGTTGGTTTTGCAGATAAAGAAGTAACTGTAAGTACCAACAACCAAATGGTAAAAGTAGCAATTGATGCAAAATTTACCATGGGTGATGAAGTGGTTGTTGCTGCTTCTAGGGTTTCTGAAAGAATTATAGAATCGCCAGTATCAATTGAAAGAATGGGTTTAACTGCAATAAGAAATGCAGCTGCCCCAAATTACTACGATGCTATTTTAAATTTAAAAGGTGTAGATATGACTACATCTAGTATTAACTTTAGAACAATTAGCACTCGTGGCTTTAATGGTAGCGGTAGTTTAAGATTAAACCAATTGGTGGATGGTATGGATAACCAAGCCCCAGCTTTGAATTTTTCTGTTGGTAATATCATTGGTATGACAGAATTAGACGTTGAAAGTGTTGAGGTATTACCTGGAGCATCTTCTGCGTTATATGGTTCTGGTGGAATGAATGGTACTGTGCTAATGAACAGCAAAAGCCCGTTTAAATATCAAGGATTAAGTTTTCAAATAAAACAAGGTATCAACCATGTTGATAATGCACAAAGAGCAGCAGCCCCTTTTTATGATTGGAGTGTACGTTGGGCAAAGAAAATTTCTGAGCGTTTTGCTTTTAAAGTTTCTGCACAATTTATGCAAGCACAAGATTGGCAAGCAAATGACCAAACCAATTTGTTAAGAAACAATGTATTAAGCAATGTTACAGGAGGTTCTAGAGCTTCAGACCCTAATTACGATGGTGTAAACGTATATGGCGATGAGGTTGCAAACAATTTACAATATGCTGCTCGTTTAGGGGTAGCTGGTAACTTTAATACTTTAGTTGGTAATGGTACTATTACCGCTGCACAAGCAGCTGCAATTAATGGAGGCATGAATACAATTGCTGGCTTAGGTTTACCCTATGCAAATTCATTAGCAGCTGTAAGTGGCAACCCTAGTTTAGCACCATTTGCAGCGTTTTTCCCAAGTATTTTTTCTTTAAACAGAGGTTATTATACCAACCAAACTGTTAGCCGTACTGGTTATGATGAAAGAAATTTGGTTGATTATAATGCATATAATGTTAAACTATCTGGTGGGTTATATTACAAGCTAAAAAATAATGTAGAAGCTTCTATTATAGGTTATTGGGGTTTAGGTACCAGTGTATATACTGGTATTGATAGATACAGCTTTAAGAATTTAAGAATGGGTCAATATAAAGCCGAACTAAAAGCTAAAAATTGGTTCTTAAGAGCTTATACCACACAAGAAAACTCTGGCGATTCTTATGCCAACACTATTACAGCTGTTCAAATGAACAGATTGTGGAAAGGTGATGGTGCTTGGTTTAGTGATTATATTACTAGATATACGCAAGTTGCTATTGGCACTGCTGGTGCTTTGGGTACTGCACATGCACAAGCAAGAACTGCAGCAGACGCTGGTCGTTTAACGCCTGGTTCTACTGGTTTTAATAATGCTTTTAATCAAATTACCAACACATCAATAACTAATGGTGGTGGTTTATTTGCAGATAAAAGTTCTTTATACCATTTTGAAGGTCAATATAATTTTGCCGATAAAATTAAATTTGCTGATGTGTTAATTGGTGCGTCTTATAGAATTTTTAACCTAAATTCTGGTGGTACAATTTTTGCAGATAATACACCTAAATTTAATACAGGAAATCTAAGCATAAAAGAATATGGGGGTTATTTACAAGTTGGAAAGAAATTATTTAATGATGTTGTTAAATTAACTGGTTCAATTCGTTACGATAAAAACCAAAACTTTGATGGCAGATTTACACCAAGAGCAACAGCTTCGATTAAAGTTGCTAAGGATAACAACATCCGTTTAAGTTATCAAACTGCATATCGTTTTCCTTCTACCCAAGATCAGTGGATTAATTTAAATAGTCCTAGTGCTACATTAATAGGTGCATTACCTATTTTTAATCAAGTATATAATTTTACGGGTAATCCAATTTATTCAGCTCAAAGTGTAACCAATTTAAGAGGTAATTTTGCAGCTACAGGTGCTACTAATTTTGCTTTATTACAACAAGCTCAATTTAACACTGATATTAAGCCTGAAAGTGTAAACTCAATTGAAGTTGGTTATAGAGGGGTTATTGCAAAAAAATTATTGATCGATGCTTATTATTACCAAAGTGAATACACCAATTTCCTAGGTAGAGTAGCAGTTGCAAGAGGAACTAATGGCACACAGCCAGAGTTATTGAGCCCATTAAGTACAACAAACTTTTCTTTTGTAACTAACTCTGCAACTCCAGTAAAAGCAAGTGGTTGGGGTGTAAGTGCCGATTATCAGTTACCCGCAAACTTTGTGTTTAACAGTAATATTTCTAGCGATAAATTAAGTGATGCTGCTCCAGGCCTTGTTACTTTTTTTAATACTCCTGCATTACGTTATAATATAGGATTAAGTAACACTAAAATTGCTAAAAGCTGGGGCTTTAGTATGATTTACAGATGGCAAGATAAAGTTAATTGGGAAGGTACTTTTGGTAGTGGCGAAGTGCCAGCTTATGGTACTTGGGATGGTATGATAAGTTATAAAACTAAAAATAAAGGATTATACAAAATTGGAGGAATTAATGTTTGGAACAAATATTACAGAAGTGCATTCGGTAATCCACAAGTTGGTGGTATGTACTATGTGAGTTATGCTTACAATTTGTAATCTGAAAAATAAGAAATCTTAAGTTTTAAAATCCTCCCTTTTTAGGGAGGATTTTTTTTATAAATTTGTCGATTATACTTTAAGAAAATGAAATACCAAATAGGTGACGAAATTATAGTTTTACTAACCCACGAAGAAGGAAAAGTGGTTGATGTGATGAACGAAAAAATGGTGATGATTGAAGTTCGTGGGGTGAAATTTCCTGCTTATATGGATCAAATAGATTTCCCCTATTTTTATCGATTTACTAAAAAGAAAGTGGTTGAAGAAAAAGTTCCCTCCAAAGTATTTATTGATAACGTACCAAAAGAAAAACCCAAACCAAATTCAATAAAAGTAGCAGATGGTGTTTGGCTATCGTTCATACCAAAGTTTACAATGGATGATTTTAATGACGAAATAGTGGAATTGCTTAAAATTTATTTAATTAATAAAACCAATACAGCTTTTTCATTTACCTATACCCAAAAATTTAATGGAGAAACAAATTTTGAATTAAAAAACGAAATTCAAGCCTTTCACGATTTTTATATACACGATATCGGATTTGCTACAGTAAACGATAGCCCCAATTTTTATATAGACTTTGCTTTGTTGGTGCCTAATAAAAAGAAAGCCGATCATTTTGAAACAGCTTTGAAATTAAAGCCAAAACAAGTATTTATGCAAATTGAAGAAATGAAAAAAAATAACTTACCTAACATTTCTTACAAACTTTTTGATGAATACCCAGAGAGGCAATTTGAAGAAAAATTTGAGTTGAGTGGATTAGCTGCTAAAGGATTTAAAATTTATGAAGCCAATAAAATTCGACAAAACTTAGAACCAGCAAGGAGTGTAGTTGATTTGCATATTGAAAAATTAAGTAATGATTGGCATCATTTAAGCAATTTTGAAATTTTGACCATTCAGTTAAAAGAGTTCGAAAAATGTTTCGATTTGGCTATCGCACATCGTCAACCTTCGTTAATTGTGATTCATGGGGTTGGTAAAGGCAAATTAAAAGATGAAATACACGATGTATTAAAATTGAAAAAGCAAGTAAAATATTTTGTAAATCAATACGATGCAAGATTTGGATACGGAGCAACAGAAATTATGTTTGAGTATTAAAATTAGTTGGTAGTTTACTATATTAATTGTTTAATCCTTCCACAAAAAAGGAAATAAAATTAATGATAACATTACCACCATTACATCTAAAGCAATTAATAATAATACCATTTGTATCCATCCCTCTTGTACAACAGTTGCAAATGCTGGAGCAGAAATTTTCATGAGTAATAATAACTGTGGAATAATAATTGGGAAACCCATTATAGCCATTAAAGCTGCTTGTTGTTGTGCTTTTGCAGCAATAGCTGCTAAAAATGTAAAAACTAAGCTTAAACTAATACCACCTAAGCATACTATACCAACAAATAATAAAGTATTGTTTAATGGGTTATCTAGTAATAGTATAAAAAGCAACAAACTAATGAGACTCATGCAAAGCATAAGCAGGAGATTAAAGATTAATTTGCTCAAAATAAAATCTCTAGATCCAGCAATCGTATAAAAATAGAGCATTCTGCCTTTACTTTCTGCTAAAAAACTTTTTGCAACAGCATTCACACATACAAATAATTGAACCACCCAAAACAATCCATTCCAAACCTCATTTTCTGGTTGGCCCATAGATAGGTAAATTACGAAAATGGTACAAGCAACATACAATAAAATACCATAAAAAGTATATTGCTGCCTTACTTCTAGTAATACCTCTTTTTTTACTAAACTAATTATGTGATTATATCCCTTCATTGTTAAAAAATCCAATAATATTGGTTTCTTTGCAAACTTAAATTAAAATAAAATATAAAATTGGGTAAAGAAAATTGGTATAATGCCAAGGATTTGCTTGTTGGGGCAACGAAATTTCATCAGTCCAATATAAGATCGGTATCAATCTATAATTTTTTAAAACCAAATTATTTAATGAAACTAGTATGCAGTATTGTTACTTTTTTACTATGTACTGCTAATATATTAGTAGCTCAAACCGACAGTACTACTGTTAAGAAAAAGAAATGGCCTTTTACACTCATTCAAAAACTTCAAGATGGTAATGTTCGTTTTGTGCCAATTCCTGCATTTTCTGTTAGCCCCGAAAAAGGAATTAGTGGGGGCCTAATACTTGAATATTTTTTTAATACTAGTACCGATTCTGCAAAAAAAAATACCCGACTTTCTAATGCCTATGTAAACCTACAATATAGTACCCTTAATCAAGCAGTTATAGAAGGTGTTTATAGTGTATATACGGCTAAAGAAAAGTTTTTTTTGCAAGGAGCATTTGGATATAGAGATTTTTATGAACGCTATTGGACTTTAAGTGAGGATACAGTGGCCAACGACCAGTACATTGGAATTGATTACAAACAAGTTTACATTAGAGGTAAATGGTTAAAAAACTTAAAAAATCAATTTTTTTGGGGGATTGGTTTTACTTACAATTCTTTTAATGATATCCAATATCAAAATCAAGTTTACCCAAGTTTACCAAATGTAAGTGGTTTAACACAAAGCACATCTGCTGGTTTAGGCCCAATTATTATATTTGATAAAAGAGATAACCAATTTAGCCCTCAAAAAGGTTGGTTTGCCGAGGCAGGTATTAGATTTCATGATAAATTTTTAGGGGCAAATTTTAATTTTACACAATACAATTTTGATATTAGAAGGTATATTGTAACCACTAATAAAGCCATTATTGCATTGCATGCAACTGCAACTTTGAATGATGGGAATGTACCTTTTTTAGAAAAGGTTAAAATGGGCAATGATAAAATTATGAGGGGTTATTTTGCTGGGAGGTTTAGAGACTATGAATTTATTGCTGCACAGGCCGAATATCGGTATCCTTTAAGCAAAAGCATAGTGTTGGCTTGTTTTATGTCTGCTGGGCAAACGGCACCAACCATTAATAGTTTAAACACAAACGACTTTCAAACCAGTGCTGGGGGTGGCATAAGATATTTAGTAAACAGAGACAAACGTTTGTACGTTCGATTCGATGCCGGTTACACACAAAAGGGTAATTGGGGTTTTTACTTAAATTTAGGCGATGCCTTCTAAAATTTCTTGGTAGCACAGATTCTGCACCTTGGTTCATATACATCTTTTTCGCCCAATAAAACTTGCCCCTCCTGCTCTGATAATCTATACGAAATATTAGCAATGTTTCCACACCTTACACATATAGCATGTAGTTTTGTAATATAATCTGCCTTTGCTAAAAGGTTAGGCATTTGTCCAAATGGATTGCCTAAATAGTCCATATCTAAACCAGCAACAATTACACGTATTCCTTTACCAGCCAATGTTTCACAAACATTTGCAATTTCCTCATCAAAAAATTGGGCTTCGTCTACACCTACAACATCTACACCTTCGGTAAGTAATAAAATTTCTTGGGAGTTAGATAAAGGGGTAGATTGTATGGCATTTGAATCGTGGCTTACTACCTTGGTTTCGTCGTACCTTACATCTATGCCTGGTTTAAAAATTTCAACTTTTAAATTGGCAATTTTGGCTCGTTTTAAACGCCTAATTAATTCCTCGGTTTTACCACTAAACATACTTCCACAAATTACTTCTATCCAGCCTCTTCTTTCGCCACTCAAATTGGGTTCTATAAACATTGTATTTAACTTTCGTTAGTTAGTAAAAAGCTTGTTAACTTTAAGCCTCGAAAATAATATTATTAACGCCCCAAATGTAATTTATAAATGGAAAGAGTGGGAACACTTATTAACAAATTAAAAGAACAACATCAACAAAACGAAGATGTTTATAAACTTTTGATTACCGCCCAAATGCTGGTTGCAGAATTACAGATAAAAGATGTAAGTGCAAACACAAAAAAAGTTGCTGTTACTATGCCATTTACATCATTAAATCTATCTAAAATTGATTTGAATGATCTAAATGAGCATACAGATTTAAATGAAGCACCAATGAAAGTCCAAGAAACTAAGGTAATTGGTGTAAAAACATCCATCAAAAAAGATGATAATTTAACGGGTTGGTTATTTGATCCCTCAATGGTCTCTATTCCTACATTGGCACATCATGAAATAAAAGTGGAACAGGAAGAAGAAGTAAAAACCGAAAAAGAATTGTTTGAATTGAAAGATATGGTTTTTGTTGAAGAAGGTACTACCATAAATGAGCAATTAAAGGAAGAAACTAAAGAAGTTGCCTCTACAATAATTTTGAGCCCAGTGAAGGATTTAAAAAAAGCTATAGGCATAAATGATAGATATTTATTTATAAACGATTTGTTTAGGGGAGATGAAGACATGTATGAGCGTAGTATTAAAACAATTAATGGATTTAGCATTTTTGCAGAAGCCGAATATTGGATTCAAAGAGAATTAAAAGTAAAATTGGGTTGGTTAGACAATCAACAAACTGTGGTACTATTTGATCAATTAGTTAAAAGACGATTTTCGTAAATGTAGTCCATTATCTTTTCTGTGGCCCCCCCTTTTGCATAAACATAAATTTTAGCATTTTCACCCATTTGGTGTAAATAGTTTTCCTCTTTTAATAATTTATTCAATGCTTCTTCTAAAGCTATTGCACTATCAATACTAATTGCACCATTTTGTTCAATTAAGTCTTCAGCTTCAATAAATTTTTCATATTCTGGTCCAAATACCAAAGGTTTACCATAAACTGCAGCTTCAAGTATATTATGAATTCCATCGTTGCCAAAACCTCCACCAATATAGGCAATGGTTGCATATTTATATAGCCTACTCAACATACCTATATTGTCTATTATTAAACAATTTACTTTCGTGTAATCATTTACACTTTTAATATAATCACTATATAAAATAGCATTTTTGTATATGCCCAAACATTCTTTTAATCGTTCGTTATTAATGTTGTGCGGTGCAATAATACTTTTTATGGTTGTATTTGCTTTAAGGAAATGAATCAATGTTTCATCGTCTTCTATCCAGGTACTACCAGCTACTATCACTTTACTATCGCCTATAAAAAATTCAATTTCCTCAAGTGGTTTAAAGTTCTCGGCAATTTGTAAAACTCTATCAAAACGGGTATCTCCACAAATGGTTACATTGGTAAATGTTAATTGATTTAGTAATTTGTTGCTCGTTTCATTTTGTACAAAAAAGTGGTTAAAGCAAAACAAAATTTCTTTGTAAAAGCTTCCATACCACTTAAAAAATGGTTGTGTATTTCTAAAAACTCCAGAAATCAAGATAATTGCAATATTTCTCCTTTTTGCTTCGTGCAAGTAATAATGCCAAAATTCATATTTTATAAATAATATAAATTTTGGTTGAACAATGTCAAAAAAATGTTGTGCATTTTTGGGGCTATCCATTGGTAGATAAAATATCCAATCTGCATTTTTATAATTTTTTTGCACTTCAAAACCAGAGGGTGAGAAAAAGGTGAGTAGTATTTTATATTTCGGATATTGTAATTTTAAGGCATCAATAACAGGCCTACCTTGTTCAAATTCTCCAAGACTAGAGCAATGCACCCAAATAATAGACTCTTTATTGTTGCTAAACGCCATTTTTAGACGGTCAAAAATATTTTTTCGACCCTGTACCCAAAGTTTTGCTTTTTTATTTCTATTACTTATTAAAAATGCAACTAAAGGATATAATTTAATAAAAATATTGTACAGTATTTTCAAAATATGTTTAATTGTTAATGCAAATAAACACATAAAAATTAATCTTTAATCCCTTTAATTGTATAAGGTTATACAGATTAAAGCAATTGAATTTTCAGTTAACTTTGCCGCCACTTAAAATACTATATGAAACCAATACAAATGGTAGATACTAAATCACAGTATCTTAAAATTAAAGAAGCAGTAGATCATTCAATTCATGAGGTTTTAGACAGTGCTATGTATATTGGCGGTAAAGCGGTGAATGATTTTTCAACCGCTTTAAACAATTATCATGGAAGTGGGTTTACCATACCTTGTGCCAATGGTACAGATGCTTTACAAATTGCTATGATGGCATTAGGTTTGCAACCAGGCGATGAAGTTATTACACCTTCGTTTACCTACATTGCAACAACAGAAGTTGTAGCTTTATTAAAGTTAACTCCAGTTTTTGTAGAAGTTGATCCTAAAACATTTTGTATAGACCCCGAAAGTGTAAAAAAGGCAATTACGAATAAAACTAAAGCAATTGTGCCCGTTCACTTATATGGGCATGCTGCACCTATGGAAGAAATCCTAACAATTGCTAAGGAAAATAATTTGTTTGTAATTGAAGACAATGCACAAGGCATAGGCTGTGATTATACATTTAGTAACGGCACTACAAAAAAAACTGGAACCATGGGGCATATTGGTTGCACTTCTTTTTACCCGAGCAAAAATTTAGGAGCCTATGGCGATGGGGGAGCAATGTTTACTAACGATGCCGATTTAGCAGAAAAATTAAGAATGATTGCCAACCATGGGCAACAAAAAAGATACCATCACGATATTGTTGGTTGTAACTCTAGATTAGATGCCATACAAGCAGCAATTCTAAATGTTAAACTGAAAGAGTTAGACAATTATATTGTTGCCAGAAGAAATGCAGCTAAATTTTATGATGAGGCTTTTGCAAATCATCCTAAAATAACAACACCATTTGTTGCACCTTATAGTAACCATGTTTACCACCAGTATACATTACAATTACAAGGTATAGATAGAGATGCTTTATGTACATATTTGGCAGAGAAAAAAATACCTTCAATGATTTATTATCCTGTACCAGGACATAAACAAAAAGTTTTTGAATCTTTTGGATTGAGTAATGTTAATTTAGAAATTACCGATTTATTAACCACTAAAGTAATTTCTTTACCCATGCATACAGAATTAGATGTAGAGCAATTAAATTACATATCTACAGAAGTCTTGAATTTTATTAATAACTAAAATTACTATTTATTAGATAGTACAAATTAAATTATGAAAATAGCCGTAGTTGGAACAGGATACGTTGGGTTGGTTTCAGGAACTTGTTTTGCAGAAACAGGAAACACAGTAACTTGTATTGATATCGATCAATCTAAAGTGAATAAATTAAGTAACGGAGAGATTACCATTTATGAACCCGGACTTGAAAAGATTTTTTTGAGAAATTTAAAAGAAGGACGTTTAACTTTTACAACTAATTTAGCCGAAGGTATACAAGATGCTAAAATTATTTTTCTTGCATTGCCTACACCACCCGGTGAAGATGGAAGTGCCGATTTAAAATATGTACTTGGTGTTGCGAAAGATCTAGGTAATATTATAACAGATTATAAGGTAATTGTAGATAAAAGTACAGTGCCTGTTGGTACTGCAGCAAAAGTACATGCAGCCATCGCAGCCAATGCAAAAGTTGAGTTTGATGTAGTGAGTAACCCTGAGTTTTTGCGTGAAGGTGTTGCCGTTGATGATTTTATGAAGCCCGATAGAGTGGTAATTGGTACCTCGTCTGAAAGAGCAAAAAAGCTAATGGGCGAATTGTATGCCCCCTATGTACGCCAAGGTAATCCAGTGATTTTTATGGATGAAAAAAGTGCAGAACTTACTAAATATGCTGCAAACTCTTTTTTAGCGACCAAGATTTCTTTTATGAACGAAATTGCACATTTGTGTGAACGTTTAGGTGCTGATGTTGATATGGTAAGAAAGGGTATTGGTAGTGATGATAGAATTGGTAAAAGATTTTTATTTCCTGGTATCGGATATGGAGGAAGTTGCTTTCCAAAAGATGTGCAAGCATTAATTATGTCGTCTGAAGAAGTAAATTATAACTTTCAAATATTAAAAGCTGTTGAAGAAGTAAACGAGGCACAAAAATTACATTTAATGCCAAAAATTAATAGCTACTTTGATAATAATTTAACTGGTAAGCATTTTGCTTTATGGGGCCTTGCATTTAAACCTAATACTGATGATATAAGGGAAGCACCAGCTTTATATTTAATTGATGCTTTAACTGCTGCAGGTGCCACAGTTACTGCATTTGACCCAGAAGGTATGCCAAATGTAAAAAACCAAATTGGCGATAAAATTATTTATGCAGAGAATCAATATGATGCTTTAAAAAATGCCGATGCGTTAGTAATTGCAACAGAATGGGCAGAATTTAGAACTCCTGATTTTGATAAAATAAATACCCTATTAAACAATAAGGCCATCTTCGATGGTAGAAACTTATTTGAAGTAAACCAAATTAGAGAAATGGGTTTTCATTATGAAAGCGTAGGAAGGCCATAATAATTACTGACTTACAGTTTTGAGTATTGGAATGTTTATAAAAAAAATCTAATTACTAGTTGAACAAATTTAAATTTTAGCATGGAAAAAAAACGAATATTAATTACAGGTGCAGCAGGTTTTTTAGGTTCTCATTTGTGCGATAGATTTATTAAGGAAGGTTACCATGTAATTGCAATGGATAATTTAATTACCGGCGATTTAAAAAATATTGAGCATTTATTTCCACTAGAAAGTTTTGAATTTCATCATCACGACATCACTAAATTTATACATATCCCTGGTAAGTTGGATTATATTTTGCATTTTGCTTCTCCAGCAAGTCCTATAGACTATTTAAAAATTCCCATTCAAACTTTAAAAGTTGGTGCACATGGCACCCATAATTGTTTGGGTTTGGCAAAAGATAAGGGAGCTAGAATTTTAGTTGCAAGTACAAGCGAAATTTATGGAGACCCATTGGTACATCCTCAAACCGAAGAATATTGGGGCAATGTTAATCCCATTGGTCCAAGAGGTGTTTATGATGAAGCGAAGCGTTTTCAAGAAGCTATTACCATGGCTTATCATACGTTTCACCATGTTGAAACAAGAATAATTAGAATATTTAATACTTATGGTCCAAGAATGAGACTTAATGACGGAAGAGCGTTGCCTGCATTTATTGGACAAGCATTACGTGGCGAAGATTTAACTGTTTTTGGCGATGGTAGTCAAACAAGAAGCTTTTGTTATGTAGACGATTTAGTTGAAGGAATTTATAGGCTGTTACTAAGTGATTATGCAATGCCAGTAAATATTGGAAATCCTAATGAAATTTCTTTAAAAGACTTTGCAGAGGAGGTACTGAAATTAACTGGAACTAATGTAAAAATTATTTACAAACCTTTACCTACCGACGATCCAAAGCAACGTAAACCAGATATTACGAAGGCAAAAGAAATTTTAGGGTGGGAACCAAAAATAGATAGAGCCGAAGGTTTAAAAATAACATACGATTACTTTAAAGCATTGCCTAAAGAAGAACTGGTGAAGTTGCCTAAAGAGTTTGAGAGTAGAAAATAGTTATTTTGTACTACAATATTATAAGTAGTATTCTATCTCAAATTTTCTTTCATCAAAGCCAATGGTAATTATTTTGCCATTCTTCTCAATAATTGGTCTTTTAATTGTGCTTGTTCTTGCACTCATTATTTCTATGGCCATTAATTCGTTATTGGCATTTTGTTGAACGGCAGGATGCAAACCTTTAAATGCTGTACCTCTTTTATTCAAGAGTTTTTCCCATCCAACTTGTTTACACCAATTTTTCAACTTTTCTTCTGAAAAAACTTCGATTTTATTATTCATAAAAGTAAAAACAACTGAATGTTCATTTAACCATTTAATTGCTTTTTTAGTAACATCACAATTTGAAAGACCGTAGAGTAGTAAACTCATTAAATATTGTTTTTTCAAATGTACAGTTTTGTTATGCCTCTACCCATCAAATAGTTATACTTTTTTAAAGCTTTAGTTGTTATTTTGTATTACCTGTTTAAATCAACCAATGTTAAAGTATTTTATCTTTTTTTTATATTTTCTTTCTTGTTTAAATATTGTCTTTTCACAAGCCATTAAATTAAACAAAGAACAAAATGTTGGATTAATTATTGGTAATATAGTTGACGCATCAACATCAAAGCCAGTGGCTTTTGCTTCTGTTGTATTAATAAACTCAAAAGATAGTGCCCAAAAAAATATTCAAGTAACCGATAAACATGGGGCATTCGAATTTGAGAAAGTTGCATTTGGTTTATTTAGTTTGCAAGTATCGGCGATAGGCTATAATTTATTTACTTTAGACAGTATTTATTTAAGAACTGAGCGATTTGATTTTAACTTAGGTGATGTAAAAGTTTCTACATCAACAAATCAGTTAACAGAAGTAGTGGTTTATTCAGAAAAACCATTAATTGAAAATAAAGATGGTAAACTAATTTACAATGTTGGCGAAAGTGCACTAAGTAGCGGTGCAAGTACTTCAGAGATTTTAAAGAATATGCCATTAATCAATAGTGATCCCAATGGAAAAATTTTGCTAAAAGGAAAAGAACCCAAAATTTTAATTGACGATAAACCTACAGATTTAACTGCAGAACAATTAAAAGATTTATTAGAGAGTTTACCCGGAAGCAGCATCGAAAAAATTGAGTTAATGGTTAATCCTCCACCGGAATATGCAACTGAAAGTGGTGGTGTTATTAATATTGTTACAAAAAAAGGTAAAGTTGGTTTAACTGGAAAAGTTACCCTAAGTGCAGGTACAAGAGGAGAGGGGAACTTGGCAACTAATATTAATTATAGACGTCAAAAGTTTTCGTATAGTGCAAATTTTGGTGTTGGAGCAAGTGTTTTTAATGGTAATAATTATTCGAAAAGACAAAATATTTATACTGATTCTTCTAATAATTTTAATACAGAAGGTAGTTTTGAAAATAAAAATGTACGTCCACATGTTAGGTTGCAAATAGATTATGAAATTAATAAGTATAAAACTGTAGGTATAACATATCAAGGAAATATAAATAATTTTAATAATTATAGTATAACCAAGTTTACAAATATTAACAGGTTTAATGAAGCTTATAGATTTAGTACCAGGCAAAATGAAAGTGAGGGTAATGGTTACACCCACGGAATAACTTTAAACTATGCTGTTAAAAACAAAAAAAATAGTGGCGAAGTATTGCGTATAATTTTAAATGGAAATATTGGAAAGAATGATAATGATAGAGACTTTTTTCAACAGTTTATAACTGGTAATTTTGTGCCTTTTGGGGATAGTAGTCAAAACCAATTTTTTAATGTATATAATAACAGTTTTAGCGGTAGAGTTAATTATGATAAACCTTTGAGTAAGCAAGTTATTTTTTCAACAGGGATTACATTTCAAAGAAGCAGTTATAAAAGCGTATTAAATACAAGCTTTTTGAACAAAGTGGATAGTGTTTTTGTACCAAATGATTTGTTGAGCAACCATTTTAAGTTTCATCAAAACATAGCCACCACTAGGGCATCGATCACGTTAATTTTGAAAAAAACAGTAAGAATAATTGTTGGATTACAACTGGAACATACGCAAACAAATTTCGAATTTTTTAAAGGCAATTCCGCAAACGTTGATAATGATTATTTAAATCTATTGCCTTCTCTAACAATAAGAAAAGAATTTTCTAAAGAGTTGAATACTTCATTAGTTTATAGAACTAGTATTAGACGCCCAGGTTTAGGCGAATTAAATCCTAATGTTGATTACAGCGATCCTTACAACGTACGTTTTGGAAATCCCTTTTTACTGCCAACAGTAGCCGACAATTATGATTGGAACGTTAGTTTGGTTAAGGGCAAATATTATTTTAATACATCTGTTGGATTTAATAAAATAAAAAATATTTTTAATACTATTAGAACCCTAATTGGTAATGGTAAAACTCAAATTACTTGGCTAAACATTAGCAACAGAAATGAGTATGAAGCAAGTGTTTGGGGAGGCTATACTTTTACCAAAAAATTTAGAATGAATGCAAGTGTTGGCTATACTTTTAATGAGTATGGGGAAGCCGAAAAAATATTATATAAGTATATAAACGGTAGTACTTTTTATACAAGTTTAAATTATAATTATACACCCACATCAACATTGAATTTTGAGGGTAATGCCCGTTTTAGCAGCTTTGCAACGCCACAAGGAAGAAGTAGAAGTAACTTAACGATGAATATTGGATTGCAAAAAAAAATAATGAATAAAAGATTAATTATTGGGTTTAACATTATTGATCCACTTCGTGTACAACAGTCAACCACATTTACAAATGGGCCAAATTTTGCATTAGAATCTTTTAACAGCACCAATACCAGAAATTTTAGACTTACCCTAAGCTACCAATTAAACAAAATGGTTCAAAAAAGTAAATTAACCGATAAGCAAAAAAAAGCTGCCTTAGATAAATTAAAACTTAAGAAAGTTTAAGTACTTATTTTTTAGGTTTATCAAATTAGTGGCTCACTAAATTACCATTTAAATAACCGCAACATTAACCTCAATATCTGGATTGCCTAACAAAAATGCCGCCATTTCATCGTTCATTGTAAAACCTTTCTCCGTATTTGATAGCGTGATTTTTAAGTTTTCTTTGGGCTCAAATAAACTAATTCTTAAGCTTGCTTTTCCTGGATTATTCTTTACATTTTTATCCATAAAATTTACCAGCTCAGGAGAAACTGCCCCAGCATGAAGATTTAAATCTAGTTGTTTGGTGAGGTTTTGTTTTGCTGTTTCTAACAAGTTAATTGTTTGTACCTTAAATTCATATTTGTCTGGCTCTCCTTCTTTTTTCCAACCAGTTTTAAAGAAACCATTGAGTAGTACATTTTTCCCTTTTTCAAGGTAATTTGTAAACTTTACATAGTCATCGCTCCATAAAGCAATTTCTGTTTTGCCACTATAATCTTCTATACCTAAAATACCAAAATTCCGGCCAGTTTTTGTAACTCGGTGTTGGGCATCTACCACCAAACCTGCAATACGTATATTTTTATTTAAATATGTTTGAGCAAGTGTGGTACTTTCTTTTATTTCTATAAAGTCGTTTAAATGCATTATTTTATAATAGGTAAGCTCAAACTTAAAATGATCTAAAGGATGGCCACTCATAAAAATGCCAGTTATTTCTTTTTCATGTTCTAATTGCTCTGTTAAATTCCAAACTTCACAATTGGGTATTTTAGGTGGCGGTATAACCATTACTTCCTGTAAATCGCCAAACAATGTGTTTGTGGTGCCTGCGGTTAACGAATCTTTCACTTGCCCGTAACCAATAATTTTTTCAATTCCTGTTGTCCTTTCTCCTTCTGGCACATGAAAAAATTGAGCCCTGTGCATTTCAACAAAACAATCGAAAGCACCAGCATACGCCAAACATTCAATTGATTTTTTGTTAACTGCTTTTTGGTTAACTCTAGTAATAAATTCAAAAATATTTTTAAAGCCACCACTTTTACTTCTTTCGATAATAATATTTTCTATTGCATTTTCACCAACACCTTTTAAACCACCCATACCAAAACGAATTTCACCTTTTTTATTAGGAGCAAAACCTTTTATACTTTCATTAATATCGGGCCCTAAAACTTTTAACCCCATACGTTTACATTCTTCCATAAAAAAAGTAATTTTTTCTATGCTTCCTGCATGGTTTAATACTGCACTCATATATTCGCTAGGATAATGAGCCTTTAAGTATGCAGTTTGGTAGGCTACAAAAGCATAGCAAGTGGAGTGAGATTTATTAAATGCATATTGAGCAAATGCTTCCCAATCGGTCCAAATTTTTTCTAGTTTATCAGCTGGATGCCCTTTTACAGTTGCCCCATCAATAAACTTAGTTTTCATTTTATCGAGCACATCTTTTTGCTTTTTACCCATTGCTTTTCGTAGCACATCAGCATCGCCTTTTGTAAAGCCACCAATACTTTGGCTTAGCAACATTACCTGCTCTTGATAAACTGTAATGCCATATGTTTCATCTAAATATTCTTGCAATTCTGGTACATCATACACAATATCTTCTCTACCATGTTTACGTGCAATAAAGTTTGGAATGTATGCAATTGGTCCTGGTCTGTATAAGGCATTCATGGCAATTAAATCTGCAAATTGATCTGGCTTCAACTCCCTTAAATATTTTTGCATCCCAACACTTTCAAATTGAAAAGTGCCGTTCGTTTCGCCTTTTTGATACAGCTGAAATGTTTTTTCATCGTCTAAGGGAAGTGTATCTAAATCTATACTTATACCATGGTTTTGTTTAATTAGTTCTAATGCGGTTTTTAAAATAGATAATGTTTTTAAACCTAGAAAGTCCATTTTAATTACACCAGCTTCTTCAATTACACTCCCTTCAATTTGAGTAATCCATAAATCAGAGTCTTTTGAAATTGCAACGGGAATAAGATTGGTTAAATCTGTGGGAGCAATAATAATACCAGCTGCATGAAGGCCTGTATTACGAACACTTCCTTCTAAACGTTCGGCCTCTTTTAATACCCTAGTTCTTAAATCGTTGGTTTGTAAATTATAAATTTCTCTCAGGCGTTTGGCACTGTCTATATCCTCTGGCGAGTATCCTTTTTCTTCTAAACTCTTTTCACCTTCTTTAATGGTTAGGGGGGCATGCAAAATTTTACCCAATTCGGTACCAGGTTTATCACTAACAAGTTTTGCTAATGCATTGCTTTCGGGTAAAGGTAAATCCATCACTCTGGCAACATCTTTAATACTACTTTTTGCAGCCATTGTGCCAAAAGTTACAATTTGTGCAACTTGACTTTTACTATATTTCTGCACTACATAATCGATTACTTTTTGACGACCTTCGTCATCAAAATCAGTATCAATATCCGGCATGCTTTTTCTATCTGGATTTAAAAATCTTTCGAAAAGTAAATTGTATTTTATAGGATCAATATTTGTAATACCAATACAATATGCCACCACCGAGCCTGCAGCAGATCCTCGGCCTGGCCCAACAAAAACGCCCATATTTCTGCCTGCTTTTATAAAGTCACTTACAATTAAAAAGTAACCAGCAAAGCCCATCGTTTTTATGGTAAACAACTCAAAGTCTATTCGTTCTTGTGTACTACTTTCTATTTCGCCATATCGTTTTTTTGCTCCTTCATAAGTAAGGTGTTTAAGATATTCCCATTGGTTATTTACATTTGGTTTAATAATATCCTTGCCAATTATTTCATCGCTAGTGTGTATTTGAAATTCTGTTGGAATAGGAAATGCTGGTAATAAAATATCTTTTTTTAGATTTAGTATTTCAATTTTATCTACAATGGCATTGGTATTATCAATACTCTCAGGAATATCGTGGAAGAGCTGTTTCATCTCTTCGGTAGTTTTTAAATAAAACTGATTATTAGGAAATTTGAAGCGTTTGTTTTTTACATGTGCATCATCGTTTATAATGTCATCAAAGCCAGGTGTGGCTTGTTTTTCGCCAGTATTTATACAAAGTAAAATGTCGTGAGCATTATAGTCGTCTTTATCTGTATAATGGCTATCGTTTGTTGCAATTACAGATACATTGTGTTTTTTTGCAAATTTTAAAAGTGTGTCATTTATTTTTATTTGCTCATATATATCATGTCGTTGAATTTCTATATAATAATCCTCTCCAAACATATCTAGCCACCACTTAAATTCTTTTTCTGCAGCATCTTCAGTGTCTTTTAAAATGGTTTGTGGCACAAATGCTCCAATACAACAAGTGGTAGCAATAAGGCCTTCATGGTACTGCTCAATAAGTTGTTTATCTATACGTGGATACTTACTGTACAATCCTTCTATGTAACCAAGAGAGGTAAGTTTAATTAGGTTTTGATATCCAACTTTATTTTTGGCTAGTAAAACTTGATGATATCGTTGGTCTTTTTCGCCTTTTGTAAATGCTTTTGCAAAACGATCTTTAACCACATAAAATTCGCAACCAACAACAGGTTTTACAATGGGCTCAAGTATATCTTTTCCATTTTCATCTTTACCTACGATTTTGGTTTTTTTCCATGCTTGGGCTACAAATTCAAATGCTCCAAACATATTGCCATGATCGGTTATTGCCAAGGCTGGCATATTATCTCTCATGGCTTTATCGTACAAACTTTTAATAGAAGCCTGACCATCGAGTAAGGAATATTGTGTATGAACGTGTAAGTGAGAAAATGGAGTCAAGTGAATTAAAAATTAGGAATTAAAAATTTGGAATTAGAAATTAGAAATACTTACTCTTTTTTAAATGTAAACACTTTAATGTTACCCCCAACATAATTACAAACCCAAGCTTCTAATTTATTGTCGTCTTCATAAATATCTACACCAACTGGTTTACCCTTACACGCTAATGAATAAATTTTTGTAAAGCTAGTATCATTAATTTTAAACACATCAACCATATTGCCACTGTAACATGTTACAAATAGAAAGCGTTGATTTTTGCTTAATATTATGGTTCTGGGTTGTGCATTTGTTTTGGCAGAAAAAAGTGTTTTGCCAGTTAAAGGGCTTACACAAGCAATTTTGCCCATGCTATTATAACTTACGAAGAGGCGTTGTTTATTGTCTATTAATATATGCCTTGGAGTAGCTGCAACATTTAATTCTTTTTCAATTTTCCAAGTTAAATTATTTATAACACTAATGGAGTTACCACCCATAATTGCTATATAAGTTTTGTTGTTAACATCATCTACTGCTATTCCTCTGGGTATGGCAGAAACCGGGATAGTAGTAATCAATTTTCCATAAGGTAAAATACTATCGTTAGCTTCGATTACACTTACATTATTGCTATGCCAATTACTCACTAAAACGTATTTGCTGTTGGCAGTTCTGGCAATTACTTTAGGCGTTTTACCAGTTCTAATTAACGGAACATACATAGAATCTTTATGCTCCGAAACCCAATTTTTTACATAAACTTTTTTGTAGGTTGAATCAGGTTTGCGACTTTCTATTTTCGCTGTTAAATTTATTGGTACAATGCCATCAGCATTATGTAAAGAAACCCAAAGTAATTTATCGTTGTGGCTAAAACATGCTTCAACAGGTTTTTCTTCGAAAGAATTTACCTTAATATGTTTTACGTAATCCCAACCAAAGCCTTTTGTAGGTTTAAATTTAAATTCCTTTGTTATTTTTTTTGTGGCTTGATCAAATTCATACACACTCATGCCTTCTAAATTCATGGCATACAGCTTAGACATATTGGTATTAAATAAAACAGATTTAGTACCTGCCGATGCGATTAAAGTTTCTGATTTTTCAAAAATTAAGTTATTTACCACTTTTGGGCTGTAGGTGGGTAAAGTAACTTTTTTAGTATTTTTAATTACAATCGGCTTTAAATTTTTTAGCGAAGTGTTAAAACTTACACTAACCGAAATACAAGCAAAATATCCAAATAGTTTTATGTGTTTTTGTACTTCCATGCCAAAAATTAGCTGTTTCTAGAGCAAAACAAATATCGTTGATTTCATTATGTAAACTATTACAGTTTTCCACAAAGCTCAAGAATTGAATAGAATGTTAAAAAGTTTTAAAGATGGGTTGGTTCTTAGGTATTGAATGGCTATTTTGCATCTATCGACTATGAAATTAAGCAAAAAATATTTTGTGATGGTTGGTTTTTGTATAGCAGCAAGTTGCAAACCTATAAAAAATCTAACTTCAAAAGATACCTCCTCGGCTAAGCCCAAGAGTAAAACAACCTATAACCAAAATCGTAAGGTTGATTTTATAGATAATATTGAGGTTACAGCGGGTTCGGTTGTTACTTCTAAGCATAAAACCATTAATACAGCTTCGAAAAGAACAGTAACTAAACCTTCGAAAACTATTTCAAAAATCGAAGGTGATACCGCATTTGCTAAATCAAACATTGAAAATGCAGATTATTTACAATTAAAATATGCTGTATTATTAGATGCTACCGTTGAAAAATTAACGAATATTGAATTGTTGCAAACCATTGATAAATGGTGGGGAACAAGGTATTGCTTAGGTGGTAGCACTTCTAATTGTATTGATTGTTCGGCATTTACTCAAGTAATTGCAAAAGAAGTGTATGGTTACCAATTACCCCGAACCTCTCAAGAACAATATAATAATTCGGCCCCTATAAATATAGAAGAGTTGCAGGAGGGAGATTTGGTTTTTTTTAACCAAGGTGGCAGAAGTAATAGAGTATCGCATGTTGGATTTTATTTAAGAAATAACAAGTTTGTTCATGCATCTACAAGTAGCGGTGTTATGATTAGTGATTTAAACGACAATTATTGGAAACGACGTATTACAAGTGCTGGAAGGATAAAAGGATGATGAATTAAGTGTAATTAGCATTTACCTAAACCTATTTTTTATTGAATCTATAAGTTGCTCGGAATCGGGAGTTAGTTTTAATTTAATAGTTAAGAACATAAATGCTGATGCAAATACCATGGTTTTGGTAACTAATGATGCCCATCCGTTTAAAAAATTAAATCCAAAATATACCAAAACAAATAGGCTAGCTGCCATTGCTAATGTAATCAGTGTTTTTAAAGTAAAGGGTTGCATATTAAACTTTCTTCTCAAAAATTCAAACCGTATAAAATTGTACATCGAATAGCCAATTAGTTCTGAATACGCAGCTCCTATTGTGCCAAATTTTTTGATAAAAAAGTAAGTCAAAGGCAATCTAACGGCAAGCATTAATACGCCACTAAAAAAATCAAATTTCCAAAAAGTTGAGGTTGCAATGATGGTTCCATTTACACCTGTGCCAGCATCTATAACCCTTACTAATCCTAAAACAACTATGAGTGAAATGGCTGCATTAAAATCTTCTTTTACATGCATTACGCTAAACAGTTCGGTTATGTTTAATAAAATGAAACCAAAAATAAATAAGCTCATCAATAACATGTTTATAGATGAACGTTGGTAAATTCTATTAATTTCTGCATACTTTTTATCTTTCCAAGCTTGCGATATAATACCAGTGGCAATTGATTGCATACTTCTTTGTGGCACTTGAACAAAATTTGCGGCATACAAAGCCAATGTGTAAACCCCTGCAAAGCCTAGCCCTTTTAAACTTGCAATAAAAATACTATCCATCGTTTGGCCTAATACATTTATAATCATTCCTCCAAAAATTAAACCTTGCATACCCATCATTTTCTTAAAAAATCTTTTGGTTACTTTACTTCGGGTTAAGGTAAAATGCCACTTGTTTAAATAAATTAGGTATCCAAAAAGTATTAAACTAATTACAATAAAAAGAGTAGAAAAAAGTTGAATAAATGTATGGTAAGAAATTAAACCAAAATAGTACAATAGTATTAGTACCAATGTTAGAATCCTAAGTCCAGTTTCTTTTAAAAAATTCGGAATGATGGTTTTATGCAAAGCCCAATAATAAGCTTCGAATACCGAAAAAATGAGCATGCCAAATGCAAATGGAAAAATAAAATGGTAATATTCAACAATTAGTTTTGAACGTTCTGTAAACTTTCTTACAATCAAAGGTTCAATTAAATATCCACCAATTAATACAATTGTAAACCCCACTAAACTGGTTAATAATGCCCAACTTAATAAATCGTTTTTATTATCGGGTAAATTACTTTTATAGTAAGGGTAAAACTTTAATACAATTGGTATAATACCCAAACTGGCAAATACGTAAAAGTTTTGACCAATATCGAAAAAAACTCTGGTTAATGCAAATTGTTCGGCAGAGAAATGGCCTTCTTTTACATACAAATAAGTATTGATAGCACCAATAAAAAAGCCAATGTAAACGAGTATACTAGAAATAATTGTTTGTTTGCGAATATTACCCATATGGTTAATTGATGCTATTGGTTTGGCTGTTCTTTCTGTTTTGTTTTTAAATAGTACAATTGTTCAATATTTTTTATGGTTAATTGCATTTCAACTTCAATTGGCATTGCTATGTTCAACCAATTTTTGGTTGGGTTTAATTTAATTGCATTGCCATTTTGAAGAATTAACAATGGTAACTGAAAACCATCAATGCAGTTGGAATATTTAAAAAATAATTTTTTTGAGGAACTGTTATAATAATACTCAAGTATTGGGATTTGTGTGGTTCTTAAATATTGATCGAAAACTTTTTGAAAGTTGATACCCGATTGTTGAATTATATAATCCTCAATTTGTTTCGTTGTTACTGTTTTGTGGTAAAAGGTTTTGTTTAAACCCCTTAAAATAGTTCTAAATTTTTCGTCATCATTCATCGCATGTCGAATGGTGTGAAGCATATTGCTCCCTTTGAAATAAATGTCAAGCCCAGAACCACTCTCTTTGTTTACACCATAAGTGCCAATGATAGATATTTTGTTATTTATTTCTTTTCGGAACGCATAGTTATACTCGTTGCCAGCTTGAAGCCCATAATAAAATTCTGCAAAAAGTGTTTCAGTGTAAGTAGTAAAACTTTCATGAACCCACATGTCTGCAATGTCTTTTGTGGTAATGTTGTTGGCAAACCATTCGTGACCACTTTCGTGAATAATGATATAATCCCATTTTAATCCCCAATCACTGGCACTTCTATCTCTGCCCAAATAGCCATTTTTATAGCCATTGCCATAAGCAATTGCACTTTGGTGTTCCATACCTAAATGTGGAGCATCAATTAGTTTATAACCATCTTCATAAAATGGGTAGGGACCTAACCAATATTCAAAAGCTCTAAGCATGGGTTTTACTTGTTTAAAATGTTCTTTGGCTTTTTCTAAATTATAATCGAGTACCCAATAATCTATGTCTAGTTTACCTTTTTCGCCCATTAATGTATCAGAAAAATTTACATATTTACCAATGTAAGGAACTATACAGTAATTGTTGATTGGATTTTTTACTTCCCAAGTGTAACTATGTAATTTAGAATTAGGAATTGGTTTGTTAGCAGTGATTTTACCATTGGCAATTGCTTTTAAACTATCTGGTACAATCATAGTTAACGATGCTCCATTATCTGGCTTATCACTTTGATGATCTTTACAAGGGTACCAAGCACTAGCTCCTAAACTTTGCACAGCAACGCTCATCCAAGGATTTCCATTTTTATCTTTTTTCCAAATCCAACCGCCATCCCAAGGTGGTGTTTTTGCTTCTTTGGGTTTACCATGGTAATAGATATGGAAATCGAACCTTTCACCTTTACTTTTATAATCATTAAGCTCAACTAGAACAATATTACCTTCTTGTCGAAATCTATAAGAATCGTGTATTGGAGGGAACGATCGTCCATTTGGTATAAAATAATTTCCCATACGAATAATACTATCAATAATTAATGGTTGTTGTAAATCTAGTTGTAATTGTTTTCCTCTTTTTGTAGCAATAGCTTGTAGAATTACTTTGCCCTCAATCTCCTTCTTCTCAAAATCGGGTTTAACAGTTATATCGTAATAAGTAACATTCCACCAATCTCTATTAGGGTTTAGGCTGCCACGTAAGGTATCTGCTTTTGTAAAAGTTTTTTTCTCTTGTCCAAGTTGAGCTTTTGTAGTACTGCAAAAGCCGAAGAGAATTACCCAAAGTACAATTGTGCCCTGCAATAAGCAGGATTTGAAACGACGAAACGAAAGCTGAATATTTGTTCTACTGCTGGTAAAACCCCTAACCCCTAAAGGGGGAAAAGAAAACGAAGTTTTATTTAACCTGCCTTCGACAAACTCGGGTTGACAATTCGTTAATAATAAATTTCTGTTCATGTATTAAAAGTAAGATATTCGGGCTAATGAAGTTGAAAGGAAAAAGAAAAAGTCAATGGTTGATGGTGAATGGTCGATGGTCAATGGGCTATAGACCATGGACGTTTAGGGTATTAGTAATATTAATTTTTTCACTGCTCAACTTATACTCATGTACCAACAAAAAGGTATCTAGTAAAAAAGTTTTTAACTACAATGAAAGTACTGGTATTGCAACTTTAGATCCTGCTTTTGCTAAAAATCAAAGCATTATGTGGGCGGTACATCAAATTTATAATTCATTAGTTGAAATTGATAGTAATTTAAACATTGTTCCAAGTATTGCAAAAAAGTGGCACGTAAGTAGCGATAGAAAAACCTACACCTTTTACTTAAGAGATAATATTTTTTTTCATGATAACGATGCTTTTAAAAACGGTAAAGGACGAAAAATGGTGGCTGATGATGTGGTATATAGTTTAAGTAGAATTATAGATAAAAAAGTGGCCAGTAGTGGTGGCTGGATTTTTAATAAACGAGTGGATAGCGTACAACCCTTCGTGGCATTGAATGATAGCGTTTTTCAAATAAAATTATTAAGACCATTTCACCCAATACTAGGTATATTGAGTATGCAGTATTGTAGCATTGTGCCAAAAGAAGTGGTGGAGAAATATGGTAAGGATTTTAGAAGGCACCCTTGCGGTACTGGACCATTTAAATTTTTTATGTGGGAAGAAGGACAAGCATTGGTTTTACACAAAAACGATAATTATTGGGAAAAAGATACTGACGGAACCCAACTACCAAAATTAGATGGCGTAAAAGTTACTTTTTTTGATAATAAAGCAACGGAGTTTTTACAATTTAGGCAAGGTAAACTAAGTTTTATCAACGATATTGATCCTAGCTTTAAAGATGAGGTTTTAACTAAAACGGGCGAATTAAGAACCGAATGGAAAAATAAACTGCAACTACACAAACAAGCATATCTAAACACCGAATATCTAGGAATTTTAGTTGATGAAAATAATGAAATAGTAAAAACATCGCCAACAAAGCTTAAAGCAGTTAGGCAGGCTATTAATTATGCCATCAATAAAAGGCAGTTAATGATGTATATGCGAAACGGAATTGGAACACCTGCCGAAAGTGGCTTTGTGCCTGGTGGTTTACCCAGTAATAATATGGAAATGGTAAAAGGTTATTCTTATAATCCGGTTAAAGCAAAACAATTATTAAAAGAAGTTGGTTACAACGAAAGTTTTCCTGCTATAAAATTATTAACCATACCTATTTATGCAGATATAGGTAGTTTTATTGCTAAACAATGTGAAGATGTTGGCATTAAAGTTCAAGTAGAAGTGGTGCAAAAAAGTTTATTATTAGAACAAACATCGAAAAGTAAAGCATTGTTTTTTAGAGCCAGTTGGATAGCTGATTACCCTGATGCAGAAAATTATTTAGCAGTTTTTTATAGCAAAAACCCAGCACCACCCAATTATACGAGATATAAGAATAATTTGTTTGATGAAATGTACGAAAAATCTTTATTAGAAACCAATGATAGCATACGTTACAGTTTGTACAGGCAAATGGATAAAATAGTTATTGAGGATGCACCCATTGTGCCAATTTGGTACGATATGGCGATACATTTGGTAAACAATAACGTGCAAAATATGCATGCCAATGCTTTAAATTTATTAGAATTGCGAAGGGTAAGTATACAATGATTTTTACAAATTTTTGTATGCTTCCCTAATGGGGTAAAAAACGTCTAACAACTTACAATCTGTAATTGCTTTGCCACTATGTAAAACATTGGCAGGTATTTCCATTATTTCGTTTTTAGTAAGTGTATAAGTGATACCATTTACCCTTAATTCAAAAATTCCTTCTAATACAATTGAAACTTGTTCGTTAATATGTGCATGTTCATTTAAAATATTTCCTGCTTTTACATCTACAAACGAATAGGTATTATTTTGTGTATGAATAAATTTTGCAAAAAAACCTAGTGCAATTTCTTTGCTCGGTATATCTTGTAAATGATGTAAGGGCATATTTTGTTTAATTAATTATTTGTGCTTTTAAAAATCGAATTTTATGCCTTGTGCAAGTGGTAATGTGCTACCATAATTAATGGTATTTGTTTGCCTACGCATGTAAGCCTTCCAAGCATCGCTTCCACTTTCTCTACCACCACCTGTTTCTTTTTCTCCACCAAATGCACCACCAATTTCTGCACCACTAGTGCCAATATTTACATTGGCTATTCCACAATCGCTTCCTTTTGCAGATAAAAACAATTCGGCTTCCCTTAAATTCAACGTCATGATTGCCGATGATAAACCTTGTGGCACGCCATTTTGAAGTGAAATTGCTTCTTCAATAGTTTTGTATTTCATAATATACAAAATCGGAGCAAAAGTTTCGTGTTGCACAATCGCCATATTATTGGTTGCTTCGGCAATACATGGTTTTACATAACATCCACTTTCAAACCCCACACCCTCCAACACTCCACCTTGTACAATAAAATTACCACCTTGTTGTTTACATTTTTCAATAGAGGATAAATATTGGTTTACTGCATCTTTATCAATCAGTGGCCCAACATGGTTGTTGCTATTTAACGGATCGCCAATTTTTAGCTGTTGGTAAGCATTTATCAATTTTTGTTTTAATGTATCATAGATGCTTTCATGTATAATTAATCTTCTGGTAGTTGTACAACGTTGCCCAGCAGTACCAACTGCTCCAAAAATACATCCAACCAAGCTCATTTCTATATCAGCATCTTTCGAAATGATTACTGCATTATTGCCTCCCAATTCTAAAATGGTTTTACCTAAACGGGCCGCTACAACTGCATTTAAAGCCTTACCCATACGTGTACTACCAGTTGCACTAATTAGGGGTATTCTACTATCGTTACTTAACCATTCTCCAATTTCTCTACCACCTTGTATTAAACAATTTACACCTTCGGGCACATTATTTTTTTTAAAAACCTCGGCAGTAATATTTTTAACAGCTATTGCACAAAGTGGTGTTTTTTCGCTAGGTTTCCAAATACAAACGTTGCCACAAACCCATGCTAATGCTGCATTCCAGCTCCATACTGCCACTGGAAAATTAAATGCAGAAATAATGCCTACAATGCCTAATGGGTGCCATTGTTCGTACATTCTATGGTTGGGTCTTTCGCTGTGCATGGTTAAGCCATACAATTGTCTAGATAAACCCACTGCAAAATCACATATATCAATCATCTCTTGCACCTCACCATATCCTTCTTGTAAACTTTTGCCCATTTCGTAGCTTACTAATTTGCCTAATGCTTCTTTATTCACTCTTAATGCATCGCCCAATTGCCTCACCACTTCGCCACGTTTTGGGGCAGGCCAATTACGCCATTCGATATAGGCAGATTGAGCAGTTGTAAGGATTGCTTCATAAGCATTTTTATCTGTTGAAGTCACCGATCCAATTCGTTTACCATCAACAGGAGAATGGCTTTCTATTAAACTCCCATTACTATTTATCCATTGTGTACCAGAAGAAACGCCAGCATTTTGTGCTTGTACATGTAGAAGTTGCAAAAAATCCATAAAGCAAAATTTAGGTTTGCAAGATAAGGTTTGTAAAACAAGGAAATAAATGGGATTGAATTTTTAATCCAAAAAAAACGCTTCAAATTTTAGTTGAAGCGTTTTTAAGTAAGTGCGGAGGGAAAGGGATTCGAACCCCTGGACCTGTAACAGTCAACAGTTTTCAAGACTGCCGCAATCGACCACTCTGCCATCCCTCCACGTGCAAAATAATAGTTTGAAATGTTAACTGCCAAAAAAATAATTTTTCAACAGTTAACTTCGCCCAAAATTTATCATCTTGAAACATCTTTCTGTTCTAAATAAATATTTCTGGAAATACAAGAAACAGTTTTTTTTAGGTATCATATTTATCGTTTTATCTAATTATTTTCGGATTTTAAGTCCACAAATTGCTGGTTTTGTAGTAGATCAGGTTCAAAAAAGGGTTGCCAACACATCAACAGTTAACCAACCACCAAAAGTTGAAAAAAAATATGATGTGTTGGTTCAGCATTTATTTAGTTATTTAGAATTAAACGAAACAAGTTTAAAAAATGTAGTAATTATTTGCTCATTAACCCTGTTACTATTGGCTATTTTAGGTGGGTTGTTTATGTTTTTTATGAGGCAAACCATCATTGTTATGAGCCGATACATAGAATATGAACAGAAAAACGAAATTTTTACCCACTATCAAAAATTAAATGCCAGCTTTTACAAAGTAAATAGTACAGGCGATTTAATGAACAGAATTTCTGAAGATGTAAGTAGAGTTAGAATGTATACTGGCCCTGCATTAATGTATTTTATAAACTTAGCAGCCATAATTGGTTTTAGCGTTTTTTTTATGGTTCGAGAAAATTGGCAGCTAACCCTTTATGTATTAGCACCTTTACCTCTTTTGGCAGCTACAATTTTTTTTGTAAACACCATCATTAACAAAAAAAGTGAAAAAATACAAGGTCTTTTATCTGATTTAACCACAACTGCCCAAGAATCATATTCTGGCATTCGAGTAATTAAATCATTTGTACAAGAAAAAGCAATGTTGGGTTTTTTCAATAAAAATAGTGAAGCGTACAAAAAAAATTCAATTGCATTGTCTAGGGTAGAAGCCGTTTATTTTCCATCAATGGCGTTAATGATTGGGATAAGTACTTTATTAACCATTGCAATTGGTTGTTGGTATGTTATAGAAGGCAACCAAAATGTAACTGCTGGTACTATAACAGAGTTCGTAATTTATATTAATTTATTAACTTTTCCGGTAAGTGCAATTGGTTGGACGGCAAGTATGATTCAAAGAGCAGCGGCATCTCAAAAGCGTTTGAATGAGTTTTTACAAACTGAAACAGAAATACAACAATCTCCAGATGCAACCATTGAAGATGTTAGTGGAGCCATTGAGTTTAAAAATGTAAGTTTTACTTATCCTCATACAGGTATCACTGCATTACAAAACTTTAATTTAAAAATCGAAAAAGGGGATAAAGTTTTAATCTTAGGAAAAACCGGAAGTGGAAAAAGCACAATTGCACAGTTACTACTACATTTTTATTATCCAACCTCTGGTAGTATAAGTATTGGAGAAAACTCAATTAACACTATTTCTTTACATCATTTAAGAAAAAAGATAAGCTACGTTCCGCAGGATGTATTTTTATTTAGTGATACCGTAAGCAACAATATTAGTTTTGGAATTGATGTTAATGGTACAAAAGAGCAAATTGAAACAGCTGCAAAATTTGCTAGCGTTCACAAAGAAGTGTTGGGTTTTGAATACCAATATGACACAGTGATTGGTGAAAGAGGCGTAACATTAAGTGGAGGCCAAAAACAACGTATATCCATTGCCAGAGCCATTATTAAACAGCCAGAAATTGTGGTATTTGATGACTGTTTAAGTGCTGTAGATGCAAAAACAGAACATGAAATTATAAGTAACTTGTACTCTTATTTAAAAGATAAAACAGCTTTAATTATTACACACAGAATATTTTTAACAGTAGAGTTTGATAAAATTATTGTTCTTGAAAATGGAACCATATCCGAACAAGGAACACACCAACAACTAATTTCAGCAAATGGATATTATGCCAATTTGTATAAAAAACAAATTAGCCAACAAAGCACCAGCCAACCTTTATAACTTCAATTTCCAAAAACATATTTAGGCAATTGAACAATGTAATTACCTTTGCATTGTTACAAGCCCGAACTATCGCATGCTGATTTATCAGAATGAGGAAAGTCTGGACAGCAAAGAGCAACTTACCGGTTAAGAGCCGGCTATTTTTATTTAACTTGTTAAATTGAAAATAAGAGATAGTGCCACAGAAAATAACTACCCTGCTGAAAAGCAGGGAAAAGGTGAAAATGTGAGGTAAAAGCTCACGGTGTTTTAAAGTAATTTAAAACATGGGTAAACCTTAGGTGCTGTAATGCCACGTATAGAAGCGTTTGAGAACGGCTCGTTCGAGTTTCAGGGTAGGCAGCAAGATTGTAACAGTAATGTTGCAGCTAGATAAATGATAGTGTAAAAACAGAATCCGGCTTATGAGGTTTGTAACTTTTTAAATAGTTGTAATTTAATATTACAACTATTTTGTTTTGTACCAATTCATCACTTCTTTTAAAGCATCTAGCATTTCTAATTGAACTTCTAGATGTCCTTCTTCGGCTTCAATGTTTACGTAGGGTATTTTGTTTTTGCTGCAATAAATAGACAAAGAACCATCGTCTACAAATCCCTTTGATTTTTGTAGTATTACATTGATATTTTTTGTTTTAAAATAGTTGAAAATTTTTAATTCCGTGGTATAAACAAAATCATCAACGTCCATTAATTTGTTGATAAAAATTGCTTCAGTATTTTTGGCTTCATTTTTTCCTTTGGTATAACTTAAAATAGAGAAATCATTGTTGCTATTGTTGTGCATAGCAACAATTAGTTTTGGATTTAAAAGTGACGTAAGGATTTCTCTAGCAAATGTTCTAGCAATTTTGTAAGAAGTATCTTGTAAAGATGAATTTTTTATCAAAGTAGCACTACAGCCAACAGGTGTAAAAATTCTATTGGGGTCAATTTTAAAACTTTCTACACCAACATTAAAAATAATATTTCTGGCTTCTCTGTGCATTAATTGAAAAAAGCAACCACCATTTTTTTGAATAAAAGCAATGCTCGAAGCAATACTAGTTGTTTCGTTGCTGTGTAAATTAATAAAATAAAGACCTTCATAAAAAGGGGAGAAGCACTGTTGTTTTATTTGTATTGTTGAATCGCCAAGTTGTACGCTAGAATAAGTTGTTTGTGCTTTAACAGTTTGCAAACATATTAAAACTAGTATCACCGATTTTATCATAGCTTAAAAATAGGTATTAATAAAAGAACTTAAACTAAAAAGCCGTTTACTTAAATAGGTAAACGGCTTTTAGATAAAATAGATTTATTTATTTAGGAACACTCATTGGAGCTGTAGGGTTCGAAGAAAAGAACAATTTATCTTTTCTTGCACCATTGGTATTATCTACTTGATACACCATGAACTGAACCCTAATTTTTTGGTCGGCAGTTGTTGGTATATAATCACTTGGTAAAAATAGTTCAAACACATCTTTACCAGTTTGATTGTAACTTGTTTTACTATTAGGTAATAATCTTAATGGTTGGGCTGTGCCAGTGTAACCAAACACATTGTATTCCTTTTCTGATTTGGCAGGTAAAAAGTTGCCATCATCGCTACTCACTAATGCTAAACAAAAGATTGTTCCCAATTTAGAATTAGTTTCTAAAGTAAATGTTGGTTTAATAGTAAAACCTTTGCGTACTTTATCGTACACAACATTAAGCTTTGAAAAACTACTTACAGAAACTCTCGGAACATCTAAATCGGATGCGGTTTTACCTTTTGGGTAAAGAGCTGCAATTAAAGATTTATCGCCCTCAGATAGTGTAGAGCTAGATTTTAGGGCATAGCCATTGGTAGTTTGCCAAGGCTCTACATCGTAATGCATAATTGATTTTGGATCATAGGTGGTGCCATTGGTATAAAATCGATCTGCAACATCAAACACATTAAAATCAACTTTCCTTTTATCCCATCCCTGATTTTTTTTGTAATAAGCATACACTGAATCTGATTTGTTCCAACTAATTGCACCAGTATAGCTTTGTTCGTGCATTAAACCAATTGCATGGCCAAACTCATGAACAACTGTTCTATAAAAAACTTTTTCATCCCAATGATTAGGATCTATACCCATTTCTGCCCTAATCAAGTTCATTCTCTCTGGTACAGCGGCAGCGTTCCATTTAGCAGGGTTTTTTTGTGCAACTTTTTTCACATAGTAACCAATATCGGCCAACCAAAATGTATCTAGGTTCATTGTTTGCATTTCTTGTGGCATAGAATTACAATCTGTACCAACTGCTGAGTTATGACCTTTATCTGCACCTAATTGCACACGAATATTGGTATTAGGGGTATTATCGTCTACTAATTTAAATGTTACGTTTGCATATTTACTCCATTCGTTAGCACAATCCATTACTTTTTTTCTTAAAAGAGGATTGCCACCTGGCATAAACTTCATTATAATAGTAGCACCATTGTTCCACATGCTATAATTACTAGCCACACCTCTTCCGGGTAGTGTGTCTTCTGCATTTAATGCTTTTGGTATCATTGCTCCACCTAATTCGGCTGTGCAGGGCGGTTTATTAAACATGTTTTTTTGTGCAAATAAATTGCTTGTACTTGCAATTAATATTGCAATCGATAAAATTTTTTTTAGCATAAATTTCAATTTAGTTGTTTTAATTAGTAATTGGATGCAAGTTATAGTTTTTTAGTTGGGTTTTAATACCCTAAACAGGGTATTTTTAGTATTGAAGGAACTTCTTGAAGTGCTAATTTAAATTCCGTATTGGTAAATTTTTTTAAGATATTCTGATAGAAAATTGAATGCAAAATAAAAACAGCCATCAAGTTTATTAATCATTTAATAACTGTTGATAGTTTTTATTAAAAACAGCAATATCAAAATTTTCTTTTGCATAATGTTGATTTTTTAAACCGATGCTGGTCAATAAATCTCTGTTTGTGTTTAATGCCATTATTTGCTTGGTCATTTCATCAATAACAACATCTTCATTAATATTTGAAGTAACGAAGCCATGTATGCTATTTTTTACATGTATGGGCAAATCACCAACTGGTGTGGCTATAATTGCACAGCCATATGCCATTGCTTCCATTACCACCATGGGGAAACCTTCGGTATTCGAAGTAATTAAAAGTAGATGAGCTTGTGCATACAATTTGGCTAGTTGTGAAGCATCATCGATGTTTCCTTGTAACAAACAATATTGCAATAACGAATTGGGTACAGAATTTTCTATATTACCAATAATAGTAAAATTTATTTTATCATTTTTTTCTTTTACATTTTTAGCAATTGCAGCAAACAAATGCACCCTTTTTTCCATAGTTCCTCTACCAACATACAATACATTTAGTGGGGTGTTGTAATTTTTATCAATTTTATTTTTCGGTAACTCAATTCCGTTACCGATGTATTGGATATTATTTTTAAATTGTGATGGAACATTAAGTTGTTCATATTGCTCTAAATGATTGTTAATTCTAACCTTACTAATCATAACTGTGTGGTCAATAAATTCTATAAATGGAACTCTTATCCATGAAAAAGTATTAAAAGAATGTATTAACTCTATTTGTTTAATTTCTTTTTTTATCCAAGGACTAATTTTATAGCCAAAATTAGATTGCCCATTAAAAACTATAGGATAGTTTGACTGATTATTTATAGATGCTGTAATTATTCCTCGGTAAATTAAATTAAAAAAATACAACCATTTATTATCTGTAAAAGTCGAAATATTTTTAATGGAACAATTGCTTTTTTCGAATGCTGCATAAAAAGTAGCGTCAGCAGATTTTTTGGTAAAAAAAATAATACACTCTTTATTGCCAATAGCTTGAGTGATAAGTGCATGAACTTTTTCCGCCCCGCCCGTATGATAAAATGGGAAAAAGAAAAATATTTTGTATTCTTTTTTTGAAGGCATAAGTAAAGCAATTATTTTACCAATGAGTATAAAAGGGAAAATAAAAATATTTTCTATTTTTCTTTTGATAACGTAATGTTGATACTTCATGGCTTCAAGATATTTTTAAGTTCTTTGCCAACACCTTTTAATACATCCATCATCATGGTGCAAAATAGTTTACATTCAAAAAAACGAATGCTACATTTAGATAGCCTACTAATTAAAAAAATATTTTTTGTTTTTGCATTTGTAAAAAAAGGATTTTTTTTTCTATGATACGAACCAGTTACCGATTGGTCATGAACCCTATATTTAAGCAGTTGTTCTGGCACTTTTTCAATAGTATGTCCATCTGAAATTAATTGTAACCAAAGGTCATAATCTTCGCTATGTTTTTGCCTCGAATTATAACGGTATTTTTTTAATACACTACTTCGCATCATTACACTAGGGTGTGCTATACAGTTTTGCCAAAGCATCGCTTTGATAATTTGTTTAGCAGTTGTTGTTTCTAAATCAAGTGGCCAGTTTCCGGTTTCCTCATCTTGTTCATTTATAAAGTGTATTTGGGTTGCTACTACAGCTGTTTCTGTATTTTTTTCAAGCCATTCAACTTGCTTTTCCAAACGGGTTGGCAAACAAATATCATCAGCATCAATTCTTGCAATGTATTTTCCTTTTGCAATTTCTAAGCCTTTATTTAGACTAAAAATTAATCCTTGGTTGCCATTATTTTGAATATGAATAATTCTTGTATCTGTAAAATCGTTAATAATATTAGTGGAGTTATCTAAACTACCATCATTAATAATCAATAATTCAAATTGGGTATATGTTTGGTTTAGCAAACTTTGAATTGTTTTGCCAATATACTTTTCACAATTGTATGCTGGTAATATAATACTAACCAATGGGTTCATTGGTTGCAAGATAAGTATTGGTTTTTAAAAACATCCGTAGAAATAATCGAGAAAATAGAATTGTAGAGTAAACATCTCTTTAAATTTTAAAAAAGATTGATTAATTATTTAGCCAATTTGGCCCACGATTTTTCTTAAAAATTCTTATGCAGATTTGTTTTACGAGGAATTATACAATAAGTTTATTTAATTAGTACAATATTTTTTTTTAGATTTGTCTAAAATAATTTTTTGTGGTAACAAATTTTACAACTGCCGAAGAAAACTATATCAAAGCAATTTTTCATTTGCAACAAAGCAATGAAAATGTTAGCACTAATCAAGTTGCTGCTGAGTTAAATACCAAAGCTGCTTCGGTTACAGATATGCTTAAAAAGTTAAAACAAAAAAAAATCTTGAATTATGAAAAATACCAAGGATTTACTTTAAGTGAGCAGGGTAATACAATTGCTTTAACTATTATAAGAAAACACAGGCTGTGGGAATTTTTTTTGGTCGAAAAATTAGATTTTGGGTGGGACGAGGTACACGAAATTGCCGAAGAATTAGAACACTTAACCAGCACAAAACTTATTGAAAGACTTGATACTTTTTTAGGACACCCAAAATTTGACCCTCATGGAGATCCAATACCTGATAGCAACGGTAAAATGGCCATGCGTAAACAAATTAATTTAATTGATTTGCCATTAAATAAATTAGCCGAAGTATCGGCAGTTGCAAGCCAAAGTAGCGAATTATTAGAATTATTAAAATTTAAAAATATTCGTATTGGCACAAAAATTATGGTAAAGCAAAAATTCGCTTTTGATCATTCTTTAGATATTAAAATTGATAAACAAAACCCTTTTACAATTAGCCAACAATTGGCTCAAGTGTTATTGGTAAAAGTGATTGTGTAAAAAATGAATGTATGAAGCAAAATTATCTTTCTGAAAAATCTTTGAGTGAGGTACACGAATCTGTAGATACGACCAAACAACGAAAAGGTATCAAACGATTTTTAGCATATGTTGGTCCGGCTTATTTGGTGAGTGTTGGTTATATGGATCCTGGTAATTGGGCTACCGATTTACAAGGGGGTGCAAAATTTGGTTATCAATTAATTTGGGTGTTATTAATGAGCAATTTAATGGCTCTTTTATTGCAAAGTTTAAGTGCCAGATTGGGAATAGTTCGAAGAAGAGATTTAGCACAAGCGAATAGAGAAACGTATCCTCCGTTGGTAAATTTTTGTTTATATATTTTAGCCGAAATTGCTATTGCTGCATGCGATTTGGCTGAAGTTTTAGGAATGGCATTAGGTATTTATTTATTAACTGGTTTGCCAATAATTTGGGGTGTGGCTATTACAGTACTCGACACTTTTTTATTGCTTTGGTTGCAACGATTTGGTATTCGAAAATTAGAGGCATTTATTATTGCCTTGGTAATAATTATTGGGTTATCTTTTTTAATTCAAGTGTATTGGGCAGCTCCATCTATTGGTGCAATGGCAAAGGGTTTAATACCATCGAAATTAAGTGATGAGGCATTGTATATTGCCGTTGGAATAATTGGGGCAACCGTGATGCCTCATAATTTATACCTACATAGTGCCCTAGTACAAACTAGAAAAATTGGTAGCGACGTTAATAGCATTAAAAAAGCGTTACGATTTAATTTTATTGATAGCACTATTGCATTAAATGCAGCTTTTTTAGTAAACGCAGGTATTTTGGTTTTAGCTGCAACTGTTTTTTTTAATACTGGGAACACGGAAGTTGCTAAAATAGAAGATGCTCATAAATTATTAGCCCCATTATTGGGAAGCAAATTAGCCCCAATTTTATTTGCAGTTGCATTAATTGCAGCTGGTCAAAGTAGCACTGTTACTGGAACTTTGGCAGGACAAATTGTTATGGAAGGCTATCTAAAAATAAGAATAAACCCTTTGTTAAGAAGGTTATTAACTCGATTAATTGCCATTGTACCAGCAATATTAGTTATAGTTATTTATGGCGAGGATAAGTTAGATACATTGTTGGTATTGAGCCAAGTTATTTTAAGTTTACAATTAGCATTTGCTGTAATACCATTAATACATTTTGTAAGTGATAAAGCAACAATGGGAGAATTTGTGATTGGCACACCCACCAAAATTGCAGCATGGTTAATTGCTACTATTCTTGTAGTGTTAAATGTGAGTATGGTATTTAATGAAATCGTACAATTTTTTACTATCAGTAATAATTTAATAGCAAAAATTTGTGTTATTTTATTTGCAGTCGTTTTTGTTTGGTTATTTGTAATGATGACTTTATTACCCATCATTAAAAGCAAACGTAAACTGGCAAAAGATAAAATTCATAGTAAGGCAGAGCAGTTGGTTAATTTAACGGTTAAGCCAGTTAAATTAATAGCAGTAGCTTTGGATTTTAGCAATGGCGATCAAAAACTAATTGCACATGCAATTGCACAAGGGGGTAAAACAGTGCAGTATACATTAATTCATATTATCGAAAGTGCTACTGCAAAATATTTGGGTAAATACACAGATGACGACGAGACCAGAGCAGATAATGAACGATTAAAGAATTATACCTTACAACTGCAAGCACTGGGTTATACTGTAAACTACTTTGTTGGTTATAGGAGTAGGGTAACTGAGATTGTTCGAATAGTGAAGGAAAACCATGCCGATATGCTTATAATGGGTGCTCATAGGCACTCAGGTTTAAAAGATTATTTATTTGGTGAAACCATCGAATCAGTAAGGCACGGAGTTGATATTCCTGTGTTAGTTGTAAACTTATAAAAAGTTGTTTTCGAAGTGTAATAAATGAAATAATTTGCACACTTTTGTATCAACATGCACACACTAGAACCTTATTTTAATTGGAGGCATATTTATATTGCTGAGGAAGATAAAAAAAGCCCATTTTATAAAAGAATTTATAACGAGTTTCAATTTACACAAACGGTTTATAATTACTATATACACCCCCAATGGGATGATTTTGGCAGCAGAACCTTATACCTAAAGCTAATTTATGTTGACTATGAATTAAACTTTGCCATTATTGAAATGATAGGCGAATGGAACGATGCAATTGAAAACGATATCATGGAATTGAAAAGAGAAGTAATCGATAAACTTGAAAAGCAAAATATTTTCAAGTTCATTTTAATTACAGAAAATGTGCTGAATTTTCATAGCAGCGATAAAGAATATTATGAAGAATGGTTTGAAGAAGTTACCGACCAAAATGGGTGGATTGTTGCTTTAAACATGCCTGAAGCTACACAGCAAGATTTTAGAAAAAAGAAATTACACTATTTAATTGAGTTAATTGATCTAGAAGATTGGAGGTCATTTAAACCCTACCATTTATTTAAAAAAATTGATGATACAATTAGTCGAAGATTACAATAGGAGATATTTTTTAGGAAGAATATTTTTTACGTATTAAAATTTAATGGGTAGTGCAACTTCTTCGTAATCGTTAAGTTTATCTAAATGCAAAATAGTGGTGCTGTTAGTTTCATCTGCATGGTACATGGGTAAAAACTTAGCACCATAAATAAATTCACTAGCTGTATATGAGTTTCGGGATACTACAGTATTTGCAAAGCTTTCATCAAATCCTTGCACAAAAATTAAAACTTCTGCTGTTCCATTATCAATATCTTCTTTTGTAAGTTGATATAATGGGCTGTTTTCATCAATAACGTGAACCAATGTCCAATTACTGGTTAAGGTATTAGCTCTAGAAATATCCAAATTCATATTAAAGAATTTATTTTTCGTTATTCCATCTTCTATAATTCTAATTGCTAGGGTCATTTTTACTTCTACATTTACTAAATAGTTTTTTGTATAAGGCACCATTCTGTACATTAATGCTACTCCATCTTTAAATGGGGCTAATAAAGCGTTTTTACTGTACCTAATAAATGGTCTGGGACGTGCAAAACGCCCATACAATAAACCAGTGGCAATTGCAAAACTTAATAAGCCCATCAAAGCTTCTACAGCAGCTGTGAAGCTTGCTAAAAAGCCAATAGGATTTATTCTGCCGTAACCAACCGTAGTAAAGGTTTGAGCCGAAAAAAAGAAAGCCTCTCCAAATTTTTCTGCAGTAGTATTTGCAACCATTCCACCCAAATGCTCTAAACCAATTAATAAATATAAACCAGCAAAAAAAATGTTTATTCCAATAAAAAAAACCACAATTACTCCTATGAACTTCCACCGTTTCATAAATAATAAGCTGTGGTAAACATTTAATTGCTCCCAAAAATGAAGTCCACTTACTTGCATATTGGCTGTACCATCTTTATTAAAAAAACGTCCACCACTTAAGTTGGCATTGGTACTTAAACCAGTTTCATTTTCGGTTTTTGCTTTATTATTGTATCTTTTTGTAAATGCCATATATTGGTAAAACTATTTTTTCAAAAGTACACTAATTAAAGTATCGTATTTTAGCCGTTTAAAAATAAATTAACTGAATGAGTTTTGAGAAATTGTTACAACAAAGTATAGTATGGCGTGGATTTTATTTTATTACAATTTTGTTGGTAAATGTTGTACTAAGTAGGTTTTTACAAGCCGATGGCACAGGTTGGATTTATTATTTAACTAATTTCTTCTCTTTTATACTTTTAATTGCTACCTTAAGTATGGAAAGTGGGTTCACTTTTTTTGCATCTAACCAAACCATTTCATACAATAAATTAGCTTGGTTTTCTATTTTTTGGACGGCTTTAATTGCTATTGTTATTTCTATAATTATTGGTCTATATTTTTCGAAAATTAAAACGTTACCCTTAATTGATACAAAGCAATATTTGTTTTATACATTAACTTATGTTTGTGGCATTGTACTTATTAATTTTTTTACCGTACTATTTTATGCTCAACAAAACTTTTGGTTACCCAATTTAATTATGGGTATCTGTAATGTTTTTTTATGTTTAGCGATTGTGTGGTTGAGTAATGATGTTGAAAATTATCATGCAATAATTAACCTATTTTTTGTATCAATGATAGTACAAGGAGTTTTTATTGCCATAGCATTTTTTATTACTAACTCTATACTTTTAAAACTTGTATTACCAACATTTTCTGAGTTTAAAGTACTGCTTAAATATTCATTGGTTGCACTTGCTGGTAATTTGGTTTTCTTTTTTGTGTACAGAATTGACTATTGGTTTGTTAGGTATAATACACTGAGTTGTTCGCCTGAGGATTTAGGTAACTACATTCAAGCATCTAAACTGGGTCAATTATTATTGGTAATACCACAAATTTTAGCAAGTGTAATTTTTCCACAAACTGCCAGGGGTTTTGTTGAAAAAAGTGTAAATAAATCTATATTTATTTTATTTAGAATTTTTTTGCTATTATTTTCAGTGGCTATGCTAGGTATATTATTAATTGGTGATTGGGTTTTTCCTGCAATTTTTGGTCAAACGTTTAATAATATTACCATACCATTGCTGCTTTTATTGCCTGGTATTTTTGGTGTTGCTGTATTGGTTCTTTTGTCTGCCTATTTTTCTGGTAAAGGAAAAGTTAATATGAATGTAAAAGGAGCAAGTTTGGCATTACTGGTAGTAATTGTTGGTGATGTAATTTTTATACCAAAGTATGGTATTTATGCAGCAGCAATTGTGAGTGCAGTTGCTTATTTAATAAATCTATTTTATGCCCTATGGTATTTTTATAAAGACGTTCATTTTACTTTTAAAGATTTATTAATGTTCTCGAAAGCTGATTTAATTTGGATTAGAAATATTTTTTTTAAAAAGCAAGCTATCTAATTAAAAGGTTTTTAATTAACTAAAAAAAATGTATGAAAGTTCTGTGGTTAGCAAGTTGGTATCCTAATAAATATGAGCCTGTTAATGGCGATTTTGTTCAACGTCATGCTAATGCAGTTGCATCTATAATGAATATAGATGTTATACATGTTGTTCAATTGGGAAAAGATGTTTTGGTAGAAGATGGTTGTAGTGAAACTCAATATCATAATTTATATGAAACAGTCTATAGTTTTTCTTTTAGAAAATTGGGTATAGATTGGTTCGATAAAATTAGATACAATATAAAATATCGTAGTTTCTATTTAAAAGTTTTACAAGCTTACATTCAACAAAATGGTAAACCAGATATTATTCATGTACATGTGCCAATGAAGGCAGGCTTGGTGGCAATGCAAATGAAACAACTTTTTTCTATTCCCTATATTGTTTCAGAACAAGCATCGTATTACGAAACTGCTGCACCCGATACTTTTTATAAAAGAAGTATTTTTTTTAGAAAAAGCACAAAACAAGTATTTCGAAATGCAATTATTGCTACTAATGTTTCTAATACCATTGGTAATCAAATTAAACAAATGTTCCAATTAAAAAAAGTAGTACCCATACATAATGTAGTTAATACAAGCCATTTTTTTTATAAGCCTCTAGTAAAAAATGATATTTTTAAATGGATTCATGTTTCTACACTTGGTGAGCAAAAAAATATCGAGGGTTTAATAGCAGCTTTTCAACAGTTAAACCATCAAAAAATTACCAATTGGCAATTAACCTTGATTGGTCCATATAAAAATCATCATTTGCAATTAATAGAAGATGCTGGTTTAAAAAATCAAGTATTTTTTACAGGTGAAATTGCTCACCATAATGTTGCCGTAGAATTGCAAAAAGCAAATGCATTTGTTTTATTTAGCAAACATGAAAATTTTCCTTGTGTTATACCAGAAGCATTGTGTTGTGGATTACCCATTGTGGCCTCGGAAGTTGGAGGTATAGCAGAGGCTATTGATGAAACGAATGGATTGATTGTAACGTCAGGAAATATAAATATGCTCAGCGAATCTCTAGAGAATTTGATGAAAAATTATAGCCAATATAACCAAATATCCATAGCTGAAACTGCCAATATCAAATACAATTACACTAGTATTGGAAATCAATTTGTACAAATTTATAATGAGGTATTGGCTTAGTTTGTATTTTTAGTGATGAAATAAACAATAATTATTACGGCTAGTATAACATAAGTATAATAATTAAGTAGGTTATTGAAACGCATAAAGCTAATACGTTTTTTGTTGCTGCTCATCCTAATTTGATCAGCATCGTATATCCTAAAGAAGCTGAAGAAAATTTCTGCTAAATCAAAAGTTTTCATTTTTGAAATGCTAATACACTTTATAACGAAAACTATGATTATGCTTAGAATAAATAGTGGAATACCTCCCAACAATATTTCAATTATTAAATCCATGAAGTTTTTTGGTTATTTCTTTTAAACAATTACACCTATTGGGGGTTAAACAAATATAAAGCAATATTTTTCTTAGTACTATTATATTTGCAGCACATTATGAAACATATCAGAAATTTTTGCATCATTGCTCATATTGATCACGGAAAAAGTACTTTGGCAGATAGATTACTGGAGCACACCAAAACTATTGGGGAAAGACAAATGATGAACCAGGTTTTGGATGATATGGATTTGGAACGTGAAAAAGGTATTACCATTAAAAGTCATGCTATACAAGTTAGCTATACATTCAATGATGAAAACTACATTTTAAACTTAATTGATACACCAGGACACGTAGATTTTAGTTACGAAGTTAGCAGAGCATTGGCAGCTTGTGAAGGGGCATTGTTATTAGTAGATGCTTCGCAAGGTATTCAGGCTCAAACCATTAGTAATTTATATTTAGCAATCGACAATAATTTAGAAATCATTCCAGTAATCAATAAAATTGATATGGATGGAGCGATGATACCGGAAGTTACAGACCAAATTGTTGATTTAATTGGCTGTAAACCCGAAGAAATATTATTGGCAAGTGGCAAAAGTGGTATTGGCATCGAAGAAATTTTACAAGCAATCATTAAACGAATTCCAGCACCGGTGGGTAGCAAAGAAGCCCCATTACAAGCACTTATTTTTGATAGTGTTTTTAACAGCTTTAGAGGTGTAATTATTTATTATCGTATAATGAATGGGGTTTTGAAGCGTAACGATAAAGTACGTTTTTTAGGTACTGGCCAAGATCATGATGCAACAGAAGTTGGCATTTTGAAAATGGGTATGGAACCCAAACAAGAAGTTAGTTGTGGCGATGTAGGGTATATTATTACTGGCATTAAGAATGCCAAAGAAGTTAAAGTTGGCGATACAATTACTTTGGCCAATAATCCTGGTGAAATGATTAATGGTTTTGCCGATGTTAAACCGATGGTTTTTGCTGGTATTTTTCCTGTAGAAACAGATGCTTTTGAAGAGTTGAGAGATTGTATGGAAAAACTACAACTTAATGATGCTTCCTTAACATTTGAATTAGAAACATCTCAAGCCCTTGGTTTTGGATTTAGATGTGGTTTCCTTGGTTTATTGCACATGGAAATTATTCAAGAGCGTTTAGAAAGAGAATTTAATCAAACCGTTATTACTACTGTTCCCAATGTTAGCTTCAAAGCATATACTAGCAAAGGGGAAACCATTATTGTAAATAATCCTGCAGAAATGCCTGATCCTACTAAATTAGATAGGATAGAAGAACCTTTTATAAAGGCTCAAATAATTACTCAAAGCGATTATATAGGAAATATTATGACGCTTTGTTTGGGCAAACGAGGTAACTTAATTAATCAATCCTACATTACCCCCACAAGAGTTGAATTAACTTTTGAAATGCCACTAACTGAAATCGTATTTGATTTTTATGATAAATTAAAAAGTCAAACCCGAGGTTATGCATCTTTTGATTATACGCCAATTGGCTACAGAGATGCCGATATTGTAAGGATGGATATTTTATTGAATGGAGAAAAAGTAGATGCTTTGGGTTCGTTAATACATAGAAGCAGATCTCAAGAATTTGGTAGAAAACTTTGCGAAAAATTAAAAGAACTACTAACCAAACAGCAATTTCAGATTGCTATACAAGCTGCAATTGGGGCTAAAGTTATTGCTAGAGAAAATATTAGTGCCATGCGTAAAGATGTAACAGCCAAATGTTATGGTGGAGATATCAGTAGAAAACGTAAGTTACTTGAAAAGCAAAAAGAAGGTAAAAAACGTATGAGACAAATTGGCAATGTGGAAGTACCTCAAGAAGCTTTTTTAGCTGTTTTGAAATTAGACTAATTTTTAAGACAGCCTAAAGAAGCATATGAGACTTGTGGTCTTTCTGTAATCCTTTGTGTTCTTTGTGGTTATTTTTTACCACAGAGCAATAAAGCAAAGAAGATTTTTTATGTTTTCACGCAACGAAGCAAAGAAGCAAAGAACGCAACGAAGCACTAGTTTTTCGGTGTTATTTGTGTTCTCCGTGAAAACCTTTGCGAACTCTGTGGTTATTACCCCCAAAATCATTAATTCAAACTCCTAAAATCTACGGGTACTAGTTTACTTACACCAGGCTCTTGCATAGTTACACCATAAATTACATCAACCGCACTCATGGTTTGCTTATTGTGGGTTACAATAATAAACTGAGAGTTATCACTAAATTTCTTTATCATTTGCGTAAACTTACCTACGTTGGCATCATCTAAAGGAGCATCTTCCTCATCTAAAATACAAAACGGGGCTGGTTTAATTAGGTAAATAGCAAACAACAAAGCTGTAGCAGTTAGTGTTTTTTCACCACCACTTAATTGGGTGATTGATGAAGGCCGTTTACCCTTTGGTTTGGCAATAATATCTATTCCGGTTTCTGCTAAATTTTCTGGATTTACTAGTATCATGTCGGCAGTATCTTCCTCTGTAAATAAGGCCTTAAATACTTTTTGGAAGTTCTCTCTAACTGCATTAAAGGTTTCTAAAAATTGTTGGTTGGCAGTAGCTTCTACCTCTTGTATGGTTTGCAACAGGCTTTCTTTAGCATCTACCAAATCGTTTTTCTGTTCCAAAATAAATTCGTAACGCTTTTTCATTTCGGTGAATGCTTCAATAGCCATAGGATTTACTTCGCCCATATTGTCTAAGCGTTTTCTCATTCTATCGCTTGCAGCCTGTAAATCTTCTAAAGTAGTTTCAGTAGTTCTTTCTTGGTCTAAAATTTCATTTAATTCTACCTTAAATTCAACCTGCATTCTTTCTTTCATGCCAGATAAATTTAATTTCAAATCGTTCAATTTATCTTTTATAGCACTTAATAAATACTCTACATTTTCTTTAGTTTTGGTTTTATGTTTTAGCTCAGATTCTTTTTCTTGTAAAGCATTGCGTAAGTTGTAATAGGTTTGGTCGGCTTCATTTAATTTCTTCTCCTCAATTTCTTTAGTTTGTATTAATTGCAACAACAATTCTTCACTTAATTGTAAGGCAACTTCTCCGTCGGTAATTGCAGTAGAAGATTCATTTAATTGCGATGAATTATTTTGAATTTGAGCATGTAAATCGTTCAGTTGATTTTGTTTAAATTCAAGTTCTTGTTTAACCGTAGTAATTTTACTTTGTTGTTTGGTTAAGTTTAAATTGATTTCATTAAATACATATGTAGCGGCATTATAATCCTGTTCACTTAACTGGTAATCCTGCTCTACCATTTTCATTTCGTCGCCAGTTTGTTGCAAACGCTCGTTTAATAGTATAAACTCTTCTCGAGTGTTTGCAATAGAATCATGTTCGTCTTGTAAACGGGTTTCTAAATCCTCTAGTCTAAGTATAGCATTTTGTTGAGCACCTTGCAAGTTTTCTATTTTATTTTTAGCTGCAAAACTTTGGTTAGTTAGTTGATTGATTTCGTTTTCGGTTTGCTTTATGGCATTTTCCTTTAATTGCTCATTAAACCCAATTACTGCATTGTGGCGTAATTGAATTTCGGCTTTTAAAGCATTCACTACAGCTTGTTGTAAAACTATTTCATCTTGTAATTTTTCTAAATTTTTTGCTCTACCAATTTTTTTACCTTCAAATAAGCCAACACTACCGCCAGTTAAAGTGTATTTGCCTTTTACATATTTACCAGTACGTTCTAAAACAATGGCTCCGTTTGAATTTGTAATGGCATCATCATTTTCGCCAATAAATACATTGCCCAATAAATGTTCGGCTAATTTCTTATACTGATCATCTACTTCAATAACATCCAATGCTTTTATGGTGTTTTGGGGTTGGTGGTAAGCTGTATTTTCGTTGCTTACTTTATCCATTAAAAAGAAATTGGCTTTTCCTTTTTTGTTATCATCTAATAAATGAATGGCTTGTAAACCTTCTTGTAAGTTATTTACAACATAATAATTTAGGTAGGGTTCTAACACATTTTCTACTGCAGCCCTAAACTCTTCTTTAACGTAAATAATATCCGATAAAATAGGCGATGCCGAATTCCAATTAGGATTGTTGTGCAAAAACTTAACACTTTCTGGATAGCCCTCCATCGAGTCGATTAAACTTTTTAATAAATCGTATTCGTTTTTTTTGCTATCTAATTTTCTGTTTTCTTGGGCTAATTCGTTTCTTAAAACCTCTAATTGACTTTGGGTATCAAAAATTTGTTCTTTTGTTTTTTCGTGTTGTTCTTGTAGTTGTTGTAAATCAACTCGTTTGTTTTCTAACAGTTCTTCTTTTTCTTTTAATTCTGCTTCTATTTGCTTTAACTGATCATCCCTGCCTTGCTTTTCTTCTGTTAATTGTGCTGTAGCTCTTTGTAGGTTTTGAATAGATGTGTCTGCCACAGCAACTTTTTTTTCTGCATCAAATTGGCTACGTTGTATTTGTTGAAATTGGTTACGCAAAACATCTACCGATGATCTTTTTTCATCGTATTGGCTTCGCTTGGTTTCAACATCTAATTTAGCTGTGTTCACACTATTTGCCAATTCAACTAATTTTTTTTCTTCCTCGCTTACTTGCAATTGTGTAAACTCTATGCTATCATCTATTGTTTTTAATTGTCCTTCTGCTCGGCTTAAAAAATCTTTTAAATTGGTTTCTTTTTCTTTTAAAAACTGTAGTTTTTGTGTGGCTAGGTTTTTATCGTTTTCCTTAGTTCTAAGGTTTTGTTGCAAATCATTAAAACTGTGTTGTAAACTTTGTAAAGCTTTTTCTTTTTCAATAAAACCTAATTTTTCTTGCTCTAACAAAGCTTCTTCTTTAGCAATTTCTGCTTCTAGTTGAATGCGTTTATTGGTTTCAGTTTCTTGCTGTTCGTTTAATTCTTTATAGGTAATGTTAAAGCCCTCTAACGATGCTTTTGCAAGCTCTACAGCAACATCTTTATATTCTTTTTTTATTTCAAAATACTTTTCGGCCTTTTTTGCTTGATTCTCGAGTGATTTTAATTGGTTATTAATTTCGAATAATAAATCTTCGATTCTTGCTAAATCTTGTTCTGTTGCATCTAACTTACTTTTTGCTTCTTTTTTTCTGGTTTTATAAATAGTAATACCAGCAGCTTGTTCAAGCATTCTTCGTCTGCTATTGTCTTTGTTTCTTATGATGTCATCAACCATGCCCAATTCAATAATGGCATAACTATCGGTGCTAACACCAGTATCTAAAAATAAATTATGAATATCTTTTAAACGGCATTGAATATCGTTTAAACGATACTCACTTTCTCCATTTTTGTAAAAACGACGTGTAACTGTAACTGTACTAAATTCGGTAGGTAATAAGTTTTTCGTATTTTCAAAAGTTAAACTAACTTCTGCCAATCCGCTTGCACTTCTTGTTTTAGAACCATTAAAAATTAAAGCTTCCAAATTTTCGCTTCTCAATGCCGAAATTTTCTGCTCACCAATTACCCATCTAATGCTATCAATAATATTGCTTTTTCCGCAACCATTGGGGCCAATAATACCAGTAATACCTTCATCAAAACTAACAATAGTTTTATCAGCAAAACTTTTGAACCCTTTGATTTCTAACGATTTTAGTCTCATACCAACTACACATTTTTAGTACCTGCGAACATAGTTGTTTTGACTCGTTATCTCAAATAGTAATATTTGTTTGTTAATAAGTAGTGAGCAAATAGCAATATACGTACTGATAATTTATTTGTATAAATTTTATAATATTTACTTATTCTTTGTATATCAAGTGTTTATAAATGTTATTGATGTATAAAAAGTGAATAATTAAGATGAAATTTTTATTATTTACATAACAAGCATCTTTGTTTTGAGACTTTAATAATTATGAGTTTAGTTCAACTTGGCAGCTTAATTTTTTTTAGACAAAACTTTACACTAGGTAGTTAATAAAAATTTCATCCTACGTGGTATGTAATGAACGCAGTTTTTGTTCTATAATCTTTCTTTGGGGTTTTCAATATACCATATAAATAATGAGCGGTTTTTGATAGATAGGTTTTATTTTTGTTTAGGCAACAATTTTTTTTTGTTAGGTATCTATCAACAAAACCATTAAAAAAATTATTATGAAAAAATTTTTTACGCTCCTCATTTTAATACTCAGTACCTCATTTGCCGCAAACCTTTTTGCCAACACTGTTTATGTAAGTGGACACGTTAAGTATGCAAATGGTTCACCAGTAGTTAATCAAGCAGTTACCGTTATTAACGATTCATCGAGCCAAGGGAATACTTGTGGCGTTATGATTAGAGTTAAGTTTACCAATGCAAATGGATTCTATTCCGACACTTTAAGTTGTACGGGAACTATTAATGTTGTACGAACTACCACTACCAATTGTAACGGTTTGATGCTGACTAATCAAAACAGTGTAAACCCCAACACTCAATCTGTTGAATCTAATTTTCAATTAAGTTGTAATCAAAATAATATTATTTGTGCCGCAAATTTTAATAACAACGTTAATGGTTTAGCTGTGCAGTTTACCAATTTATCTGTTTCGCCTAACTCTACGATTAACAGTTATTTTTGGAGTTTTGGAAACGGACAAACATCTACGCTAGCGAATCCTACAACTACCTATAGCAATGCTGGTACCTACAATGTATGTTTACGAATTGCTTCAACAAATGGTTGTATGGATAGCGTTTGCAAAGCAGTTGTAATTTCTCCCACTAATACAGGCACCTGTAATGCAGAATTTCAAATGTATAATGATACAAGTGACTATAGACGTATTTTGCTTTTTGCTGGCATTAATACTTCTTCTGCAACTATCAATCCTGTAGTAGAAAGAAGATGGAGATTTGGAAATGGAGATAGTTTATTGGGCAATGTTCAAAATCCAATTTACCAATATGCTCAACCAGGAACATACACTGTTTGTTTGAGGGTAAGAACTCAAAATGGCTGTGTGAGTGATTTTTGTAGAACGGTGGTAATAACTAATCCAGCACTAAATGCCTGTTTCCCTCGTTTCACTTTTATACCTCAAGGAACTTCAGTTACTTTCAACAGTTCAACTTCAACTGGTTTCCAAGGAGATGCAATTGTAAGCAGGCGATGGACTTTTGGCGACAATAGTGCTGCTTTAACAGGAAATATCGTTTCGCCACAGTATCAATATGCTCAACCTGGTGTTTATACTGTTTGTTTAACCATTAAAACGGTGAATGGTTGTGAAAAATCTATTTGCGTTGTAGTAGCCGTGGGTACTTCACCAAATACTGCTTGCGTGCCTCAGTTTACCATTCAACGTGTTGCAGCTAAAAAAGTGATGCTAAATAGTAGTGTAAGTTGGGTGGCAGCAAATGATAGTATTATTGAAAGAAAGTGGAGATTTGGTGACGGCTCTTTTTTGAATACTGGAAATGCAGTAACTGTAACACATGAATACCCAACCAATGGCGTTTATACGGCTTGTTTATTTATTAAAACTGCAAGAGGTTGTGTAAATGAAATTTGTAAACCAATTGTTTTACAAGATAGCATCGTACTACCTCCATCTGGTATTAATGAGCCCATAAGAATTATCAGCTTGTTTCCAAACCCTGCAACCATTAATTTAAACAGCATGATTTGGAGTGCAAACAACAATGTTGCATCACAAATAGCCATCTTCGATATTTATGGCCAAAGAAAATGGAGCAGAAATGTTAATTTGGTTCAAGGAAGCAATGTAGTTTCAGTTCCAGTTGCTTCATTGCCTACAGGCCCATATTTCTTTAAAGTATTTACCGTTTATGGGGTAAAAAGCCGTCAGTTTTTTAAACTATAAATAATTAGTAATAATTGTAGAGCCTTTGCTAAATTGCAAAGGCTTTTTTTTGTGAATGAATTTTATAAAAATGAAAAAACGAATTGTATACATGGCTGCCGTAATTATTTTATTGGCAAGCATTTTGGCTTATTTAGTGTTTGGCAACACAACTGCATTTGCCGAAAAAACAAAGTATGTAATTGTTGAAGAAGATAAAACCGATAAAGCATCGGTTATTGAAACATTAAAAACCAATGAAGTATTGTCGGGTAGTATTACTTTTTCTGTAATTAGTTCTATTTTAAATACCTGGAAAAATGTAAAACCAGGTAAATACGAATTTAAACAAGGTGAAAGTGTTTTTAGCATTGCTCGAAAAATTAAAAATGGCCGATTGGCTCCAATTAATTTAGTAATTAATAAACTAAGAATTAAAGAAGATTTAGCTAAATTAATTGGAAAAAATTTTTCGACCGATTCTGTAAGTGTGATGAATTTTCTTACTTCAAACGATTCATTAAAAGCATTCGGGGTTGATACGAATACTGTGTTTACCATTATAATACCAGATACCTATACTTTTTATTGGAATACACCTTTACCTAAAATTTTTACCAAATTAAAAGATGCCAGCACCAGCTTTTGGAACAAAAACGACCGGCTAAATAAGGCCCAAAAATTGGGTTTAACTGCTGAAACCGCCTATATATTAGCATCGATTGTTGAAGAAGAAACCAACCATAATAGTGATAGAGCAAAAATTGCAAGTGTTTATTTAAATAGGATAAATATGCAAATGCCATTACAAGCCTGCCCAACCATAAAGTATGCCATGAAAAATTTTACTTTAACCCGTATTTATGAGAAATATTTATTTAACCCATCGCCTTTTAACACATACAGGGTAAAAGGGTTAACACCAGGGCCAATTTGTACGCCATCGCCAAAATGTATAGATGTTGTTTTAGATGCTCCTAAAACCAATTTTTTATTTTTTGTTGCCAATGCAAATTTCGATGGCTTTCATCATTTTAGCAGCAACTTTGCAGAGCATAATGCTTATGCAAAAGAATATCAAAAAGCTTTAGATGCCTATACACTAAAAAAGCAAAACCAAATAAAATAAATTTTGACTAAGCTAGAACGAATTATATACGCCAGTAAACCAATCACTTTTATCATTGCAAAAAGTAAAAAAATTTTATTGCCGGGGTTTAAGGGCTTGTATTTGTATGATGTGGTTCGATTTTTTTTTAAACAAATCAATAAAATTGGTTTAAATGATAGGGCTGCAGCTATTTCGTTTAATTTAATTATGGCCATACCAGCAGCATGTATTTTTATTTTTACATTGGTGCCGTATTTGCCTATTGCGAAAGAGTTTAATGCCGAGCTTTTAAGGCTTACTAGGGATTTAACACCCAACCAAAACACCTACAAATTTGTAAAAGATTTTTTAGACGATTTTTTTAGTACATCTCGATCTGGGCTATTATCGTTTGGTTTTTTATTGGTAATATTTTATGCTTCAAATGCTATGATGGGAATTATTAGAGCATTCGACCAATCGGTAGATGTACACAAAAAATACATTTTTAACAAACGCTGGAGGGCCATTAGATTAACCATAATTTTAATGGTATTGGTAATTATTTCCATTTTAATGTTAATAGGACACGAGCAATTGGCCGTAATTTTAAAAAAGCTTTTTCACATGAAACGAAAGGCCAATATACCTTGGTGGAATAGTGTTAGATGGGTTATTATTTTAGCACTGGTTTTTTATGGCATTGCATTTATTTACAAATTTGCTCCATCCCTAAAGAAGCGATGGCCTATTGTATCTCCAGGATCACTTTTGGCAACCACATTAACTTTATTAACTACAGTTGTTTTTTCGTATTGGGTAAATAATTTTAGCACTTATAATAAAGTGTATGGCTCTATTGGTACTGTTTTAATAATAATGCTACTTATTTACATTAATTCACTTATTTTAATTATTGGGTTCGAACTTAATGTAAGCATTATGCAACTGCGTAATGCAGCTGATGAGCGTAATAAAGCAGATTTAAACGGTTTGGAGCAACAAAAAATATAATTTACTTTCACAACTTAAACTATTACAAATGAAAAAAGTTATCTTATGTTCTTTTCTAGCGTTTTTTGTAGGTAGATTAATTGGGCAAAATATTCAATCGCTACCTGTTGGTACAGAAGCACCCATGGTTGATTTGCAAATGCAAGATGTTTCGGGTAAGGCTATTTCTATAAAAGAATCCATGAAAGAAAATGGGGTATTGGTAATGTTTAGTTGCAATACTTGCCCTTATGTAATTAAAAATGAAGAGCGTATTAAAGCTATTGCTACTTATGCCCAACAAAATAATTTTGGTGTTATCGTATTTAATTCGAACGAAGCTAAACGAGACGATGACGACTCTTTTGATGCGATGAAGGTTTATGCAAAAAATAAAGGCTATAATTGGTATTATGCTGCCGATGCAAAATCTACATTAGCCAATGCATTTGGTGCAACACGAACACCAGAAATTTTTCTGATTAATGCCAAAAGCATTATTGTGTATAAAGGAGCAATAGACGATAATCCATCGGAAGCCGAAAATGTGAAACGTGAGCATTTAAAAATTGCTATGCAAGAACTTACCAATGGCAAATCCATTTCTGTTAAAGAAAGTAAATCGGTTGGTTGTAGTATAAAAAGAAAGGGGTAGTTTAGAGGTGTGGGTTTAATGTGAATTAATATTCTACAGCCCAAAGGCTTGGGATTGAAGTGGTAGCTACAGCTGTAAAGCAGCACTACAAACGAAAAGCCCAATACTGCAGTTGGGTTTTGTTCTGCTGCTGATAGCCCCCTAACTCGTCGTAGCTTGTAAACACCATAAAAAAACGTACACTCGGCGTAGTATCCACTACGCCGTATTTTTTTGTAGCTTCCAGCTACACTAACGAAAATAATATCACAAAAAATAGTACATTAGCCAATGCCAGATAGTTATGTAATAAAAGATCAACAAGGCGTTTATTATTTAACATTTCAAGTAGTAGCTTGGGTAGATATATTTACCAGAAAACGTTACTGCAATATTGTAATAGATGCGTTTAATTATTGTATAGAGCACAAACAATTAAATGTACATGCATGGTGCATTATGAGCAATCATGTACATTGTATAGTATCAAGTGGTAATGGTACACTATCAGATACAATCAGAGATTTTAAAAGGCATACCAGTAAACAAATACTGCAATCTATACAAAAAGAACCAGAAAGCAGACGAGAATGGATGTTGTTTCAATTTAAACATGCAGCACAGCAACATGTAAGAAATGTTAACTATCAGTTATGGACACATGAAAGTCATGCAATAGGCATAGATCCACATATAAAAGATATGTACATGAGCAAAGTAATGTACATACACCAAAATGCAGTTCAAGCAGGTTTGGTTGAGCATGCAGAAGATTATTTGCTAAGCAGTGCCAGAGATTATGCAGGTAAAAAGGGGTTGGTAAAAATTAGTTTTTTGTAATTAGATTGTGGTGTTGTAGCAAATGCTACATAAAAGCTAGGGCGTAGGCAAAGCCATACGCCCAGTTGCTTCGATTATAAGCTACGCTGAGTTGGGGCATTCTGACTCTGTAAAAAAAGCAAAATCTGATGAAAATCCAAGAGTAGATAATACCAAAGTAAATAAGAACTAACTCTATGAAATGTCTAATAATTCTTTTGATTTTTTTATTTTTTAGTAATTGTAATTATAAAGAAGAGAGTTGTCAGCAAATTATCTTTGAAACAAAAACAGCTTTTTTAGGAGCTGCTTCATTTGCTGATAGTCTTAAAATAATTTATGATTTAAATAATAGAGAGAAAAAAATTAAAAAATGCTCAGAGTTATATCTATTTAAGGCAAACATATATTTTATGTTAGATAAATTAGAGCTTTCTAAGATAGAGTATTTAAAAGCATCAATTTTAGATACATCAGACTCTTTTTCATTATATAAGTTGGGAGTTTTGTGTTATATGCAAGAACACTATGACTCTTCAATACTTTACTTGGAAAAAGCTTTGCAAAGGAAAACTATAAACGGAAATGGAATTATTGATTTAAATTCTTTAGGCTCGGTAGAAAGTAAGCAACAGGTATTGCATACTGAAATTATTTTTCAACAAGCCCTGACATATTATTATTGGAAAAAATATAAAATGGCACTAATTGGATTTAACTATTGTATAGAAAATAATATAGAATTAGCAGATTCTCATTTATATCGTGGAACTCTCAATATCATGTTATCGAAATTCCAATCTGCATGTGATGACTTTTCTTCTTCTACTCAATATGGCAATGATGAGGCAATGAAATATTCAAAAAAATATTGTATCCCCTAAATCTTCATTCTTAGGCGAGTGCCACAAACCCAACGCTCATTTGCCAACACGACACTCGCATACGAAAGAGTGGATTCTATTACAATCTACGACTAGTTTGGAGATATATTAAAAGCTAACCTTTTTTATTATATCTGTATTGACTCCAATGAATGTAGTAATAAATCGAGTCATCGTATCAACATCTTCTGGCGGCACAGCTGGTACAATCTTATACTTTCCAATCTTTGTAACAAAATAAATACTTGAAATACCTGTAGCAACCTCAGAAGATATATATTCTTCTAAGCGTATTTCAAGTATTTCTTCAATAAAAAGTTCACATTTTTCAAAGTATACTTTATTGCCTTCCTTTCTAATTTTCACATTTGGTCCTGTATACAATGATATTACAAATGCAATAGGAATACTAAGTCCAACAGCTATAATAATTTTAGCAATTTGCGATATGTTATTTTTAAAATCGTTCAATGCTACGATATAATATATGGCAACTGAGATAAGAACCGAGTATATAATTCCATTTCGAAGTAAACTAATTTTACTCGGAACTATTTTAATTTGTTGGTCATCAATAATATAACTATAATTTTTACTTTGGGGCATCGCTTACTTTTACATTAATATTTAATTTTTTCAGAGCTTCTTGTGCAGCATCTGATTTTCCTTGAGGTTTATCTAAATCAATACCAATTCTTTTAAACTCATCTAAAGCACTTGCTCCTTTACCAACCAATTTAATTACTGCATTGACTGCTTTTAGTTTGTCTTTAAAGTCTCCATCTTTTAGCTCTTTAGCGTATTTTAAGATGTAATAATAGAAAACTTGTTGTTTAGAATTATTTAAACCAAGTTGATTTGAAACGGTTTTGATAATTTCTTCTGCTCCCCAGTCTATTAACTTTTTTGATTGACTTTTTAAGACTGTTTTTAAAGCATCCTTACCTAGAGCTCCTTTACCCAAAGTAACTATATCAAGTATTCCCTCAGCCGTTTGCCAAAGTGCTTGATCGTCGGGTCTATACTCTCCACTCAATGGGTCTCGTTTATGCTGAGCATCAGCAATTTTAGCGGGAGGCCAAAATTTGACAAGCGTTTTATAAACTTTGGTAGCAACTTTATCATTAAAAGAACCATTCTGAGATAAGTCTTCTTCATTAGACAACCCAGTACCCTTTTGAATTATTGCGGTCTTGACTACAGGTTGATCGTAATAAACTGTGTAGGTAGGGTACACAAATCTAAGTGTCTCAATTTTTTCTGTAACATTAATTATTATTGGAGTTCTGTGAATACCTTTTAAGTCTTCGATAGTTTCAATTTCATTAAATTTATAAGTGGTAGTTTTTAGAAGAGTTCCGTCTTTATTATAAGTGGTTACATTTACAATAACCTCCACATCACCATCCAAATCGATGCAAGAAATTGGCTTATTACCTGCATAGCTGTATGGGCTAAAAAATGGCGATTTGCCTTCCAGCCTATCCACACTCAAAAACCTCCCCAACCTACTATCATAAATCCTCATGCCATAATCTTGTATTCCTTCGCCAGCATCTTTATCTTTTTCCTTACCATTAAACCCATACCTGTACTCATTTGTAGCATTAAACTTCCTCCCCGGCATACTCATTCCAAAGGGAGGGTCTTTTCAAAGAACTATTTTGGAGTTAATATTATTTATGAAACTCACTAAACCAAACACATCTTCCTTTGCCCAAACACACTCCTTTACAAAGTGAAGAAACTGGAAAATTCTTCGGGTGGAAGATTTCATGAAGACATTGCTTGAAAGAAATTTTACCATATACGTCGAGTGCCACAAACCCAACATTCATTGCCCTCACGGCACTCGCCTGCAAAAGAGTTAGCATAGGAGGTTAAATTTATGCCAGTCAGGATTTTCAAGAAAATATTGCTCTGTAATATCGAGCAATATCGTTTTCAATTCGTCATCACTTTTTCCCTTAAAGTGAAAAGGGATATGGCCTGTCCAATAATAAGTAGTCTGCGTATCCATTTTCTTTTTATACCATTGTGTGATTTCTTGTCTCATATCTTTACCTAAGATAAGAGACAGCCCATCTACATATCCTTCGATATAGTTTTGAAGTAAATAATAACTACCATCTTTTGTTAAGATCATTAAAGGATACTGTCTCAGTATTTTAAATAGATCAAAAACTTTATCATTAATTGCATTTGAATTTTTCATTACTATTTAATAGTCAATTTTTTAACAGGAAATTGCACCATACACGATGAGTGCCACAAACCCAACTCTCATTTACCAACACGACGCTCGCCAACGAATGAGAGTTCATAGCAATTTTACGACACGCCTATGCTTTTGAAGGTTTGTAAATTACTAATCTAGTTCCAATTGGGATTTTAGGAATAGGTTTTTTATCGTTTGCATTTTCAAAAGTACAACTCCAAGCATTGTCCGAAATAATAAAACCATCTTTATAATATTCATGATAACCCATCCCATAAGGCTTAATATTTAGAAGTACATTATTAAAGAATACCTGCCAACCCATACTTGGCCGATACTCATAATCACCTAAATCAAGAATGTAAACCTCTCCATCCCTAGTTACAAATGAATTTAATATTTTTCCAATTACCATATTTGTCATGTCTTCTTTTTCTTAGATGCTTTTACTCTCTCTTGCAAGTCCGCAACTGCCTTTTTACCCCAAACTAATGCTGCTTTTCTTATTTCATTCATAGATGATTTAGACCAACCCTCCAATTTTCCTATTCGCAATAATTCAAGTTGTGCATCGAACTCCAGTATATTTAAATTTTGTTCTACATATTTTATACCATAAGTTTTAGTTTGCCTGTAATGAATTGCTTCCTCAATCAATAATATTCGGCTATTCTTTGATAGTAATATGTTATTTGCATAGGGGTTATAGTCAGCTTGTGCACTTCTAACTTCAAGAAATCTTAATTCTTCAGCGTTTGCAAGTATTACGGGTACTTTATCCTTAGCAATAAGTTTAATATATGAATTGCCTCTTGCAAAAGGATTTGCTACACCCATTGACTCTCCTAGTAACAAAGCACCACCAATATCTTCATAGGTCGAAACTTTTTGAAACGGCTTACTATTCCACCATTTAGTAAAAGAACCAATGGTGTTTATTAGATTATCAAATCTTTCTTGTTTACTAGGTTTTTTACCAACAATATAATTTATGTTAGTAGGTATAGCTTCTACAGATTCCACACCTTGATTCCACGCACTTGTTACTACATTTTTGCCAAAAGTAAATTGCTTAGAAGCAGTAAACCAGCTTGTATTGGCATAGCTTTGTTTCTTTTGTTTTAAAAAACCTAAGTCCCAAGGTGCAACAGAAGTATTAGTATTTGCACCGTTTGAAGCTTCACCCTCTAGACCATCCAAATCAATATTTTGTATAGAATTATTACTTGCATATTGATAAGGGGTTAGCATAGGATATGATTTGGTTATCGGATCCACACTCAAAAACCTCCCCAACCTACTATCATAAATCCTCATGCCATAATCTTGTATTCCTTCACCAGCATCCTTATCATTCTCCTTGCCGTTAAATCCATATCTATAACTTGAAGATGAAGCGGTGAACTTCCTCCCCGGCATTGCCATTCCAAAGGGATAGTAATGTACTTTTCGGAAATACTTGCCAGTATTAATTCTCAAAGAACTTTTAATTTCTAAAAATATTACTTTTTTCTCATAAAAAGACAGAAATTGGGAATAAAATTTTATTAATTATGGCAATAAATGAATATCCATTGATTCCGCTTTTTGAACAATTTATTAAAGATAGTTATAAAGGCAAAAGACTTAAACCCGATGGGCGAAAAATTCGTACTCAAACTGTTGATAATTATGTGTATGTATTGCAACATTTAAAAGAATTTCAAGAAACCTGTACATATTTATTGCGTATTAAATTAATCAGAGGCACTAATCAAAAACTACTTACTACCGAGCGTAACTACTGGAAAAAGTTCTATTTACAATTTACACAGTTTTTATACCAACATAAAGACTGTTATGATAATTATGTTGGGAATGTTATAAAAGTGATAAGAGTCTTTTTTAACTATTTGCATAGAGATAAACTTATGAAAGTAGGAGACTTTTATAAAAGCTTTTATGTGTGTAAAGAGGAAGTACCAATTATTACATTGCTACCTGAACAATTTCAATTTCTAATTTATAATAAACCTTTTGAAATTGGCCTTTCAGAAATTTTACAAAATATTAAGGATATTTTTGTATTTGGTTGCACCGTTGCTTTAAGAGGGTCTGACTTATTTGCTTCTTCGCAGGCGAGTGTTGTGTAGGCCAATAAGCGTTGGGTTTGTGGCACTCGCCGTATGCAGTTAATCCTTTTTTCCCTTCAATTTCTTTAAGCTAAAACATTCATCGAATAACTTTCTAGTATCTTCTCATTGTAAGGTTAGGTCTGTAGGTAAAGGAAGATGTGTTATTTTGGCAAACAGCATTGTGCATGGCTGTTTCTATGATATAGAGTAGATGATATTGGCAATTAATATTCTACAGCCCAAAGGCTTGGGATTGAAGTGGTAGCTACTGCTGTAAAGCAGTACTACAAACGAAAAGCCCAATACTGCAGTTGGGTTTTGTTCTGCTGCTGATAGCCCCAAAATAGGATGTTATACCGAAATGAAATACAAAATAATACAATCTGTTTTATGTCGGTATATTACCATGTAAGGTTTCAGCATAGTCGTTTGGCATATTTATTAAATTAAGATGGTATTACAAAATTAAATCTGCAATACTTTCGGCCACACGTTCTCCATCGATGGCTGCACTTACAATGCCTCCTGCATAACCTGCACCCTCGGCACAGGGATATAAATTTTTAATTTGTGGATGTTGCAAAGTTTCTGCATTTCTAGGAATACGAACAGGGGAGGAGGTTCTACTTTCTGTTGCTACCAAAATGGCTTCGTTGGTGTAATACCCCTTCATGCGTTTACCAAATGCCTTAATGCCTTGTTGCAAACGATGGTAAATAAATTGGGGCAAAACATCCATCATATTTGCAGTTGCAATACCAGGCAAGTAAGAACAATCGGGTAAGTTAGCTGATGTTTGGTTGTTGCAAAAATCAACCACACGTTGGGCTGGGGCAACAAATTTGCCACCACCGGCTTTAAAAGCTAGGGCTTCTATTTGTTGTTGAAATTGTAATAAAATTAATGGAGTATTACTGGTAGTTTTATTGAATGAATTATTGGTTTTTAAACTATTAAATGCATCTTCAATTTCTACACTAACCACCATACCGCTATTTGCAAAAGCATTGTTTCGTTTGCTAGGGCTCCAACCATTTACCACCAATTGGTTGGGGTTAGTTGCTGCTGGGGCAATGATGCCACCTGGGCACATACAAAAACTAAATACACCTTTACCATTAACTTGTTCTACCAAACTGTAAGATGCTGGTGGCAAATCTTGTCCTCTGCTGGTGCAGTGGTATTGAGCTGCATCAATAATATTTTGTGGATGTTCTATTCTTACACCTAATGCAAAGGGTTTAGCTTCTATTAAAATATTTTTATTATGTAATATTTCAAAAATATCTGCTGCACTATGTCCTGTTGCTAAAACTACCGCTTCTCCAAATAATTGGTTACCTTTTGCTGTAATTATCCCTTTTATGGTTTGATTTTGAATAATTAAATCGGTTAATTTTTGTTCAAACAAAACTTCGCCGCCACAAGCAATAATTTGCTCTCGCATGGCAGTAATAATTTGTGGTAATTTATTGGTGCCAATATGTGGGTGTGCTTCTACTAAAATGTTTTGTGTTGCACCAAATTGTACGAATAAATTTAGTATTTTGTTTACATTACCACGTTTGGTGCTTCGGGTATACAATTTACCATCGCTATAAGTACCTGCTCCACCTTCGCCAAAACAATAATTACTTTCGGGGTTTACAATACCTTCTTTGTTTAGTGTTGCTAAATCTCTTCGGCGGGCTCTAACATCTTTACCACGTTCTATGATAATTGGTTTAATTCCTTTTTCAATTAACTTAAAAGCTGCAAAAATGCCTGCTGGGCCTGCACCAACGATGATTACTTGTTTGGCATTTTTTTTTAATGGCTCAAAAAAAATGGTTTCATTTACTCTTTCAATAAAAGGCTCATTGATAAATGCTTTTACCGTTAAGTTTATCCAAACTTGTTGTTTACTTCTAGCATCAATGCTTTGCTTTATGGGATAAAAGCCAGTTATTGTATCAACAGATTTACCAACAGATTGTGCAATTTGCTGGTAAATAATGTTGTTATTTGAAGCCTCATTTGGCTTTAGTTTTAAAACGATGTCTTGTTGCATGTAGATAGGTTTTTATCCTATAAATATTATTTAAGAAGTCACAAATTTATAACGAATAATTGATTGAGTTTTTATTCTTTGCCAATACATGAAATGGAACAAATTTTTTAATGCCTAGATAAACAGTTGTATAACTTTGTTGCTTACGCTAAATTTATGAAATTACATTATTACACTTACGATTTACCCTTTGAATATCCGTTTTCGATTTCTGGTGGACGAACAAAATCACATCAACCAATTTTAGTAGTTGTTTTAGAATTGGGTAATTGGTATGGTGTAGGCGAAGCACCTGCAATTAGTTATTACGATATAACAGTTGAGCAAATGGTTGCAGATATTGAACTAAAGAAAAAAATGATTGAAAAGTTTGCCTTTACCGAGCCCGAACGTTACTGGCATTATTTACACCATTTATTGCCCAAAAACCCTTTTTTAGTTTGTGCATTAGATATGGCTGCTTGGGATTTATTTGGTAAAATGAAGCAAAAAAAATTATATGAAATTTGGAATACCAAATGGCAAAATTTACCAAATACAGATTATACAATTGGTATTGATACTACTACAACAATGGTAGATAAAATGAAAGCAAAACCTTGGCCAATTTATAAAATTAAATTAGGTACAAATGATGATATTGAGATAATTACTGAGTTACGAAAACATACCTCATCGGTTTTTAGGGTGGATGCCAATGCCGGCTGGACTGTTGAAGAAGCTTTATTGAAAATACCCCTTCTTAAAAACTTAGGTGTTGAGTTTATTGAACAACCCTTGGCAAAAGACAATTGGGAGGGTATGAAGATATTGTATGAACAATCTGTTTTGCCATTAATTGCAGATGAGAGTTGCGTGTTTGAGCAAGATGTAAAAAAATGCGTAAACCATTTTCATGGCATTAATATTAAATTGACTAAATGTAGTGGTATTACACCTGCAATAAGAATGATACAAGAAGCAAAGGCATTAAAGTTAAAAATAATGATGGGTAGCATGAATGAGAGTAGCATTGGTAGTGCTGCAATAGCCAATTTTTTACCCCAATTAGATTATGTAGATATGGATGGACCATTGCTTTTAACAAAAGATCTTGCAACCGGGTTAGATATTTCTTCGTCTAGTACTACGTTAAATGGGTTTTTTGGTTTAGGTATTGCCCCTGTACTCCAATAGTAAAACTCATTCCCACTTATGGAATTAGTTTCTTAATACAAGATATATTTTTAATTAAAGTACTTTGTAATATATTGATTTTCAATGCATTTTGTTTCTGGCATTGTTGTGGTTTATAGTTTAGCACAATACAATACTATGACTCCATCTTACAATCAATCCCCGCTGCTTTATTTACCTGGCTGCATTTCTGGTGATAGAAAAAGCCAAAAAGAGTTATATGATTTATTCTCGGGTAAAATGTTTGCCATTTGCTTACGATATGCAAAAAATCAAATGGATGCAGAGGATATTTTGCAAGAAGGTTTTGTTAAGCTTTTCAAAAATTTAGATCGTTTTAGAGGTGATGGCTCTTTTGAAGGTTGGGTAAGACGAATTTTTGTAAATACAGCAATAGAACATATACGAAAAAATAAAGTGGTAGTAATGGATGTAAATGTTACCATAGAAAATTCAATAAGAGATAAATATGCAAATGCTTTAGACAATTTGTTCGAAAAAGATCTTATAAAAACAACAACAGGTTTAAGCGAAGGATATAAAACTGTTTTTAATATGTATGCCATTGAAGGATACAGCCATAAAGAAATAGCAGATCAATTAGGTATAACAGAAAGCACCAGTAAATCACAATTTAGCAGAGCAAAAGCTATTTTACGATCTTTAATTTTAGGTACCAATTCAAAAGTTGCAGCCTCTTAATTTATTAAAATAAATTTTACTTTTATCAACCTCCAAGTAATTGGAGGTTTTTTAATTAGGTATAGTTATTGTAGTTGCATCACCATATTTTTGTTCTACCTTTTTAATTAAATCAGTAAATAGTTTTATGTTTAAAATATTTTTTATTATAGCATCATTTTGCTTCTTCTCCTTTCAAGTATTTTCAAATACAATCAGCGGAACTATAAAAGAAAAAGACGGCAATGTGTTGGCTTTTGCATCTATAACTATTAAGGGTACTGCACAAGGTACTACTGCAAATAGTAAAGGGTTTTATAGTTTGCAGTTACCCAACGGTACTTATACCTTAATTTGTCAACATGTTGGTCATAAAATGGTGGAACAAAAAATTACCGTAAGCAACAACTTAACCATAAATTTTGAATTAGAGAAACAATTGTACAACCTTACAAATGTTGTTGTAACTGCTGGCCGAGAGGACCCAGCTTACGAAATAATTAGGAAAACCATTAAAAAAAGAGAAGAGCATTTGAATGAAATAAAAAAGTTTGAATGTGATGTATATTTAAAGGGACAATTACAGCTTAGAAATTATCCAAAAAAGTTTTTTGGTGAAAAAGTAGATTTTGAGGATGGTGATACAAGCAAACGAAAAATTATTTTTTTAAGTGAAACAGTTGCAAAGTATTTTGTAGAGAAGCCTAATGATGCTAAGGTGGAGGTAATCTCTACAAGAGTAAGTGGTAATAGTGATGGTTTTGGTTTTAGTAGTCCGCAAATAATTTCTTTTTATCAAAATATTGTAAGCTTAGGCAGAGGCCTAAACCCAAGAGGTTTTATTTCACCCATTTCTAACAACGCTTTGGTTTATTATAAATATAAATTCGAAGGTACTTTCTTTGAAAATGGTAAAGAAGTAAGCCGAATTAAGGTAATACCTAAAAGATCTTATGAGCCACTATTTTCAGGATATATTAGTATCGTAGAAAACGAATGGCGAATACATAGCACACAATTATACTTACTGAAAGAGCAGCAAATGCAATTGTTAGATACTTTACATGTAGAGCAGCTGTATGTACCTTTAAAAAATATTTGGGTTATTAAACAACAAGTTATTTTACCTGCTGGCAAATTTTTTAGCTTCGATTTTTTTGGAAGTTTTGTTCAGGTTTATGATAATTTTAATGTAGAACCAACTTTTAAAAAGAAATTTTTCGATAATGTAATTATTAAAATTAAAGATAGTGCCAATAAAAAAACAAAAGCATATTGGGATAGTGTGAGGCCCGTGCCACTATTAGATTCTGAGGCTAAAGATTACAAAAAGAAAGATAGTTTAGAGCAGGTTAGAAAAGATCCTAAATATTTAGACTCGTTAGATAAGGTTAGAAATAAATTTACATTAAGTGGGCTATTGCTTACCGGAAAAAGCTTTAGTAACTCCAAGAAAAAAGAAAATATTTCTTTCGAGCCTTTAATATCTAATTTAAACTACAACACCGTAGAAGGTATTGTACTTAATTTTTCTCCATCTTTTTCTAAACAATATGAGGGGCGAAAATCATTGTTCATAAGCCCAGATATTAGATATGGCTTTGGTAACAACCACTTTAATGCACACGTAACGGGCAATTATAATTTTGGAAAAAAATATTTGAATAGTTTCTCTTTCTCAGGTGGTAAACGGGTATTTCAAATTAACAATGCCCAGCCTATAACACCTAGAGACAATAGTTTAGCCACTTTACAATACGTACGCAATTACATGAAAATTTATGAAGCTGCATTTGTTAGGCTTGGTTATAGTGCAGGTATTGGTAATGGGTTACAGTTATTTGGTAATTTTCAATTTCAAGATAGAATGCCCTTAGATAACTTACCAGATCCAACAAAATGGAGAAATGTTAAGAATCGAGTTTTCTTCCCCAACTATCCAACAGAAATTGCAAGCAGTAATTTTACTCGGCACCAAGCGTCAATACTTACTTTGGGTGTTTCTTGGAGACCAGGCTCTAAATACATAGAATTACCCGACAGAAAAATAAATGTTGGCTCTAAGTATCCAACCATTAATGCTAGCTTAGTACAAGGCATAAATGGATTGTTTGGTGGTGATGTTAATTATTCGAAATGGACTTTTTCGGTAAGCGATAACTTGAATTTGAAATTAGGTGGTTTATTTAGCTACAACCTTAAACTTGGTGGATTTTTAAATAAATCGAAGGTATTTATGCAAGATTTTCAGCATATACAAGGCAACCAGTTATTATTTGCAGCACCTTATTTAAATAGTTTTCAATTGGCTCCCTATTACAAGTTTAGTAATGTAGAATCTTTTACTGCAGCCATACATACTGAATATCATTTAAATGGATTATTAACCAACAAGATTCCATTATTGCGTAAATGGAATTGGTTTTTTGTTTTGGGTGCTAATGCACTTTATCTTAATAAAAATACCAGCTATTACGAAGGTATCTTTGGCATAGAAAATATTTTTAAAGTGTTGCGTGTTGATTTTGTTTATGGTGCACAACAAAATGTATCTAGTAGTAGAGGTATTAGAATTTCGTTGCCCTTCTTTTTAAGTAGTAGAAGAGAGGATTAAATAATTTAATTTTCTTGCTGTGTTAGTAATGTATTTTTTATTTGTTTCCAAAAGCTGAAATAGGTTTTATCCTTAGTGCTTTTCCAGCTTGTGGTATCGTCTAATAGAAGTTGCTTTCTTTTTTCTTTTGTTTCAATAAAAAAAGCTTCTATAAATGCTTTGTCTGCGTCAAAAGCAAGTTGATTGTACAATGCTTTTAGCTCAGTTTCATTTTGCTGTTTTGTTGCTAAAATTGTAGCCTCACTATCTTCTATGGCAAGCACTTTTTTGTCGTATGTGCCAGTTGGCAATAAAAGTTTAGCAATAACAGGCATTAACTCAATTAACATTAATAAAGTTAACAACAACCAATACCTTATTTGCAAGGCTGTATTAGTTTTTATTAAATTATTCAACCCTTCAATTTGTGTAAGAAAGCCATCGTTTAATAATTGGTTGTAGGCCAATTGCTCATTTTGCATTTTTATTGATATTTCATTTAATGAACTATCCAAAGCAGCTATTTTTGGTTGTATTTGTTGTTGTAAAAGCGTAAACTCGTTCAGCAATAACTCATAAGCCTGTTTTTTTGTTTTTGCAATTTGGTATAAACCAATTTTTTTGCTTCCACCTGTTCCATCGGTTTCTGAAATAAAATTTTCTCTTGCTTTATTTACTTCAAAATATTTATTATCTAATTTTTTTTGTAATTCGGCTTTGTTTAAGGCAATCTCTTGTTTTTGAGAGCTGTAAAAAGCTTCTTGCTGTTTAAGTTTTTGTTGTTTTTTAAATTCATTATCAAACGATATTTGTTGTTTTACTTCTTTCTTGAATAAAAATAATAAAGCTGGTTGTGCCATAAATGTACCAATGGTGCCAGCGAGCAGCAACCTGAAAAAAAGGGGTACAAACTTTCTTTTATTGTTACTATTAATACCTTTTATTAGTGCCCTATCAATACATAAAATGATAAAGCCCATAAAAACTCCCATTGGTATGAGAATAAACCATTTGTCTGTAACCATACTAAAAAAATACGTCCAGGCAAATGTTGCAAAAAGCCAAGTACATAAAATGGTTAAACCAGTTATGGCGTATCTATTTCTATCAACCACACAATCTTTAATTAATTCCTCCTCGGCAGTTGATAACCACCATAAGAATTTTAACCACCTCGATGTTGCATAACTTTCCTCTTGAGAAAGCAGGGAATTGCTTTGCTGCATAATTTTTCAATTAAAAAATGAAGTGGTTGAAATTGAAAACAGGTTGAAGTGGAAGCTTAACAAAAGTAATGGACTAATGGAGATTTTTCTTCGCAAAAAATAAAATATTATGTGAATCTTTTTAAAATTCATCAACTATAGTTTCTCTTGATTCCCTTATTTTTGCAACGGCAGGTCTTATACGACCAGCTCCTGCTAAACCTCCCCAGGGTAGGAATACAGCAAGGATAGGCGGTTGAGCGGTGCGATGTGAGTAGCCTGCCACTTTTAACATATTTTAATGCAACAATTTACACTTGTCTAATCTATAAGATTGGTTAAAAAAGTATAAGTTGTTGCATTTTTTATTTTCAGAATTTTAAAAGTGTTGTACTAATGCTAAAGCAATAAAAAAGGCCTGTTTTCATAATTTTAGATTATGTGCAAAAAAAAGTTTGGAAAACACACAAAATGCCTACTTTCGCATAGTCCAATGCTCAGTTCTTCCATATCTCAGAAGGTTTTAACGTAAATGCTTCAGGATTTTTGGTTACTGTTTATATTGGTTTTTTTAATTTCAAATTTCAAAAAAATGAACATTTACGTTGGTAACTTAAACTGGAACATGACCAGTGAAGATCTTCAAGAATTATTTGCACCCTATGGTGAAGTAACTTCTGCAAAAATTGTAACAGACAAATTCAACAACAACCGTAGTAAAGGTTTTGGATTTGTTGAAATGAGCGACGATGATGCAGCTCGTACAGCTATCAGTGCTTTGCACGATACTGACATTCAAGAGCGTAAAATTGTTGTAAATGAATCAACTCCACGCCCAGAAGGTGAAAGACGCCCAGGTGGCGGCGGTGGTGGATTTAAGAAGCCAGGTGGTTATGGCGGAGGTGGTGGAAGCCGTGGTGGCAGTGGTGGTGGATATGGTGGAGGTGGTGGAAGCCGTGGTGGTAGTGGCGGCGGTGGTGGTTACAATCGTGACCGTGGCAATAGCAGCGGTGGCGGCGGTGGTTATAATAGATATTAATCTACACAAACTACTTCTCATACAAAAAGTCCTGCAGTTTTGCAGGACTTTTTTATTTAGTCGATTTATTTTTTCGGGCTTCTTTAAAAAAATCAAAAGGTTTTTAGAATACCAATCAACCTTCAAATTTTCTCATCTAATGTGCAACAAAAAAGAATAGTGTAATTGATTTTAGGTTTTTGGTATTCTACAATAATTGCTCATACTAGGATTTAAACATTTTTTATTTCACTAACCAATTTTTGTAAGGCTGCTTTTGCATCGCCAAATAGCATGGAGGTTTTGGGAGCAAAAAATAAATCATTTTCAATGCCTGCATACCCTGGTTTCATACTTCTTTTATTAACAATTACATTTTTTGCAGTTTCTACTTCTAATATGGGCATACCAAAAATTGGTGAAGAAGCGTCTGTTTTTGCCGCTGGGTTTACCACATCATTGGCTCCTAAAATGAGCACAACATCTGTGGTTTTAAATTCTTCATTGGCATCTTCCATTTCTAATAATTTTTCGTAGCTAACATCAGCTTCGGCCAATAAAACATTCATGTGACCTGGCATACGACCAGCTACAGGGTGTATAGCATATTTAACTTCAACACCTTTATCCTCTAGTAATTTTTCTAATTCATGGCAAATATGTTGTGCTTGTGCAACTGCTAAACCATAGCCTGGTACTATCATGACTTTATTGGCATATGCCATAATAGTAGAAGCATCATTTATGGATATTTCTTTATAGTTTCCTTGTTCTTTACTACCAGCGGCTGTTTTAGAACCTCCACCAAATGAACCCAACAATACATTTAGTAAACTTCTATTCATTGCCTTGCACATAAGCAAAGTAAGTAATGTACCAGCAGCACCTACTAAAATACCTCCAGTTAACATTACTTGGTTGCCATATAAGAAGCCACCAAAAGCAGCTGCCATTCCTGTAAAAGAGTTTAACAATGAAATTACAACTGGCATATCTGCACCGCCAATTGGTAACACAAATAACACCCCATACAATAATGATAATGCTAGAATGCCATAAAATAAAGGAATATGTTGGCTAACCATGGCAGCTTTTGCTAGGCTACCATCTTGAGCAACAAAATTGTATGGAAAATCTGAAGGAGTTACGGGGGTTATAAAAACATAGTAACTTACATAAGCAATTAAGCCAATCAATACAACTAGGTTTACATAAGATTGCCCCTTAAAAGAAATATCTTTTATTTTACCGTTTAACTTGCCCCAAGCAATCATACTGCCTGCAAAAGATACAGCCCCAATAAGCATTCCAATAACAATAATTAATATTTTTAAATGCGTTAAATCATCATATACAAAATAAAAACCTGGTAAGTTTAACTTTGTATCTGCTGGAAATGGAACAGTATTTTCGGATGAAAAAATGTGTTTAAATTCCATCACACTAATTAGCATAGCACATGCACCACCCATACCATTAAAAAGACTAACCATTTCGGGCATGGCCGTCATTTGTACTTTTTTAGCTATTAAAAAACCCACTAAGGTTCCGATAACTAAAGCACCAAAAATCCAAATAAGGTTATGAAGTTTTTGACCTTCTTCATCTTTATACAAAAAAATAGTTCCAAAAATTGCAATGGTCATTCCGAATGCTGCAACAAGATTTCCTTTTCTTGCACTTTCTGGATGCGATAACATTTTTAATCCAATAATAAAAGTGAGTGAACCAATTAAATAAATAATAGTAAGTATGCTCATATAAAAAATTAAATGTGTTAGATTATTGAAATTTAGTTTTTCGAAGCTGTTTTTTTCTTTTTAAACATTTCTAACATTCTATCAGTAACTACAAAGCCACCAACTACATTTAATGTTCCTAAAATAACTGCTAAGAAACCAATACTCAATGCTAGATAATCGGTTGGTGCAACACGGCCCATAACTATAATTGCTCCAATAATAACAACCCCATGTATAGCGTTTGCACCACTCATTAGGGGTGTATGCAAAACACTTGGAACTCGGCCAATCACTTCTATTCCTAAAAAAATTGATAGAATAACTATATACACCATTTCTATATGGGCAGTAAACCAATGTAATAAATTTTGTAGCATGGGTAGGGGTTTGGGTTTAAATTCTATGATTGCATTCTTTCGTGTACTATTGATCCACTATTTGTTATACAAGTACCTTTAACAAGGTCGTCGGCAAAATTTAGTTCCAATGTACCCTCGTTCGTAATGATGAGTTGTAAAAAATTTAATACGTTTTTTCCGTACATTTTACTAGCATCAAAAGGCATTCCACTTGGTAGATTACTATTGCCAACAATTAAAACGCCTTTATCGGTTGTAAAATGTTCATTATTTTTAGTAAGCGGTGTATTCCCTCCAGAAGAAGCTGCAAGATCAATGATTACACTTCCATTTTTCATATTATCGAGCATGGCTTGTGTAATTAAAATCGGTGCTTTTTTTCCAGGAATTTGAGCAGTAGTAATAATTACATCGCTTTTTGCAACGCTTTCAGCAATTCTTTGTTGTTGTTGTTGTTTGTATTCTTCTGTTTGTTCAACAGCGTAACCACCGGCTTTGCTGGCATCGGCCGCACCTTCAACTTCTACAAATTTTGCACCCAAACTAATTACTTCTTCTTTTACTGCTGGTCGGGTATCAAAAACTTCCACTACAGCACCTAAGCGTTTTGCTGTAGCAATGGCCTGCAATCCTGCAACGCCTGCACCTAATATTAAAACATTGGCAGGAGGAATACTACCCGCAGCAGTCATAAACATAGGAAAATATCTAGGCAATAAAGTTGATGCTAGTAAAACGGCTCTATAGCCTGCAATATTGGCTTGGCTACTCAATACGTCCATACTTTGAGCTCTTGTAGTACGAGGTATCATGTCTAAACTAAAAGAGCAAACATTTTTGGATGCCCAGCTTTTCATTATTTCTTTGTTGAACAAAGGTTGAAAAATACCTAATATAACAGCACCTGTTTTTAGATGGGCAATATCTTCTTCTGTTAAAGGATTTATGCTTAAAACTAAATCACTTTTAAGTATATCTTTTCTACTTACAATTGTTGCACCAGCATTTACATAAGCTTCATTAAATGCACTAGCAGCATGGCCAGCAGCGTCTTGTACCTTCACTTGTACATTTTTTTTAATTAAAGCCAAAACTTGTTCGGGCAACAACGAAACACGATTTTCTCCTTGTGGTTCTTTCAAAATTCCTGCTATCATTATGCTTTTTTTGTGGTGTAAATTTAGTAGCTTTTCAAAGTTATCAAGCAACTAAATATGAAAACGATTGCGTTGAATGGTTAATCTATGTTCAATTTGTACAAATAAACAACTTTTAATAACGAATTACAAAATGTTGTTTTGCTATGAAATCTTTTTTAAATAAAACAATTCCAATAAAAAATAAGTCAATAGTTGAAGTGACTGATGGGTGATCCTTAATTTCTTTCCAGGCTTGTTCCATCTCTTTACTCCAATGAACATCATCAAAAATTAAAATGCTATGCTCATTTAAATAGGGTAGAATCTGCTTGAAATAATTGATGGTAGGTTGGTATCGGTGATTGCCATCTAAAAAAGAAAAATTAACAGTTTTTAATTTCTTTAAAGTAGAAGTGAGGGTCTCATCAAAATTGCCTAAAACTACCTCAATGTTTTGCAGCTGTAATTCCTTGAAATTTTGTTTTGCAACATTGGCTATTAATGTGGAGCCCTCCATTGTGGTTACATTGCAATCGGAGTTTGCACTAGCTAAATAACTACTTGTTATGCCTAATGAGGTCCCGAGCTCTAGTATATTTTTTGGTTGATAATAATCTACCATTCTAAATAAAAGTTGAGCATATTTTTTGGGTTTTAAGGAGGATGCTGCTATATCTTTTATTTTTCTTTGTTTGGTTAATCCAACTCTTGAACCAGCACCAAAATCTTCAATAGATAATAAATTTTCGTTTTGTAAAAGTAGCATCCTTTTTTTTTCGATGGCTTCATATGCATAAAAAGTACGAGTATCGTTCAAAATATTTTTCACAAAATCAAATACAAAAGGGGAGTGTATTCCATGCCCTTTACCATTACTTGAGGTTAAATAGTATTTGGCAAATTTTAATCCTAATTGTATGGGTGAGTACATGTTATTTTGGTTGCTGGCTTGGTAATTTTTTAAGAAGCCAAAGTAAAGCATAAACTGCTATGAATAAACATGAAAAATTGAGTATTTTAAACGATAACATGTAAGGTAAATAGATAATTAATGAAGAACTAGGTAGCTTTTGAAAAGTGGTTCGATATATGCTAATTAATATATCTGACTGTAAAATACATAGCATTAACAAACTTAACCAGATATTTTTAGCAAGTTTTTTAAATAAAAAAAGATAGGGAAATAAAATGAGCAAAATAAACCGTATTTCGAACCATCCAATTTCAATGGGCTGATTTATTTTATTTTCGACTTTAATATTTAACCCTATTATAAATTGTATCAATTGATAAAATTTGTATAATAAATACCAGCTATAAAGTATTAACAATTTGTTGTTAACCACAATGCAATTTGAAAAATATTGCTTAAAAGAGGGCTTTAAAAAAGTACTACCAACAATAAAAAATATTATGCTAATGGAATAAGCAATATCAACAAATTCAAATAACATAGTTAAATTTTTACCCAGGTTTCAAAACTATAATCGTAAAGGTGTTTTAAATCAGATTTGCAAAATTGTGCATTTGTTTTTTCCCATTTTTGTTCATTCAATTCCGGAAAAAAAGTGTCGCCCTCTACTTTGGCATGAATTCGAGTTAAATAAATTTTATTGGCTTTATCTAAACATTCTTTATAAATTTCGCCACCACCGGCTATAAATAGCTCCTTATAATCATGAGATTTTGCCAAAAAAATTGCATCCTCAATACTATTAACTGAAACAACACCTTCTGCTTGCCAATTTTTTTGACGAGTAATTACAATATTTAGCCTTCCGTTAAGAGGCTTATTTCCCAAACTTTCGAAGGTTTTACGCCCCATGGCAATGGGCATAGCCCAAGTAGTATTTTTAAAGAATTTTAAGTCGTTTGGTAAATGCCATAATAGCATATTATTTTTGCCTATTGCATTATTTTGAGAAGCAGCAACTATAAGTGAAATGGTCAAAGGGTTTAAGATTTAAGGTTAAAGGTTTATGGTTTAAGGTTATAGAATTAAGGTTAAAGGTTGAAAGTTAAACAACTTGTATCTATTTTTTTCTCTATAAACTATTAATATCTTTTCCTACTCTAGATGATACTCAATAGGTCAGCTATAACTCGTCATTAATAACTCATAACTCATAATTCTATCTAAACTGCCACTGGTGCTTTGATATGTGGATGATACTGATAATTTTCTAACACAAAATCCTCGTATTTAAATCCAAAAATATCACGAACATTGGTATTCAATTTTAAAGTTGGTAAGTGATATGGCATACGGGTTAATTGCAATTCTGTTTGTTCAATATGGTTATTGTATAGGTGAACATCCCCAAAACTGTGTACAAAATGGCCTAATTGCAAATTACAAATTTGAGCAATCATCATTGTTAACAAAGCATAAGAAGCAATGTTAAAGGGAACACCCAAAAAAACATCGGCACTACGTTGATACAACTGGCAACTTAGTTTACCATCTGCAACATAAAATTGAAATAAAGTATGACATGGCATTAAAGCCATTTCTGATAATTCGGCTACATTCCAAGCACTAACAATTAGCCTTCTACTATCTGGGTTGCTTTTAATTTGATTGATTACATCAGTAATTTGATCAACCATTTGCCCATTTGCACCTTGCCAACTACGCCATTGTTTGCCATAAACTGGGCCTAAATCTCCTGTTTCGTTTGCCCACTCATTCCAGATACTTACGCCATTATCATTTAAATATTTCACGTTAGTATCTCCGTTTAAAAACCAAAGTAGTTCGTAGATAATGCTTTTTAAATGCAATCGTTTGGTAGTAATAAGTGGAAACCCTTTTTCCAAATCAAACCTCATTTGATAGCCAAAACAACTAATTGTTCCAGTTCCTGTTCTATCATGTTTTTGAACACCATTGTCTAAAATGTGCTGTAATAATTTATGATACTGTTCCATAGCTGCAAATTAAAGATAACCAACTATAAATTAGTTAAATCTCTTTTGTATGGGGAATAGTTGTGTATAGTTGGTGCAATTTTTTCAATTTTAAAAACACCCTTTTAGGCACTTTAAAAAGTACATACTGTTTGGTTTCATTTTATAATTTGAACCATATTGTGGATAACTGAAGTGGTATTTTTTTCTTTGTTAACAAGGAGTTGTTTTTTGTTATTAGTTGCTTTGTGTGCTTTAGTTTTACGGTGCTTACTAATCCGTTTATCTATGAAGTCCGTAAAACTTTACATCCATTTTCTATGGATGTTTCTTTTAACAGTATTAGTTGCAAACTCTCAAAGTGGTTTTAACCCTTCGGGTTATGCCTCCTCATTGAAAGATGCACTCAAAGAGCCGAGTAGTATATCTACACTTAGTGTATATTATACTCGTGGTATGATTTTTAATGTTGAGCAAGGCAGAGATACCCCCGACGAACCATTTGAAAAGTTGAGCGAGTTAAACAACTTGCGTAATTTTCGTTTAAATGGTTGTCCAATAAATTTTAATCAAGAAACTTTCTTTTGCAGTATTGGTAATGCCAAGCAATTAGAATCGCTGGAAATTCGAATGAATTTTAAACACCTTGGTTTGTTAACTGAGCCATCATTAAAGTGCTTAAAAAAGCTTAAAAATTTGAAGAAGTTGCATTTGCCAAGTGGTTATCCATCGGAGAGTTATATTAAACTACAACAGTTATTGCCAAATTGTGAAATAATTATTAACTTAAGTGTAGAACCCGAATAATTTTTTTGCTTATCCTGTATAAAAAAAGGCTCTCTCAAAAAATTGAGACAGCCTTTTTTAGGTTAAAACAAATATTGATTAATCCCAAATTTCATCTTTGCCGTCTAGCCAAAGTTTTACACTTTCTGTTGTTACGCTTTTTGGCCTTTCTAAAGGAAATCCAAGAGCTCTATCCCAACAAAGACTTGCCATAACACCCAATGCACGGCTAACAGCAAATAAAACTGTATAAAATTCGTATTCTACCATTCCGTAATGCACTAATAAAGCACCGCTATGAGCATCTACATTAGGCCATGGATTTTTAATTTTTCCAATGGTTTGTAATATTGGAGGTACAGTATCATAGATATTCCAAACTGTTCTGCAAAGTTTATCTTCAGGCATATGTTTTTTTCCAAATTCCATTTGTGCAGTAAAACGTGGATCGGTTTTTCTTAAAACAGCATGACCATAGCCAGGAACAACTTTACCAGCTTCCAGCGTTTCTTTAACGTATTGTGCTATTTGTTCTGGGGCTGGTAAATCAGTATCTAGCTTCTCTTGCATTTCGAATATCCACTTAATCACCTCTTGGTTTGCTAAGCCATGTAAAGGGCCAGCCAAACCATTCATGCCTGCAGCGTAGCTTAAATAAGGATCGCTTAAAGCACTGCCAACTAAATGGGTAGTATGTGCAGAAACGTTACCACCTTCATGATCGGCGTGAATAGTCATATACAAACGCATCAATTCTTTAAAGCCGTTGTCCTCATAACCCATCATGTGAGCTAAATTTCCTGCCCAATCTAATAAACCATTGGGGTGAATGTGTTCATTATTCTTATACTTTCTTCTATAAATGTAAGCAGCAATTCGAGGTAATCTAGCAATTAAAATCATTGCATCATCAAAAGTTGGCTCCCAATAATCCTTTTTATTTATCCCTTCGCTATATGCTTTTGCAAAATAGCTTTCTGTTTGTAAAGCCATTACACCAACAACATACATCGTCATTGGATGTGTGGTTATTGGCAAAGCATCAATAGCAGCAAATACATGGTTTGGCACATGGCTGCGTCTTTGCAAAATATCAGTAATACGTTCAGCATCTTCTTGTTCTGGTAATTCACCAAGGAGCATTAAATACAATAAACCTTCTGGTAATGGTTCGTTTCCATTTTTTGCTTTAGGTAATTTTTCTTGTAACTCTGGTATAGTGTAACCTCTAAAACGTATACCTTCTTGGGCATCTAATAAACTGGTTTCTGTAACTAAACCAGTAATTCCCCTCATTCCTTGATAAATTTGGGAAAGGGTAACTTCTCCAATTTTCTTATTACCATGTTCTTGTAACATTGCCTTAATTTCTTTGCTGGCAATATCTGCTTTTGCTTTAAACTTGTCTTTAATAACACCCATATTTTTTTATTTTATATCTGATAATTAATTGCAACAATTATTAAAGAACATGAGGTTCAATATTGTACATCATTATGGTTTTAAAAATTTAACCTTACATAAACATTAAATAAAGAATTTTAATTTCAATTTATGTAGTGCCGATAAAGGTAAAGTAACTTATTTATTCAACAAAAGAATTAGCATAAGGTTGCCTTAAATTGAATAAATTATACCTAGAAGTTATAAAATATAGAAAAATGACATGTTATTTCTTTGAGAAATGATTTTAAAAACTGGTTCTTATTATTTTGGTGCTTTCTTATAAAGATAGTAAGCAACAAATAAGAAAATAACATTTGGCAACCAAGCTGCAATAATTGGCGGAAAATTACCCTTGGTTGAAAAAATGGTTGAAAATTTATCAGTAACAATATACAAAGCAGCTGTTGCAAAACCCATTGCTAGATGCGAACCACTACCACCTCTTACTTTTCTTCCTGCCACCACAGCCCCAATTAAGGTTAACATTAATACGGTAAAAGGGGTAGCATCTCTTTTATATCGTTCTACTTCTAATTCGTTGATCGTTTCCGAACCCCTCATTTTTTCTAGTTCAATGTACCTATTTAATTCGGGGGTTGTTAGTTTACTTTTAGCATAATTATCTCTTTTTAAGTCAAAAGGTTTAAAGTTAAAATTCATTTGCTTTTCTGGCTCCTGCAACAAAGTTTCTTTTAAACCATTTATTTTTCTATTAATTACATAATTTAAAAGCCATTTCTTTTTGGCTGTATCCCATCTAATGGTTTCAGATCTTGTATTTTCAATTAATTTGGTCCCAATTATTTTATTCATAAAAAATGGGCCTCCTTGCTTGCTTGCAGTATCGTAATCTAAAATACCGGCATAGGTGAAGGAGTCTATTTTAAAATACAAATCTCTACCTTTTCTGCCACTTGTTAAAGCTTCGTACGATGAGTTTGCGTCTATGTATTTGGCCTCGAAACTTGTACGAATAACGTTTGCTTTAGGTATAACATATTGGTTCGAAAACCACAAAATGCAAGCTAAAAACAAGCCCCCAATAAAATAGGGTCGTAGCCACCTGTTGTACTTTGTACCACTTGCTAAAATGGCTACAATTTCGCTACGGCCAGCCATTTTTGAGGTAAAAAAAATAACTGCTATAAATACAAATAAGGGGAATAATAAAGCAATTATGTGAGGGATGAAACCAAAATAATAATCGGTGGTTATTCTAAAAAAACCAAGCTTAGATTTTACAAAGTCGTCAGTTTTTTCGCTTACATCAATTACAACTGCAATAATGGTAAATAAAAAAATAGAAAAAAAGAAGGTACTCAAAAACTTCTTTAATATGTACCAATCTATTTTTTTCATGTGTATTAGGTATGGCAAATATAGTTGCTAGTCAGTATTTTATTTTTTTTGGATAGCTGAAATAGCGTTAAAATTTTATTTGAAACTAGAATCAATTTTAAACCATAAAAAAAGGATTTCTGGTTAAAGAAATCCTTTGTGGAGATTAGCGGGGTCGAACCGCTGACCTTTTGCATGCCATGCAAACGCTCTACCAACTGAGCTAAACCCCCTTGGTGGATTGCAAATGTAAACTTTGGCTAATGACCACCAAATTTTTTTTCAATCAACTATTAATTAGTTTCTTTGTTGTATAAATAAAAATTATGGGCATTTTTAAACAACTAGCCGAATACTTGTACATTAAAAAAAGAGATCCTAATGAGCCAAGAACAGATTGGATGAAATACATGCATGGTATGAACAGAATTTCTTTAATTATGTTTCTTTTGGGATTAATTGTAATAATTGTTAAGCTTTTGCTGAAGAAGTGGTAAAATCTACAATTAATTTTGCGGCCTTTGCTGATGCGTTGCCACCAGAAGCTAACTCATTTTTTAGTGTAATATAATCAACCATAATTTGTTTCTTTTGGGTTTCGTTTGATAAGAGAGATTCTAAATGTTGCACCAAGTTTTTTGTGGTTAATTCTTTTTGAATCAACTCTTTTACAACTTCTTTATTCATAATTAGGTTTACCAGTGATATAAATTTTATTTTAATTAATCGTTTAGCAATTTGGTAACTAATGGTACTGCCTTTGTAGCAAACTATTTCTGGTACTCCAAATAATGCAGTTTCTAATGTTGCAGTTCCACTTGTAACGAGTGCTGCTGAGCTTTGCATTAACAAGCTGTATGTACTATTTTTTGAAGTAGAAACATTGGTATAGCCATTTAAAAATGGGTCGTAAAATTCGTCTTCCTGCCCAGGTGCTTTAGCCACAATAAATTGGTAGTCGGGGAAAAAAAATGCCACTTGCAACATAATTGGAAGCTTAACAGCTATTTCTTGTTTTCGGCTACCGGGTAATAAAGCAATAATTTTTTTTTGTGGCAGTACAATATTTGAATGCTGAAGCTTAAAATTTTCTATTACTTCTACCAAAGGGTGTCCAACATATTCGACCTCCCAATTCCAATTTTTTACGTAATATTCTTTTTCAAAAGGTAAAATGCACAACATTTTATCTATACATATTTTCATTTTTTTTACCCTATTTGCTTTCCAAGCCCAAACTTGGGGCGATATATAATACACTACTTTAAAGCCTTTCATTTTAGCCCATTCAGCTATGCGTAAATTAAAACCAGGGTAATCAATAAGCACTAAAACATCAGGTTTAAAATTCAAAATATCTTGTTTACAAAATTTAATGTTTTTAAAAATGGTTGGTAAATTTTTTATCACTTCTGCAAAACCCATAAAGGCTAAATCTTTATAGTGTTTAACCAAAGTAGCACCTGCTTCTTGCATTAAATTGCCACCCCAACAAGTAATTGAGGCTTCTGTATCATTTACATGAATTTGTTTAATTAAATTACTTCCATGCAAATCGCCACTGGCTTCTCCTGCTATAATGTAATACTTCATTTATATTGAATGAGCTTGCAAATTACAAACAAGATTTTAATTTAAAGAATGTTTGATTTGTTAATAAATATCCTCATTTTGTTAAAAACTAAAAAAATAGTTGTATAACTAAAAAATTAGTTTATACATTTGTACAACTAAAAACTTAGTTTAAAATGAGTAAGCCATTAACCAAAGCCGAAGAACAGGTAATGCAAGCAGTATGGAAGTTTGAAACTGCCTATTTAAAAGATATTGTAGATGCTATGCCTGAGCCAAAACCACACAGCAACACTGTGGCTACTATTTTAAAAATTTTAATTGATAAAGGGTTTATTGGCATTGAAGTACATGGTAGGGTGCATTGTTATCAAGCATTAATAAGCAAAGAAGATTACTCGAGCAGCAGTATTAAAAATTTAGTAGATGGTTATTTTGAAGGTTCTTTTGCCGATGTTGTATCGTTTATGGTGCAGCAAAAAGACTTAAAAGTTAGGGATTTAGAACTTTTATTGCAACAACTTAAAAACAAAAAATAATAGCTATGCTAACAATATCATACTACTTTATTAAGGTAATACTGGTTAGTGCCATGATGTTTTTATATTATTGGATTGTATTAAGAAATAAACTTTTTCATCAATACAACAGATTTTATTTATTGGGTATTGGTTTCTTTGCTTGGATAATTCCTTTAATAAAAATTCATGTTACTAAACCAGAAGTAGCAGAACCAACACAGTTTAGAGAATTGGTAAATGTGGTAGCCAGCAACAACAGCCAATTTGAAGAAATAGTACTTGAACAAAGTGCTACTATTAATTGGAATTCATTGGCATCACTTGGTTATGGTTTAGTGTGCAGTTTTTTTTTACTAACCTTGGTGATGGCTTTTGTAAAAATTTATAAATTACTGCAAACCAATTCTTGTAAAAATATTGGCGATGTGTATTTAATTATTACCAATGCCAAGGGAACACCTTTTTCTTTTTTTAAATATATTTTTTGGAATGAAGCCATTGATGTAAATACACCAACAGGTAAACAAATGATGCAGCACGAGCTAATACATGTACAAGAAAAACACAGTGCCGATAAATTATTTATGCAATTGGTAATTATTTTTGGTTGGTTTAACCCAACTTTTTGGTTGGTAAAAAAAGAATTGAACATGATCCACGAATTTATTGCCGATCATAAAGCCATTCAAAATGGCGATACTGCAGCATTGGCTTCAATGTTATTAACCGCAGTTTACCCACAGCAACAATATTTATTGAGTAATCCATTTTTCTTTTCACCCATAAAACGAAGATTAGCTATGTTAACCAACAAAAAAAATACCAAATTATCTTATGCCAGAAGGGTAGTGGTTTTGCCATTATTAGCCACCATAATTTTATTGTTTGCCTTTAGAAAAAAAGATGCTGTTATCAGTAATGGATTCATTGACAAAACTTACACTGTTGTTATAGATGCAGGACATGGGGGTTCAGACTTTGGTGCTAGTGCTTTAGACGGTACAACAGAAAAAGAATTGAATTTATTAATGTTGCAAGCTGTGAAAGCAGCAAATATCAATGATAAAATTAAATTGATTTTTACAAGAGAAATCGATGTATTACAAACGCCTATTGAAAAGGCAAAATTTGTAAATGAACAAAATGCAGATTTGTTTATTTCGCTACATATGAATTGGCAAACAAGCAATGCCTTTAAAAAAGAACAGGGTATTGAAATATATATACCCAATAATGCCGATAGAACAAACCTTAACCAATGTAAAATATTTGCAAAAACCATTGACCAAATGCTACAAAAATCATTTTTTACCAATGGAGTAAAAACAAGAGAACAGGGTATTTGGATAATGAAAGCAACTACTTGCCCTGCAGCCTTGATAGAGTGTGGCTTTTTGAGTAACCCTTCCGATTTAGCCATGTTGAAGGACGAGGCACAACGAAAAAAAATGGCCACTTTAATTTTACAAGGAATTGCCAATTATTTATTGGCAATAGAAACTGCCAGTTTGCCTTCCGAGCAAGATTGGCAAAAGGCTGCAGAAAAATCTATAAAATATCCAGATACTATTTATTGGGATAAATCCCTAGATGCAAAAACCATAATTGGTAAAGAAAAATATAATGGAAGTTTAATAAAGAAGATTGAAATGGATGCTCAAAGCTCAAGAATACAAATAATCACTAGCCGTGAAACAAGCAATCTTTCTCTTCAAGAATTGGCAAAACGAGTTGAGTTAAAGAAAGCTTCAGAGCGATTATATAAATATTGTGTTGTGCTATTGGAACAAGGACATTTATTAAGGCAATCTAGCAAAGTATTTGGTTTAAATATACCTAATAATGAGCAATTAAATAATGCGAATGCTAATGAAAAGATCTTATTTATTTATGATACAGAGCCTACACCACAGATTATAAAATTATTGTATTCCTGATTGCCCCTCCAATAAAACTAAACAAACCAATATTTTAGCAGTAATACAGCCACCCCATAAATACAGGTTACAATAAAAATACCCTTGCCTGTTTTATCTTTATGGTTATTGATGTATAATGTAAATACGATGGCATTGGCTAGCAAAGAAAAACTTACCATGCTGGTAATTAATTTTTGCTCTATACCTAAATATTGAATAAACTCAACAAATGTTAGTCTGCCAAACTTATAAAAATAAAACCCTACCATACCTATAATTGGGCATAATAAACCAAGTATTAAACCAAGTATTAAACTGTCTTTTGCAAATATTCTGAACATGTTTTTTTGTTTATTAATTTAAAATTTCCACTTATCTATTTCTTGTTTTAACTTATAGTTGGTTAGATCGAATTGCACAGGTACAACGCTAACATAATTATGATCTAAGGCCCATACATCGGTATCTTTTGCCTTATCGAAATTTACAAACTTACCAGTAAGCCAATAATATGGTTTGCCATGCGGATCTTTTCTTTCAATAAAATCTTCTTCGTATTTTGCATAAGCCTGCCTGCAAACTTTAATACCTTTTATTTCATTTTCTTTTACAGCTGGTATGTTAACGTTTAGGAGTAAATGCTTGTATTGCTTTTTGCTTAACATTAATTGAGCAATTTTTCTTACATAAATTTTTGCAGCATCAAAATTGGCATCCATAGCATAATCTAATAAGCTAAAACCTGCACTGGGTATGCTTTCTATGGCTGCTTCCATGGCAGCACTCATAGTGCCACTATAAATTACATTTATGCTGTGGTTTGCTCCATGGTTAATGCCACTTAAACAAATATCTGGTTTGCGATGCAGTATTTTGTCTACAGCTAATTTTACACAATCAACAGGTGTGCCATTGCAAGTATAAGCTTCTACACCATCTATAAAATGTACTTTATTTAAACGCAATGGTTGGCCAATTGTTATTGCATGGCCCATGGCACTTTGTGGTTTATCTGGTGCTACTACTACTACACGTCCTAAATCTTTAACAGCTTCTGTTAGTGCTTTTATGCCATTTGCATTAATGCTATCATCATTGGTAACTAAAATAATTGGTAAATCTTTTTGTTTTGTTTTTGCCATGAGTGCAAGTTATGAAACTGAAATTTTATGATGTTACTTTTATAGTGAAATTAACTTTATTTTTTTGCCTCAATAATTTACATAGGTGATTTTGTATTTTTTATTTTACTAGTTGTAGTTATTTTTTTTACAACCCAATTTTGAATAATAGCCGAGCCTGCACCAACAATTGCACCTAAAAACACATCAGTGGGGTAATGTTCGCCTAAATACATTCTGCTATAACCCACACTGGTTGCCCAAGCATACGCAGGCAAAACCACATACCATTTTTTAAAGTTTATACTAAGCGATGTTGCTGTTGCAAAAGCTGTAGAAGTGTGCCCAGAGGGTAACGAATTTCCACTTTCTAAAGTTGCAGGAAAAATTATGGTGGGATATTTTTCGTAAGGACGTTGTCTATTAAAAGTTTCTTTTATTGCAAGTGTAAAAACCGTGTTTACCACAAGTGTGCCAACTGCATACCAGCCTTTAGTTTGTAAGGCTTTATCTTTTTTTATATAGCCAACTGCTAAAATACTTAATGGGTTAGCTACAGCTATTGGGTAAACAGTTTTTGATGTAGCGTCCCAATACTTTGAAATGGGATTTGTTGGGTTAATTCCATCCAGCAATTTCACTTCCCAGTTTTGGGCATGGGTATTTAAGAAAATAAAAAAGCATCCAGTTAAAAGGAGGATGCTTTTGAATAGTTGTTTACTCATAATTATTTTTTTTCTCACAGAAAACACAGATAACGCAGAATCATCTGTGCTATCTGTGAGAGCTTACAAATTTGCCAATGATTCTTCAATGGTTTTTATTCTTGCTTCAGCATCGGCTTTTTTCTTTTGTTCAGCTGCAATTACTTCGGGTTTTGCATTGGCTACAAAACGTTCGTTACCCAACTTCTTCATTACACTTTCTAAGAAACCTTTTTGGTAAACTAAATCTTTTTCGAGTTCAATTTTTAAAGCAACTGTATCAATTTCTTTTTCAGCTTCTAAATAAAATTTTTCATTTTCAATTGCCACTACAATACTGTTGCTTACTGCTTCTGAAACATAATTTATGCTTTCGGCATTTACCTGTTTCTTCAAAATTTCTTCAATAGAAACATAGTTTTCTTTTGCAATTGTTTGAATGTGCAGTTTGATGGTTTCTTTTGGTTTGATTTGATTTTTTGCCCTTGCTTCACGTAAAGAGGTAATTACATTTTTCAACAAATTACCTTGTGCCAAAACCGTCGATTGTGGATTATCAGCTGTGGTCTGCTGCTTCACACACAAATCATCTTTTCTTTCTTTTAGTTGATGATAAATTTCTTCTGTAACAAAAGGCATGAAAGGATGCAACAGATGCATTAATTCTTCAAAATAGCCAACTGTTTTATTGTACACTGCTGCATCAATCGGTTGTTTAAAACCTGGTTTTACCCATTCTAAATACCAACTACAAAAGTCATCCCATATTAAAGAGTAAATGGTTTTTAAAGCTTCACTCAAACGGAATTGTTTCAATAAGTTTTCAACTTCAATCTTCACTTCGTTCAATCTGTTTTCAAACCAAAGAGTCGCAAAGTCGGAATTGTCAGAAAGTCCGTTGGAGTTGCTTTCAGTCTTTCGGTCTTCCAAACTTCCTGACTTTCTTCCTTCCCACATTTTTATCAACTTCAAGGCATTCCATAACTTATTATTAAAATTTCTACCTTGTTCTAAACTGCTTTCATCAAACATTAAGTCGTTACCAGCAGGGGAGGAGAACATAATTCCAAAGCGAACAGCATCGGCCCCATATTTATCAATTAACTCTAACAAATCCGGAGAGTTGCCAAGCTGCTTACTCATTTTTCGGCCTTGTTTATCTCTTACCATTCCGGTAAAATAAACATCTTTAAAAGGTTGCTGATTGGTAAACTCAAACCCAGCCATAATCATACGTGCCACCCAAAAGAAAATAATATCTTGCCCAGTAACCAATGTAGTTGTTGGGTAATAATAGGTAGCATCTTTATTACCAGGGTTGCTAATGCCTTTAAATACTTCCATTGGCCAAAGCCAAGACGAAAACCAAGTGTCCAGGCAATCTTCATCCTGGGTAAGGTTTAAGGTTGAAGGTATAGGGTTTAAGGTTGAGGTTTGAAGGTTGAAGGTTGCTTCATCTTCAGCCTTTACAATTGCTTCTTCCTTCGTTTCAGCTACATAACAATTACCATCTTCATCGTACCAAGCTGGTATTTGTTGGCCCCACCATAATTGGCGGCTAATGCACCAATCTTTTATATTGCTTAACCAATGGTTGTAGGTATTTTTTGTTTTTTCTGGATGAAATTTTATTTCATCGTTCATAACCGACGATAAAGTTTTTGGATTTCGATTCATGAATTCTTTCATGTTCATAAACCATTGCATCGATAAGCGACTTTCAATAACTGCACCTGTTCTTTCACTGGTTCCTACTTGGCCTTTATATGCTTCAATTTTTTCTATTTGAGCTAATGCTGCTATGTCTTCAACAATTTTTTTTCTTAGGTCAAAACGGTCCATTCCGTTGTAGGAAAGTATTAGTTCGGATAGGGTTTCCTCATTTAATTGAGAGGTGGTAAATTTGCCACTTTCATCTAAGGTGTCAATGGTTTTAAGCTTATGTTTTCTACCAATTTCATTATCGTTTTTATCGTGTGCAGGTGTAATTTTTAATGCACCAGTTCCAAACTCTGCATCAACATATTCATCGGCAATAATGGGTATTTTTCTATTAATTAACGGCACAATCACTTCTTTACCAATCAACGATTTATAACGTTTATCTGTTGGGTTAACACAAATAGCAACATCGCCTAAAATTGTTTCGGGTCTTGTGGTTGCTACCATCATATAAGCCCCCTCATCCCCCAGAGGGGGAATTACAAAAGGGTATTTAACGTAGTAAAGTTTGGCGTCAATTTCTTTAAAAATTACCTCTTCATCGCTTAAAGCAGTTTTGCTCGATGGATCCCAATTAACCATTCTTAATCCTCTATAAATAATGCCATCATTGTATAATTGAACAAAGGTTTTAATTACAGCTTTATAATAATCATCATCCATCGTAAACGATGTTCTGCTCCAATCTAAACTGCAACCTAATTTTTTAAGCTGTTGTAAAATAATACCACCATACTTTTCCTTCCATTCCCAAGCATATTTTAAAAATTCGTCTCTAGTTAAAGATGATTTTGTAATGCCTTTTTCTCTAAGCATGGCTACCACTTTTGCTTCAGTAGCAATAGAGGCATGATCTGTTCCTGGCACCCAACAAGCATTTTTTCCTTGCATTCGGGCACGGCGTATTAAAATATCTTGAATGGTATTGTTTAAGCAATGCCCCATGTGTAATACACCTGTAACGTTAGGAGGAGGAATTACAATCGTGTATGATTCCCGATGGTCTGGAGTACTGTTAAAGTAGCCTTTATTTAAACAATGTTGGTACCAACTACTATCGGCTGTTTGATGATCAAAATTTTTAGAAAGCTCCATATTTTTTGCTACAAGTTTTTAGGATGGCAAAAATAAGGAATTGCAAGTTGGCTTTAAGGTATAGCAAAATATTCTACTAGGAGAGAACTTAAATGTCAAATTTCGACAGAAATCGTTGTTTTTCAGATACTTTATTTTCTTTCGAAATGCCTGAAATAGGTTTAGCAGTAGAGGTTGGCTTCTTTCTGGTATCTAATGCTTTAACAGTATCCAACAGATAAAATTTTTGGGAAAAAATAGCAATTGTAAAAAAAGATAATAAGGTGCTGGTGTATATTAAATGCTTCATTTAAAAGTATATTTTGAAAAAATGCAAGTTTAAGCAATAGGTAAAGGCTAAATATGTTTAATGTATTTGACGAAGCTTTTGGAGAAATGTTACAAAAAATGGAAAGTATTTTTTTGTGAATAACTCTTCGTTCTTAAATGATTACATTGCATTTTTCCACAAACAACCATTTTAAGTAAATGCTTGCCTATTTTCAGCAAGTAATATCAACAATATGTTTGCAATAGTAGATATAGAAACAACAGGTGGTCATGCTTCCTCAAATGGTATTACCGAAATTGCAATTGTATTGCACAATGGTAAAGAAATTGAGGGCAAATATACCAGTTTGGTAAATCCAAATGTTCCTATACCTGTTTATGTTCAATCATTAACTGGTATCACCAATTCTATGGTTGCAACAGCCCCTCAGTTTAGTGCTTTGGCCCCTTATATTTTTAATTTACTAAAGGGCAGGATTTTTGTAGCACATAATGTAAACTTTGATTATAGTTTTGTAAAACATCATTTACAAGAGGCTGGGTTTGATTTAACCACTCAAAAGCTTTGTACAATAAGAACAGCAAGAAAATTATTTCCTGGCTATAGAAAATATGGTTTAGAAAGTATTTGCCGTGAACTAGACATTGCCATTAGCCATAGGCATAGAGCCGAAGGCGATGCGTTAGCAACCACCAAATTATTAGAGTTATTAATAGCCAAGGATACAAAAGGCGAAATTACAGGAATGCTAAAAGGCCGAAATGCTGAGCAATACTTACCCCCTAATTTAAATGAAGAAATTATCGCCAACTTGCCAACAACACCAGGGGTATACTACTTTCATGATAAAAAAGGAAAAGTAATTTATGTTGGAAAAGCAAAAAATATAAAGCAAAGGGTTACCAGCCATTTTAGCAACAATAAAACGACCAAGCAAAAGCAAGATTTTTTAAAAAATATTTATACTGTTACACACAAGGTATGTGGTACAGAATTAATGGCAGCCATTTTAGAAAGTATAGAAATAAGAAGATTGTGGCCAGCTTTTAACCACAGCCAAAAAAAATTTGAACAAGTATTTGCTTTATATGCGTATGAAGATGCACGAGGATATTGGCGTTTGGTAATTGAAAAAAAGAAGAAACACTTACAGCCCATACACAGCTTTGGTAGCTTTTTAGAGGGAAGACAATTACTAAAATCATTAATTGATAGATTTAGCCTTTGTGCAAAGTTTTGTTTCTTGGATACAAGTGCTGGCCCAACTTTAGTAGAAATTAGAAGCGAATTGCCTATTACTTATAATAAAAGAGTAAATGCTGCTATTGCATATTTAGAAAGTCAATTGCCAAGCTTTGTAATTAGAGAAGATGATGAAGTTGGCGATGAGCAAAGTTGTATTTTAGTAGAAAAAGGTAAGTTTACAGGTATGGGTAAAGTGCCAAAAGAAACAGAATTTTTAACTACCGAATCGGTTAAGCCTCATATGGAAATGTTACCTGAAAATACGTTTATACGTAACCTTGTTTATCAATATGCCGATAAATTTCCGGAAAGGAAATCTGATGTGGAAAGTGTTGTAGCATAAATTATTTTATTTCCTTAACTGTTGTAAAATGATTGTTGCAATAATCTCAGCCCAATCTCTTAATTCTTTTGGGGCATAGTGTAAACCATCTTCTGTAATGATGCTTAAATCATCTTTTGCTGTTTTTGTACTTGCAGTAATATTTACAAAACAAATATTGTACTGTTGAGCAATGGTTTCACACACATTATTGTATGCTTCTATTTCAACAGCAATTTTATTAACATCTTTATCTTTGGCAAAAGGTGTAACACTCCAGTCTGGTATGGATAACACAACAACTCTATCAATATCATTACCAGCAAAATGAATTGCTTTTTTTAGCAAAAATTCAAAATCATTCTTGAAGTCTTCAATCGGTAATTCTCTGTATTGATTATTTACACCAATTAATAAAGTAACAAAATCATACTGACTGTTTAGATGGGTATGCAATAAATGTTCTGCAAGCTCAAAGCTAGTCCACCCGGTTTGTGCAATAATTTCTGGGGCATGAAAATGTACTCCTTCACTTCTCAACAATTGTACAGTTTGGTAAGGGAAACTATGCTGTAATGCTACGCCCTGACCAATGGTGTAAGAGTCACCAAGGCATAAAATACTATTGGTATGTATACTCATTGGGTAGTTTTTTCTTTTTTTTAAATGTATATTAAAACAGAATGTTTAGTAAGACTCATTTTTTTAAACACATTGTTGTATTTTTAACCACAATACAACTTAGGTGACAAACAAAAATAATATTAAAAAAACTTTTCCATTATTTAATTGGTTTATAGCCATATTAATTATCATTTTTATTGGTATTGTTGGTTTTATGGTAATTGAGGGTTTTCGTTTGTTAGATGCAATTTATATGACACTTATCACTGTAACCACTATTGGTTATATGGAAGTACATCCATTAAGTGATGCAGGTAGAATTTTTACTATTATTTTAATCATCACATCTTTTTCTACCATTTCATATGCTTTGGCAAAATTAACACAGTTTATTGCTAGTGGTGAAATGAGTATTTACATGAAAAATCGAATAATCATGAATAAATTAGATAAGCTTTCGAACCATGTAATAATTTGTGGCTTTGGCCGTAATGGCCAACAAGCTGCTAAAACATTGCAGGTGCATAAAATAAAATTTGTGGCAATAGACCACCGTCATGATAATATAGATCATTTTTTAAAAGAAAATCCTGAATTATTGTATATTAAAGGTGATGCAACCGATGATAAGGTACTTAATTCAGCTGGTGTAGAACGGGCAAATAGTTTAATATGTGCATTACCTACCGATGCAGATAATGTGTTTATTGTTTTATCTGCAAGATCATTGAACAATAAATTACAAATTATTAGTAGGGCATCCAATGCAACATCTATACATAAATTAAAAAAAGCTGGAGCCAATAATGTTATAATGCCCGACAGAATTGGAGGTACACATATGGCAACTTTAGTAAGTAAACCAGATGTAATAGAGTTTATTGATTATTTAAGTGGTGAGGAAGGAGAAAGTATTAATATTGAAAGTGTAGATTATGAAAAGTTACCAGTTGAAATTAGAAACGCTACTTTAAAACAAATTATGGATTGGAAGAAAACAGGGGTAAATTGTATTGGTGTAAAGGATGAGTACGGACGTTTTATTATTAATCCACCAGAAGAAATTGTTATTAATGAAGGTATGAAAGTTATTGTATTGGGTACAAGATTACAAATTGATGATATGAAACACAATGTTGGGTAACACGAAATCGTTTGCATAGATTTCTTTTTAGAATAAAATCTTCGTTAAATCATTTGCCCTAATTTGTGGGTTTAAATAAACGATTTCTTACAAAATATTATTAACGATTTTAAAGCCAAACTAAATGACAGAAAAAATTGGAAAATATCGCTGGACAATTTGCGGATTACTATTTTTTGCCACTACTATAAATTATTTAGATAGGCAGGTACTTAGTTTATTAAAACCAACTTTAGAGGAAAAGTTTCATTGGACAAATAGCGATTATGCCAATATTGCTTCAGTTTTTCAGTTTGCCTATGCCATAAGTATGTTGTTTGCTGGAAGAATTATAGATAAACTTGGAACTAAAAAAGGATTTGCGTGGGCAATTGTTATATGGTCGGTAGGTGCCATTATTCATGGATTTGCAGAACCCATTGGTGCAAGTTTATTAACGGTTTTAGGTTGGGTTGGTATCACTGCTGTGCCAGTTTCAATTTTAGGTTTTATGTTTTCGAGAGCTGTTTTGGGCTTTGGAGAATCTGGAAACTTTCCTGGAGCAATTAAAGCAACGGCGGAGTATTTTCCAAAAAAAGAGCGTTCGCTTGCAACTGGTATTTTTAATTCTGGTTCAAATGTAGGAGCAATTTTAGCTCCATTAACTGTTCCATGGATTGCAAAACATTGGGGTTGGGAGGCAGCTTTTTTTCTTATTGGTGCCATTGGTTTTATTTGGTTGGCATTTTGGTTAATGATGTACGAAAAGCCACACCTTCAGAAAAAATTATCTAAAACAGAACTTGATTATATTAACAGCGATGTTGAAGAAACTCAAACGCAAAATACAAACGAAAAAGTTGCTTGGATAAAATTGTTTGGCTACAAACAAACTTGGGCCTTTACTGTAGGTAAGTTTATGACAGATGGAGTTTGGTGGTTTTTCTTGTTTTGGTTACCAGCATATTTAAAAGATCAATACCAAATGACAGGCACTGCGGTTATGTTGCCATTGGCTGTTTTATATAGTATGACCATGTTTGGAAGTATTGGTGGTGGCTGGTTTCCTGTTTATTTTATTAAAAAAGGGTACCATCCTTATGATGCCAGAATGAAAGCCATGTTAATGATTGCTTTTATTCCTTTAGTTGTTTTGGCAGCTCAACCCTTAGGCGATATTAGTTTTTGGATACCCGTACTATTGATTGGTGTTGGGGCATCTGCCCATCAGGCTTGGAGTGCCAACTTATTTACTACAGTTTCTGATATGTTTCCTAAGAAAGCTGTGGCTTCTATAGTAGGTATTGGAGGAATGGCAGGTGGATTAGGTGGAGTGCTAATTACCAAGTTGGGTGGGGCTTTGTTTGATCATTATAAAGCTTTGGGGCATATAAAAACTGGATATACCATTATGTTTACAATTTGTGCCGTTGCTTATTTAATTGCATGGTTTATTATGAAATCATTGGTGCCTAAGTATAAAGTTATTGAAGATTTATAGTATTTTTAAAGCATCAAATGCCTGCACCTATTACTTGGTTAAAAGTAATTTGTGTAGGCATTTTTTTAGATTGTCTTTTAAAAAAATAAAATAGTACTATGCTAAAGAGAAAAGTGTTATGTTTTGGCGAATTGTTGTTGCGTATTTCACCTGCACCTAATAACGAAGCAATGACGCAACACCCTATGCTTTTGTACATGGGTGGTGCCGAAGCAAATGCTGCAACTGCATTGGCAGCATGGAATGTACCTGTAAAATATTGTACCGTTTTGCCAGATAATTTTATGAGTAGGCATGCAATAGACTATTTAGAATATAAAGGAATTTTTACCTCATCTATTATTTTTGCTGGGGACAGAATTGGGTTATATTATTTAGAACGTGGTGCAGATTTAAAAGGTAGTATGGTTTATGATAGAGCAAACTCATCTTTCTCACAACTAAAAACAGGAATGATTGATTGGGACAAGGTTTTACACGATGTGGATTGGTTTAACTTTACTGCCATTAGCCCTGCTTTAAACCAAAATGTAGCCGATGTTTGTTTGGAAGCTTTGCAAGCTGCAGCTAAAAAAAATATAACTATTTCGGTAGATTTAAATTACAGAGCTAGGCTTTGGAAATATGGTAAATTGCCCACCGAAATAATGCCTCAACTAATTGAATATTGCGATGTTGTGATGGGTAATATTTGGAGTGCAAATAGCTTACTAGGTACCCATGTCGATGAAAATATACACGATAAAAAAAGTAAGCTACATTACATTGCCCATGCCCAAAGCACTGCTGAAGAAATTATAAACCGTTTCACAAAAGTTAAAACTGTTGCCAATACTTTTAGATTTGATGGTGAACAAAATAGTATTTTATATTACACACATTTGTTTAATAATGGTCAGCATTTTCAATCGGCCGATTTTACTTGCACTGGGGTGATTGATAGAAGTGGTAGTGGTGATTGTTTTATGGCAGGTTTAATTTATGGGTTGTACAACCAAAATCCTTCTCAAGAAATAATAGACTATGCCACTTCTGCTGCTTTTGGAAAGTTGCAAGAATATGGCGATAGTACTGGGCAAGATATTATTAGTATTAAGAAAAATAAAAAGTAAAACTTGGTTAAAAAATAAATAGATACAAATAAAATTTTATGAATCCATTCGTAATTAACATTCACGGCGGTGCTGGAACCATTTTAAAGGAAGATATGACACCCGAATTAGAGGCAGCTTATTCCTTAGCATTACAAGAAGCATTAGATGCTGGGTATAATATTTTAGCAAAGAATGGACTAGCTGTTGATGCCGTAAATGAAGCAGTTATGGTTTTAGAAAACAATGTATTATTTAATGCAGGGCGTGGATCGGTTTTTACTAAAAAAGGAGAACACGAAATGGATGCTTCTATTATGGATGGAAGCAATTTAATGGCTGGGGCAGTAGCTGGTGTAAAAAACATTATTAACCCAATTCTGCTTGCTAAAACTGTTATGTTAAAAAGTGATCATGTTTTTTTAAGTGGGAGTGGAGCAGTTGATTTTGCCTTACAACAAGGTATTCCACTTGCGGGAGATGATTATTTTTATACACAATTTAGATACAAACAATGGCAACTGGTTAGAGACACTAATTCAACTAGTTTAGACCACAATACCAAAGTAGATTCATTGATGAAGGATAAAAAATTTGGAACCGTTGGTGCTACAGCTTGCGATGCTTTTGGTAATGTGGCAGCTGCTACTAGCACCGGTGGTATGACCAATAAAAAATACAACCGTATTGGAGATACTCCAATAATTGGTTGTGGTACTTATGCCAATAACAATACTTGTGCAATTAGTTGTACAGGGCATGGTGAACTATTTATTAGAGCTGTTGCTGCATACGATGTAAGTTGTTTAATGGAATATAAAGGGTTGAGTTTATACGAGGCAATGGATATTGTTGTAAACGATAAACTTGTTAAAATAAATGGTGAAGGTGGAATGATTGGAGTTGATGCAAAAGGAAACTATGCCATGCTATTTAATAGTGCTGGTATGTACAGAGCTGTAAAAAATAATAATGGATTAAATGAAATTGGTATTTATAAATAAAGCTAATACACTGCCTCTTCAAATAAAAAATCTTGCAAATAAATCCACTTATTTTTTTGAAACTTCCATGTTGTAAATCCAATTGCTTCGGCAGTAAAGGGCGTAAATGTTTCTAATAATGAAGTATGGGTTTGTAATGCTTTAAAGGCTGTTACTTTATTTTGAATAGTAATATGTGGCCAGTATTTTTTTTTATCTTTCAACCCTAAATATGTCTTTAACGGTTGTTTAATTTCTTTTTGGAGTTTTAATAATTCTGCTGATTGAACAGTATAAGCAAGCCCTTTGCCCATATTTACTAAACCATTAATCTCCATATTTAAAATAGTTGGCTTTTTATATTTTTCTAAAAGGTTGTGTAGAATTTCGATACTACAATTTACTCTATTAAACAGGGTTACATGAGCAGAAACATAATTACAATATGCTGGAAAATATTTTGTACGCATTTCATTAAAAAACAACTCTGCCTTAGGGTTTAATTTTAATGTAACAATAATGGGTGCAGTGTTTTGTTGCATGTATTTTATTAGCAAGTAAAACTAGTGATATTTTTGACGCTATGATTTAATTGCAAGAAGGTCGAAAACGATTTTAAAAAAGCTGATAACCTAATTACAGTACCATTTATTTTTTGATTATAAAGTGTAGCTGCTTTTGAAAATATGGATATCAAAGAGCAAGAAAGTTAGTTCAATTGTTATGAAAATTTCAATTAAAAATAAATATTTGTTGTTTATCAATAAATATTTATTATGTTTGCAGTATAATTTAAACTTTATTAAAAATGACAAAAACAAGCAAATTCGTATTTACGGCCCTGCAAATAATTGCTTGGGTTATTTTCGTTGGCTTATGTATTGAAGCAGGAGCCTTAGTAGTTAATTTTATTTTTAGCATATATAAACCTGAAGTAGTACATAACTTATACCAAAAGTTGGACTTGAGTAAAATGTATGATCGGAGTAAATGGGCTTTTTATGCTATGTATAGTTTTATCTTGATCATTTCATTGTTAAAGGCATACTTATTTTACGTACTCATAAAACTTTCAAGTAGTTTAAACCTCACAAAACCTTTCAGTAGCGTTGTTTCTAAATTAATTACACAAATTAGTTACTATACCCTCTCAATAGGATTGCTTAGTTACATAGCAGAAAAAATAGCCCAAAAATTGTTAGATCTAGGATATGAAATCGACAGGCTAAACAAGTTTTGGGCAGATAGCCAAGCCTTTATTTTAATGGCAGCTATTATTTATGTGATTGCTACTATTTTTTCGAAAGGAATTGAATTACAAAGCGAAAACGATTTAACAGTATAACTTATGCCAATAATTGTAAACTTAGATGTAATGATGGCAAGGCGAAAAATGTCGCTAAACGAATTGTCAGAAAAAGTGGGTTTAACACTATCTAATCTATCTATTTTAAAAACTGGAAAAGCAAAAGCTATTCGTTTTAGTACCTTAGAAACTATTTGTAAAGTACTCGATTGCCAACCTTCAGATATTTTGGAATATTCAAAAGATTAATACGGCTAACTTTTTTAAAAAATACCCAATAACCGCAAAAAACAAATGAAATGTAAAAGTTAAATTGCAGTCATAAAAATTTTGTTGAATTTTTAAAATAAGTACATCTTTAAAATAATTCAAAAATAATTAGTATGAAAAAGGTATGGTTGTTTACATTTTTAGCACTTGCATTTATTGCAGCTGTTTTTCCTGCAGAACAAAAAAAAATAGCTCTAATTGTAGCCATTGGTGATTATACTGGTACAACAGGTTGGAGAAATTTAAGCAGCATGAACGACGTTAGGTACGTAAAAGACGCCTTAATTAAAACTGGCTTTACAGCAAACAATGTTGATACCCTTTTTAATAATAAAGCAACTAAACTAGGTATTTTAAAAGCATTGGATGATTTGTATAACAAAGTAGGTGAGGGCGACGTTGTATATTTTCAATTTTCGGGCCATGGCCAACAAATACAAGATGATAATGGCGATGAATTGGATGGTTATGATGAAGCTATAATACCTTATGATGCAGCCGCTGCTTTTGACCCAGTAAGCTATAAAGGTGAAAATCATTTAAGAGATGATCTTTTGGGCGAAAAGTTAAATAGAATTAGAAAAAAAATTGGTAGTTCTGGCAGCTTGGTAGTTTTAATAGATGCTTGCCATTCTGGAACAGCCACAAGAGATGCTGGTATAAAAAGAGGAATGGAAATACCCTTTTTAACAAAGCCAGGTTACATTCCAAATATTAAAATAGATTTAAGTAAAAATCCAGAACAGGGCATGCTAGAAGGTTTTACAGATGGTATGGGTACTATGGTTGTTTTTAGTGCTTGTAGCCCCAATCAGCCCAACTACGAAATGAAGGATGCTAATAAAGAAGGTGTTGGAAGTTTAAGCTATGCCTTTGCAAAAAGTATTGCCGATTTACCGGCAGAAACCAGCTACAGAATCTTGTTTCAAAAAATGAAAGCAATTATTCAAGGCGATATTGCAACACAAATACCAATGATAGAAGGCGATGTTGATTTAGAAGTTTTTGGTGGTAAATATTTACCAAAGCCTACCATAATAGCTGTTAACCAAAAGTTTAATAATGCTTCTAACAAATTCAATGATACCACATTTGTAATTAACCTTGGTCAACTTAATAGTATTAACAAAGGAACTACTTTAAAAATTTATGAAGTTGGCAAAAATGAAGTTTATACCATGGCTGTTGTTAATAGTGTTAGTTCGTTTCAAAGTATTTGTACTGCTTCAAAACCATTAAATAAAAGCGTGGCATATGAAGTTAAAATTGATGCTGCAAGTTCTGGTGAATTTTCTGCTGCATTAATGATACAAAACCAAGACAATAACAATAAAGTTAGTAGCTTAATACAAAAAAATTTTTTAAATTATATAAAGCCCTTTCAATATTTATCGTTAAGTAGCAATCCCGATTATACCCTAGATATTAGTAAAAATAAAGCAGGTGGTTTTGTGGTAAGTTTATTGGAGAAAGGCGATAGTGTTCGTTACACAAAAAATATTAGTGATAGTTTATCTGCAGACGATTGCAAATATTTTTTAGATGGTATTAAACGCAGCATGAGGGTTAAATATTTAAGAAATATGGCCGATGGTGGTGCTTTGGCAAAAGATATTAGCATTGAAATTGTGCCTAAAAAAGCCAGTTCTAATAAAAACGAAATAGTAATGGCACAAGACGATGCTTTTGAAATTAGAATAACCAATAATGGCACATCTGATTTTTATTATACTATTTTAGATATTATGCCAGATAATGATATGAAAGTGTTGTTGCCAGATGATACTAGCGAGCCACAAGATTTTGTAATTCACCCACAACAAACCATACCTATTGGAGAAATTACAGTTGATAAAGGCACACCAAATGGTAAAGAAATTTTTAAAATTATTGTTTCTAAAACACCAATGGATTTAAGGGGTATCGTAAACAGATCAAAAACCAGAAGTGCAAGTGCAGCTCAAGTAAAATCTATTGAATCGGTTATAGATGATTTGTTTAAAGATAGCAATGATGCAAGAGCTACACGTTCTAGCATTGGCAATGTTAAGGTAGATGAAGTGGGTATTTTAAGTTGTGGGTTTACTATAAAAAATTAGGTTAGTTGTGTAACTACATTTTTTTACCATTTATCTAAGCAAAGTAATCATACCATTGATCACCTTCTTTTCATTTTTATAAAATAAAAAAGCAGAAAAAGGATAAATGCCATTTTCTGCTTTTTTACCTTTCTTATTTGTTCCATCCCAAACAAATGATTGCTGATTGGCTTCAAATAATTTTTCTCCCCAACGGTTGTAAATATTCATACTTACGCTATCGGGTATTTGTTTCCATTTAAAAAACCAAGTATCATTTATGCTATCATTATTCGGAGTAAAAACATCGGCATAACTACAATACTCATTTTCTATTTCAATTTTTTTATTTTGTGCAGCTACATGGATTGAGTTCAAGGATATCATAAATAATCCAGGTATTAAATATTTCTTCATACTTTATTTTTTGGGTAATGGTTAATTTCTTTTTTCAATAGATTATTTCCTCATCCAAATTTAATGCCAATTAACACTCTTCAACTTGATAAATCTTTTAAAAAAAATCCCACCAATTTGGTGGGATTAATTTTTTGTTCTAGCTACCCTTTTTGAGTTTTGCTGAACATTGGATTTGCATTTCAGCTTTTCATTGATATTGGTTGCAACTTTTGTTGCATGGATTTTTGTTAATTTGTTGGTTTGGTTTTTGGATTTGTGGACACTTGGTTTTTCTGGATATAGATTATAAAAACAGGACTTCGGTACCATCAAACTAACAACACAAATGTATATGGGTATTTTGTTTTAATATAGAGCAAAACCCCTTAATCTTTTGGTTGCACCATTCTGCTATCAATGGGTATTTCTACTATTTTAGGCATGGTAATTTTCAATTACCTAATTTCGACTTTTACGTGTTAAATAAAAATAAGTATAGTTATGCCCACTACTAAACACCTTTATCAACAATACAGAACTCAACTACAAAAAATTGCCGATATTAAATATGCACATGCAGTTTTACAGTGGGATCAAGAAACATATATGCCTAAAAATAGTACACATAAAAGGGCTAAACAAATGGCTACTTTAAGTGAATTGGCACATGTAGAAAGTACGGTTGAGCACTTGGGTAATTTACTACAGACTTTAAGTGAAAAAAATGATTTGTCGGAAATTGAACGTAAAAATGTAGAATTAAGCTGGAACGATTATTTGAAAGAGAAAAAATATTCTACCGTATTTGTAAGGCAAATGAGCGAAACAATAAGTATTTCGTTTAATGCTTGGATGGATGCAAGAAAACAAAATGAGTATACTTTTTTTGAGCCAGCATTGGCTAAATTAGTTGATTTAAAAAAACAAGAAACTGAAATATTAGGTTACACTGATCACCGTTATAATGCATTGTTGAATGAATATGAGAAAGGAATTACCGTTAATTTATTAGATGATATTTTTAAGAGTATTGAAAAACCATTGGCCGATTTATTAATAAAAGCCAATAAACAATTACAACCAAATGATAGCTTTTTAAAACAACCGTTTTCTAAGCAAAAGCAATGGGAGTGGGGCCTGTACTTAATTGAGCAATTGGGTTTTGATTTTAATTCAGGAAGACAAGATATTTCTGAACATTCGTTTACAACCAACTTTTCTTCGAATGATGTAAGGTTAACCACCAGAATAGATGAAAACGATTTTACAAACATGACGTGGAGCTGTTTACACGAAGCTGGGCATGGATTATATGAGCAAGGTTTACCAATTGATGAATATGGAATGCCCTGTGGTGAATATACTTCCTTATCTATACATGAGTCTCAATCGAGATTATGGGAAAATAATGTAGGTAGGAGTAAAGCATTTTGGAAGTACCAGTTTCCTAAGTTAAGGCAATTTTTTCCTCAACAATTTCAACATATTAATGAAAACGATTTTTATAAAGCCATTAATAAAATACAACCATCATTAATTCGTACAGAGGCCGATGAGTTAACATATCATGCACATGTACAAATAAGATACAATATTGAAAAAGCAATTTTTGAAGAAAAATGTAACCTAAAAGACATTCCCACCCTCTGGAAAGAACAATACAATCATTTTTTAGGCGTTAAAGTTATTGATGATAGAAGTGGTTGTTTGCAAGATGTTCATTGGAGTCATGGTAGTTTTGGTTATTTCCCAACTTATAGTTTAGGAAGTTTTTATGCTACACAGTTTTATGCGGAGGCCGAAAAGCAAATTAATGGGCTCGAGCAGCAAATACAGCAGGGAGATGTATCTAAGCTTTTAGAATGGTTAAGAAAAAATATTCACCAATATGGCCGTATGTTCACTAGCAATCAGCTCTGTCAAAAAATAACTGGTGAATCTTTGAATGCCAAGTATTTTATTGAATACCTTAGCAAAAAGATTGAAGGCTTTAACTAAAAAATATTTTTATGAAAACTTCGGTAATTAGTGTAATTCTCCTTGTTTTGTTTATTTCAACTATAAGTTGTAAGAAAAAAATAGAGGAAATTAAAGAACAAGCTGTAGTAGATGCAATGACAGATGGTACTTGGACAGTTACAAGATTTATTGAAAATAATACCAATATAACCAGTGGATTTGTAGGTTGGGAAATTAAGTACTTGAGTAACAATACACTAACTGTAACAAAAGTTGGCAACCCAGTTGTAAATGGTATTTGGTCGGGCGATGCTTCCACTTTTAGCTTTACATCTAGTTTTACTACAGCAGCACCAGCACCATTAGAGAAATTGCCTGGTACTTGGTTAGTAACTAGGGCTGTGTCAACAAATAAAGGGAGTTATGCACGAAATGTGGGAGGTTTAATAGACTCTATGGATTTAACCAAAAAATAAAAATTATCTATTCAATCAATATTAAAAATAATCCAAAAAGAAAGGGTGGCTTTATTAATTTTCAACTTTCCACAATAAAAACAAGCAATTTATAGTTATAGTTAAGGTTATTTAGGTTTTATTATATCCATTATCCAAATCCTCAATATGAAAGCCAAAAAAGCTTCATTGCTGAAATATTTTCAGCTTTTATTCATCATACTATTTCATTCGGTTGTAGCAAACGCCCAATTAAATGCTGACTTTATTGCAAATAGAACTACTGGTTGTAACCCAACTATTGTTCAATTTACCGATAAAAGTACTGGCAATCCAACCAGTTGGAGATGGGATTTAGGTAATGGTACCATATCAATTTTACAAAACCCAGCAGTTAGTTATGTAAATGCAGGTACTTACAGCATTAAATTAATTGTAAAAACAGCAACACAAACAGACTCTATTGTAAAGCAACAGTATATAGTAATTTATGCTACTCCTAATGTAAACTTTACAGCATCTACAACACAAGGTTGTGCTGCATTAGATGTAAACTTTATAGATGCAACTTCATCTGCAGGTAGCACAATAACACAATGGCAGTGGGACTTTGGCGATGGTAGTATTTCTTCCTCTCAAAACCCAAATCATACTTATTTAACTGAGGGAAATTATAATGTAAAGCTAAAGGCAACCAACTCATTTGGTTGTTTTAAAGTTATTGGTAAAAATGAGTTTATTAAGGTACAGGGCAAATTAAATGCAGGGTTTACCTATAATGTTACTGGTACTTGTACACCACCAACTCCGGTTGCATTTGTAAATGCTTCAACTGGTAGTGGTACACTAAGTTATGAATGGTGGTTTGGTGATGGTGTTAGTTCAACTAATCCAAGCCCTACACATAGTTATACATTACCAGGTTCTTATACTGTAACTTTAATTGCAAAAAATAGTGTTGGTTGTGTTGATACAATTATTAAACCAAATGCAATTAATGTTGGTTCGGTACAGGCGAATTTTACTACTCCAAACTTAGTTTGTAGTGGTAATATTGTAAACCTTACAAATACTTCTGTACCAGCAACAGCTTCTGCACTTTGGGTTTTTAGTGATGGAACAACTTCTACGAGTATTAATCCATCTAAAATTTTCGCAGCTCCCGGAACTTATTCAATAAAACTGATTAATAATTTTGGCACATGTATCGATTCAATTACTAAATCTGTTACTGTTTTGCCTAAACCATCTGCTGCCTTTACAGCTTCAAATAATTTGGGCTGTGTAGCACCAGTAACTATACAATTTGTTAACAATAGTACCAATGCAATTTCTTATGCATGGAGTTTTGCAAATGGCAATACATCTACTACTCAAAGTCCTTCACAAACATTTAATACTTTAGGTAACTATACGATTACATTGGTTGCAACTGGATCAAATGGTTGTGCAGATACTTTAAAAGCTACCAATTTTGTAAGCTTAAGTAAACCTAAAATTGATATTATCAATTTTACACCAAAAGAAGGTTGTGTTCCTTTAAGTGTAAACACAAGTGCAATTATTACAACAGGTCAAACTATTAGTAGTTATGAGTGGACCTTTGGCGATGGTGGATTTTCTTCTGCTACCACACCTAGTTATATTTACAATGCTGTTGGTACCTATAGCTTGCAGCTGGTTATTAATACCGCTGGAGGTTGCACAGATACTTTGAAAATACCAGATGCAATTAAAGTTGGGTTAAAACCAACTGCTAAGTTTAGCGGTACGCCAAGAATTGCTTGTCCTGCTATTCCTGTTGCATTTACTGATGAAAGTACCAATGGACCAATTGACAAATGGCAATGGTCTTTTGGAGATGGTAACAGTTCCACATTGCAAAATCCCTTGAATAAATATGTTGATACTGGTAATATGACCGTAAGATTGGTAGTTTGGAACAATGGTTGTTCCGATACTGTACGGATACTAAATTATATTTATGTAAAACCACCGGTAGCAAGGTTTTCATTTAAAAATGATGATTGTAATAATAAATTAAAAGTAATATTTAAAGACAGTTCAATTGGTGCGGTAACCTATTTGTGGAATTTTGGTGACGGAACTACTAGTACTCAAGCAAATCCTACACACACCTATGCTGTTTCTGGATCATACATGGTAACTTTAGCAGTATTTAATGCAGATTGTAGCCATAGCAAACAGTTGCAAGTGGTGGTAGATAATAGAACTACCAACTTGCTTATTTCGGATACCATTTTGTGTAGAAACAATAATATTCGTTTTTCTTTAGACACCGTTAACACTAGTATTACACCATCTAATTATCATTGGAATGTAGGTGTTGGTGCAAGCATCACAACAGGCTCACCATTTTTGGATTATGCTTATACCCAAACTGGTACTTATTTAACCTATGTTGTAATTCAATACACCAATGGTTGTATAGATACCTTAAGAAACAATGTTGACATTATTGTAAATGGTCCAACCGCAATATTTGAATCTTTAACACAACAGTTTTGCTCGGGCAGTACAATCACTTTTATTGATTCGTCAATTACCGATGGTACACATCCAATAACAAACTTCACCTGGAATTATGGCGATGGCAATACGGTGTCGTATGTAAACGGTCCATTCGTTCATAATTATACTGCTGGTGGAAGTTTTGGTGTAATGCTTACGGTTACAGATAATTTTGGTTGTGCAGATAGCTTATTTAAACCCAATGCAGTAATCGTTTCTCAAGCCATTGCTACTTTTTTAGAAAGCGATACTATTATTTGCCCTTCTACTAATGTTCAGTTTACCAGCCAATCAACTGGTAATAACCTAACTTATGTTTGGAGTTTTGGCGATGGTAATCAATCGGTACAAATTAACCCAGCTCATGCTTATGTAAACCAAGGAACATATTCAATTAAATTAGCAGTTAAAGATCAATTGGGTTGCACCGATAGTTTAGAAAAATTATTAAGAATAAAAGTATATTTTCCGGTTGCTGGTTTTGTTATGAGCGATTCAACAGCTGTTTGTCCGCCATTATTAGTAAATATGACAAATATTTCCACAAATGCTGGTACACATAATTGGTTTTTTGGAGATGGTAGTGTATCTGCAAACATTAATCCTTCAAATTTATTTACTTACCCAGGTATTTATAATGTAAAATTAATTGTACGAAATACCGGTGGTTGTTCAGATTCTTTAACTAGAAAAGTAATTATAAGCGGACCTACAGGTACATTTGATTATACACCCAAATTAATTTGTAGCCCAGATACTGTAACCTTTTCATGCGTTACTCAAAACACCATTAAAAACGATTGGGATTTTAACAATGGTGTTGTTAATACAACAACAATAAGTGGTACATCTCATATTTATACGTTGGGGGGCGATTATTTGCCAAAACTAATTTTAGAAGATGCACTAGGTTGCAGGGTTTCAATTACTGGATTAGATACAATTAAAGTAAAAGAGGTAAAAGCGTTTGCTGCCAGCCCAATAAGAACAATTTGTGATTCTTCAATGGTACAGTTTATAGATTCTACCATAAGTAATGATATTGTTACCAGCCATTCTTGGAATTTTGGAGATGGCAACTCTGCCACTATTCAAAACCCAGTACACAACTATAATGCAAATGGTTTATACACAGTTAAGCTTAAGGCAACAACTATTAGTGGTTGTATAGATAGTATAATTTATGTAAATACGATAAAAGTAGTAAGTACACCAAAAGCTGCAGTTATTGGAGATACTGTGGTTTGCAGAAATGGGGTATTACAATTTTCGGCCAACCGAATAAATCCGGATACTTCAGCTGTAACTTGGCAATGGAGTTTTGGGAATGGTAACGTTTCAACAAGCCAAAATCCGCCTGCACAAACTTATGCAGTTGCTGGTAATTTCAATCTTATTAATACAATACAAAATAGTAGTGGTTGTTCAAGTATACTATCAAAAAGAATAAGGGTTAATGAGTTGCCAATTGTGTACGTTGGTGCTGATACCACTATTTGTAGAAACCAAGTATATAACTTACTTGCTTCGGGTGCAACAACTTATGTTTGGACGGGAAACACGTCAACCCTAAATTGTACAAATTGTCCCAACCCAATTGCGAAGCCATTAACGACAATAACATATGCTGCAATTGGTACCAATAATTTTGGTTGCGTTGGCACCGATTCTATTACCATTAAAGTGCAGCAACCCCTTAAAACAAATGTAATTAAAGGCGATACTTTATGTTTAGGCGAATCTGTAAATATTAAAGCAACTGGTTCGCAGTTATATGCTTGGTCTCCGAGTTTGTACATTGATGACCCAACTGCTGCTCAAGTAAACATAAGACCAGCAAAAGATACCTTAATGAATTATATGTTAATTGGTAAGGACACTGCAAATTGTTTTGCCGATACCAATTACATTAAAATTAAAACTTATCCAATTCCTACAATTAATATTTTAGAATCTATAGTAACAGTAAATGCTGGTAGTACATTAAAACTTGCTACAACCAACTCTGCAGATGTTACCAAATGGAAATGGTTGCCTAACAAATACTTGAATAATCCAGCTTTGGCAGAGCCAACGCTAATAGCTAAAGAATCGTTAACTTATATGTGTGAAGCTAGTAACGATGGAAAGTGTATAACAAAAGATGAAGTGAAAGTAATTGTAATTTGTAATGGAGGAAACATATTTGTTCCTAACTCCTTTTCTCCTAATGCCGATGGTAATAATGATCTTTTTTATCCGAGAGGAAAAGGGATATTTAAAATAAAAAGTTTTAGAATTTTTAGTCGCTGGGGAGAAATGGTATTTGAAAGAACCAATTTCTCAGCCAATGATCCTAGTGCTGGTTGGGATGGTAAATTTAAAGGTCAAGTATTACCCTCTGAGGCTTATGTGTACGACATAGAAGTAATGTGCGATAACAATACGAATATACCGACCAAAGGAAGTGTTACACTATTGAGATAAACTATTAATAAGTGCAAATTATTAACCAAAAAGAGAGGACAAAAGCCTCTCTTTTTTGCATCAAGAAATAAAAGTAACTAATTAACCTACATGCCTTTTTTAATCAATTTTGTTTAAGAAAATACCACAATCATTCCTGAATAATTAAATATTGGCTTACTACAGTTATAGGTATTTGCTATATTTGTAGATACTAGTTTTGAATTCATAAATATGCCATACAACAATAAACTCGTTTTATCTATCTAGTAATAATCGAAGTAACCAATCAGTGATAACAACAAAAAATAACTTAATTAATAAATTAGGCTTTTTATTGCTTGCCCTAATGTTTAATGTATTAGTATTTGCACAACCCGTTGCCAACTTTACAGCAAACATTACCAATGGTTGTGCCCCATTGGTGGTTCAATTTCAAGATATTTCTACAGGCAACCCTACACAATGGCGTTGGGATTTAGGTAATGGAACTCTTTCTACTCAACAAAACCCTATTGGCACTTATTTTATTCCTGGTAGCTATACGGTAAGATTAATAGCACAAAATGCAAGTGGTATAGATACACTCGTTAAAATAGCCTACATTGTTGTAAATAGTTCGCCAACAGTAAACTTTAGTGCTTCCGTCATTTCGGGTTGTTATCCACTGAAAGTTAGTTTCACAGATTTAAGTATTGCAAATTCTGGTACTGTTACCGAGTGGACTTGGGACTTTGGCGATGGCTCAATTTCCAATCAACAAAACCCACTGCATACTTATGTTGTTGCTGGTAGTTTTACTGTTACTTTAAAAGTAAAAAATAGTGCTGGCTGCGTTACTATTTTAAACCGAGCAAACTATATTAATATTCCTAGTGGTGTATTATCTAATTTTTCATTTATTGCATCAAATGGTTGTAGTTTACCCAGTAATGTAAGTTTTAACAACACTTCAACAGGCACAGGCAGTTTTACTTTTTTATGGAATTTTGGCGACGGGGGTACTTCTACCCAACCCAACCCAATTCATGCCTATACTGCTCAAGGAACCTATAGTGTAACCTTAATTACTACTAACAATAATGGTTGTAGAGATACTTTGTTTAAACCAAATCTTATTAATATTGGTTCGGTAACTGCAAATTATTCGGTAAATGGTTCTTGCGTTGGTAGTCCAATTACTTTTACAAATACTTCAACACCTACACCAATAAGTTCATTTTGGAATTTTGGAGATGCTACCACAGCCACATCTTTAAATGCTATAAAGCAGTTTGCAACAGCTGGAACTTACCCTGTGAAATTAGTGGTTGATTTTGGTTTGTGTAAAGACTCTACTACAAAAAATATCACCATAAATCCAAAACCAATTGCTTCATTTACCAATAATCCAATAGGTGCATGTGCACCACCCTTAAATGTTCAATTTAATAATTTTTCTACTGCAGCAAATACTTACAATTGGCTTTTTGGCGATGGCGGAACTTCTACACAAACATCACCTAGCAATATCTATACAACAAGCGGAGGCTTCAATGTTTCACTTATTGCCACCAATAATTTTGGCTGTAGGGATACACTGGTTAAACAAAATGCAGTGGTCATTCAACCACCTCAAATAACATCGTTAGTTGGAGTGCCTTATAGTGGGTGTTCACCTTACACAGCTAATTTTTCTGCTATTGTAAACTCCATTGAAAATATTGTTAAATATGAGTGGAACTTTGGCGATGGAACTCCTTTGCAACTAGGGTCAAACCCATCTCATACTTATACATTGCCAGGCACTTACACGATAACATTAACAGTAACAACTGCTAATGGTTGTTCGGCAACCAGAGCCTTTCCTTCGGCTATTATTTTAAATACTAGGCCTATTCCATCTTTTTCTGCTACACCTTTAAATGCTTGTGCCGAGGAAATTATTAATTTCACAGATAATTCATCTGGTACTATTACAAGTTGGTTTTGGCAGTTTGGCGACGGAGGTACATCAAATGCACAAAATCCGATGTATAACTATACCGACACAGGTTTTTTTAATGTTACACTTATTACGTTTAATGGAAGTTGTAGAGACTCTACAAGAATTAATAGATACATTTATATTAAACCGCCCATTGCCCGATTTAATAAAACCTTTAATTGCGATACACCCATGCAAAGACGGTTTTTTGATTTATCCATATTACCACAAACATATTTATGGAGCTTTGGCGATGGTAATACATCTACCTTGCCCAATCCTGTGCACACTTATGCTAATCCTGGTATTTATCCAATACGACTTACTGTTACCAATGGGGGATGTACACATTTTATGAATGATACAGTAATTGTTGTTTCTCCTAATCCTAGTTTTACAATTAATGGTACCTCATTTTGTAAGTATGCAAATGCAGTTTTTACCATAACCAATATCGATACTACTCATATAGCTAATTATAATTGGAATTTTGGCGATGGGGTAATTCAAAGTGGTCCAAGTTTGTCTTCAATAGCTCACCAATATTTATCTAGTGGCAACGTAAACCCAAGTTTATCCATTACCGATGTTTTAGGCTGTACTAAATCCATTACACAACCTGTTACCATTTCAATTTATGGTCCCAAAGCTGGGTTTACCAATCCGCCAGGTACTTGCATCAACTCCACCATCAATTTTACAGATACATCGACTACCGATGGTATTCATACTATTCAAAAATGGATATGGGTTTATGGAGATGGAGCAAGAGATACACTTACTTCGCCTCCTTTTAGTCACCAATATACCTCTACTGGCAGTTTTGATGTTTTACTAAAAGTAGTGGATGCATTTGGTTGTTATGATACTTTGTTTAAACCAGCTGCAGTTTTAATTACAAAACCTGTTGCTAATTTTTTCTCTATTGATACTATTCGATGCCAAAATAGCGATGTTAGTTTTTTTAATCAATCACTAGGTCTAAACCTTCAATTTAATTGGAACTTTGGCGATCTCAATTCGTCTACAGCGTTCAATCCTCAGCATAGTTACTCAAGCGTAGGTCAATATTCTGTTGGGTTAAAAGTGATCGATATTTTTGGTTGTACCGATTCGATATTAAAGCCATTGTTCATTAGGGTTGCCAACCCAAAAGCCAACTTTAATTTTCTTGTTGGTGATACATTGGGCCTTTGTTACCCATTTTTAATTGAGGTTGCCCATCAATCTTTAAATACCAAAAGTGTTATTTGGAGTTTTGGCGATGGTGGCTTCTCGAATTTAGATACCCCTTCACATTTTTACAATAATGTAGGCACATATCCCTTGGTTTTAAGAGCAACTGGTTATGGAAACTGTGTTGATTCTACTAGAAAAAATATTGTTGTACGTGGGCCAACCGGAACATTTACCTACGGCCCAACAAAATTTTGTAAACCCGATACGGTAACTTTTGTAGCCAATTCACTTAATAACGCAACATTTTTTTGGGACTTTAGCGATGGCGTAACAATAGCTACATTTGACTCTGTTATTAAACATTCTTATTCGGCTTCTGGCTTATTTAAGCCAAAAATGATTTTGATAGATGCAGCAGGTTGTCAAGTGCCCATACAAGGTGCGGATACCATCAAGGTTTTGGATATTACCACAAAAATAAAAGTTCCACAAACACAATTTTGCGATTCGGTTCGATTAAATTTTCTAGATTCAACAGTTACTGTAAATGATGTAGTTACCAACTATTTATGGAACTTTGGAAACAATATAACCTCTACCCAAATTAATCCACAATATTTATATCAACAACCAGGTAATTATACAGTTAGCCTAAAAGTTACCTCTGCTTTTGGTTGTACTTACACCGACACGTTACAAGTACCCATTAAAATAGCTGTAACTCCGTTAATCGATATTGCTGGTAATAATGAGGGTTGTGTAAATACGCTACTTAGCTATCAGGGTATTGTTGTTAGTAGCGATACAGCTGCAATAAAATGGAGATGGAATTTTGACAATGGCGTTTCAGATACCTCACAAATACCAAAACCACAATTTTATACAGTAGCAGGCAATTATACAATAACATCAATTTCATCGATAGCTGCAGGCTGCTCGGATACTGCTTTTAAAAATATTATCATACATCCAGCACCAATTACTAATGCAGGTATAGATTCTGTGGTATGCAAGGGAAGTAGCATTACTTTACAACCTAGCGGGGCAACCAATTATGTTTGGAGTGCTGATAGCACTTTAAGTTGCTTAAATTGTAGCAATCCAAATGCAACCCCCGATAGTTTAAAAATGTATAGGGTTACCGGTAGTAATAGTTTTGGTTGTTCATCTGTCGATTCTGTTTATATAAATGTAATTCAACCATTTACATTAAGAGTTCCTAATACAGATACTATTTGCATTGGCGAATCGGTACAACCAATTGCATCTGGAGCCGATAATTATGTATGGTCGCCCAATAATACCACCATTAATAATGCAACAATTTTTAATCCTATTTTAACGCCAACATCAACTACTACCTATATAGTTACAGGAACCGATCGAAAAAATTGTTTCACCAGAACAGCGAATTTTAATTTGGTAGTTTACCCAATACCACAAATTAATATTGTTCAACAATTAATTAAAGAAAATGTAGGTGTACTAGTGCCCCTTGTTACTACCAACTCTTCAGATATCATTAATTGGCGTTGGATTCCTAATAAATGGTTAACCTGTTACAATTGCCCTAATCCGCAAGCAATTGTTACTGATAATATAAAATATATTGTTGAAGCATCGAATTTGGGAGGATGTACCTCTAAAGATGAAGTTACGATTGAGGCGTTGTGTAATGGGTTTAACATTTTTATTCCAAATACCTTTTCGCCAAATGGCGATGCGATTAATGATGTTTTTTATCCAAGAGGTAAGGGACTTTTTAAAGTAAGAACGATGAAAATATTTAATCGTTGGGGCGAAATTGTGTTTGTTAGAAGTGAATTTGCTGCAAACGATGAAAGTTTTGGTTGGGATGGAACTTACAACGGAAAATTATTGAGAGACGATGTTTATGTGTACATTATTGAGGTAATTTGTAACAATAATCAGGTAATACCATTAAAAGGAAATATCACTTTATTCCGATAGTTGATTGTTTATCAATCATTTTTTTAATTCTAACGTTAAACAACAATAATGAATCCATCTATTCGTTTAAATCAATATCCAATATCTCAAGAATGAGAAAATGTATTCAAATATTACCTATTTTATTCGTTAGTTGTTTAACGATTTGTTCAAATTTTGTACAGGCACAAGATGTGCATTTTTCACAATTTTTTGAAGCTCCTTTACTTAGAAACCCCTCTTTAGCAGGTCTTTTTAAAGGCGATTATAGATTTCAAAGCTTATACAGAACGCAGTGGGCTTCGGTTACAACACCTTATATTACAGGTTCTCTTAATGCAGAATATAAAAAAAGTATTGGACAAGGTGATGACTTTGTTACCATGGGTATGCAAATTTTGTACGATAAAGCAGGTTCTAGTGCTTTAACTACCAATTCTATTTTACCAGCATTAAATTATCAAAAGTCGTTAGACGGAGAAAAAAACAAATATTTATCTATTGGGGTTATGGCTGGTATGGTTCAAAGGAGATTTGATAGATCTAAAATTACTACCAATAACCAGTATGATGGAAATGGCTATAATCCTTCATTAGGTGATGGTGAAACCTTCACCAATTCTAATTTTGTTTACATGGATGGAAGTGCTGGTATTAGTTTTAACTCTTCAATAGCTGGTAAAGAAGACGATAATTATTTTGTAGGCCTTGCTTACCATCATTTTAATAGGCCTAAAAATTCTTTTTATAAAAACCCTACCATTGAACTAGAACCCAAAATTGTTGCTTCGGCTGGTGTTAAGTTTGGCTTAAACGAAACCTCTTATTTTACTTTTCATGCCGATTACACAAAGCAAGGTAGTTATACAGAAATCATTGGTGGTGCTATTTATTCTTATAAAATAGGGGATGATATTGATGACCCTAAATACACTTTTCATATCGGTGGGTATATGAGAGCAAAAGATGCTTTTATACCAATTGTAAAATTAGATTATCATCCTTTTGCTTTTTCGTTTAGTTATGATGCCAATATTTCTCAATTAAGAACAGCAAGCCAAGGTAGTGGTGGTATGGAGTTTTCATTGTCTTACACTGGCTTTTTAGATAAAAGCAACAGCTCAAAATTTGTGCCTTTATGTCCTAAGTTTTAAAAATATTCTCTTAAAGTAAATTCCAAAATTTGGGTTTCTGTAGTTGATGCAGAAGCCCTTTTTATTTGAAAAAGAGGCTCCCGAAAAAGGAATCAAATCGGTCACACTTAGTTTATCGAAATGAGTATAGATTTGATTCTGATTGATTACTATATTTCGAAAAGCTCAATATAACATCAATGAGACTTTTAAGACAGCCTCTGCTTTTTACATATAAAGAATTGATATAAAAAAGGTATTTTTAACTATCCCTTTCTATTTTGTTTATTATAATAATTTCATCGAGCAAGTTATATTTATCCTTTCGATATCATTTATTATAGAATTAATAATAAATGTTGTTTTGTTACATTAAAAAATGTTTATTTTGTGTAACTAAAATAAAAAAATATGAGTGTTCAAGTTGGGCAAACTGCTCCACAATTTACTTTACCCGATACAGAAAAAAATCAGGTTAGCTTAGCAAATTTAAAAGGCAAAAATGTTTTAATTCTATTTTTTCCTATGGCCTTTACCGGTGTTTGTACAACAGAGTTATGCAGTATTAGAGATAATATTGCCACATATAACAATGCTAATGCACAGGTATTAGGTATTTCTGTTGATTCTCCATTTACTTTAGCCAAGTTTAAAGAAGAACAAAAATTAAATTTTCCATTATTAAGCGATTTTAATAAAGAAGTTTCTGCTACCTATGGAGCTTTTTATGAAACTTTTATTGGTTGGATGAAAGGTGTTAGCAAACGTTCTGCATTTATTATTGATGCTGAAGGTATTATTAAATATGCCGAAGTGTTAGAAAGTGCAGGTGATTTACCAAACTTTGAAGCTATCAACGCAACATTGGCTGGTTTAAACTAGAAAAAAACAATTTTTTATGAATTGGGCAGAAGTTTACAATAATTTCTGCCCAATTTCGTTACAAGCCTAATAGAATTTTTTTTGTTCGAGTTTAATTTTTTTTCCTATCTTCATTAAACTAAAAGACGCATGAAAAATATTTACAAAACCATTTTATTTATTTTACTTATAACAACATCTAGTTTTGTTGCCAGTAATAATTTGGGTTTTGTAGATGGTAAAACCAAAATCACTCGATTTTATCCTAATCCTGCTTCTTCTTTTATTAATTTCGAATATGCTAAAAGTTTAGAAAAAGGGCACACGCTTGTTTTGTATAATTTTATTGGCAAAAAAGTAAGTGAAGTTCAAATTTCTGGAACCAATAGTACTATTTCACTTGATGGTTTTTTTAGAGGTATTTATATTTTTCAAATAAGAGATAAAAATGCTCGTATTGTAGATAGTGGCAAATTTCAAGTATTAAAATAGTTTTATTTTAATAGCTTTATCCAAAATAAATACGCTGCTTAACAAGTTAAATACTAATGTATTCTGTCGCCTCTAAGTTCTAATTCCTCCACAATTTTTGTTTCATAACTTAGCCATTGTTGCCACCTTAATCTCACCTTTTCTTTTTCAACATAGCTTTCAGCTAAATCAATAAATAATGTGTAATGGCCGGCTTCGCTTTCCATAAATCTTGTATAAAACCTTTTCATATAATCATCGTTGAGCCCTTCGCTTAAACGTTTAAAACGCTCACAACTTCTTGCTTCAATTAAAGCCATAGTAAGCATTTGATCTAAAAATCTATCTTCTCTATCTCCCCCCTTTTTTTGAAAAATTAAAAGGCGGTTAACATACTCGTCTTTACGCTGTATGCCTAGTTGTAAGCCACGTTTGTACAATTCATTTAAAACAAGCCTAAAATGGCCCCATTCTTCGGTTACAATTGGGGCTAGTTCCTTAACCAACTTCTCTTTTTCACTGTATCGTTGAATTAAAGAAATACAAGTCATTGCTGCTTTTTGCTCACAATAAGCATGGTCTGTTAAAATTGCTTCTAAACTAATACTAGCTAAATTAACCCAGCGTGGGTCGGTGGGTAATTGTAAGCCTAAAATATTTTTTGTATGTTGAGATAGTTCCATTTGCTGTTTTTAAATCTTAGTTTTTGGCACTAAAATTTCCATGCAAATATCTGAAAAGAATTCCTAGTTTTGAAACGATGTATAACGATAGTTTCTTAAACAGTAAATTAAACGAAAGGAGAGAGCAGCAAGCATTTCGTTCTTTAAAATTGCCCGATGGTAAAGTTGATTTTTGTTCTAACGATTATTTAGGTATCGTTCACAACCAACAATTACAAATTTTATATGCTAATTATAATAATGGTTCAACGGGCTCTAGATTATTAGCTGGTAACTATGCTTTAATTGAACTTGCCGAAAAAGAAATTGCCGCCTTTCATCAAAGCGAAACGGCACTTATTTATAATTCTGGTTACGATGCAAATTTGGGTTTGCTAAGCTGCGTACCCCAAAAAGGCGATACAATTATTTACGATAGCTTATGTCATGCATCTATAAGAGATGGTATACGATTATCTTTTGCAGAATCATTTTCTTTTGCACATAATAGGGTAGAAGAGTTAGAAAAAAAATTACAACAAGCAAGTGGTAATATTTTTGTTGTAACCGAATCTGTTTTTAGTATGGATGGGGATCTGTGCCCTCTTCAAGAAATTATTTTAGTGTGTAAAAAGTATAAGGCCAACTTAATAATTGATGAAGCACATGCTACTGGTGTAATTGGAGAAAGGGGAGAAGGTTTAGTACAACAATTGCAAGTACAAGATGAAATTTTTGCAAGGGTGCATACATTTGGCAAAGCCTGTGGTTGCCATGGTGCTGTTGTTTTGGGTAGCAATGTATTAAGAGATTATTTAATAAATTTTTCTCGCAGTTTAATGTATAGCACTGCATTAGCACCACATGCAGTTGAAGTAATTAGGAAAAGTTATCAAACCTTTCCTGCAATGATTGACCAAAGAAAACAACTGCAACTCCTAATTCAAATTTTTCAATCGGCTAAAATTAAGTTTGAAAAATTTGTGTCAAAAACTCCAATTCAAATAGTATTAGTGCCAGGTAATGCGGAAGTTAAAAAAATAGCACAAGTATTACAAAATAATCATTTAGATATTAGAGCCATTTTATACCCTACCGTTCCAAAAGATAAGGAACGATTAAGAATTGTATTGCATGCATTTAATACAATTGAACAAGTTGAAAAGTTAATTGAGGTATTGCAATAATACCGAAGTGATATCTGTAATAGACCAAAAAAATGGTCTAACCAACTATCCAATCGGCATTACATCAGAAAATTTTGGTCTAAGTTAAAATTCACATTGGTATAATTTAAAATACCTGTTGGCTAAGTAAGCATTTTAAATGCTGTATGGTAGATGGCAATTATTTTTAGGAATAAAAATTCGTAAGATGTAACTCAAGTTATCCTCTAGGTAAGTGTTTGCTCGACTACAACTGCCCAAAAACCAATGTTGCTGGCAGCATGTACTAAGTAAAATGAGTAACTCATTTTAACTCGAATTGTCGTTTAAAAAATTTCCAACTTTCTATAAATACATTAATATCTTTTGGGTTGTTATGTTGCCCATTTATTACTTTTAATAAAACAATTTCAGGCTTCATTTTTTCCTTATAAGTATATCTTTCAATTGTTTTACCATCAGTAGGATCAACGTCAGGTAAACTTTCCATTGTTGGTTCTCCAGTGTAACCTGCTAATGATGCCCAATAATGAAATGTTTGATCTGTAGAATTTACCAATCCTTTATTTTTAACTTTCCCACCATAATAAGGGTTTGTAGAATCACTAGTGCCATTAATAATCATCACAGGCATAGCTTTTCGTTTTTCAATGCAATCCATATTTGAAGTGTCTGGTATGTTTGCAACTATAGCAGTAATAGCTTTAAATTTTTCAGGCATTGTGAATGCTAATTTATATGCCATATGCCCACCACCAGAAGTGCCTATAACAAAAACCCTTGATGGGTTTACTTTAAATTTATCTACACAATATTCTATCATTTTTGTAAAAAAAGTATTTTCATCAATATTTTTAATATTGGCAGCTGCGGGTGCATTTTTTCTGCACTCATTCCAGTTTTTCTTATACCCATCGGGGAATAGCAATAAAAGATTTTCAGTTTCGGATAGTTCCATTAATTTGGTTGTACCCTTCATTGATTTAATACCATTTCCGCCTGAACCATGCAAAACGAAGATTAAATTTTTAGTAGCATTAATGTTATTTGGCTTATTGAAATGAAATGTTCTATAGTTCCCGTCAATCAAAAAAGAGTCACTTAATATTTGCGATTGAGCCGAAACTGAAAATAGAATACCTAAAAAAGCAAGGTATTTTTTTAGTGGAAATTTCATAATTTATTTCAATTTTATTGATTAATAAATTGCAAGTTAATATATTATAAAGTTTTTAAGAAAGTAATAATTCAGTAGATACAAGTTGCTAAATTTACCACCATCGAATTGAGGGTTTAGGTAGTTAGTGTTTAGAATTTTCACTATTCATATCGTTACAAATATTTATTCGTATTCCAATGATTTAATTTATCACTATTGCATCAGTTACTCAAAACCTTTTGTTGCCAGATGGCGTTCTTTAGGTCAATTTACTATAGTCTTAGTCTGTTGTATGTTGCAATTTTTTAGTTTTTGAGTTGGCATTTGTGAAACGAAGTTCATGAATACGAAATTCAATTAAAAATACATAATAATAGAAAATGTGCTTACGCTTGTGCTTTAGTTATAATTTGTAATCAAGTACTTTGTACAATTAACAAATAAATAGGCATACCAATCGTAATATTTATTGGGAAGGTTATTGCCAGAGCCATTGGTAAAAAAAGGCCAGGATTTGACTGGGGAACCGAAATTTTCATAGCAGCTGGAACTGCAATGTATGAGGCACTTGCTGCTAAAATTGCAAACATAAAGCGATTAGATATGTCTTGAGTAACTAAGGAACTCAACATGGCAACTATACAACCATTTAATAATGGAATTAATATTGCAAAAATAATGGGGAACCAACCGAATGAGAAAAATGCTTTTAGTTTTCTTCCACTTGTAATTCCCATGTCTAACAGAAAAATCGCAAGAAAGCCTTTAAAAAGATCATTGGTAAATGGTTTTATTCCTTGTGCCTGTTTATCACTAGCCAAGTAACCTATAATTAAACTGCCTAATATGAGTAATACACTTCCATTTGTAAATGAATGTTTTATGGCGGTTCTTTTCTTTATTATTGTGTTTTCGTCTTTGTTAAATATAGAAATTAATACAAGACCAATAATGATTGCGGGTGATTCCATTAAAGCCATAATTGCAACCATGTGCCCATGAAATGACAGTTGCTGAGATTCAAGATAAGAAACAGCCGTTACAAAGGTTACTGCACTTACCGAACCATAAGTAGCTGCTATGGCACCAGCGTCAAATACACTTAATCTTCTTTTAAGGATAAAAAATGTGTAGATCGGTATCATTAAAGAAATAAAAACCCCAAATACCATTGACCATCCAATTTCTATGGTAAATGCTTCATGAGATAATTCTTGACCACCCTTGAAGCCTATTGCAAATAAGAGATATAGTGAAATAAATTTTGAGGAATTTTCAGGTATTTCTAAATCACTTTTTAAATAAACGGCAAGTATGCCAAGTACAAAAAAGAGTAATGCTGGATTTGTTAGATTTTCTATGAGTAAGTTATAATTCATGTATTCTATTATTAATTTTTTTTTAAGTAGTCTGCCGTGTTGGTTTGTATTAAGAAACAGTGAAATTGGCTATGAATTTTGGTCGTTTGTTTGTGTCTTGTCGGTCATTCTTCGATTGCAAGTAATAAGTATGTCTTGACCTTGGTTGCGAATTTGCCTTCCAATTGGCTGTAATTGCTGCTAAATTAGTGATTAAAAGTTGATACATATTATTTTGCTGATTTGAGTTACTTATGGTCCAAAGCTAAAGGTAAATACAAGTTCAAATGTTCAACTGCGATTTATCGAGCCTACAATAATGCCAGATCTAATGTTATTGGGCAGCCAAGTTCTTCAAACAATTGCAGTTTTTCAATCATATTCACTGTTTTCATTTGAATTAGAATTATTCATTTGTAAATGTTTATTACTTGTCAGAAAATTGCAGATAGATTAAAGTTACAGCAGCAACTGTCATAATTATTAATGCTGCAAAGCCAAGGATGTTTGTTGTGAGTCCGTTCACGTTTTTCCCCATTATTTTTTTGTTGTTTGAAATGTGTAAGATGATTGCAATTAGTACAGGAGCAGTAAGCCCATATAGAATGGCTGTATAAATTAATGATTGAATTGGCGTAATACCTACATAGTTTAATGATAATCCGAGTATCAACGAAATAGCAATGATGATGTAAAATGCTTTGGCTTCATGAAATTTTTTGTCAAGACCTTGTTCCCAGCCAAATGTTTCAGTAATAATATAAGAAATAGAACCACTTAACACAGGAATTGCAATAAGCCCCGTTCCGATTACACCAATTGCAAAAAGAAGATATGCTAAGTTTCCTGCTATTGGTTTTAAGGCCATTGCCGCTTGTTCAACGGTGTCAATTTGGTGGATACCACCATTAAATAAAACGGTTCCGGTGGTAAGAATTATAAAGTACATAACAAATCCTGAAACGGTCATTCCAAAATCTACGTCTTTATTAATTGCATGAATTATTTTTTTATTTACAACTAATTGTTTTCTCTTGGTCTTCATTTCTTCAACCTCCACCGACGCTTGCCAAAAGAAAAGATAAGGTGAAATAGTTGTGCCAAGTATGCCTACGATAATGGCTATAAAATTTTTGTCAAATTTTATAGTTGGAATAAATGTCGCTTTCAGAATTTCTCTAAAATCTTGTTTATACAAAAACGGAACAATAAAATACACCAACATTACAATGCACAAATATTTTAAAACTGATGCTATTTTTTGGTAAGGTAGGTAGATTATTAAACCAAGAAGAATAATCGTGAAAAGAACACTGAAATAATTAGCATCAATAGCAGGAAATAGTAAATTTCCAACAGCTCCCATGCCTGCAATGTCAGCACCAATATTCATTACAATGGCAGGGAAACTAAACACTAGCATCAGATATAAAATAGGTCTTGGATAGTGTTTTTTAAGTGTACCAGTTAAACCTTGTGAGGTTACCAACCCAATTCTTGCACACATTTGTTGAATAGATGCCATGAGAGGAAAAGCTATAATCGCTGTCCATAATGTTGCAAGTCCAAATGCAGCACCTGCTTGAGAATAAGTTGCAATTCCAGATGGGTCATCGTCACTTGCACCTGTCACAAGACCTGGTCCAAGTTTTTTCCAACTACCAAAAAGTTTTGATGAAAGTGGTTTCTTTTTTATCATTTTTTCAGTCGTTGTTGAATGGTTGGCAAAAGCAAAGTCACGTTGAGTAGAAAAGCAGTTGTAATATTTATTCTTACGAAAATTTCGAGATAAATGGTTGGTTGAAATTACCAATTATTGTTCGTCGTTACATAAAAAAGCAAATCAGAATTCTTAGTATTTTATGTTTCATGATTTTTATCTTTAGTTTCTGCCTGCCAGAAACTAAAGATAAATTTATAACTAAAAGCCGAAGTTAAGAACTAATGACTGGTAGAATTATGTTTGCCGAAACCAAGGATTGGATATGTGCTATCGATTATTGTTTCAAGCGTATGTCCTCATCTCAAAGCCTAACTGCTGTTGATAAAGTTTAATAATTCAATGTTAAACCTACGCCCAAACCCATGTCACTGTCGTAATGAAGTCGGGTTCTGATATTTTTACCTAAAATATAATCCACTCCGCCCATATATTCTTTATCTGTATTTACCATAAACATGCCTCTTACTCGTTTAGAAACGGGAATATCTTCTCTCATTAGTTGTACCCTTACATTTCCATCATGATAAATTTCAGTTTGTAAAATAACCAGCATGGGCAAAGTATAAGCAACACCCAAACTAAATTGTCGTCTGTTGTCTTTAGTATTTGTTTGTCCAAATAGATTTTTCTCTCCTTCCTTCATTCCGGTATTGTCTGTATCTAATTTACGATAACGCCAATCAAATCCAATAAACGGCATTAGCCATTGCATTTTGCCAAGGTATCTTCCGATATGTGTTTCAGTTTCTTGTCCATGATGTTTTGTATAACCCAAACGCCATTCAGTATTTATAGACCATCGGGTGTTTTGTAACATTGCCATACCATCATTTCCATTGGTGGATATATCGTTTTCGGCCATCACATGAAATTTTCTATCGTCGGCAAATAGTTTGCGTTGTGCCAATTTTGGATTTTGTATTAACGGATTGGCTGTTTGGTTTTTATAACTAAAAACTCTGCCCATTCCACTCATCATGTGGTATAAAATATGGCAGTGAAAAAACCAATCGCCTTCTACATTAGCATTAAATTCTAAAGTGTCGGTTTCCATTGGCATAATGTCCACAATATTTTTTAGTGGTGCATTTTCTCCTTGTCCATTTAGCAAACGAAAATCGTGTCCATGTAGGTGCATTGGATGCCTCATCATAGAATTATTGTAAATAATCATTCTAATATTTTCACCTTTATGAATTAGAATTTTATCGGTTTCACTGATTACTTTGTTGTCTAAACTCCACACATACCTATTCATATTTCCTGTTAACACAAACTTTAATTCCTTTACTGCTGCATCTTTTGGAAGGCTTGTATGAGTTGGTGATTTAATCATTGCATAATTGAGTGTAACAATATCGGAAAGTGCATTTGCATTGTATTGCTCTGCACCCATTTTCATATCACTCATTTTACTATCTTTTTTCTTTTTTATTTCTCCAGTAATTTCAGGATACATTACTACATTCATATCCATTTGGTTCAGGCTCATTTTCATTCCCATATCGTCTAAATCACCATTCATTTTCATCATTCCATTCATCATTTTCATTCCCTCGAAATATTTTAGTTTGGGTAGTGGATTGGCTAATTGTATTCTTCCGTTTCCTAGATATAATGATGCTGATTTTGTTCTGTCTTCGCTTGTTGCTAAAAACTCGTAAGCCTTCCCATTGTTGGGGATTGTAACAATTATATCGTAGGTTTCGCTTACGGCAATTAGCAATCTATCTACTTCGATTGGCTCAACATCGTTGCCATCGTTGGCAACTACTGTCATTTTCCCTGCTGCATAATTGAGCCAAAAATAAGTAGATGCTCCTCCGTTGGAAATGCGTAACCGTATTTTATCTCCAGCGTTGAAATGCTGGGCAATGAATTCGTTTTTTCCATTGATAAGAAACTTATCGTAATACACATCGCTTACATCCATGGCTGTCATTCGTTTCCATTCGTTTTTAACTTTAGTTTTAAAGTAACCTTGCTGTATAGCTTCTGCATAAGATTGTGTGGTGCCTTTTTTAATAGCAAACCAATCTGATGCATTGTGCAACATTCTATGTACGTTATTTGGATTGTAGTCTGTCCATTCGCTTAAAACCATTGGTATTGCTGGCAAATCGTCTATTCCTTTTCTAAATGTTTTGTCGCTTTTTCTTTTAAGCATTATGAACGAACCGTACATTCCTATTTGCTCTTGTAGTCCACTATGTGAATGATACCAATGTGTGCCATTTTGAATGATGGGAAACTTATACAAATGTGTTGTGTGTGGCTCTATTGGCATTTGTGTAAGGTTGGTAACTCCATCTTCTTTATTGGGTAACAACAAGCCGTGCCAATGTAAAGAGGTAGTTTCGTTTAGTTCGTTATGCACATAAATTTCGGCTGTGTCACCTTCTGTGAAAGTGAGTGTAGGCATAGGAATTTGCCCATTTACTGCAATGGCTCTTTTTGGTTTTCCTGTTAAATTTACAGTTGTGTCTTTAACATATAAATCGTGACGAACTGTTTTTTGAGCGAATGAGTTACCTACAAAAAACAACATAAGAATGATGATATTTTTTTTCATCTTTTTTTATTTTTTTACTTTCAATAAACTTGCATTAATAGCAACAACAATTGTACTTATTGTCATTAAAACAGCACCTGCTGCTGGGCTTAATAAAATACCTTGCTTATACAGAACACCAGCTGCCAATGGCAATGCTATTACATTGTAGCCTGTTGCCCAAATTAAATTCTGTATCATTTTACTATAAGTAGCTTTGCCAAATAAAATCAAACTTACAATATCTTTTGGGTTACTGTTTACCAAAATAATGCCTGCAGTTTCTGCTGCAATATCGCTGCCACTGCCTACTGCAATACCAACATCAGCAATTGCTAATGCTGGTGCATCATTTACACCATCGCCAGTCATGGCAATAAACTCTCCTTTACTTTGTAACTCTTTTATTTTTTCTAATTTTTGGTGAGGCAAAACTTCTCCCAAAAAACTATCCATGCCTAAAGTTTCTGATACACTTTTTGCAACTTTATTATTATCGCCTGTCAATAAAATGGATTTAATATTATTTGCCTTTAATGTTTTTATAGCTTCAGCAGATTCTGGTCTTATTTCATCAGACAAAGCAATGTATCCTGCTATTTGATTATCAACAATTACAAATACGACTGTTTCAGTATCATTGGCTGTAAATCCTTGGGGAATTGCTAAATTGTTTTCTTTTAAGTACCCTGGACTAACCACCAACACTTTTTTACCTTCTATGGTTGCTTCAACACCTTTACCAGTAATAGCATTAAAGTTTTCGGTTGCAGGTATAGTTATAGACAACTCCTTAGCTTTTTGCAAAATCCCTGTGGCTATTGGATGTTCTGATTGCTGCTCTAATGCTGACGCAAGTCGGATAATTTCATTTTCATTCAACGCTGTTTGTAGTGAAATAATTTTAGACACCTGAAATTTTCCAATTGTCAATGTTCCTGTTTTATCAAATACAATGGTGGTTATTTTTCTTGCATTTTCAAAGGCTGTTCTATTCTTAATCAGCAAACCATTTTGTGCAGATAATGCGGTAGATTTTGCAACCACCAAAGGCACAGCCAAGCCCAAAGCATGTGGGCAACAAATAACAATCACCGTTACCATTCTTTCCATGGCAAACGCTAATGTTTGCCCTGTTAAATACCAAAATAAAAATGTAGCAATACCTGAAATAATTGCAATAACAGTAAGCCATTTTGCCGCTGTATTTGCTAACAACTGTGTTTTAGATTTTGATTTTTGGGCATCCTCCACCAACTTAATAACCTGTGATAAATAGGAATTTTTTGCACTGTGAGAAACAGTAACTTTTATAGAGCCATTGCCATTAATTGCACCTGCAATTACTTTGTTGCCTTTTACTTTTTGTACAGGCTTGCTTTCGCCAGTAAGCATACTTTCATTAAGGTAACTTTCGCCTTCTAAGATGATGCCATCGGCTGCAACTTTTTCTCCTGGTTTAATCAAAACAATATCGTTTTCTTTTAGTGTGTCTGTCTTCACATCTTTAACTATATCAAGCATAACAAGGTGTGCTTCTGCTGGCATTAATTGTACTAATAATTCTAATTCTTTTGATGCCCCTGCAACTGATTTCATTTCTATCCAATGCCCTAACAACATGATAAGAATTAGCGTTGCCAGCTCCCAAAAAAAATCCATACCCTGCAAGCCAAACATAATTGCAACGCTATAGATATATGCAACAGTTATGGCGAAGGCAATTAAGAACATCATCCCGATATTTTTTGCTTTCACTTCATCTACTAGCCCTTTTAAAAAAGGGAAACCACCATAAAAAAATACAATGGTTGATAATCCAAACAAAATATATTTAGAACCTGTAAACTGCCAATCAACACCCATAAAATGTTGTATCATTTCTGATAGCAACATGATAGGAATTGTCAATATTAAAACAACATAAAATCTTTTTTTAAAATCGGCAATCATGGCATTGTGGTTATGTCCTTCATGCCCCATTGGTGGGTTGCTGCCATGTTGATGATGGGCACTTTCATTTGCAGTTTTTGCCAACACTAAAGTCATTCCACAAATAGGGCAGTTACCAGGTTTTTCTTCCACAATTTGTGGGTGCATTGGGCAGGTATATGTTTGATGTTCCATTTTATTGATTGTGATTTAGAATAATTTAAAAATCAACTTAATTCTTCTCATTAATTGTATAATGCCCTGCCTTACTAAGTTGGTCTTGTAATTCACTAATATCAATGGCTTTGCTCATTGTTAGGGTTGCAACTTGAGGATGCAAATGAACTTCTGCTTCCTCAATATTATTGTTTTGAAGCAATACTTTTTTACGCTACTTACACAGCTCTCACAACTCATTCCTTTTAACTCATATTCTTTTTTCATTTTATGTATTTTTAGATACTAAGTTTTTTTTTCGCTCATTTCCTTTTTTGGTATCTATACATCCAACCTACTATTATGACTAAACCTAGAATTAAAAAAAACCACCAAAATAGGTTCATTCCCCAAAATGAGTGAATATCATTACCGTGCATCATAGCTTTACTTTTTGATTATGATAAAAATATTATTCTGCAAAGTTGATTTTTTTTCAAGATGGATGTCTTACACAACTATTTATGAGAGTTGCATCATTTACTGCTTTGTCAATCAATTATCGGCAACAGCCTTTTTGAAAGAAAGTTTTGTATATCCATTTTAGGAATTTCATTTTATGTATTTAATGTGAAAAGCATTATTGCACTCATAGCAATCATTAAAGCATCTTCGATAATTGTTACTGTACTCATTGGTAAATTGAACACTGCACCTAAACAAGCACATTGAATTGTTTGTTTGTTAAGTACACTTTTAAGTACGCCAACAATGCTAATACTCATTACAACAAGTGTAATAATATTTGTGATAAAGGGATTGAAGTTGATAGTATAAGCAATACCTAAAGCCAACTCGATAAAAGCATATAAATAAGCCCAAACTGGAATTTGCTTTGCAACAACATCGTACATTTTATAGCTTTCTGCAAAGCCTTTTAGATTGAGCATTTTGAAAAATGAAAACACTAAAAAGAAGCCAGCCATAAAATATTGCATAAAACCCATTAGCCCATTATTATTTGTATAAAAACTAATTAAACCACTTATTAAAGTGATGTAAAAAAAGATTAGCAAAATGGGTTTATAGGTTTCAATCCAAGAAGCCTCACCCCCTGCCCCCTCTCCAAAAGAGAGGGGAGAAGCAATTTGATATTTACTTACTGCACCACCTAATGCATTTTGAAAATCGGATAATGCAATGTGTTTATCCATTGTTATAGTGGCTATACTTGTATCTTTTGAAACGGCTACTGCTGTTACGTTTGGCAACATCAATAAACTGCTTTTTACTTTGGCTTCGCAACTGCCGCAAGTCATTCCTGTTAATTGATAAGTGTGTGTCATTTGTATATTTATTTTTTGAAACACAAAACTGCAAAAGTTTAAAGCCTTAGCTATTGCGTTATTTTGGGAATAATTTGTAAGATTTACAAAGCTTCAATTTGTTTACGTTTTTTATCTTTTAGTTGTTTAAAATAAGTGGGTGTAAAGCCTGTTACCTTTTTAAACTGATTGCTTAAATATGCTACGCTACTATAATTTAATTGAAAGGAAATTTCACTTAAAGTAAGTTCATTATACATCAACAACTCTTTTACCTTTTCTATTTTTTGTGCTATAAAATATTGCTCAATGGTGGTGCCTTCTACCTCTGAAAAAAGATTGCTTAATGTATTGTAGTCTTGAAGTAAATGCGTAGAAAGATAGCTGGATAAATTTGTTTTTAGTTCGTTGTTTTTATAATGAACTAAATCTACAATTAAGCTTTTTATCTTTTCTATTGTTTTACTTTTTTTATCGTCTATTAACTCGAAACCCAATGAAAGTAGCTGTTTTGCTAAAGTTTCCTTTTGAGTTTTGGTAATACTCTTTTTTATTTCTACTTCTCCCAATTGCATTGATAATGGGTTAAGTCCAAGTTTATGCAACTTAGACTTAACCACCATTATACAACGACCACACACCATATTTTTGATGTATAGTTTCATACATTTATTGTTTAATTGTTTCTTGAATTTTACCACAAGTTAGCATCATAGAACCATAGTATGGATTTTTGATTGCAACTTCTTTGCTTAACCAATTTGCACCTTTTCCATCGTTATACATGGGGCAATGGTCGTAGTAAACAGTTGTGTTTGCCTTTGCTGTTTTTAGTAGCTGATACATTGTTGTTGATAGGCTTGAAAAGTGGTCTCTTTGGTGTGCAATATCTTTGCTTTCACTAATGTGCTCGGCGTGTAGTTTTAACTCACTTTCCACTTTCATATATGCCATATGATTATCGCCTAATGTTTCCATTTTTATTGCATTGATAGCTTTTAACAATGTAGCTGCTTTTGAGGCTGCAATGGTTGCATCGCTTTTTACTAAAGCATCTTTTAAATCGAAATAAGTATCGTACACAGTTTGTAAACTGCTCGGCTTTACATCGTTTTTTTTAACTGGTGTTTCCGTTGTAGTAGCTGATGCTGTGGTTGGTGTTTTTATTTCTTTTTTATCCGGTCTATCGTATTTGCAACATCCTGGCAAATTATTGTATGCTGCGTCGGGTGCTGCAAAAATTGTGTTGTCGTAACCTGCAAGAGCTACACGTTTTAGCACTTCGTTTCTGGTTGTTGTTTTTGTGTTGTAAGTGATGGTTGCTTGTTTGGTTTCATCGTTCCAAACTGCCTTTGCTGTGCCTTTTTTGTAGGTAGCTTTTTCGATGGTGGTTTTACACATATCACAATTCCCCCAAATTTTTACCGTTTCAGTTTTAGGGTTTTTAATTTGTGCAAAAGTTGCGAAAGCAAATAATGCAGTGATAAGCATTAATGTTGTTTTTTTCATTGTATTATTTTTTAAATTGATTGATATAAACGAGAATAAGCATAGCTTAATACTATGCAAAAAATACTTAGTGTAAAACTAAATAAATAAATCAAATTAAATAAAAGCAGTTGAGAATGTGCAGCCTTTGTTTGTATATTAAAGGTGGTGAGTAGATGATTTTTTTTGCAGTTGTGGTTGTATAAGTAACTGCAACAATATTATAAGTAATGTAAGTAGGTAAAATGGTTTGGACAAAGAAGTTGGGAACTTCAATCAATGTTTTTATATGATTGTGTTCTCTTTTAAGTGAAACAAATTTGTGTTCGTCTTTGCAGCAGCCTTTTGACTTGGCTTTTGTCATTCCACATTTTTCACATTTAATGTCTTTTGAATGATATAGGCTTGAACCCATATATTCACTCATACAATAGTGAGAATGTATAGTGGCACCCACAGTTGTAAGGCTGTAGATAACTAAAAAGAATGTGGCTATTAATTTTTTCACTGATG
>JANOZK010000022.1:0-31254 GCA_031429335.1 Chitinophagaceae bacterium | reverse complement strand
GATAGTTTTCCTTGTTCAATTTGTTGGATAATCTGAACCTTCAAGGAAATACTGTAATCTCTTTGACTTCGCTTTACATAATTTGTAGTTGTTGACATAACGATTGTGTTTTGTGTATCGCTATTTCAGGACGGGACATTTCAATTATTAAAAAGCCTCACCATTTTTCGGTGAGGCTTTTTAGCAAAACATTTTTTTTACTTACTAATGATCAATTTTTTAATTACTTGTTTATTATTAAAATACAACCTTACAGTATAAATACCAGCTGAAAGTTTGCTTATATCTATCAGTTTAGTAAACATAATATTGGGTTGTACAACAAACCTTTCAGAACTAATTTTTGTACCATTAATACTTAAAATATCCATCGTTACATTTTCTCTTTTCGGAGTTGTAAATCGTAGCTCTGTTTTTTCTTTTGCAGGGTTTGGAGTAAGCGTTAAATTAATTTCGGTTGCACTAATATTTTGAATACTAGTAATAATGGCAGTAAATGGAGCAGACGTAAATACACAGCCACCTTTTGTTACCTCTACAGTATAACTACCAGCAGCAGTTATGGCTAAGCTAACATTGTTAGAGTTTGAAATTTGTACACCATCTTTACTCCATACATAACTAGTTCCTGTAGCACTAGAAGTTAAAACATTGCTGTTTTGAGAAATTGTTGGCGTTAAAACTGCACCAGCAACAACCGTAACCCTGCTCGAATTGTTGGTACAGCCCAATGCTTTTACTTTAAGATTGTAGAACCAGTAGTATGTAGTTAAGCCTGTACCGTTATTTGAATTATTTATACTCATTAAACTATTCACTGTAAAAGGATATGGGTTAGTAGCAAAACCACTACTTCTAAATGCAGTTGCACCACCACCTGCAGAAATACCTAATGTGTAATTACCAGCAGCTGGTATTTTTAAATTTAGTGGTACAATTCGTCCAGTATCATTTGCATCCCATGTGGTAGTTGTTGGGCCTGGTATTGTTGTGGTTGGTAATACATTAACTGTTACTTGATCTACAATGTTACCACTAACAGCTTCTCTTACAATTGCAGTAATGGTTCCAGCATTTCCAAAATACATTCTCGAACTTTCGATTAATATAGGCGTATGTACAGTAATGTTTTGCACATTGGTAAATACTGCATATCCACCAGTACTACTTAAACTTTCTTTGGTTACTGGCCCAACATTTCCTTTGGCATCGTTTATACCTACAAAAAAAGTATTGTTGGCTGGTATATTATTGTTTACGATAGTTGAACTACCGTTTCCTATTGGTGTATTACTAGTTGAGGAAGTGTACCAATAAACAGTGTTACCAATTGGGGCTGTGCTGGTTAAATTGGCTTGTGTGGCAGTACAAAGTTGGCCAGATGCGTTGGTAATAGTTGCTGTATTAGCAGCTGCAATTGTTTTAGTTACCGATAGTGTGTCATTAAACCTAACATCTTCTAAGTTAACATCTGTATTTACTTTTAGAGTATACGTTTTGCCTGCTAAAGCATTGAAAGTATTTCTAAAATAAACTGTACCAAAACCGTTGGGTTGTATGGTATTAAACAAGGTATCTAATAAAGTTGCTACTGTGGTTGCACCATCTAAAATAATAGCTTTTACTGGTATATTATTAATTGCACTTGTTCCACTATTCTGTATTGTGGCCGATACAAAAGTTGCATCGTTGGCACAGCTGCCACTTTCTGGTAAAATAATGGCAGTAATTCTTCCATCTCTAGCAGCTTGCGAAAACTTAATTGAAAAATCTCTGGTTTCGCCAAAAGCATAAGTTCCACATGGTACAATGCTAACAGCATTGGTAGTTTCGCTTAAAACAATTCTAATTCTTGTACTTGCACCAATAACAACATTACTAGGTGTGGTAATAGAACCTGTAAATGCAGCAGTACCATTAATAACCCCAGAAGTAGCACATAATTCGTTGGCATCTAAAAAATCGCCATCACCATTCCAATCAATAAAAATTTTAGCCATTTTATCTAAATTACTACCACAGGTTCCTAAGGTTAAACTAAATGTATTTACTTGTGTTGGAAATGTGCTAGCAAATGTGCTACCAGAATTTACATACTGCGTACAACCAGTGCCATTTGCATTAATACCAGCATAAGTAAAATTATTTATACGAGAATTACTGTTAGAGTTTGGCTGAGAAGTACAATATGCTGTGCCACCAACACCACTTAATAGTAAAGAGTAGTTTTGAGAAGTATTAACCAAAGTGCCTTTATGGGCAACACGTATTTCATAGGTTTCGCCAGGTATGGGATCTATTATTTCTACTTTTTCAACATTATCTAAAATATTATCACCTTTTGTGGCTGGGGAAGCAGGGTTGTTTACATCTAACTTCCAAGGCATTTCGGTACCAGCAGAACTTACAATTCTTAAGTCTAAATCATTTATAAGCTTTGGTGTTCGGTTATTTAAATAATTGGTGGTTTCAAAAGCAGCATGTGGATCGGTCCAAACAATTGTAGCCATTAATTTACTACCACCCGAAGAAATAGTATTTAAAGAAAAATTGCTCCCTTGGTTTAAAGTATTTTGTAAAATTCTATGGGTTGTATTTCTGCCCATAATTGTTTGTGCTGCTTGATCTACATCTAATAAACCCCATCCATAAATATAATCTGGTCCATTGGCAGCTCCAGCTTCATCGGCCGTATGTATTGCCAAACCTTTTAATGTTGCCGAACGCATAAAACCGGCAGTTTCTCTTTGATATAATTCTTGTAATAATAAAAGAGAACCTGTAGCATTTGGGCTAGACATAGACGTGCCACTATAAGTATCATATGCATTGGTACCAGTAGCAATGCTGCTAAATAAATTTACGCCAGCGGCTACAATATCTGGTTTAATTCTGCCATCATCGGTAGGGCCATAACTGCTAAAACTAGAAATTTGAACGCTATTTGCACCTGCATAACCATTGTTTAAAATAGAAATTGCACCTACTGTTAATATATTTTTTGCTACCGCACTCGTAGGTAAAATATCGTAGCTATCATTTCTGCTTATTCCACCAGTATATGCTCCTTGGGCAGTCATTACACCAGCGGCATTATACCTGCTAAAGTTGGCTCCAATGGCGGGGCCATTTTGATTTCGGTTATTGCCTGCCGATTTTACAATTAAATAATTAGGAGCCAAAACTGCTAAAGAGTCCCAATACCTCGATTTAGAATCGTAGTAACCAAATTTATAATCTTCGGTTGCTGTAAACTCACCCCAAAACTCCCAAACACTATTAAATCGCCAGCCAGAAATAGCACCATAAGAGTGGTTAGATAATAAAAAGTTACCAGCATTGGCAGCCATTTCGCTATTATCATTACTAAAATCGAAAGCAGTTAAATTTGGAATATTATATGCCATACCTTTTGCATTGTTTACAATGCCTTTTGCAACCATTGTACCAGCAACATGCGTAGCGTGGTCACTCAGGGTTGTTGCTCCATCCCCTGATAAAATTCTACCTACTAATTCTTGGTGGTTTGTTAGCAAAGCACCACCATCCCAGATGGCTAATTTGCCAGCCATAATAGCTGCAGAGCCTGTAAGGTTTAGGTTAGATGTACCACCATTCCATAACCTACTAGCACCAGTTGTGTTTGCAGCACCAACATTACTTTCGGTAGCTAAATATTCGGGTAATCCATTTGGATAAACACCTACTAATTTCATAATACCACCATTGGCAAGTTGCATTTCTAGTGGCCATTTTTTAGCAACTGCTAAAGCCACTGCTTTTTCATAATTTTTTTGATCTTCTTGCTTTAAGTATTCAGCAAAAGCTTTCAATGTTTTTTTCTGTTCTTCTGTTTGTGCAAAAGTTGAAATACTAACAATAAAAAAAATCAATACGAGTACATATTTTGTCATAGCGTTAATCTTTTAAAAAGGAGTGCTAAAATTAGATTATTTTGGAGGATATTTGAGAAAAATTTCAATGAAAAATAATCAATTAAACAAAATTGTATTTTTTTGTATATCATTTTTAATGACTGCATGTTCATTGCCTATACAAGGCACCATTACACAAACTATTGGAAATATAATGCCATCGCCAGATGCACCCACACCAAAGGGTATGTTGTTACAAACTACCATTGCATTTTGTGAGCCCTTATTTTACAATGGAGAAAACCAAAGTGATGGATTTTATGCCAATTTGCCCACAAAATTGGTTAAAGAAACCAGCTCTAACAGTAAAGGGTTTTATAAAGTACAGTTAGATGAAGGAAAATACAGCGTATTTGTAAAAATTAAAGATGGTTGGTATGCCAGAGAAGTAAATGATACGTACGTGAACCTTTTAGTGGTAGAAAAAGGTAAAAAAGTTGTAAAGAATATTAATGTAAAGTTTAATACTACAGAATAACTTTTTTATTTAATTATAACCCAACTCTTTTGCAGGATTCCAAAATAATTTGCCGAGGTTTACAGTTGAGTTATTTTCTACGTCTCTGTATTACTTAACAAATTGGTTTTAGCAATTAAATCTGCAATGCCTTTAGTACCTAGTTTTTCGCTAATATTTTTTCGATGTGTTTTAACGGTTAACTCGCTAATAAAAAGTTGAGTAGCAATTTCTTTACTTGTTTTACCAATAGCAATAAGTGAAATAATTTCTTTTTCTCTTTTTGATAATTTAAGTTGGTTGGTAAATGAATCTTGTAGTGGGTTAACGATTATTGTATTAGGATCAAAGTATTGTTCATTATTTTTCATGGCTTCTAGTGCTGCTTCTAAAACATGTTTACCCGATATTTTCAACACATAAGCATCGCCTTTAAAATTATTTATTGTAATACCAATATCATTAGGTTGATACATAGACAAAATCATAATTTTTAAAAGTGGTTGTTCTCTTTTTAATTGCTCTAAAATTTCTATGCCATTGTACGGAGGAAGATTTACATCCAATAATAAAAAATCAATGGTATGTTGTTTTAGCAACTCAAATAATTCAGTAGCCGAAGAAGCTATAAAGCTTAACTCCATATCAGTTTTATAGGCAATAATATTACTAATGCCTTCTGCAAATAATACATGATCATCTGTAATACCAATTTTATATTTTTTCATGTTTTGGTTGATTGAATTCTATAGAAATACTAAATCCTTCAGTTTCACTACTTTTAATTCTACAACTGCCTTTTAATAAGTTTACTAGGGTCTCAATACTTTTTAATCCAATGCCTGCTGTATTTTGTTTGTTTGTTATCATGCCAATACCATCATCTTCTACATAAATAGACACCAACTTTTCTTCAATTATTATTTGTAAAAAAGCATTTTGTGCCTTTGAGTGCTTCAGCATATTTTGCACTAATTCCTGTACAATTCTATAAATGATAATTTGATATTGAAGACTTACATTTTGCTTTTCTCCCAGCCATTCGAATTGAAACTCAATAGCACTATTGTTTTTAATAAGCTTTACCATATCATCGATGGCATTATACAAACCTTTATCCTGTAAAATAATAGGAGAAAATGAATGGCTCATATTGCGTACTTCATTGCCAATTCGGGTAATATGTTCAGCGATATTATTTCTACCTTCATTGGTTAATGTCATATTATCGGTTTCTAAACGTAAAAACCCCAAATTAGCCCCAACTGTATCATGTAATAAAGAAGAAATTCGTTGCATTTCTTTTTCTTGCCATGCTGCCGTTTCTTTAAATATTTCTTCTAGAATTTCGATATTTTCTTGTTGTAATAATAATGCCTGATCTCTGTAATATTTATACTGATATACTAATAAAAATGTAGCTAAAAATGCCTCACAAAAAAGAGCAAAAAAATTGGCATATTTTGTAATAAAGTTAGTAGCAATTAATTCGTTTTGGTGCAAAGAAAATACCGTTAAAAACAAACTAAATAAAGTAAATGACAATAGTGAAAAAATTGAAAAAGGAATTTTTTTATAAACGAAAAATAGTGACTCAGCTAGTGCTAACATTAAAAATGGCAGCACTATAAAAGAACTAAGCTTCAAAAGTAGTCCTTGCCTTTCATAACCACCAGAGTTAAGTGAAAATAAAGCAATAATAAATGCAGTTAAATAGATAAGAATAGCAACTTTATTTAAAAAATATAGTTTAGGAAACCTGTTTTTAATTTCTAATAAATCTATAAAAAAAAGCAAAAGTGGCAATTCGATAAAACAAAAAATTGCTGGTCTTAGAGCATCGTTTAAAAAAGGTTTATTTGGAGTAAAATACTCAAAAAATAAACCACTATCGGCACATATATAAATTGCTACTAGTAATAGATATAAGCAATACCAAACATAAAATATTTTATGTAGTGTAGTAAATAAATAAACATTAAATAAAAGTAGTAACACACAAAAGCCAATAGTAATACCAAAATATAAAGTGTATTGGGTACTTTGTTGAATGTAATAACTTTGTGCACTGAAAATGATGGGTAAGTCTAGTTTGGTAAATCTTTTGTCAGCAGCAATTATTACTTCACAACCAATGTAATCTGTACTATTTATCGGAAAAAGAAAACTTGTAGTTGGTAATTGTCTGGTATTATGTTTTGTATTATCGCCAGTAAGGGTAAAGGTTTTAATAATGCTATCGTTACGCACAATCCAGCATTTTAAATAATTAATATGTGGGTTATTTATGTCTACATAATCAACTACACCATATTTGTTGATTGAACTAAGCGGAATTTTTATCCAGGTTGTATAAGCTTTATAGCTAATTGGTATTTTGTTATTGGTTAAAATTTTCCACGCTTTAGGTTGTATACTTTTTAATGTGCTATCGTTAAAAGTTGCGTTCTGTAAAAAAGCATATTTAATTTGGCCTTCAGCATAGTTTATTTCTACATCATTGTATTTTACAAAGAGTTGAGCATTTGTATTTATACAAACAGATAAAAGTAAAATGCCAATAAATACTCTTAATAACATGGCATAAAAGTAACTATTACAATCTTTAGTTGTCGAGCAATTAAAAAATTACTCCTTTGTAGGTATTGCATATTATGGCTATTTTACGCAATTTTATGTATTGATTTTATCAATAACAAATAGTGATTAAGCATTAGGTATAAGAAAGGGTCTATTAAAAATTGTAAAAAAAAATTTAAAACAATGAAAAAAATAACCATTAGCATTGTAAGCTTTCTTTTTGTAACCCTTCAATTAGATGCTCAGAACAAAGTAAAAAAATTAACTGTAATGGGCAATACTTATACAGTTACTAAAGTGTTTCCTGAAGAGATTATTGGCGAATATACCTATGAAGGCAAAGGTGGTGGACCCAAAGTGTTATTAAATGATAATGGAACTGGTTATTTTCAACCACATGGAGTAGCTCCTGTAAATATTATTTTTTGGATTGATTGTGATGAAAATGGTGTTTGGAGAAAACAAGAAGGTGCAACAGGCAGGTATCAATACACTTTGGTAATTCAATACCAAGATGGTGGAACTAGTAAAAATTATGAGAAAGGAAAATATGATTTAATGGGGGTAATGGTATTAAAAGATTTAGGAAGGGCTGTTATTTATGGCGAAAGATATAAGCCTTTAAAATAATTACAACCCCATCTCTTTTGCAGGATCCCAAAACAGTTTATCAAAGTTTACCACCGTATCATTTTCTACTTTTATTTTTTCCTTTTCTAATAATTCTTGCATGCGTGTGGGTGTGCCAAAATGAGCTTTACCACTCAGCATACCATTTCTGTTTACTACCCTGTGTGCAGGTACTGCAGGTACAATTGAATGTGCCCCGTTCATTGCCCAACCCACCATTCTTGCACTAGATTTAGTGCCTAAATAATTGGCAATAGCACCATAACTGGTAACACGGCCTTTGGGAATTTGACGTGCAACATCGTACACGTCTTCAAAAAAAGAGTTTTCTTTTTTAATGGTAGGAAGCGGTTTTGTTGTAGAAATTTTCTTTGCCAAAATAGAGTTTATTGTAGGGTTCTCACAAAGCTACAAAGGATACAGAGAACACAAGGTAATTTAATTCAGCGTTTTCTGTGATTTCATCGAGACAAAATTTCACGCAACGAAAGAAAAGTATGCAACGATTTTTCTGTGTTATTGGTGTTATCTGTGAGAGATTTTCTTTCACAAAAAGCAACGAAGGATACAGAGAAACTAAACTCCTTTGCTTCATTGCTCTGTGGTTAATTATGTATTAAGGTTTTCAGCTGCTTCAGCACGCATTTCTAATGCTATACTTCTTTTTGGCTCTGGCACACACTCGAAATTGTAGGGGCAATTTCTGCAAGCATGGCCACAACAATACCCTTTTTCTAAATGATATTGTTGTGTAAGTACCATATAACCTCCATCGTAGTAAAAATCAATACCCTCAACTAGTTTCTTGCTCGTTTCCATTAATTATTGCTTTCAATTTTTCATCTAACACCAAATGCAGCTGTTTGTTCAAACGAAATTGTAAATAATGTATTCTACTGCTTTGTGCTATATCTAATCCCTCGTAATGAGTTTTAATTTTTAATTCTTCTGTAATAGTAGGTATTTTATAGGCATCGTTATAATTGATCAGTAGTTCTAAACCATAAAGCTCAATAACGGTTTTGGTGAAATTATATAAATCTGGACTATCAGTTTTTAAATTTACCAATCCATTGGGTTGTAATAACTGCTGGTATAACCGTAAAAATTTTGGATGTGTTAAACGCTTTTTTGCTTTACCAGTTCGTAATTGCGGGTCTGGAAATGTTATCCAAATTTCAGAAATTTCATCGGCTTTAAAAAAGTTGTTTATTTTATCTATTTCGGTACGTAAAAAAGCTACGTTGGTTAAGCCTTGCTCAATTGCTGTTTTTGCACCCCGCCAAATTCTATTGCCTTTAATATCAATACCAATAAAATTTCTATTGGGGTACATTTTACCCAAGCCAACAGCATATTCTCCTTTGCCACAAGCCAATTCTAGGGTAATGGGGTTGTCGTTTTTAAAAAAGGTATGCCAATTACCCTGCATGTTTTCAGGATATTCTAATACATTTTCAAATTGTTTGATGGCTTCGAAGCGGATGAGTTTTTTATGTCCCATAAGTTGGCGAAGATAATGGGTAGAAAAGAAGGAATTATTTTGCAGGATACTTTTCTTCGAACGCTGCCTTAGTCAGAATTTTCAGTTTCTTAATTTTTTCCAATATCTCTTTTTTTCCGAAAATATCTTTATCGCCATTTGATATAAAGCCAAAATTGGTTTGTAAAGCAAGTGCATTGATGTAATTTTCGGGTAGGTTTTGCTGCAGGTTGGGATATTTTAGAATGACCCCACTAGCAGCAATTCCAATATTGGCTGTAATTTTACATCACCCTCTTTTATAACCTTAATAACCAAAACCTTCACTATGCGACACATTATTTTTCTGTTGACCTTTTCATTTTTCTTCATTTCATGCGGAGAAAATGATAAAAAGCAAAAAGAAGTAGCATTAAAAGAAAACGAACTTGCTCTTAAACAAAAGAAACCTGATGTAACGGAGAAGCAAATTAGTGGCGATACAACCGCAAAAATTATTGCTCCTACAAACGCTTCTGCTGTTGAACAAATAGTTCTTGACATTCGGAGTGAGTTTAAACGAATTAACTTGCTAAAGCTGAAAACAAAAAAATACAAGTTTGATTGTGATACAGAGGGTACGATTATTTATTACACAGAGAATGGAAAAGTAGTTAAGATTGCAATTGACTGGGGCTTTATGGGGCACACTTCATTAACATCTGAATACTATTATAAAAATGAGAAATTAATTTTTACCTGCGACACTGATTATTATGAACCTCTCTATGAACCAGTTATAAAAACAGAATTAAGAAGTTATGTAAATAATGACAAAACAATAAAGTACATGAAAAATCAAAAAATTAGTGTTTGTACGAAGTGTCAATTCACTGAATCTTCAAGAGAATACAAAGCATTTAGAGCTTATAATACAAACAACATTAAATCTGCTCTTTGTGATTGATAAAACTACAGCCAACAGGTGGTTTGGCTATATGGGGGCTAAACGTTGTTAGCTTCTGTATTTTTTGCTTTTCGCAGCAGTATTGGCGAACAATTTTCAATCCGATAGCTATCGGATTGCACCACTTCGCCAAGTCGTGACAGTTATAGGAAGCCATTTTTATAAATGAACTTTATATTTCGACATTATTTCAGGGAGCTTAACAAAATTAACTTACTGAATTTTTTTTACAAACTTGTACAAATTATGCTCTTGTGTTGTTTCAAACTGTTGTTTCAAATATTTTTTATCAATATCCTTCATTCTTTTTTGTTGAATTAATTGATAGGCTTTTTCTGCCAATAACCAATATTTTCTGTCGGTATTTTGCACCAATTGCTGATGCTGTATAATTTTTTCTAACAATTCTTTAATGCCTTCTTTTTGCGAAGCAATGGTTTTTATTACTGCAATTTCATGTTGGCTATGCATAAAAGAAGGGGCTAACATTAGCCTTAAATTTTTTACAAAAGTATCTGCATCGGGCCTATCGGCTTTGTTCACCACAAACACATCAGCAATTTCCATTAAGCCAGCTTTCATGGTTTGTACTTCGTCGCCAGCTTCTGGCACAACTACAACAACTGTAGTATCTGCAAGGCCGGCAATTTCAATTTCACTTTGTCCAACTCCAACGGTTTCTACAATAATAAAATCGAAAGCTGCTGTTTTAAGTACATCGGTAATTTCAATAATTTTAGGATGCAAGCCACCCAAACTTCCACGAGTAGCCAATGAGCGTATAAATACATTTTTGTTGTTGTACCATTCACTCATTCTAATTCTATCTCCCAATAGTGCTCCTAAATTAAAAGGCGATGAAGGATCTACACACAATACCCCAACTGTTTTTTGCTGAGCAATTATTTCACCAATCAGTGCATCAACCAATGTGCTTTTTCCTGCACCTGGTGGGCCTGTAATACCTATAATTTTTGTAGATGTTGGTGGTAAACCTTGTAAAAATTCTTCGTAGCCTGCAAATTCATTTTCTACCAAACTAATACAACGTGCCAACGATTTTATGTTGCCATTTTGTATTTCTTGTAATAATTGTTGCCACATAATTGGTGTAGTAAAATGAATACACGAATTTAGTTGCTCCATGCTATTATTACTAAAAAATAATTTTAAACAACAACTCCTTTTTGTATTAACAGTTTTATTAATCATAGGATTGTTGTACAGCAGGGCTTTATTGTCTTTATCATCGGTGGGGCTTGGTTTGGTAGGCTTATTTAGCTTTAAAGAACTTAAAAAATATAAGTTCATTTTTATTGGTGTTGGCTTAATCGTATTACCTGTAATTGTTTCGGGGCTTTGGAGTTACAACAGTATTAGTTGGTGGCGTAGTGTAGAAGTAAAACTTTCTTTGTTAAGTATAATTGTAGGTTTTTTGGCTGCTAATTTTACGGAATTACAAATTAAAAAGCTGGTTTGTGTTTTAACGGTTGTTGTGGTTTTTTCGGCTATGTATTCTTGTTACGAGTACTACATAAATGAACAAACAATTTTGCAAAATTATTTGGTTGCCAAGGTAATGCCTGTTTTAATGGATGATGACCATATACGTTACAGTTGGTTAATTGTTTTGAATATAGTTTTACTAGTAAGGCTGTTTATTTTTTCCGCTGAAAGCCAAATAAAAAAATTAAAACCAGAGCAAATAATTGCATCACTTACTGTATTATTTTTGATTGCATACCTACATTTTTTAGCTGCAAAAACCGGCTTATTGTGTTTGTATGTAAGCCTGATTCTAGTGGCATTATATTGTATTTTTAAAGCACATTTATTAACTGGGTTGTTGTTTATTGCACTCATTGGTTCAAGCTTTTTTTTAGCTTACTACAGTTTTCCTTCTTTGAAAAACAGGATTCAATATGTAGCGTACGATTTTGGTAATTACAGCAAAGGCATTTATACTGAAGGCTCAAGTGATGGGGCAAGAATATTATCGTTAAAGGCTGGAATTTTTATTACACAGCAACATTTATTAAAGGGTGTTGGTTTTGGTGATATACAAGCAGAAGTTATTAAATGGCATAATAAAAATCATGCTTCTAGTAAAGAGTATGAACGTTTTTTACCAACCAACCAATGGCTAATTTATAGTGCAGGAAGTGGATTATTGGGTGTTGTTTGTTTTAGTATTGGATTGATTTTATTACTAAGACCTTTGCACACTAAAACTATATTTTCTGCTATATTATTTTTTGTTTTGTTATTGCCTTTAGTAACCGATGATAGCTTTGAAGGACAATATGGTGTTACTGTTTTTGGGTTGTTTGTGGGGTTGGGAATTTCGGCAAAGAGGTTGAAAGAGTTTAGCTAACAGGTTGAAGGAGTTAAAGAGAGGGGCTAAGTGAGTAAAAGAGAAGAGGAGGAAAAGAGAAAGAATGGTGGAGATTTTTTAACGTTTGTTGGGTTCTTTTTTCTTTGCTTCGTTGCGTGAAATACTTTTTTGTGAGCTTAGTATCCTTAGTTACTTTGTGTGAAATTTTTTTGTAAATGCAGCAGTTTAGCATACTTCATTCGGGTTTGCCAAGCAATAGTTTTGGCTAAAATAAAGCCATCCATGCCATCTAAGAAACCTTTTTTAAAAATATAGCCATTAATAAAAGCAATTGATGGGTTAATAAATAAATTTAATGCAGTTGCTCTTTTACCTTGTTCGAACATGGCTTTTGCCTGAATACTGGTAAACTTATTGGCTTGTGCAATTACTTCTTCTAAATTATTGTAGCTATAATGTAAAATATCGCCTTGTAAATAAGTACAATTTGTATTTGTAACTGTTTCAATTTTATCGTGTGGGTTTACACCGGCCCACTTCGCTTTATTTTTATTAAACAATCTTATTTTTTTATCGGGGTACCAGGTTCCATGTTTAATCCATTTACCACAAAAACTGGTGCAGCGATTCATGTTATAAGTGTTGCTCAATAATCCATTTTTTTTAGCCAATAATAAATTTTTTTGTAAGATTTCGTCCAAGGCTTCATCGGCATCTAAACTCAATACAAAAGGGTAATTGGTTTGCTCAATGGCAAAATTCTTTTGTTCGATATACCCTAAAAAAGGTTGCTCAATAAAAGTAACATTAAAAGACTGGCAAATAAGTTTGGTATTGTCTGTAGAAAGTGAATCAACAACAATAATTTCATCGGCAATGTTTTGCAAACTTTGCAAACAACGCCCAATGTTTTTTTCTTCATTAAAAGTTATAACTGTTGCCGATATTTTTTGCATTACAGGTTCGAAGATAAATAAAGGCAACTAATAAAAATGCCTACTGTATTTTATGGGCAAGTTCTTAAATTTGTTGCCATTATTTAATTATGACGAATCTTATTCCTATTTTTCCTTTACAAATTGTTGTTTACCCAAATGAAAATTTGAACTTACATATTTTTGAACCAAGGTACAAACAACTTATTTACGATTGTTATGCTGCCAATAAACCCTTTGGCATTGTACCTGTTCTTCAAAACAACATAACTGAAGTTGGCACTTTACTTACCATTACAGAAATAGTACAAGTGTATGAAGATGGCAAAATGGACATTAAAACCCAAGGCATTGAAGTTTTTAAAATTTTAGAAATTATTAATCAATTACCCGAAAAATTATACAGTGCTGCAATTGTTACTTATCCAAATAACAATACCAACAACAACTTACATCAAATTAAACAACTGGTAACTGCTGTTTCTGCGTTGCATAAAATACTCGAAATAAATAAAGATTTTAAAAACCCAATTCACGAATTATTAAGTTACGATTTTGCCCACCATGTTGGTTTAAGCATTAATGAAGAGTATGAATTATTGCAATTACTTTTTGAAGAACAAAGAATAGAATTTTTAAAAAAACATGTGCAAAAAGTACTATCTGTTGTTACTGGGTTAGAAAGTTTAAAAGAAAGAATTCATTTAAATGGACATTTTAAACAATTAAAAGGCTTTAACCTTTAATTTAGCACTTTATGCAAACAACACTCTGCTTCGATTTTGGTAATACCCGTTTAAAGTGTGCTGTTTTTAATGGAGCAGATTTAAAAGAAGTGATTGTTTTAGAAAATGATGATGTGGTAACCATTCAATCAATAATACAACAACACCAACCCACAAAATCCATTTTATCTTCTGTAATTAAACACAGTGTCGAAATTGAAGATTTGTTGGCCAAGCACACACAATTTCATCAATTAAACCATACCAGTAAATTACCTATTACAACACCAGTTGGTAAGCCAGAAACCATTGGAGCCGATCGACTGGCTATTTGTAGTGCAGCTGTACATTTATACCCCAACCAACATAGTTTGGCAATAGGTTTGGGTACTTGTATTACCTACAACTACGTCAACAAATTTCACGAATTTTTGGGTGGCAGTATTTCGCCAGGTATGAATATGCGTTTTAAAGCAATGAACGAGCAAACAGCACTTTTACCCCTAATTGAGGCCACCCATAACTTTCCACTAATTGGTTACGATACCAAAACCAACCTTTTAAGTGGGGTATTATTTGGCATGGCAAAAGAAATTGATGGCATAATAGAGGCTTATAGCGATAAATACAGCAACTTTAACGTGCTAATAACAGGCGGAGATATGGCTTTTTTTGTGGCTCACCTTAAAAACAAGATATTTGCCGACCCTTATTTAATTTTTAAAGGATTATATGCAATCAGTGAGTACAACAATTTATAAAATAGGCTTTGCGGTTTTGTGTAGCTGTTTAATTACAACAACATCTTTTTCTCAAGAAAATTCGCCTTTTTCTCGTTTTGGTTTAGGTAATTTAAGTAACAGTCAGCACATTGTTAACCGAGCAATGGGGGGCCTTTCTGTTGCATATTTAGATGGGCAAACTGTAAATTTTAGTAACCCTGCTACTTTTGCAAATGCAAGAATTTTTACCTACGATTTGGGTATAACCATCGATTCTAGAACGTTAAGAGACAATAGAATTACCAATCAATACAACTCTACCAACTTTTCGCCATCATATCTTGCTATATCTGCCCCATTAAATGCTAAAAAAAGATTAGGCATATCGTTTGGCTTTAAACCCGTTACCCGAATTAATTACTCGGTTGCAAGAGGCGAAAGAATAAACAATATCGATAGTGCACAAACCCTATTTGAAGGCACAGGTGGTTTAAATCAGTTTTATGTTGGCGTTGGTAAAAGGTGGAATGGCTTATCGTTAGGTGTTACAACTGGTTACAATTTTGGGAAAAAAGAAGCTAGTACCAAAAGAGCATTTATAAACGATACCGTTGCTTATTATAAATCTAATTACGCTACAACCACTTCATTTAGTGGTGCTTTTTTAAACGTTGGTGTGCAATATGAAAAACAAATTGATACTGGGTTTAATAAGAAAACATTAATGACCGAACGATTTTTTATAAGGTTAGGAGCAACAGCAAACTTGGGGCAGCGTTTGTTTGCTAAACAAGATTTTAATAAAGAAACTTTCGAATTTGATAACAACGGTGGAATATTTAAAATAGACAGTATTACAAGTGGTACTAATTTAAAAGGCAGAATAAAAATACCAACAACATACACAGCTGGATTTACCCTTCTTAAAACAACTTCGGATGCTACAGCAACTTACGATGTTTGGAGCATTGGTGCAGAAATTACTACAGCCAAATGGAGTGAGTACAGCTTTTATAACCAAAAAGATGCTACTGTAGATATGTGGCAATTTAAAGTTGGTGCACAATGGGTACCCAATGCTAAAAACTTAAGAAGCTATTTTAGCAGAATTAATTACCGTGCTGGGTTTAATGTTGGTAAAGATTATATTAATGCCGATGGCAAAGAATTAAAAACTTATGGCTTTACGTTTGGTTTTGGCTTGCCAGTTAGGCCAGCAAGATTTAGTTATCAGTACTCTACCATACATACAGCAATTGAATTTGGAAGAAGAGGCAGTGCAGTAAATACCATTAATGAAAGCTATTTGCAACTTTCTGTTGGTTTAAGTTTAAGCGATTTATGGTTTATTAAACGTAAATATGATTAACCGTTTTACAACTATACCTACAACTTTGGCAGCCATATTAGTTGGCTGCTTTTTTGTTATGGGCTGCGAAAACGAAATAACTAAAGTGCAAGACCTTGGTAAAAAAACCCTAGGTATAGAAGAAGGCATAAATATAGAAAGCTATATGAGCCAAGCTGGTAAAATGAAGGCCAAATTAAAAGCCCCATTTATGTTACGCTATTTGTTAGATACACCTAAGGTAGAATTTCCTAAAACCATGCATGTAGATTTTTTTGATGATACACTTGGTATAGAAAGCCAACTAAATTGTAAATATGGGCGTTATTTAGAAAGCGATAATAAAGTTTATTTATACGATAGTGTAGTTGTTTTTAACAGAACTGGCGATACTTTATGGACCAATGAACTTTTATGGGATCAACTAAAAGGCGAATTTTATACCGATAAATTTGTAAAAGTAAAAAAGGGATTCAATGCTACCTATATTAAGGCTTACAAAGGCATGCGATCCGATCAAACGCTTAATAACATTCGCTTTTTTGAAGTAAGAGACGATAGCTATTTTATTGTACCAGATAGTAGTTACTAGCTTTAGAAAATTATTTATTTTACTAAAAATTATTTATGATGGAATACAGAAAAATGGGTAAAACTGGGTTAGAACTAAGCTATTTAAGTTTTGGAAGTTGGGTTACCTTTCATAAACAAATTGATGATAGTAAAGCCGATGAATTAATGGGCATTGCATACGACAACGGCATTAATTTTTTCGACAATGCCGAAGTTTATGCTTTGGGCGAAAGTGAAAAAATGATGGGTAGGATTTTAAAAGCAAAAAATTGGGAACGTAGCAGTTATGTTGTAAGTAGTAAAGCGTTTTTTGGCACAAAAACGGGTAATACGGCAAAACCAAATCAAAAGGGGCTTAGCCGTAAACATTTAGTAGAAGCATGTAACGAAGCTTTACAAAGATTACAAGTAGATTATTTAGATTTATTTTATTGCCATAGACCCGATAAAACTACACCTATTGAAGAAGTTGTTTTTACGATGAATCACCTTATACAGCAAGGCAAAGTGTTATATTGGGGTACTAGCGAATGGAGTGGTGTAGAAATTATGGAAGCCCATGCTATAGCCAAAGAATACAAATTAATTGGGCCATGTGTAGAACAACCACAATACAATTTATTTGAAAGAAATAAAATAGAAAACGAGTATTTGCAACTATTTAAAAATGTTGGCTTAGGTACTACCATTTGGAGCCCATTGGCAGCTGGTTTGCTTACTGGCAAATACAACAATGAAATACCAAACGATAGTCGTATGGCAATTGAAGGGTTTGACTGGCTTAAAAATAAATGGCTGGTAGACGATAAAATAAACAAGGTAAAAAAACTAGCAACCCTAGCCCAAAATCTACAGGTTAGCTTACCTGCGTTAAGCATTGCTTGGTGTTTAAAAAACCAAAATGTTACCACTGTTATTTTAGGGGCAACCAAAAAAGAACAATTGCTAGAAAACTTAAAAGCACCAGAAGTTTTGCCACTATTAACCAATGAAGTAATTGAACAAATAGAGGCTATTGTTGAAACAAAACCTGTGCTGCCGCAATTTTAGTAAAAGGATTTTTTTTATTTAAAAACTAATAAGTAGGGCATCTGTAAGAACCCAAATTAAAGCTTACGCCTACTTGTACAGTAAAGTAACTATCATTTTGTTTACTATTGCCTCTTTGCCTGCCTTTAATACCAAAAGGCACGCCCCATTCGTAACTTCTATCTTGTAATAAAAAACCTACAGAAGGTATGCCATTTGCATCTAATGGAAATGCGTCTGGTGCATAATTGCCACTAACATCATCTAAATAATCGGTGGTGGTAAAACGATATACGACTTCACCAAATAGGTTTATTTTTTCATTAATGCTATATTTCATACCAAACCCTACTGGGAAACAAACAGCCATTGTGCCATAAGCTTCTAGGTTTGGGTAATTTGTTTTGTCTTGCTGGCCTTCTGTACCCAAAGGGCGTAAATAATGTTGTTCGCCATACAATAAAGCATAAGGATCGTAAGCAAAAGCACCTACGCCTAAACTTACATATGGTGTAAATCTATACTCTGAAAAGCCAGGTTGAAAACGAAAGAAATTAAAATCGCCACTAACACTAAACTCCCAAATATTACTATTAAAACTTAAGTTTCGTTTTTTTTGAACTTCATTTACAGAAAAACCAGTGTATTTATCGGCATAGCCAACAAAAGCATAATTGGCAGCAACTTTAATACCTACATAGTTGTTAAATTGTTTTCTAAAAAAAATGCCTGCTGCAAGTTTTGGTTTAGTATTGAACAATTTCATACCTGCAGTTAAATCGCCTAAATAATGGCCCACACCAACACTTACACCAAATTCTCCTTCGTGTACAAAAGCATCCATTAACTGAGCTTTTGGTTTAAAGCAGCTAATAACAACAAAAATAATTAGGAAGGTATTTTTTAACATTGGTTATTTAAAAATTTAGAATAAGATGGATGTAGAACGTAAAATTCTGCTTTTTCTTGTTTTAATTAAGTTAATTTATAGATTTCCTTAAAATAAGATGCCCATTTAGTTTCTTTTGTCCATTCCCCAGGTTAATTTATTTCGTAAAGTAGATAAAAAACTTCCTTCGTTTAACCTTACCAAACTAACATCAAATGTTTCTTTTTTTACCGCCAATTGAATTTCTTTGGTAACTACTTCTCTTCTTGCATCTAGCATGCAAATAAACTCATCGGATCTCCCTTCTATTTCAAAAGAAATAATATTGTTATCTGGCACAATAATACTTCTTACGTTTAAATTATGTGGTGCAACTGGTGTAATTACAAAGCAGGCAGTATCTGGAAAAACGATAGGGCCATTACAACTCATATTATACCCTGTACTACCAGTTGGTGTAGCAACAATTAATCCATCGGCCCAAAAAGTATTTAAAAATTCTCCATTTAAATACGTGTGAATTTTTATCATTGGAGAAACATCTCTTTTATGAATGGCAAATTCATTTAAACCAAATGGAGCATTTTCGAAAAGAGGCAAATTGGCATCTACATGTATTAGCGATCTTTTATCAACTACAAAAGTTTGATTAACCAGAGCATCTACAGCACTACTTAATTCTTCTTTATTAATATTTGCCAAAAAACCTAAGCGGCCAAAGTTGATGCCTAAAAGTGGAATGCCTTTATCTTTAATTAAAGTAATGGAATCTAACATGGTGCCATCGCCACCTAAGCTTATTAAACAATCTACAGCTTCGTCTAAATCTGTTGAATTGGTAAAGTAAGAAACTTTACTTTCAATAGATTCTGGAAAGTTGCAAAACTCTTTTAATTGGTTAAATAATAAAATTTCTATATTATGTTTAGCCAACTCTTGTAATAAAAATTGAAGGGGATTTTCTTGCTCTGCATCTAAACCACGGCTATAAATTGCTATTTTCATTGTACTATGTTATGCATTTATAAAAGTTGCGTAAAGATACAAGTAACAAACGCAAAATGTAGTTAAAAATCGCCTCTGGTTCTAAATGCAAAACCACTGTTACCAAACTGATTAAAGCTATATTCTATTCTAAATACAAAGTCGTAAATAGATACAATGTCTAAACCAATACCTGCCGATCGCAATAATTTGTTTGAGAAAGTATTGGCATCATGTTCTACATTATAAACATACCCAAAATCGGTAAACAGCTTTAAGTAAAAACTAAATGGTACTTTATCGTGTGTTTTAGATTTAAAGGGCATTTTTAGGGTGTAATTAAATAATTTTTGGTAAATGGTGGTATTACTTAAAAAACCTGCGGTACCATCAATAACAAAAGATTCTAATCCCCTTAAATAACTATCGCCATAGCCCAATAGTCCTTGGTTAAAAAAGGGTTGCCTATTACTAAAACGAGCAATACCTAAATTATGAAACTGTATAAAACTATTTTTATTTAAAGTTATAGCGTTGGTGGTTTCTAAGGATAAGCTTAATAAATTCATGGTTTTATTAAAACCTCTATTGTACAAACTAACTTCGTACATGAAACCTTTTTTTGGAAAAGGAATATAATCTACCGCAAAATATTGTAGCGTAATACCCGTTGCTAAATAAGATAAACTATTGTTTAAAGTAGGAAAATAATTTGGATTAAGTTTTAGTATCGTATCATTTACTTTATCATTGGCATAAGTGGCACTTGCATAAAAACGATACTTAGAATCTGGCCTATAAGAGTATGACAAGGAAGCCCTCGTAGATTCTCTAATAAAACCATCTAACTTAACAAATGCTTGTTGGTTGTTAATGGTTTTATAATTCATTTCTCGTTGTTGGTTATAGGAAAAGCCTATACCAAAACCATGCTTCAACGTTTTATCTGCAAAGGGTTGAGAGTAGTTAAATGCAATTTGTTTATGATAACCAGCAACAACATCTAAACTTAACTTATCGTTACGGCCACTAACATTGTTATGAAAAAATTTTAATCCATAATTTACTCTATCTAAATTTCTATTTTGATCGAACCACCATTGGTTAAAGTTTCTATCAACCAATTTAAAATAGGGTAATGGAAATAAATACCAGCGTTCTTTTACTTGTATTTGAACAGACGCAACATTGTTTTTTAAGTTAGCTACTAAAACAGTTACTTCTACAAATAATGTGGTGTTCATTATTTGTTCTTTTGCTAAATCTAATTGTTTGGTTAATTGGTGTGGGGTATAACTATCGCCTTCTTTAAATGGCACTTCCCTAAAAATAATATAACTTTTGGTTCTTTTATTGCCCAATAAAACAATAGAGCCAATAGTGTATTTAGTAGAATCTGTTATTTGAATTTTGGTAGTAGAATCAATGATGAATAATTCGGGTTGAGCATTTGCACTATTAATACCAATACAAAAAAGTAGCAAGTAAAAAAGTGTATATTTTGTACGCAACAATTTCGAAAATTGTAAGAAATTATGGAAAGCTTTTTGGTATGTGATATAATTAAAAATAGGTAGTTGCTAAATTAAATGTTTAAATAAAACATCAATTGGTTAAAGTTTTCTTTTAGCTCGTTGCCAAACTGTTCTTCTCCAAAATAATACCTTATTGAGTAATCGTAACGCTGTAATGTAGCAATAATATCACTAATTTCTAGCTTATTAATTTTTAGGGTTACAACTGTTAATCCTGTTTCTGCTTCTGTATGGGTATTAAGTTGAGTAATGTATGCATCATTGGTTTCTACCAATCTACTAATTTCTCCAAAAGAAAAATGTCTTTTTTCAGTTTCGATTACAATAATGCCACCTGGTTCTTCAACCCCTAAAAAGTGAGCAGTATATTTAAAAATTTGAGCTTCTGTTATAATACCAACCAATTCTATTTGATCGTTAATTACTGCAATAACCGAAAGCTCGTGTTGCGACAACATTTTTACAGCCGTTAAAAAATACTCTTCTGCCTTTACCGATACTTTAATTAATTGATCTTCTAAAGTTGCAATGGTATTATTTTCATCGGCATCTAATAAATCTTCTTTGCTAATTAAACCTACAAATTTATCTTCATTAATAACAGGCAGATGCAACAAATCATAATCTTCTAAAATTTGCAAGGCTGCACCAATTTTATCAAAAAGGCGTACTGGTGAAAAGCTATTTTGTATTAACTGTTGGGCTAGCATATAATTAATAGAGACAACTAAAGTTAAATTATTGTTGCAGCAATTATTGATGTTTGCTTAAAAATGCAGATAATACATTGTTAAACTCTGCTGGAACCTCCATCATGGGGGCATGCCCACATTTATCAATAAAATGCAATTCGCTGTTTGGAATTAATTTGTTAAACTCTTCTCCAACAAATGGGGGTGTAATAGTATCGTTATTACCCCAAACCAATAAAGTAGGTTGCTTAATTTGGTTTAATTCTTCGCCTAAATTATTACGTATAGCACTTTTTGCAAGAGCAATAATTTTTATAACTTTTAAGCGATTATTTGTAATTTCAAAAACTTCATTTACCAATTCTTCAGTTGCCATTGCTGGATCATAAAAAGTAACTTCCGTTTTTTTACGAATGTATTCTTTGTCGCCACGTTTTGGGTAACTATCGCCCATGCCGTTTTCAAATAAACCACTACTACCAGTAAGCGTTAGTGTTTTTATTCGTTCGGGATTTTTTAAAACATGCACTAATCCTACATGCCCACCTAACGAATTACCCAATAAATGAATATGGTTGTAATCCATGGTTTCAATAAACTTTTGAACATGTTTTTGTAAGCCACCAACCGATGTATGAAAAATATCCAAATCGAACAAGGGAAGCATTGGAACAATTACTTTATGCGTAGTTCTAAAATGCTCAATTAAATCAGCAAAATTGCTAAGGGCACCAAATAGGCCATGTAACAACAACAATGGTTGGCCATTTCCTTCTTCTATGTACTTAAACTTATCTTTTTGTTTTAATTCGTAGTTCATTCTTGTATTTCTTGTTAGGGGTAATGGCAAATAAAGGCAAAAACCTCTAATAATAGTAAGTTAATAAATACTTGTTTACACAATAATAATATGTGTTGCTGCTAAGTTATTGCTTTGCAAGCAAATAAATGAATTGTTGAAAAATTAAATTATACCACCTATTGCTTGGTTTGTGTAATACAACCAATACCAACCCTGTTTAAAAGCCTTTAAATAAGGTTGGTAATTTTATAATTATAAAGGGTGTATCGATACACCTTTTTTACGATAATAATTTTTTAACAGTTGCACTAATGGCTTTTCCATCTGCTTTTCCAGCAAATTGTTTGCTGGCAACACCCATTACTTTGCCTAAATCTGCTGCAGTTGTTGCACCAACTTCTGTAATAATGGTTTTTAAAGCTGCTTCCAATTCAGCCTCATCCATTTGTTTGGGTAAAAACTGCTCAATAATGGCAATTTCTTCTTGTTCCTTTTGGGCCAGGTCTGCACGGTTTTGTTGGGTAAAAATCTCTAAACTGTCTTTACGTTGTTTCACCAATTTTTGTAATAGTTTTATTTCACCCTCTTGTGTTACAACTCCTCCTGCACCAGGATCTGTTTTGGCTTTAATAATCTCGGCTTTAATGGCACGTAAACCACGTAAGCCAGCTTCGTCTTTTGCTTTCATTGCCTCTTTCAGTTTGTCCATTATTGCTGTTTCTAAGTTCATTTTGTACGTTTTTAATTTGTGAATGGTGAAGGGGGAATGGTCAATAGTCAATAGTCTATGGTCTATGGTCTATAGTCTATGGTCCATTAACTATCGACCATGGACCATCATCTCTATACCTTATTTTCTTTTACTTGTTGATCACGAAATTTTTTATAAAAATCTTTAGCAAAATTTTTCATATCGTTTACCAACTCTTGGTTATGAGTAGCTCTGTCATAACTGTCTGCCATGCCCATAAATGTTTGATAAAAAAAGTCGGCCATTTCATCTACCATCATGTCTTTGGTCCAAAGGTCAATACGTAAAGCACTTTTATCGGCACCGTCCCAAAAAGAAAGCATCATAGCTTTTGCTTTTTGTACAGCTTCGGCACTGCTATTGTCTGCTTTCCAATTAATTATTTCTGGCACTTTATCATTATCTAAATGAACATCTATGGCAATGGTTGATTGATGCATTGTTCGTACTATTTTAAGTTTTTTGTGGTGCAAAGTTAATGCACTTAAACTTTTAAAAGATGGGTTAATTTGATACTTGTTCAATTAATTGCCACAATTTTTGGGCAGATGTTTCCCAAGAAAATTTAGCAGCTCTTATAAATCCTTTTTGTATTAAATTATTTCTTAACACCTCGTCCTTATATAAGAGCATCATTTGTTCGGCTATTTCAATTTCGTTGTGCGGATTAAAAAATAAGGCTGCATTGCCTGCAACTTCTGGCATACTACTCGAATTGCTACATGCTACAGGTACGCCACATTGCATCGCCTCTATAATGGGTACACCAAAACCTTCAAAAAGCGATGGATAAATTAATGCATATGCCGATGCAGTTATTTTCGCCAATTCTTCCTCTGCTATATAATCTAATAAAATAACTTCATTTCTATATTTATAAGTTGCTAACTTCTCCATCAGCTCATCTTGTTGCCAAGCCAATTTGCCCACCACCAAAAGCTTCATGCTACTTAGTTGCTTTTTTTTAAATATCGAAAATGCTTTTAAGAGTTGTAATAAATTTTTTCTGGGATGTATGCTGCCTACAAATAAAAAGTATTCGCAACCAATGGCGTATTTATTTTTTATAAACGCTTTATCCTCAGCATTTATGGGTGTAAAAATGTTTCTTGCGGCATTGCCAATAACAGTTATTTTATTGGCTTCAATATTATATTGTTTTACGATATCATCCTTACTAAATGCACTAACCGTAACAATAGCATTAGCTTTTTGCAGAAACTTTTTTTGAAACAATTGGTAATACCATAAATTATGTTTTGGTATAAATTTGGGGTAATGTTTAAAAGCCAAATCGTGTACAGCTAAAATTTGCGGTATGCCAGTTGTTAAACTGCAAAATCCATCTAATGTTACAATTACATCGGCCTTAAATTTTTTTGCAGCCAAAGTTAATTGCACATCATACCAAAATTTAAAAGAAAATACTTGTCGGGCTGGTGGCCCTAAAAATTTGGCTTGAATATTGTTAGTATAAATAAATGATATATCAAAAGGGCGGTCGAATAAAAATAAAAACTGGTGGTTAGGGTTCTGGGCAGTTATAATTTTAAAAAGCTCATGAATATAGTACCCATAACCCTCTAGTTTGTTCTTTTGTAAAAATCTAGTATTTACAACTATTCTCATGGCTGCAAATGTAAATACAGTTAATTATTTTTAATAGAATATTAAATGAACCAAGTGAGGAAAATACATTACAAGCCAAAGTACTAAAAACAACTTCTTTGTAAAATGATACTCCCCACAAATTAGTACATGGAAATAATTGACAATTTTTGTACTTCAATAAAGAGAAGTTAATAATATATCATCCAACGTTTAAAATGCATTTATTGGTTACCTTCGAGAAATGCTTAAAAAATTTTTGCTACATAGTATTTCCATTTTATTATTTCAAACTTTATATGCATCAGATTCTCTATTGGTATCAATAAATAAAAAAACCTTAAAAAGAGGCGATACACTTAGTGTTGATTGTTATTTTGATTACAAAACAAAAGCCCAAGCTGCAGTTACTTTAAATGTATGGATTGAAGATATTCAAAAAACAAATACCTGGAAATTTAGATACCCCATTTTAAATGGTAAATGCTCTTTCGATTTAATTATTAACGATAGTTTACCTGCAGCAAAATATGCCATCAATTTTTTAGTACAACCCAGTTTCTTCTCTATAAAAGGGAAAATTAAAGACTACAAAAAAAATAACAAAGGCTTATTAATGCTAATGTTAGATAAATCAAAAGATAGTTATATAAATACCTTACTACCCGATGAAAATGGCAATTTCTTGGTAGGTAAAATTGCTTTTAAAGACACTGCTAATTTTATTTTTTCTGAATTAAGCAAAAAGAAAAATGATTTGTTTATTAGCATCGAAACACCTTTAGACTCTTCATTTACGGCAGTTACTACTTATACCGATTTTGTTACGGTGGGTAATCCAACATTTATACCTGCCGATACCATTAAACCTTACAAATTAAACGAAAAGAGTTTTAAAGGAGAATTTACTTTAGATGAAGTTGTCGTTAAGTCTACCAGAAAAAAAAATATTGAAAAATTTGATGAGGAATATGCAACAGGCTTATTTACAGGAGGCAGAATTTTTGATGGTTTAGATGGTAACGATTTAGCCAATGCAACAGATGTATTTATGTTTCTAAGTGGTAGAGTGCCGGGTATGCAAATAAAAAATAATGATGAGGGTGGGTATGATATTACAAGAAGAGGAAGTAGAGTTGAAGTATATTTAGATGAGTTTAGAATGGGTGCATCTGATCCAATTTTTGTTAACCCAAACGATGTAGCAATGATAAAAATTTTCGACCCCATGGAAGGCCCTGGTTCAAGTGGCGGTGGCTCCATCGCCATTTATACTAAAAGGGGTAATTATGCAACCAATAGCAATAGAAAAAATAATTTTTTAATTAAAGGGTACACTGGTGTAGAGTCTGTTTGGAAATAATACCACATTCCCAAATTTCGCATCAATATTTTTTTCCTTCTAGCATATTGGCGTAGGCTAAGCTACCCAACCTAAACCTAAATGGAATTTTGGATTTCTTTTCTAATTTAAACTCTTGCTTACAAATAAAACCCAAATTTTTTGTATAGTAATCTGCAGAAATAATAAAAATTTTAGGGGGCACATTTACCAAAGTATCAACTTTATACATAGGCTTTACCTGCAAATTACTTAAGGCTTGAGCATTTACTTCATAAATAATGCATAAAGAGAAAAAAATAAATAAACAAATAATTTTCAATGTAATCTTACTTTAGTTTGCACGTAAATTTACAGCGAAAAGTTTCAAACTAGTTATTTGAAACTCAAAATTGTTTTTAATGAGTTTAAGTCAGTCTTTACAACAAAAGCTTTTACAAAAATTATCGCCCCAGCAAATTCAGTTAATGAAGTTGCTGCAAGTACCTACTGCCAATTTAGAAGAGCGTATAAAAGAAGAATTAGAAGAAAATCCAGCACTTGAACAAGGCGATGAAGGCATGGACGACGAATACAAAGATGAAATTAAAGACGAATTCGAATCTAATGAAGATGAACCACTCGATGGCAGTGAAGATGAATATGAAAACATTGATATAACCGAGTATGTACAAGATGGCGATGATGAAGTTGGCGACTATAGATTAAAGGATGAAAATTATCCAGAAATAGACGATGGTAAAGTGTTGCCCATAAAAAACGAAGTGAGTTTTTATGAATTACTCAATAACCAATTGGGAATGCTAAACCTAGATGAACGCAGGTATAAAGTTGCAGAACAAGTTATTGGTAGCCTAGACGATGATGGGTATTTAAGAAGAGAACTAAGTAGCATAGTAGATGATTTAGCCTTTAGGCAAAATGTAATTACCAACGAAAGGGAATTAGCCACTATTATTAAATTAATTCAACAGTTTGATCCTGCTGGTATTGGTGCAAAAGATTTACAAGAATGTTTATTGTTACAGTTACAACGCAAAATTAGCGAAGGAATTGGCGTAGAATTGGCCATAAAAGTTTTAACCAAATACTTTGAAGAATTTACCAAAAAACACTACGAAAAAATACAAAGAGGTTTAAACCTAACCGATGAAGATTTAAAAGAAGTAATTACCCAAATAATTAAACTAAATCCTAAACCAGGAGCAAATATTGGAGAGGTAAATAAGGCAGAGAGTTATATTATTCCCGACTTTTTTATTTTAAATAATGCAGGCATTTTAGAACTTACTTTAAATGGTAAAAATGCACCAGATTTACGTATTAGCGAAGGTTATAGAGATATGCTAAAAGATTATGACCGGGGCAGTAAAAAAGATAAACAACAAAAAGAAGCAGTAATGTTTATTAAACAAAAAATAGACAGTGCTAAATGGTTTATAGAAATGATACAACAAAGGCAAGCAACATTGTACAATACCATGCATGCCATAATGAAACACCAAGAACCATTTTTTCTTACAGGAGATGAAACAGAAATGAATCCAATGATTTTAAAAGATATTGCAGAGGTAACTAGGCAAGATATTAGTACAGTAAGCCGAGTTGCCAATAGCAAATTTGTACAAACCGAATTTGGAACCTACCGACTTAAATTTTTCTTTAGCGAAAGTTTAAGTACCGATAGTGGCGAGGAAGTAAGTACCAGAGAAGTAAAAAAAATACTAAGTAACATCATCGAAGAAGAAGACAAACACAAGCCATTGGCTGATGAAACCTTAACCGATATGTTAAACGAAAAAGGCTATAATATTGCCCGACGAACGGTTGCTAAATATAGAGAACAATTAAATATTCCGGTTGCAAGGTTACGGAAGGAACTATAAAATAATTTTAAAATTATAAGTACAAAGCACACACCTATTTAATGACAAATACAATTCCAATTCAGCACAGTAAAATATCCATTTTTTTTGCAAAACTGGTGTCTTATATTTTTCATCCATTATTTATACCAACTTATATTTTCTGGTTTTTAATTAGCTATTTTGCTTACGAATTTCCAGGTATAGAAAGTAATGTTTTGGCCTTAAGGGTATTCAGTATTTTTTGGATGACCGCTTTTTTTCCGGCATTTGCTGTGTTTTTATTATGGCGTTTAAAATTTATCGATAATATTTATTTGCGTACGCAAAAAGAACGCATTATACCTTTTTTTGTTTCTATGTTCTTTTATTGGTGGATGTTTTATTTAAGCAAGAACTTTAAAGATCAGCCCGAAGTTTTAAAGTTTTTTTTCTTTGGTATTTTTATTTCAACATCCATTGGTGTTGTAATAAACAACTACATGAAAATAAGTTTACATGGCATGGCTATGGGTGGTGCATTAACAGCATTAATTTTATTTTCAATTTACTATAAAACCAATTTAGGCTTGCCAATAAGTATAGCAACCATTATTACAGGGTTAGTAGCAAGTAGTAGGTTTGTTGCTGGTAGCCATACCAACAAAGAAATGTATATTGGATTATTAGTGGGTTGCGTTTGCCAATTAGCAGCCTATTGGATAGTCATGTAATTTTTATAAGAAATAATTGTTCTAGAAAAATAGAAAGTTTATTTTACACAAACCAGTGCTTCGAAAAGTTACTTTAAACTGGTAACACTCGTCTCCTCATTAACACTTGTACTATTACTAGTTGAGGCAACACCATAAAACTTTGCATTAATAATTTTCGAATGTTTTGCATAGCTTCTTGTAGAATGATAAATAAAAAAACAACTGGCATTTTTTATTGCATTAATAATAGCTACATGATCTTTATTAGACACGGCTGGGCAGCCTAAACTTCTTACAATTCGTCCATTTTGGGCAATTCTTTTTTCGTTTACAAAATTGCTACCATGAAAAACAATATCTCTATTTCTTACATTATTGTTAATGCCATTTTCCACACCATCTAATCGTAAAGCAGTTCCATAATTACCATAATATACTTCTCCGGTAACTAAAAAACCAATACTACTTTTATTGCTATCTTTTTCGTTCGAAAAACTATTGGCAAACTCAAAACCACTGTTTTTACCATGTGCAACATAGGTATTGTACAATAACTGTAAATTGGTAACATCTATTACATAAAGTCGTTTGTTGTTGCAGCTCTGGCTGTAATCAACAATAGTTAACACATCAGTATTGTGTAATTTATTCTTGCTAATTAAATACAAATAACCTTTATAGGCTTGATAAAAAATTTCACGATCTAAACCAGCCTCTTGTAAACCTAAATTATCATATAAAGAGTCGGTAATGGTAATTAGCATTGGGGCATCAGCTGCATCTTTTGGTACAGCAACAGTAAAGTTTTTGTTGCTTTTTAATGATTGTGCAACACTTATTTGCATAAATAGTACAAGTACTATCGAAAGTAATATAAACCGCATAGGATATTGGATTTTTAATGGCGGACTATAATAACTAACAATTACTACTTTTTATTGCCTAATTACCACTTTTTTTAGGGTTTAAGCCACTTTTTTACCTATTAAAGCTATTAAATAGTAAAAATTGTAAACAGCATCGTTCACCTCACTATGTAGCTGTAAATTCCTGCTTTTTGTTTCAAGCCTTCGTTTAACCGCCAACAGGGCTTTCAGCCGATGTTGGGGTTTCACTCAGGGCTTTCCACTTCAATCAGGGTTAAGCTAAGCAGTGGTAATACGCATCTTCAAAAAAATGTTATTCTTCCATTAACCAAATGTGTAAACAACTTTAGGCTAATATTCATTTCTTTGCAGCCATTTTAGCAACTTAACTTTTAATTGGTAGATTATGTGGTTTAAGCTTGGTCAATTTATTTTAAAGTACAGATTAGTTTTATTAATTACACTATTAATTGCCATTGGCTTTATGGGGTATAAAGCCTCTAAGGTGGAGTTAAGTTACGAATTTACAAGAGCCATACCTACCGATAATCCAAAGTATCAAGACTATCAAGCCTTTTTAAAAAAATTTAGTAGCGATGGTAATACCTTGGTATTTGGTATAGAAAGTAAAGATTTTTTTACCACTGCTATATTTAATGAAACAGCTTTATTCTATAAAAATTTAATGAGCATTAATGGCGTAATAAATGTATTGGGTGTGCCAGAAGCCGTTACCTTAATAAAAGATTCGTTGGGCGATAATTTAATTACTGCAAAAATATTTCAACCCAATTATACAAGTCAGCAACAATTAGATAGTTCAAAAAACCTTTTTCAAAGTTTACCATTTTATCAATCAATTTTTTATAACCCAACTACAAATGCTTATGTAATTGGTGCGGTATTAAATAAAAGTATTGTAAATAGTAAAGGCCGTACCAAACTAATTAACGATGTAATGGCAATGGCTGCCCAATACGAAAAAGCAACCAATATTAAATTACATACAAGTGGCTTGCCCTATATTAGAACCACTATTGGCAATAAAATTAAAGCCGAAATGAATTGGTTTTTAATAGGCTCTATTTTATTATCGGCCATTACACTAATGTTATTTTTTCGTTCGGTTAGTGCTACAGCAATTAGTTTGTTTGTTGTTGTGGCAGGCGTAATTTGTAGTCTTGGTACAGTGGTATTATTTGGTTATAAAATAACCTTACTTACCGCTTTAATACCACCATTGGTAGTGGTAATTGGGGTGCCAAATTGTATTTATTTTTTAAACAAATACCATACAGCTTATAAAGAGGTGGCCGATAAAAACAAAGCATTAATTACCATGGTTGGGCGTATGGGCATTGTAACCTTATTCTGCAATATTGCTGCCGCCATTGGGTTTGCAGTATTTGCTTTAACCCGAAGCGAGTTGTTAAAAGAGTTTGGTGCCGTGGCTGGTATAAACATTATGGCTTTATTTGTAATCTCATTAATATTTATTCCTGTTGTCTTAAGTTATTTACCACCACC
>JANOZK010000021.1:0-21778 GCA_031429335.1 Chitinophagaceae bacterium | reverse complement strand
TTTCAAAATCAACTGTAGTATCCAAAGTATTGGGAAAACAGTTTTCGAACATCCAGGCAATTTCTTTATTGCCAATTTTGTTTTTAATTTCTGTTATTATATCTTCGATTGCTTGGCTTTTAAACTTACGTTTAGCTTCTTCAAGTCGAACTATTGGAAAACTAAATTCATTATTTGCAAAGCCATTGTTACTAAATAATAATCCTGCAGATGCAAGGGTTGTTTGTTGTAAAAATTCTTTACGATTCATAAAAGAAAATTATTATTAAAAGTAAATTTTATTATTGCAACATTTCAAAACTTCTTACATATTCAAACTGTAAATCTTCATGCAATCCATCTATGCTTTTGGCAATATCGAAACTACTTTTCCAGTGGTACGTATTAATGAAGCTCAACGTAAGTTTAAAAGCCAAGCAATCGAAGATTTAATAACAGAAATTAAAAACAAAATTGGCAATAAAGAAATTGCCTGGATGTTCGAAAACTGTTTTCCCAATACTTTGGATACTACAGTTGATTTTGAAATGATTGATGGCCAACCAGATACCTATGTAATTACTGGAGATATTGATGCCATGTGGTTGAGAGATTCATCGGCACAGGTTTGGCCTTATTTACCGTTATGTAAAAAAGATAAAAATTTACAGCAGTTAATTAAAGGGGTAATTAACCGACAGGTAAAATGTATTTTGTTAGATCCCTACGCTAATGCATTTTATAAGGATCCCCAAAAAATTAGTGAGTGGAAGGATGACTTAACAGATATGAAACCGGGTATTCATGAGCGGAAATGGGAAATTGATAGCCTTTGTTACCCTATTCGTTTAAGTTATGGTTACTGGAAAGAAACTGGTGATGCTTCTGTATTTGATGAACAATGGGTAAAAGCCATGAAGCTGATTATACAAACTTTTAAAGAGCAGCAAAGATTGGATGGCAAAGGGCCTTACCATTTTCAGAGAACCACAGCTTGGGCAACAGATGGTGTACCATTGGGTGGTTATGGATATCCTGTAAAACCAAATGGCTTGATTTGTTCGATGTTTAGACCAAGTGATGATGCCACTGTTTTTCCTTATTTGATTCCAAGCAACATTTTTGCGGTTAATGCTTTAGAACAAATCATTGCGATTACGAAATCAAAATACAATTTCACAAACGACAAAGATTCTTTTACTACACTCTATCATCAAGCATTAAAACTTTGGGAACCTTTAAAACATTTAATAAAACAAGAAGGAATTATCGACCATAGAGCCTTCGGAAAAGTGTACGCTTTTGAAGTGAATGGTTTTGGAAGTTTTCTTCTCATGGATGATGCTAATGTGCCATCGTTATTATCGATGAAATATTTATGTAAAAATGTGATTGATGAGCAAGTATATGCCCAAACAAGAAAAATGATTTTATCTGATGAAAATCCGTTCTATTTTTCTGGCAAAGCAGGAAAAGGCGTGGGTGGCCCACACTGTGGAATGGATATGATTTGGCCAATGAGCATTATTATGAGAGGCCTAACCAGCAATGACGATACTGAAATAAAAAAGTGTTTAAACATGTTGCAACAAACACAGGCAGGCACTGGTTTCATGCATGAAAGCTTTCATAAAGATGATGCAACCAATTATACACGTAAATGGTTTGCTTGGGCTAATACTTTGTTTGGCGAATTTGTTTGGAAGGTTTTTAGAGAAAGACCGCATCTTTTAAATTAAAAATTAGTAATTAGTAATTAAAAATTATTTTGCCATGACTACAAAAATTGTTTTAGTTGTTCTTTTTGTTGCCAGTATGTTATTGATGGCATTTACAAGAGTAGGTAAAAAAAAGAAAATTATTTTTTTTGGGGATTCTATTACAGAACAAGGTGCAAAAGTTGGTGGTTACATAACCAAAATAGATTCTATTATTAAACAAGAAAATACCGATACTCAATTTGAGTTGGTAGGTGCAGGAATTAGCGGAAACAAAGTGTATGATTTGTATTTACGAATAGATGAAGATGTTTTAAGTAAAGCACCAGATATTACAGTTATTTATATTGGTGTAAACGATGTTTGGCATAAATCCACCAAAGGCACAGGAACTGATGAGGATAAATTTGAAAAATTTTATAGAGCCATTATTCGAAAGCTACAATACAGTGCAAGTAAAGTTGTGTTATGCACACCAGCTGTAATTGGCGAACGAAAAGAGTTTACCAATTCTCAAGATGGTGATTTAAACAGATATAGCAATGTAATCAAAAAGCTAGCTGCAGAATATCAGTTGCCGTTAGTTGATTTACGTCAGCTTTTCATTGAATATAATTTTTCGAATAATCCTGAAAATAAAGATCGAGGCATTTTAACCACCGATGGAGTACATTTAAATCCCAATGGTAATGTGTTTGTAGCCAATGCTATGTGGAATGTAATTAAAAATGTAAAATGATAATTTCAAAAATGGTATGATCAATTTTCTTCAATCAATTGCTTTAGAATATCAGAAACTTCTTCAGCTTTATCCATTACCATTAAATGTTCTCCTGCTTTAATAGTGTAATCTGCTTGTACCAAATAATAGGGTAATAATTTATCTGCGGTACCATGTATATGAACAAGGTTGTTTGGTAGGGTAGTATTTTGCCAATGCATAATAGCACTAATTGCCCATTTTGTAAATTGGGGGTCCGTGTCTTTAATTATTTCTTGTTGCACAGCTTTTTGTTTTGAGCCCTTAGAACCCAAAATTTTGCTAAAAAGCAACCCAAATTTTTTAATGGCTTTATTGGGTACCCATTTGTATACAGGCACATATTTGCCCAGCTTTAAAAATTTTGGAAACTCGGTACAAACTTTATTACTAGAAACAATAATAACCTTTAAATAAGGGTTATGTTTTGCCATTTCTGTAGCTAACATTCCACCAAAGGACAGACCAACAATTGTTGCGTTTTGTTCTTTGATTTGGGTTAATAAACGCATAGCATAGTTTTGCAATCCCTCATTGGGCAATGGCTCTATCCAATCAATAAAAATTGGGTTACAAAATGATAGATCTAAAAAAGAATATGCCCTTTTATCTGCTCCTAAACCTGGAATAAAGTATACGTTTTGCATAATTTGAGTTTGCCACAAAAGCACTGAAACACAGATTAAATTAAGGATTAGAAAACCACTCGTTTGATCTCTAATTTCAATTTGCCAAAATTTAAGATTAATCCAACCTTACAATCAGATACTTTTAAATAGTTAATTGTTTGGGCTAGATCTTCTTCTGCAAGGCCACCATCTTTTCTTTTATAAGAATTACCTTGTCAAAAACTACAAAGTCAGCATAAAATTTGTGAGGTAGAATAATCTCTTTATAACGAATTTGGTATTCCCGTTCTCGTTCATAAAAATAATCTTTCCTTCTTAATTCATGCTCAAAAGCATCTTTATAAACAATCTCAAGAAAGCCAGCACCGAGAATTTTATGAATTTCTATCCTATTCCAATAATTAAATCAGTTTCATTTTGTAATGGATATTGAGCTGAATCAAAATGTTTTTTTTCCATAAAATTTCTGTGTTTCAGAGTCTCAGTGGCAAATTATCAAGTAATAATTTTTCTTCCCTTTTTGAGCCAAAATATACGTGTTGTGCAACAGCAATATACTGTCAATGCTGTATTGTAAGCTATCAACTTTATTTCTATTAATACTTATTCCGCCACCTAAAACCATTTTTTTTGCTTCTCCTTTACTCGGAAAAATAGTTGTTTCAGTTAAGAATGAAACGATATCAATTCCTGCATTTAATTTACTTTTATCAAATTCGATTTTTTGCACTCCATCCATATTTTCTAAATCATCAATACTTAAATTTTCTGCTGGTGCATTTGTATTGGCAAACAACTTTGCTGTGGTTTCTATGGCTTTATTGTATTCATCTAAACCATGCACAAATACGGTTATTTCTTTTGCTAATGTTTTTTGTAATAGCCTTGCTGCAGGATTTGTTGTATGATCAACAATTACTTTATTTATGAATAATTCATCTAAAAAAGTAAAAATTTTTATCCATTTTTCAGCATCTGCATCACTTGCATTTAACCAAAACTGATAAAACTCATAAGGGCTTGTTCTGTTGGCATCTAACCAAATATTTCCGCTTTCTGTTTTTCCAAACTTTCCTCCATCGGCCTTTGTAATTAATGGGCATGTAAACACAAAAGCTTCGCCAGCACTTTTTCTTCTAATTAATTCTGTTCCAGTTGTCATATTTCCCCACTGATCACTTCCCCCAAATTGTAGCTTACAGTTTAAGTTATTATATAACCAATAAAAATCGTAGCCCTGCATTAATTGGTAGGCAAACTCCGTGTAGCTAATACCAGTATCTCCATCAATTCTTTTCTTTACACTATCTTTTGCCATCATGTAATTAACAGTAATATGCTTGCCGGTATCTCTTAAAAAATCAATAAACGAAATTGTTTTAAACCAATCATAATTATTGGTCATTAAAGCAGCATTTGGTTTTGAAGCATCAAAGTCTAAAAACTTTTCTAACTGTGCTTTTATGCCAGCAACGTTTTTAGCAAGTGTAGCTTCATCTAGTAAATTTCTCTCGGCACTTTTACCACTAGGGTCACCAACCATGCCAGTGGCACCACCTACTAAAGCAACAGGTTTATGCCCAGCTTTTTGTAAGTGAACCAATAATAATATTGGCACTAAACTTCCAATATGTAAGCTGTCGGCAGTGGGGTCAAAACCCACATAACCAGTTGTCATTTCTTTAGATAACTGCTCCTCAGTGCCTGGCATAATATCGGCAATCATACCTCTCCAACTTAATTCTTGTATCAAATTCATGGCTTATAAAAAAAATTTTGACAAATGTAAAGGATAAGTAGTGCAAGTTTTTTCCCAAAATTGGACGAACTGCATAATTTTTTCGCCTAATTTTCGTTAACACCCTAAGTTTTGGATATTTTTTAATTTTATTGCTTCAATTTTGTATGTAGGCAGCCAAAACCTTTTAAAAATAGTCATAGAGGAATGGAATCCCTTTTAATTTTTAAAGCAGAAAATGGGTTTTTAAATAGATTTTTTATGAACAAATTATTGATGGTTTTCTTATTTGGTTTAATTGGCGGCTCAGCTTTTAGTCAACCATTAAGAAATGAGTGGATTGATTATTCAAAAACCTATTATAAATTTAAAGTGCATTTTGGCACTAATACAGTTACACAAACCCCAAATAGAAAGAGATTGGTTAAAATTATGCAGCCAGTTTTGGTAGCTAATGGTTTGGGTTCGGTACTGGCACAAAATTTTCAATTATTTAGAAATGGGGTCGAAGTTCCAATTTATACTTCTGTTGCATCAGGCATTCTTTCTGCCACAGACTACATAGAATTTTGGGGAGAAATTAATGACGGAAAATTAGATAACGATTTATACCGAAACCCAGATTTCCAATTATCTGATACTTGGAGTATGCAAGAAGATGCTGGTACCTATTTTTTAACCAACAACTCAACTTCTACGAATAAAAGATTGGTTAATACGCCCAATAATGCTGCATCTGCAACTATTGAACCTACTATGTATTTTATGAATACAGTAGTTAATTCACTACGACAAAGAAGACATTTGGGTTTTGCGGCACAAGCTGCTTTACCATTGTATTCATCATCATACGACAGAGGCGAGGGCTATTCGACCAGACAAATTAGGCCTATTGGAAGTGCTTGTGGGCAGGTTTCATTTACAACAACAGTAAATAATTTAAAGCCCTATTTAGCAGGTCCGCCTATGACTTTAAGGGTAAATTCGGTAGGAAGTGCAAATAACCCAAGATCTATTTTAGTTCGACTAAATGGCGATACTGTTAGTAACTATCAAATGGATTATTTTTTTGATGCTAAAATTGAAGAGTTTGGTATACCAGTAAGTAAAATAGCTAGCGGTACTGCTAGTTTGCAACATATTAATCAAAGCCCAGTAAATTGCGATGAATTTAGATTGGTTAAAAATGAATTGGTTTATCCGAGGTCTTTAGATGGTGATAATTTAACCAGTTTAGAAATGGTATTACCCGCAAGTGCTAATTGGCATTTTCTAAAATTCTATAACTTTAATTCTGGTGGGCAACCTCCAATTTTATATGATTTAACGAATAATAAAAGGTATGTTGCCAATATGGCTGTGGTAGATACCATTCGTTTTTTGGTTGAACCATCAACTACTGTTTCTAACTTAGTTTTAGTAAACGATAATGCTGCCAATGCATTATTAGTTCCATCTTTCTCTCAAAGAAATTTTACCAATTATAATCAAGTGGTTGCTCAAGGAAATTATTTAATCATCACCAATCCTTTAATTTATGGTTCAGGGGCAAATAATTATATACAACAGTATCAAGATTATAGAAACAGTGCAAAGGGTGGTAGTTTCAACACAAAAATTATAGATATTAATGAGCTTACCGATCAGTTTGCATATGGCATTAATAAACATCCATTATCTATAAGAAATTTTTTAAGGTTTGCACGAAGCGTTTTTGTTGAGGCACCAAAATTTGCTTTTATTATTGGTAAAGGATTAAATTATATTGATTTTAAAAGCAATGAAACTGCTGTAGATATTGAGTTTCAAAATTTAGTTCCTACTTGGGGCCATCCTGCATCAGATAATTTATTGAGTGCTGGGAATAACGAAAATGCAACTCCTTTAACACCCATTGGAAGGTTAAGTGCAGTTTCTGCACAAGAAGTTGGCGATTACTTGTTAAAAGTAAAACAATACGATTCTTTACAACAAAGCCCATCTTCTGCAACAAATGATAAGGCATGGATGAAAAATGTTTTACAAATTGTAGGAGCAAATGATTATACAATAGCTACTACATTAGAAGGCCACATGTCGAAGTATAAAGGAATAATCCAAGATACTTTATTCGGTGGATTGGTAAGTAGTTTCGACAAAATTGCAAACCCTTCGTCTTACACTCAATCTTTAAAAGACTTTAAACAAACTTACGAAAGCGGAGCATCTTTAATTACTTATTTTGGGCACTCCTCATCAACAAGTTTGGATTTTAATTTAGACAATCCCAATGCCTATAACAACCAATACAAGTATCCTGTTTTTATAGTTAATGGATGCGATGCTGGTAACATGTTTTTATATGAAAGCCAACGGTTAAGCTTAAAATCAACATTATCAGAAAAGTTTGTATTGGCACCACAAAGGGGGGCTATTGCATATTTGGCAACTACCAATTATGGTGTTGTAAATTACCTTGATTCCTTTACAACTAAAATTTACAAATCGTTAAGCACAACCGATTATAACAAATCGTATGGGGAGGCCATAAAAACTGGCATTGGCAATATTTTAGATGTTGTTGGCGGAAATGATTTTTTTGCCAGATTTCATGCAGAACAATATGCTTTTCACGGAGACCCAGCTTTAAAAATGAATTCTTTTGCAAAGCCAGATTATGCTGTTGAAGCCGATAAAATTTCGGTTTCGCCAAATTTTATTTCAACAGCAAAAGATTCTTTTTTTGTAAAAATTAAACTATTTAATATCGGTAAAAAAGGAACTGATTCGGTTAGTTTTAAATTAACCCGACAATTCCCCAATGGTTCGGTTGTAAATGTTATAGTAAAAAAGTTTGCATCAATTGCAGCTATCGATTCTGTAACTGTAGCATTGCCAATTGTTGCTAATAGAGATAAAGGCATAAATATTATTACAGCATTTATTGATGATGGTAATAGCATAGATGAAATAACCAATTCGAATAACAGTGCAAGTGTTAACGTACATATTAGTGAAGATGAATTGATACCAGTATATCCCTACAATTTTTCAATTGTTACCAATCCTACATTTAAATTAAGTGCATCTACTGCTAACCCATTTGCAACAAGCAAAACGTATTTGGTAGAAGTAGATACAACTGCCTTATTTAATTCACCCTTAAAATATACACAAAATAAAACATCTGTTGGGGGGTTAATTGAGTTCGACAATGGGCTTACTCTACAAAATAATACCACCTATTACTGGCGTGTTGCTGTTCAAGGATCTAGTGTATTTTGGAATGTATCCTCATTTACTTACAAAAATTCGGGCAGTGTTGGTTTTGAACAAAAACATTTTTACCAGCACACAGAAAGTGCATTAAATAGTATTTCATTAGATTCTTCTACAAGGAAATTTGAATTTAAAAATAAGCCCAATAACTTGTTTATGGTTCATTCAATTTACCCATACAGTGGTACCGAGGATAACCAATTTAGTATTCAGGTAAATGGTTCCGCAATTATTGCAAGTGCATGTAAGGGTAGTTCGGTACTTATTAATGTATTCGATACTTTAACTTTTAAACCTTGGTTAAATTTAACTGATATTGACGCCACTTCGTGTGCACCAAACAGAAAGTACAATTATGAATACCAATATTTAACTAGCTCTGATAGAAATAGTGCAAAAAAGTTGTTAGATTCAATTCCAAATGGAATGCTCGTTGCTGTAAGACTTGTATATGATGGAGATACAGTTTGGGCAGATGAATGGGCTGCAGATACAACCATTTATGGTTCGAATAACTCATTGTATCATTTTCTTAAAAAACAAGGATTACCAATCGACTCTTTTAATAGAGCTAGAACCTTTGGTATCATTTTTAAAAAGAATGATAGCACAAGATTTGCACCAAAATATAAATTTAGTGATGGTTTATACGATAGAGTAATTATGAGTGTTGATTTTGATGCTAAAGATACTTTAGGCTACATTACTTCTCCAAAATTTGGTCCTTCAAAAGCTTGGCAAACTGTTAAATGGAATGGAAAGGGTAGTGGCAATAATTTTGCATCGATGAATGTTATTGGTATAGCTCCAAATGGAACAGAAACAAGGTTGTTTACCATTGATACCTTACAAACCAGCTTCAATATTAGCAGTATTTCTGTTGCTCAATATCCTTATATAAGATTGAGCATGAAAAATCAAGATTCCATTACTGCAAAAGCTTATCAATTAAATAATTGGAGTGTAGAATATAGTGCAGCTGCCGAAGGTGCTATTGCCCCTAATTTATATTTTAATATTCCAGATTCTGCTGGTATTGCTACTAGTATGCCAAGCGATACTTTAAAAGGCGGTATTGCATTTAAAAACGTAAGTAAAGTAAATTTTGATAGCTTAACGGTAAAAGTAGTGTTGCAAAATTTACGTTTAGGCAATAGTTATACTTATAATTTGCCCAAAAGCAAACCATTAAATATGGGCGATACCATTAATGTAAATTTTGCATTAAATATTGGTACTTTACCCGATGATAATTATAACTTATACCTGGTAATAAATGATGGGGGAGTACAAACCGAACAGTTTTTGTTTAATAATTTTATGTACAAATACGTGTACCTAAAAAACAACAGAATTGTACCCGTTACTTTATTAAACTTTAGTGCCAAACCAATGGGCACATCGGTTGAAGCTAGTTGGAGTGTAACAGAAGAAATAAATATGCAACAATACCAAGTGGAACATAGCATTAATGCTCAATTGTTTAACACCATAGGTAGTGTTTTTGCTAGAAATATTTCTGGAAATTTAACTTATAGTTATCGCCATTTAAACCCGGTTGCTGGTAAAAATTATTATCGCTTAAAAATGTTGAATAAAGATGGTAGTTACACCTATTCGCTTGTTAGATTAATCAATTTTACTAAAGGTATTTCTCTAAATATTTATCCAAATCCTGTGGTAAATCAATTGCAAATTGTTGTTAACAAAACCGATAGTAAAATAAACACCGTTTGGCTCTACAACAATGTTGGGCAGTTATTGGTTACGAAACAGTTTGCTGTAAACACACAAATAAATATGGAGGCTTTTGCAGCTGGAAATTATCTAGTAAAAATAGATAATGGTTCAACAATCGAAACCCAGAATATTCAAAAGCAATAATTCTTTCAAATAAATAAAAAAGTCAGTTCAATTAGAACTGACTTTTTTATTTATTTATACTTTTTTTTCTTAATTTAGCTGCATTATTTCATTTTATACCTCAGTAATCGTATTAACCATCTTTACACGCAGCATTTTACTTATTTATATCATCTATTGATGAACCTATTATTGGTTAGCAAAAACAAGTAGCATTCTTGAAAAACAAAAATTATTTAATGAGAGTTGGTTTAAAATTTTATTTTTTTGTACTGTTTGTTTTATGCACTTTTTCAAGTAAAGCACAGTTTAGAAAGTACTCTAACGAGTTTCTAAATATTGGTGCAGGTGCAAGAGGTTTAGGTATGGGTGGTGCCCAAGTTGCTAGTAGTATGGATGCAACTGCAGGCTACTGGAATCCAGCAGGGTTGGTTCATATAAAAGATAACCCTAGTTTATCAGTAATGCATGCTGAGTATTTTGCTGGTATTGGTAAATACGATTTTGCAGCATTGGCATTACCATCAAAAAATGGCAATAGAACTTTAGCAATTAGTTTCTTACGCTTTGCCGTTGACGATATACCCAACACCCTCTTTTTAATTGAACCTGATGGATCGGCTAATTACAATAATATTACTAGCTTTTCATCTGCTGATTATGCAGTTTTATTGAGCTATGCACAAATTGCCAAAAAGAAAGATAATTTGTTAATTAGCTACGGTGGTAATGCTAAAATTATTCATCGTTCGGTGGGTAGTTTTGCAAAAGCTTGGGGTTTTGGGTTAGATGTGGGTATACAAATTAGAAAAAATAAATGGTTATACGGTTTAACCTTAAGAGATGCAACTACAACCTTTAACGCTTGGTCGTTTTCGTTTAACGATAGAGAAAAAGAAGTACTCTATTTAACCAATAATGATATTCCTACAAAAAGTACAGAGCTTACCGCCCCAAGATTAATAGGTGCAATTGGTAGAACATTTAAGTTTAACGAAAAGTTTAGCTTACTAGCCGAAGCCAACTTACATTTTACTTTTGATGGACGACGCAATACCGTTATTAGCACAAACCCAATAAGTATAGATCCAAACATTGGGCTAGAAGCCAATATAAATAACAGTGTTTTTTTAAGGGCCGGCATCTCAAATTTTCAACAAGCATTGGCCGATGGAGATACCACCAATCAAAAAAAAGTATGGATTTTTCAACCAAGCTTAGGGGCTGGGTTTAAGTTTGGAAATGTAGGTATTGATTATGGATTTACAAATTTGGCCAACCAAACAAATCCACTATATACACATATTTTTAGTTTAAGAATTGATCTAGTTAAAAAAAGCAAGTAGAAATTTTTAAAATAATTGTCATCAAATTTTTTAATATTTGATTATGCATAAGTTGTTATTTTTTTTATTGTTGTTGGGTGCATTTACAAATGCGAATGCACAAAATTATAATAATGAATGGATCGATTATTCTAAATCATATTATAAGTTTAAGGTTGGTGTAACTCGCTTATATAGAATTAACCAATCTGCTTTACCCGCAGATATTTCAACTACACCAGTACAAAATTTTCAATTGTGGCGTAATGGGGTACAAGTGCCTTTGTTTACTAGTGTAGCAAGTGGAGTTTTACCAGCCAATGGTTTTATAGAATTTTGGGGCGAAAAAAACGATGGGGTCCTAGATAAAAAACTATATCGAAACCAAAACGACCAATTAAACGATCGAATTAGTTTACAAACAGATACAGCTGCTTTCTTTTTAACTGTTAATAATAGTGTAGCTAATAATTTAAGATATAACAATGGCATCAACAATGTTGCTGGAAACACTTTATTACCTCAGGCAACTTTTACTTATACGCATCGGTTCGATTTTAAAGAACAAATTGCAAGAGGCCTTGGGCAAAATGCTGGTGAAAGGGTTACGTCATCTTCCTACGATGTTGGTGAAGGTTGGGGAACAAGAGATATTGCTCCTTCAACACCATACACTATTTCTTCAAATAATTTATCTCCTGCAAATACAAGCACAACAGCAACTTTGAAACTAGCTGTAAGTGGTGTTTCTTATTTATCAAGAAACGTTACCGTAAAATTAAATAATAGTAATATTATAAGTAGCCAGTTATTGGATAACCAAAACTCAGCAACATTTTCTTCAGCAGTAGCTAGTTCATTAATTACAAATAGCAATAACGATTTTCGAATAGAAATTACACCAACATCTTCTGGCGATAATACCAATAGAATTTCTGTAGCCTACTTATCACTAACCTACGAAAGGCAGTTTAATTTTGCTAACTCAACCAATTTTTCATTTTCGTTAGCAGCAAGTGCCAATCCTTCGGGTACTTATTTAGAAATTACAAATTTTAATAGTATTGCAATACCCATAATTTATGATGTTACAAATAATGTTAGGTATGTTGCAGTTGTATCGAGCGGAGTTTTAAGATTTGCTTTGCCTTTTTCATCTATTTCAAGAAACTTTATTTTAGTTTCACAAGATAATTCGGCCATTGAAACTGTAAGTAACCTAACATCAAAAACATTTACCAACTTTTCTTTGGTTGCCAATCAAGCCAATTATTTAATTGTTTCCAATAAGTTGTTGGGTTTAAATACCAACCAATCTGTGGATTTATATAGGCAATATAGAGCCTCTAATTTGGGGGGTAGTTTTAATGCAAAGGTTTATGACATAGATGAACTAACCGATCAGTTTGCTTATGGCATTAAAAAACATCCTTTAAGCGTTAAAAATTTTGTACTCTTTGCAAAGCAAATTTTCTCTACCAACCCAACACATTTATTTTTAATAGGTAAAGGGGTTGCTTACGACGAATATAGGTACAACGAGTCGAGTGTTTTTGCTGAAAGATTAAATTTAATTCCCACATTTGGTTGGCCAGCTTCCGATGTATTATTGGCATCCGACGGTATTAACCCATTACCCTTATTAATGGTAGGCAGGTTGTCTGCAATTAATGGCAACGAAGTAAATATTTATTTACAAAAAGTAAAAGAATTTGAAGCTCAACAAGCCAACAATGTACAAACCATAGCCAACAAACTTTGGATGAAGCACATTTTGCATGTTGCTGGTAGCAACGATTTATCTATAAAACCTTTACTGATTAACTATTTAGATCAATATGAAATCACAATTGCAGATACGCTTTATGGTGGTTCAACCAGACGATTTTATACTCAAGCTACACCCGATGAAATCGAACGAATGAAAAGAAATTTTGAAAGTGGTGCGTCTATACTTACTTATTTTGGTCACAGTGCTGCAACACAATTAGATTACAATTTAAACAATCCATTAGATTACAGCAACCAAGGAAAATATCCCATGTTTGTATTAAATGGCTGTAATGCTGGTAACTTTTTCGACTTCGATACATCACGCCTTTCTAACATAACTTCATTTGCCGAAAAATTTGTGTTAGCCAATCAAAGAGGGGCCATTGGCGTTGTAGCAAGTACCCACTTTGGATTAACTGGGTATTTGCATAGTTATACAACCACATTGTATCAATCTATTGGAAGGGCTGCTGGGTATAAAAATTTTATTGGTAAAAATATGATCGATGCGTTAGCTCCGTTATCCAATAACGATTTTTTTGCACGTATGCATGCCGAACAATTTTTGTTACATGGAGATCCTGCTGTTATAGTTAATGCCCACGATAAACCAGATTATGTAGTGGAAGATCAAACTGTAACCATAACACCATCTGTACTTTCGGTAGCCGATGATAAGTTTACCGTTAAAACAGTTATTTACAATTTAGGTAAAGCACAAGCTTCTAGAGCAAGCGGTGGTGGCGATTCTTTACAAGTTACCATCAAATGGCAAAGAGGAGATGGAAGTGTTGAATACTTATACAGAAAATTTTTAAGACCATCTGTGAGGTATGCAGATTCTATAAGCATTGATGTGCCAATTTCTCCCTTAAGAGACAATGGAAATAATTGCATCACTGTAATTTTAGATAGCTTAAATCAGTATAACGAATTAAGTGAAAGCAATAACACCATTAATAAGTGTTTCTTTATTTTTAACGATGATGTAAAACCTGTGTTCCCTTATAAATATGCTATTATCAATAAAAATAATTTAAAACTTACTGCATCAACTGCAAATCCATTTGCACCAACAAGGCAATACATTATGGAGTTGGATACAACAGAGTTGTTCAATTCTTTCTTTAAAATAACTAAATCATTGTCAAGTATTGGTGGGGTAATTGAGTTTGATCCTCAAATTATTTATACCGATTCAACTGTATATTATTGGAGGGTTGCAGCAGTTCCACAAACAGGTTTAATACGTTGGAATACCAGCAACTTTATGTACATAAATGGTACAGACGAAGGGTACACCCAAACGCATTTATATCAACATTTAAAAAGTACTACCGATAGAATTAAGATAGATAGTTTTAGCAGAAGATGGAACTTTGGTGCAACAGCTGTTAATTTTAGTATAACCCAAGGAGTATTTCCTTTTACCAATCAAGATGCAGATTTTTCAATTCTAAAAAATGGTTTAGGTATTATCAATAGTGGTTGTTTGGGTTATTCTGTAAGATGGTCGTTATTTGATCCTGTTACACTTAAACCTTATTATAACCAAGCTAATCCTGGTGTAAATTTAACAGGTGTAATTGGTGGATTTATGGGCAGCCACGTGCCTATAGGTTGTAATAAAGCGGGGAGAGAATTTAATTTCGAATTTGGTTATAATACTTTGGCCGATAGGAATAAAATGAGAGATTTTATTGATTGGATTCCAAATGGTGTAATTGCAATTGCAAGGGTTAATTTAGACGATCCATTCGATACAAATCCTGTTGCTATTTGGCAAGCAGATGCTGTACCTAATGGATCTTTAAACAATACTTTATATGCTAAATTAATTGCAAATGGGTTTACAAATTTAGATCAGTTTAATACCCCAAAACCTTGGGTATTCATGTTTAGAAAAAATGCATCTACTTTATTTACCCCAAGGTGGAAATTTGGTTTCGATGTAAACGATGTTGCTCATTTAGATGCATTGGTAACTGGTACAGACACGTTGGGCTACATCACGTCGCCTATTTTAGGCCCAGCAAAAGCATGGAAACAATTAAAGTGGAGAGGTACAACCAACCAAAATATTACTGGCGATACAGCTACCATTAATATTGTTGGAGTAACAACAAATGGCACTGAAGTTACTTTGTTTAATAACCTAAACCTTAATCAACAAGATTTCAATATTTCATCTATTAGTGCCACTACTTATCCTTATTTAATTTTAAGAATGAGCAATAAAGATGCAGTTAATTTAACACCTTATCAATTACGATATTGGCATTTAATTGCTGATATGGTTCCAGAGGGTGCAATAGCCCCTAATATTAGGTATGCTTTTAAAGATTCATTGGAACTGGGCGAAAAGTTAAATGTTGCTGTTGCTTTTAAAAACATAAGTACAACCACTTTTACCGATAGCATAAGCGTAAAAATGCAGGTTACTAATAGTGGTGCTGTAACCAATAATATTGTTACACAAAAATTAAAAAAACCATTAATACCTGGCGATACAGCAACCATTGTGGCTTCTATTTCTACAGATAATTTAGCAGGTAAAAACACCCTTTTTATAGATGTTAATCCAAATTTTGAACAGGCTGAACAAACGAGGGTCAATAATTTTTTGTACAAAAATTTCTTTGTAAACAATGATAATATTAATCCTATTGTAGATGTAACTTTCGATGGTACACATATATTAAATGGCGATATTGTATCTGCCAAACCAGCCATCAGAATAAACTTAAAAGATGAAGCCAAGTTTATGCTTTTAAATGATACAGCAGGTGTAAATGTTCAATTAAGATCACCAAATGGTACCATTCGAAAATACAATTACGGTTCCGATACTTTGAGGTTTACACCAGCAACCTCTAGTGGTAGTTTAAATAATGCCATAGTAGATTTTACACCTTCGTTAATGGAAGATGGCGAATACGAATTATTTGTAAAAGGGAAAGATAGAAGTGGCAACAATAGTGGCACACAAGATTACAGGGTAACTTTTAATGTACTTAATAAACCCATGATTTCTGAAGTGTTTAATTACCCTAATCCATTTACCAGTTCAACCGCCTTTGTGTTTACATTAACTGGCAGTAAACTACCAACAAACATTAGAATTCAAATAATGACGGTTACCGGAAAAATAGTAAAAGAAATTAATATGAACGAATTAGGCCCTTTACATATTGGCCGAAATGTAACAGACTATAAATGGGATGGCACCGATATGTATGGCCAAAAAATGGGTAATGGTGTTTATTTATTTAGGGTAATTACAAATAACAACGGAGATACTTTGGAGAAATTTGATATCAAAGATTCTTTTGGCGATAAAATTAAACTCGACAAATACTTTAAAGGTGGCTACGGTAAAATGTATTTAATGCGATAAAAAAAGGGAGGCTTAAGCTTCCCTTTTTTGTTGTTGTATTGCTACAAATTCTTCAAACTGTTGTAAACTGTAACTACTTAAATTTTGCTCTTTGGTTAAGCCAGCTTTTTGAGCAACCAATACACCATACTTACAATCTGCATAACCTTCAATAGCATGAGCATCGGGGTTAATAGATATCAATACAATTTTTTCTACAGCCTTGTTTATATAACGCCAGTCAATATCTAATCTTCTTGGGTGGGCATTTAATTCAAGTACAACATTGTGCTTTAAACAGGCTTCAATAATGGTGTTGTAGTTAACAGGGTAACCATTTCGGCTTAATAAAAGCCTACCCGTCATATGCCCTAAAATACTGGTAAATGGGTTTTTAATGGCGTTCAATAAACGCATCATGGCTTTTTCTTCAGTCATTTTTAAGTTGCTGTGAACCGATGCAATTACTATATCAAATTGTTGTAAAATGTTTGTATCATAATCTAAACTACCATCTCCTAAAATATCACTTTCAATACTTTTAAATATTTTAAATGGAGTCAACTTTTTATTCAATTCATTTATTAATTGATGTTGTGCCAACACTTTTTCTACAGGTAAGCCTTGGGCATAAGATGCAGTTTTACTATGATCGCTAATTACCAAATATTCAAAGCCATTTAATATACAAGCATTGGCCATTTCTTCTAAGGTATTAACACCATCGCTCCAATTGCTGTGGCTATGTATAATGCCTTTAATATCGGTGGTAGCAATTACAGTTGGTAATGTTGATTTTAATGCTTTATCAATAACTGCAGCATCTTCACGTAAGTACGCCTCTATAAAATTGCAATTACAATCTTCAAAAATTTCTTCTTCGCTGTTGTAAGTATTGGTTGCATCCCAACCCGTTTCCTCTATCCAAGCATGTAAAAAATCAGCACTGCAACTTGTGGCAAATAATTGATTATACAAGTAAGCATCATCGGTACAATAAAAGCCAAGTGTTACATTTTCTTTACCACAAAAACTAATAAAGCCATCTTCTTGTTTTACAATTTCAAAACCATTCGTTGTAAAAAAAGGAATTAGTGTTTCTTCATCTACTGAAGTTACCCATTCTAATTGCTCTATAATTTCTAGTTGTCGCCTAAAAGCACCAGTAACTAAAAAAATATTATCGGCAAATAATTCATTTAATTTGATATGTATATTATTTGCATAGCCTTCGATTTGTTGGTACAAATAACTGCCCAATGTACCCAAATAAAATTCAATATTTTCTTTTACACTTTGTTGTGTTTTTTCGCCAAAGCCTTTAAAAAGTGTTAACCTATTTTCGTTACAAGCATACAATAATTCGCCCAAGCTTTCAATTTCCATTTCATGCCAAATGGTAGCAATTTTTTTAGGGCCAATACCTTTTATGTGCATCATTTCAATAACACCTTTCGGCGTTTTTACAATGAATTCATCTAAAACAGCTAATCTTCCGGAATTGAGTTGTTCTATAATTTTTTGCCCAACCGATTCGCCAATACCTCTTAAACTAAAAACTTTATTTTGTTCAATACTACTAAGCTGCATGGGCAATTTTTCAATAGTAAATGCAGCAGAACTGTAAGATTTAGCTTTAAAACTATTTTCACGGTGTATGTCCATTAATTTACCTAGTAGTGAAAAATTATCTGCTATTTTATCGTTGGTCATAAGTATTTTATAAAACTTTTTGTTATTTTTTTACCGTAAAATATTGTTTTCCACTAAAGGGTTCGTTGCTGCTTATACCTTGCAGGTGTATGATCATTTTGCCGGTAACATCATTGGTATAAAAAGGAACATTAACTTTTCCAGTACTATCGGTTTTTACAAGATATTCCCAATCCAAAGTTGAATAGGGTTCTGGTGCAGGTGGGTTAAACTTTGCATAGTCTGCCTTAAAATATTCTTTTGCATAGTAAATGCCATTTAACTGAATATATTTTTTTTCTTCTTCTGCACTGCAGCCAAAATAAATAATTTTTTTTCCTTCAAAGCTATACATAGAGCCGTTAATAGGGCGTGTGCCTGAAGAATGATTGGTACAATTTAAAATATTGTACTGGCAAACCCAATCCCTACAATTTTTACTAGAAAATGGCCCATAAGTGTCATCATCTTTTATGGTACTTTTTACTGTTACATTGCCTAGTGTAGTATTGGCAATTAAGGATGCATCATCTACCAGTTGTTCTAAGTAGGTGGGCAGTATTTGTTGATAGGTACTTGCGGCAATATTTTTATTAAATGCTTGGTATTTATCTTTAATGTCCATAGAGTAAAAATTATTGATATTATTACCCACCATTAAAAAAATTTTATTGTCGGCCACAGTATATTGCAAAGTTGCATCAAGCAAAAATTTTCCTGTAACATCAGTTTGTATGGGTGTAATGGCATTAATGGATTTGTTTAATATAATAATTTGCTTTTCTTTTTTTACTGTTTTGCCATTTTGTAATACAGTTCCTTCAACAGTATCTGTAACATATTTTGTATGTTCAAAATTGGTATGTTTAATTTCATGCCAATTATATTTGGTATAAGCATTGGTTAGTAAATATGCATTCATTTCATTTGCAGTAGTGGTAAATGAAAAGTTCTGTAATTCATTTTGTTTATCAAAATAATTGTTCAAAAAATAATCGTCTACATTAACCTCGTTAATGCTATCATATCTAGTAGCAGATACGGCTGCCATTGAAAAATAACCTACTGCTGGGGTTCCATCTGCATTTTGTAAAGTAATAGTTGCATTTACTTTGCTTCGTTTCTGGTAATTAATCGAGTCTGTTGTTATAATAGCTCTTATTTTTTTATGAAAGCTTGGAAATACAGATCGTTCAGCAACTGCATTACCCAAACTATCGTACAAAACTAAGGTGGCAAAACCTCTTGTAGCACCTGTTATGGGTACTTTAACTATGCCTTCATTTTTTTGCATTTTTATGCCAGCACTGTAAAAAATTTCTTTATTGTTATGCAACGTTAAATACAACGCCTTTTGTAAGGTGCTGCCTACTTTAACTACAAGACTATCATTTGCCAGTGCATCATATACAAATAAATTATACCCGTTTTCTTCTACTTTAGGAAAACTAAAGTTTAATGGGGTATAGTTTTTATTTAATACAACTATACCGTATTTGCGATTTTTGTTTGGCAACATTTGAAAGTAAGTTGTACCATTTTTTACAGCAACAATATTTATAGTATCCGTATCGGCTAAAATTGCTAATTCAACATTGTTTACTTTTTTGCCATCTGCATAGCGTACATCAATGGCAACATTGGTTGTAAGGCCTTCTATTAAATGCCCACTTTCGGGTAACATCTGTATTTGTATGTTTTTTTTATTTAACTCAAATGGTGCAAAAAAATCTACACTATTTTTTTCATGCATCACATTAACATAAATGTTACTATTAGGTTCATAAATACTTGCAGGTATTTTTGCAATAAAATCACCCGAAAAATCGGTAATTGTATTTTGTTGGTATAAAACTTTGTTGCCCAAAAGCATTGAGTAACTTACTTTATGGTTTTTTAACAACCTATCATCTTTAGTAATTAACCTATAACTATTGTGTAAAGTATCGGGGTGTGTATAATTGCTATTATAAGGTGGTAATATTAATTTTAGGGCTTGTTTGCTATGATTTTTTATTGTAATTTTTTTGCTAAAAATACTTGATCCGTATTGTTCACTTATGTTTGAATAGGCAATTAAAGTATAGTTGGTTTTTTCTAAACTATCGGGTAGTAATAAAGCACCATTTGCAATACCATTCGTTACTACAAATTTTTCTTGTAACAGCACTTTTTTGTTTGCTTGGTTGGTTAAAATAACATGTAAGGTTTTGTGTTGTTGTAAAATGCTATCGTTGTTAAATAGGTAAGCAGTAAACCATATATGTTCATTTGTGTTGTAAACAGATTTGTCTGTATGTACAAATACACGGGTTTTGTTGTTTTGAGTTGAAAAGTTTTGTAAACAAGCTTCAATACTGTCGATAATAACATTTTTTTGAGCAAAAATTATAACAAAACTATGCAACAGTATAAGTAAAAATAATACTTGTTTAAACATACTCGGTAAATATAAAACAACTTTTTTGCTTAAAAAATTTGACATCCTGTCAGCAAAAATGGCATTGGTATTATGTTTGAAATTTGTGTTTAGCAAGTAAATTTTTAGTAAACCAGCTGTGGAATACAAATTTAACTGCCGTTGCGTCGTTTTAATCCTGCTTATTGCAGGGCACTCTTGTACTCAAGAATATATATCAGCAGTTTTTTGATTTACAGTTATTTAGTAAATTTTTTAGGCTATTACATTAAAAACCAATTAACTAGTAAACCAATTAACCAATAGACTAATTAACAATTAAACCAGTTAACCAATAAACAAATTATGCAAAAAGGACAAATTAGGGTAAGTACAGAAAACATTTTCCCCATTATTAAAAAGTTTTTATATAGTGAACACGATATTTTTATTCGTGAGTTGATTAGTAATGCTACCGATGCTACACAAAAGTTAAAAACCCTATCAAGCATTGGTGAAGCAAAAGGAGAGCTTGGTGAGCTAAGAATTGATGTTACGCTAGACGCTAAGGAAAAAACCATTACCATTGAAGATAGGGGTGTGGGTATGAGTAAAGAAGAAGTGGATAAATACTTAAACCAAGTAGCTTTTAGTGGTGCCGAAGAGTTTTTAACTAAATATAAAGATGCCAACATTATTGGCCATTTTGGTTTAGGTTTTTATAGTGCATTTATGGTTGCCGAAAAGGTTGAGGTATTAACTCAAAGCCACAATGCCGATGCACCAACAGTTTATTGGAGTTGCGATGGTAGCCCAGAATTTGAATTGTATGAAGTAGAAAAAAAGCAAAGGGGTACAAAAATTATTTTACATATTAACGAAGAGAGTAAAGATTTTTTAGAAGCTTATAAAATCAAGTCGGTACTTGAAAAATTTTGTAAATTTTTACCAATAGCAATTTACTTTACCGATGTTGCCGAAGAAAAGAAAAAAGACGATGAGGTAGAAAAATCTATCAACAATACCAATCCTATTTGGGTTAAAAAGCCAAGCGATTTAACCAAAGAAGATTATGAAAAGTTTTATAAAGAATTGTATCCATTTAATGAAACGCCATTATTCTGGATTCATTTAAATGTGGATTATCCGTTTAATTTAACAGGTATTTTATACTTTCCAAAAATTAAACAAAGCCACGAAATACAAAAGGATAAAATTCAATTATACAGCAACCAAGTATTTGTAACCGATTCGGTTCAAGACATAGTG
>JANOZK010000020.1:0-19193 GCA_031429335.1 Chitinophagaceae bacterium | reverse complement strand
ATACAGTTATATTTTTTTAGATCAATTTTGGTCTGTTTTATAATTCCATTTGGTATAAATACTAATTTTTTACTTGATATTATATATTGATTACTATTTTTAGCTTTAAATTTAGCGAATGAAAAAGTATTTTATTCTTATGGTAGTAATTGTATTTCAAGCAAAAGCTCAAATAAACTTTTTACCAGAAGATTTGGTTAATCCATTAATGGGATCCGATTCTAAATACACATTATCTAACGGAAATACTTATCCTGCAATTGCCTTGCCTTGGGGAATGAATTTTTGGACACCTCAAACCAACAAAATGGGTAATGGATGGCAATATCAATACAGTGCAGAAAAAATTCGAGGATTTAAACAAACACATGAACCGAGCCCATGGATTAACGATTATGGTCAATTTTCGATTATGCCTGTAATAAATCATTTGGTTTTTGATGAAGAAAAAAGAGCAAGTTGGTTTAGCCATAAAACAGAAACTGTAAAGCCTTATTATTACTCAGTTTATTTAGCTGATGCAAACGTTACAACGGAGATTTCTCCAACCGAACGTTGTGCTATGTTTCAGTTTACTTTTCCCAAAGCTGATAGTTCTTTTATTGTGATAGATGCTTTTGACAAAGGTTCTTACATTAAAGTTATTCCAGAAGAGAATAAAATAATTGGATACACAACAAAAAATAGTGGAGGTGTTCCATTAAACTTTAAAAATTATTTTGTTATTTATTGTGACAAAGCAATTGAGTATTTTAATTTAACTGACAGTGGTAAAATTGTAAACAATGTAAGTGAAATAAAATCGGCTCATGCTATCGCTGCGATTGGATTTTCAACAAAAATTGGTGAACAAGTACATTTAAAAATAGCTTCTTCATTTATTTCATTTGAGCAGGCTGAGTTGAATTATAAAAATGAAATTCACCATCGATCATTTAAGCAAATCCTAGAACAAGCCAAACAAACATGGCACAAAGAGTTGAGCAAAATAAAAGTTGAAGGAGGAACATTAGATCAACTTAAAACATTTTATTCTTGCCTATATAGGGTTTTATTATTTCCGAGAAAATTTTATGAAATAAATGATCAACATGAAGTAATTCATTATAGCCCATACAATGGAAAAATCGAAAAAGGTTACATGTACACCGACAATGGCTTTTGGGATACTTTCAGGGCCGTATTTCCATTTTTAACATTAATGTACCCAACAGAAAATGCAAAAATGATGGCAGGATTAGTAAATGCTTATAAAGAGAGTGGTTGGTTGCCAGAATGGGCTAGTCCTGGACATCGAGATTGTATGATTGGCAGCAACTCTGCATCTTTAATTGCAGATAGTTATTTAAAAGGAATTCGTGGATTTGATATCAATACTTTATATGATGCAATGGTTAAGAATAGCGAAAATGAAGGCCCATTAAGTTCTGTTGGAAGAAAAGGAGTTCAATTCTATAATCAATTAGGTTATGTTCCTTACGATGCAGGAATTAATGAAAGTGCAGCAAGAAGTTTAGAATACGGCTATGCCGATTTTTGTATTGCTCAATTGGGTAAAGCTTTGGGTAAACCAGTTGAAGAGATTAAAAAGTTTGAGCTTCGTTCTAAGAATTATCGAAACCTATTTGATACTAGCCATTTATTAATGAGAGGTAAAAATAAAGATGGTAAATTTCAATCACCCTTCAATCCGTTTAAGTGGGGAGATGCTTTTACAGAAGGAAATAGTTGGCATTATACCTGGAGTGTTTTTCATGATATAAATAGCTTGAAAAAATTAATGGGTGGCGATCAACAGTTTATAAAAATGTTGGATTCTGTTTTTGCTATGCCACCAGTTTATGATGAAAGTTATTACGGACAAACAATTCATGAAATCCGTGAAATGCAAATAACCAATATGGGTCAATATGCCCATGGTAATCAGCCAATACAACACATGACTTATTTGTACAACTACTCCAATGAACCTTGGAAGTCTCAATATTGGGTGAGAGAAGTGATGAATAAATTGTATAAACCAACACCCGATGGTTATTGTGGCGATGAAGACAATGGACAAACTAGTGCTTGGTATGTATTTAGTGCAATTGGTTTTTACCCTGTTTGCCCTGGCAGTAATCAATATGTTTTGGGTAGCCCTTTATTTAAAAAGGTTACATTGAACTTATCAAGCAATAAAAAATTTATTATTAATTGTGCTAACAACAACGCATCCTCTAAATTTATTCTAAATGTTACCCTTAATAATGTGGTTTGGAATAAAAACTATATAAATCATTTTGATATTACTCGAGGCGGAATATTAAACATAAAATTGGGTAGTACGCCTAATTATACAAGAGGTACTACCCAAATATGTTTCCCATATTCTAGTTCAAAATAAATTATTGACCTGCACCTCCCATATCGTTACCACCACCTTGGTCTGCTTTCGTATTTTTTCTCTTAAATAGTGTAAGGTCAAATTTTCCAAAACGATAACTAAAGTTAACCCTTAAAACTTGAGGATCCCTTAATCTATAGCTATCCTGAACAAAGAAAATGGCTTCTGTGTATGTTTCTACTTGAGTTCTAAATATATTGTTCATGCTAAATGTTAATGAACCACTTCTTCCATTTTTCCATGTCCAATCTTTTCTAAGGGCAACATCAATATCGAAGTATCTGGGTAGGGTATAACCTTGTGCAAGGGTTTGTTGACCACCACCCCACATCATTCCACCACCACCTCTGCTACCACCACCACTTTGTGCAAGTAATACCTTTGAACGAGCATCTCCAGAAACTTGAAGTGATACTGTTTTACTTAGTTTAAAATTATTGTTAACTTTTGCAAACCAAGTTACAATTGAGTTATCAATAGATTGCCCAGGAATATTTGCATTTATTTGCGAGTTAAATAAATTAAGGTTTAAGGTTAAATCCCACCATTTATTTACAGGAAACCTATTAGTAAGTTCCAAGCCATACGTATAACTATTATTTGCGTTTATGTTACTTGTGTAAAATAAACTATCCTTTGTTGTCTGTCCCTCTGGTATGTTTCTATTTACATCTTGGTACACATAACGAGTAATTAAATTGGTACTGTATTTAAAGTAGGCTGTAGCTAAAAAGTTAGCATTTTTCTTATAATTATTACTGTAAGACAATTCAAAAGAACTTGTAAACTCAGGATTTAAAGCTGGATTTCCTACCGATGGGTTTTGAGGATCAGTAAAATCATAAACTGGTAATAATTGGAAAAAATTTGGTCTATTAATTCTTCTTGAAAAATTTAATTGTAAGTCTTGTTTATCCGTTAACTTATAAGTAATAAATGCACTAGGAAATAAACTCAAAGGAAAGTTTACTTTAAAATTAGCAGAATCTTTGCCAGCTAATGTTAATAAATTACCAGTATAGTTTGAACTTTCTACTCTTAATCCCAATTGGTAACTAAATTTTTTATACTTAAAACTATAAGTTGTGTAGGCTGCAAAAACTTGGTCGTTAAATTTGTACTTACTACTTGATCTTGAGCTGAGTAAAAAGTTACTTGCACTTGTAGAATTTTCGTTAATATATTGTAAGTTATTGGTTGTAAAGTCTCTAATTGCAGCTCTTACACCAGATTCAATTTTTACATTGTCTTTAATTTGGTTTTCATAATCAATTTGTAAAGTGAGTAATTTATTAGAGCCATCTCCAATACTCCTTTGTTGATATAAAGGATATTTCTGAGAACCCGTTGTAGTATATACCAACGTGTTTATATCGGTTAAATTGCTATTTTTGCTTGAATTATAGTTGGCATCGGCAGAAATGCTATGTCCATTTTTGCTAAAGTTGTGTTTATAACTTACCTGACCTCCAAAGTTTTCAAAATCGAAACCAGATAAAGTATTTCTTTTGCTGTGAGATTTAATTGTAGTAGAGTTGGTGTCTAACCTTTGATCACCTTCATTGTCAAATCTCCCTTTATTAAAATTTGCAGTAAATGAAAGAGTATTTCTATTGTCTACAAAATAATCGAGGCCGCCTCTAAAAAAGGAAAAATAGCCATCATTTATGTTATCACTGCTAGAGAAAACATTTAATGCAGTTGAGTTATTGAAAGCACTATTGGCATTTGAAAAAGATAATGACTTTCTTTGAAAATAGCTGCCACTACCAAAGAAATTAACTTTGTTTTGCCTTAAGTTAATATCTCCGCCCAAAGTAAATCTTGCTCTACTATCGCCACCAACTCTTAAGCCACCGTTATATCCATTTTTTTTATTTTTTTTCAATACAATATTAATAATACCAGCATTGCCACCACTAGCATCAAATTTTGCAGAAGGGTTGGTAATAATTTCTATCTTATCTATTATATCTGCAGGTATTTGATCTAAGGTTAATGTCGTAGGTCTTCCGTCAACAAAAATTTGCGGTGAAGCATTTCTTAAAGTTACGTTTCCATCAATATCAACAGCTAATGATGGTATGGTTTTCATAATTTCTGTTGCTGTTTGACCAGTACTAACCAAATTTTTATCAACATTAAATATTTTTCTATCTATACCTAATTCAAACAATTGTTTAGATGATGTAACTGTAACATTTCCTAAATCGGCAGGATTTATTTCTAGTTTTAAATTGCCCAAATCAACATCGGCCATGCCCATCATTTTTTGCATTCCATCGCTACCACCATCTTGCGAAAACTTTATGTCGAATTTCAATGCTTTTTCGAGGGTTTTGTAGCCAATTGCAGAAGCTTTCAGTTTATAGGTTCCCATAACTGCCAAACCATCGAAACTAAAGTCGCCATTTTGAGAAGTGATTACAGTTTTTAGTATAACTTCTTTTCTAGTTTTTGTAACCGTATCAAATTTATTCCCATACAATAAAACACTGGCTGCATCAATTGGCTTGTTCGTTTTTGCATCAATAAATTTGCCATAAAAATGACCAATATTCATCGAAGCTCCGTTTCTAGCACCACCGCCTCTGTTTCCAACAACTCCTGGCGGTTGGGCAAATAATGAGTTATTAATTAAGATACAACTAACTAGAACAAAAAAATATTTCATACAAAGTAATAAGGATGTAAAATTGAGACTAAGAAACTACTTAATCTACTAAAAAAGTATTAGTGGTGATATGACAATTTTTAATGGATAAAGTTCGTACCATTTAACGGTAAAAATCTCTTTTTTACCGATGAGTTATTGAAGCATGGTAAGAAGTAGCTGAAAAATGCCAATAACGAATCCTAATACTCCACCTATTAATTCAACAAACCTAAATTCCTTACTCATTATTCCAACCAAAATTTCTTCTAACTTATCACTAGAAAAGTTGCTTACTTTATCTATAACTATTTTTTCTAGGTCTAAATCAGCTTTTAGTTGTCCCATGTATTTACTCATTATCAGGGGAAACATCAATTCTAATTCGTTTATAAAGACAGTTTTTAGTTCGGTAATAGTTTTATCGCCAATAAACATACTTATAATTGGCATTTGCTCTGCAAGTTTGTTCCTCAAAAAGTAATCAATATGCTCCTCAACAACTGGCATTATTTTTTTTACATTTTCGGGACTAGAAATTTTTGCTTCAATATCTTCAAAAGAAAGTAATTCATTGCTAACGAGTTTCCCCAATTTTTCGGCAAATTGTTTTTGTCTTTTTGGAAAAATACCGTGGAAAGTAAATCCTAAAATTTTTATTGGATTTTTAGGATGAAATAACATTTTAATAGCTATATAATTTGTAAACCAACCAATAAATGCGGATACAATTGGGATTAAGAAAAAATAATAATTCATTACCTCTAGTTTAATAAAAAACCTTGTAAAGCAATAGTGTTTACAAGGTTTTGATTTTTAGGGAGAGTAATGGGTCTCGAACCCACGGCCTACACTGCCACAAAGTGTCGCTCTAACCTACTGAGCTATACCCTCCGTTTTTAAGAGTGCAAAAATAGCTTAATTATCTATTCCACAAAATATGATATGCATTTTTTTGAAAAACAATTGAAAATGATAGCAATAAAACCTTTGTTAATAGATATAAGCGGTATTTTATTGCAATAAAAATGCTTTACATTTGAAAATTAGTATGCAAAATTTAATAAAATTTATGAAGAGTAGAAAGGGTTTTTTAGTATTGATTGCTATTGCATTTGGTTGCTTATTTATTGCGTTTACCAATAATAGTAACAATGAAGATGGCATAACTTCTTTGGAGCAAAAAAAGAAATTACTAGCAGCCATTGGAACACTATTAGAGGGCCAACATTACAGCCCTAAATTAATTAATGATGCGTTTTCAAAAAAAGTTTTCAAAAAATCTTTAGAAGAAATAGATGGAGAGAAAAATATTTTATTAAAAGCAGATATTGATATTCTTAAAAAATATGAAAATACGATTGATGATGAGATTCATGGAGGAGATATTGTTTTTTTGCCAACAATAAGTGCTATTTATGATAAGCGTTTTAAAGAAGTAGAAAATTTGTTTAGAGATAATTTGTCAAAGCCTTTTGATTTTAATGTAGATGAGGAATTTGTTACAGACGAAGAGAAATTAGACTACCCTATAAACGAAAAGGAAAGAAATGAAAGATGGAGAAAAAAAATGAAATATTTAACCTTAGAAAGATATGTAGATTTATTAGATCAACGAGAAAAATTATTGAATAAAGATTCTGCAAAAACAGATGCACAATTAGAGCAAGAAGCTAGAGATAAGGTGTTAAAAATTATGAATAGAACTTTTGAAAGAATAAAAAGTACTTTCAATGAAGACAAACGTTTCAACGCTTTTATTAATATTATTGCTAATGCAATGGATCCCCATACAGATTATTTTCCACCAGTAGAAAAGAGAGCTTTTGACGAGCAAATGAGTGGCCGATTTTATGGTATTGGTGCACAGTTACAAGAGCAAGATGGCGTTATAAAAATTGCTAGTTTAGTTGCAGGCTACCCAGCTTGGAGAAGTGGTGATATTGAGGCGAATGATATTATAGTAAAAGTAGCACAAGGAAAAGAAGAGCCAGTTGATATTTCTGGTTTCGATGTAACTGATGCAGTTAAATTAATAAGGGGAAATAAAGGTACTGAAGTACGGTTAACTCTTAAAAAGCAAAATGGAACAATTAAAGTAGTTTCTTTAATGAGAGATGAGATTGTACAAGACGAATCTTATGTTAGAAGTGCAATCATAAAAGAAGAAAATAAAAAGATAGGATACATTTTTTTACCAGATTTTTATGCCGATTTTGAAAGGGCCGACGGTGCAAGATGCTCCGAAGATGTTGCTAAGGAAATAGTTAAATTAAAGAAAGAACAAATTGATGGAATTGTGCTTGATCTTAGAAATAATGGTGGAGGTTCTTTGTACGAAGTAGTTCAAATGGTTGGGTTATTTATAAAAAGTGGCCCAGTTGTTCAGGTAAAAGATAAAGATGGTAAAGTAACCGTATTAAGCGATAACGACCCATCTGTATTATATGATGGTCCATTAGCAGTTATGGTTAATGGTTTTAGTGCTTCGGCCTCAGAAATTTTTGCTGCAGCTATTCAAGATTATAAAAGAGGACTTATAATAGGAAGCAATAGTTCAACATACGGCAAAGGAACGGTGCAACGAAATATTGCTTTAGGAAAGCCAGTAGATTTTGCAAGTGGAAGAACCGAATACGGAGCAGTTAAACTTACTTTTCAAAAATTTTATAGAATAAATGGAGGATCTACACAATTAAAGGGCGTTACACCAGATGTTTTTATTCCTGATAGTTATGAGTTTTTAAAATTCAGAGAAAAGGATAATCCTGCTTCATTGCCTTGGGATGAAATTAGTAAAGCCACTTATGAGGTAAGCCCAAATCAAAATGGGTTACAAAATACTATAAGTAATAGTAATTTAAAAGTAGCCCAAAATAGCAATTTATCTATCATTAAATCTAATGGTGCTTGGTTGGCCCAAAATAATTTAAAACCTGCTTCACTAAACATTGCTAAATACAGGGGGCAGCAAAAGCTTGTTAAAACAACAGTTGAGCAAATAAACACACTTTCTAAGCTTACGAACGATATGAATATTGAAGTTACTGAAAGTGATAAAGCTAAATATTTTAAAAATACCGACAAAGCAAAAGGAGATAGATATCAAGCATGGTTAAAACTAATAAAATCTGATTTATATATTGATGCTACCAAGAATATATTAGTAAACTATTTAAATGAAAATGAAGTAGCAGTAATTAAAAAATAAATTTCAACTTTATTCCTTTTTTTTGAGCAATACCTTGTGATATTGCTCTTTTTTTTATATCCACATGGTGTGGATTATTACTAGGGTGTTTATGCAACCACGCAGGTTAACTTTGAAAAACTACTAATCTACAGATCATTATGATCAAAATTATCAATAAAATTTGTCCTCAAATTTTATCCTTTTTCGTATTGCCATACTTATTATTTATGGCCACTTCATGCACCAATACGAAACAACTAATTGTATTAAACGATTTACCAGATTCGCCCAGGATATTATTGCCACAATTACAATCGCCAGTTATTACAGTATGTCCAGATGATATATTGGAAATAAAGATTTCAGGTATGAATCAAACAACTGTAACAGACTTTAATTCAAAAGGTGGTGGCTTTGGATTAGGAGCATTCACTTCTCCTAGCTATTTGGTAGATAGAAATGGGTTTATAGAAATTTATAAATTAGGAAAAGTAAAAGCTGCTGGGCTAACTGTAGATGAAATTAAAACTAATCTAACCAATCAATTACAATCAGATTTAAAAGATGCCACCGTTAGCGTAAGATTCATAAATTTTCGATTTTCAGTATTAGGTGAAGTCAAGCAACCAGGTTCATTTACCCTTTTAAATGAAAAGGTAACCATCTTAGAGGCCTTAGCTTATGCTGGTGATATGACACAGTATGCCAAACGAAGTAGAGTAAGAGTAATTCGTGATAGTAGCGGGAATAGAGAAATTGGAATTTTAAATTTTAACCAAAAAACTTTGTTTACGTCTCCCTACTATTATTTAAGAAGAAATGATGTGATTCTTATAGAAAGTGATATACAAACCAAAAAATCTTCTGAAAATCTTGCTAAGGCAAGCAGCATAGTTGGTATTTTAACAAGTATAATTACTTTAATATTTATAATAGTTAATAGAAACTAAACTAAATAATGAGTTATCCCATTGCTGGAAGTGAAAATGAGGTTGGAAATCAACAAATATCAAATACTCAATTTGATTTAAAGAAGCTTCTCTTTAGGCTTGTTGGAGTACTTCCATGGGTAATTATCTGTCTTGCAATTAGCATATTTACAGCTAACCTATATTTACGTTATACCCCCAAATTATACAACGTAAAAGGAAATTTATTAATTAAAGATGAAGATCAATCTAGCTATCAGGCTTTAAAAGATTTAGGCGTTGTACCTGGGAATTTAGATGTAGAAAATCAGGTAAAAATTTTAGAATCACATACACTTGCTTTACAAGTTATTGATTCTTTGAAACTGAATATTAAAATAAGGCAAGAGGGAAGGGTAACAACATCTGAAGTGTATGGGGATAAACGCCCTTTTTTTATTAAAGTGGTTGAAGAAGCGACAAATGCAAAATTTCCTATCATTTATCGTGTTGATTTACAAAGGGAAAATTTTTATATCACAGGTGTTGGCGGAAAAAGAAAATTTACTTACGGAGATACAGCTGATACTGATTACGGGAAACTTATATTTGAAAGAAATCCACTTGTAAAGTCTAGTTCAAACGGGTATCAGTTAATTTTTTCAGATAAAAAAGCAGAAGCATTAGAGTTTAAAGGTAAAATTACGGTAACTAGAATGTCTGAACAAGGTGGCATTTTAGAAATTGCCATGAATGATGATCTACCGCTTAGGGCAATTGATATTGTTAATACTTTAATGACTGTGTATAATAATGCAGGCTTAGAAGATAAAAATGTAGTTGCAAAAAAAACAATTCAATTTTTAGACGATAAACTGAAATTAATTGCTAGAGATTTGGATAGTTTAGAATTAATGGCCGAACAATTTAAAAGTAGAAATAAAGTTCCCTCATTTCAAGAAGCATCTAGTGTATTCTTTACCGAATACACTAGTATCGAAAAAAATTCACAAGAATTACAAACAAAAAGTAAGCTCCTAGATTATCTAGAATCTTACATTACCAATTTCAGAAACACAAGTGATATTATTCCTCCAACATTTTACCAAACCGATTTAGTTTTGCTCAGCTTAATTGAAGAACACAATAAAACTGTTCAACTAAAGCAAAATTTAGAATTAATTTCAACATCATCCGATAGTCATTTACAGGAAGCAAATGAAAAAATTAAAGCTATAAGACAAAATATTTTAAGAGCAATAAGAAATATTAAAATAGCCAACCAAACACAATTGCAAAGTTTCGAAAATAACTCGTCTGTATTGGAGTCTAAATTGCAAGGCATGCCTGCAAAGCTTAGAATTGAAATGCGTTTAGAAAGAGATAGGATTGTAAAACAAGAAATTTATAAAAATTTATTAACGAAGAGAGAGGAAACCGAACTTTCGCTTGCATCAAATATTAACAATACCAGAATTGTAGATTATGCTCAGGATAATGGAATTTTTAGCCCAAAAGTTGCACAAATTAGAACTATGGCAATTGTTATTGCCCTGATAGTTCCAATTTTAATCATTCTGCTTAAAGACTTTTTTAATACAAAAATTCAAGATCGAGGCGAAATAGAAAGAGGTACGCAAGTACCAATTATTGGAGAACTTTCTTACGAGAAACAAACCAAAAATATCGTAATCGAAAACAAAAGTAGGAGCCCAATAGCAGAGCAATTTAGGCTTATAAGAACCAATTTACAATACATGATACCCGATAGGCAACTAAAGTGTATGATGGTTACTTCATTTATGAGTGGTGAGGGAAAGAGTTTTGTTGCACTAAATTTGGCCAGTAGTTTGGCAATTACCGGATCGAGAACTGTAATTCTCGAGTTTGATTTACGCAAGCCTAAGCTTAGTAAATACCTTAATTTAACCAATGAGTTAGGACTATCCAATTACATTATTAAGGATATGAATGTTGAAGATATTATTCAAACTGTACCCGATAGAGAAAATTTATTCGTAATAAGTTCTGGACCAATTCCTCCAAATCCTGCAGAATTACTTTTAAGCGTAAAAACCATAAAACTGTTTGATTATTTAAAACAAAATTTCGATTATGTAATTATCGATACAGCACCTGTTGGGCTAGTTACAGATGCATTACTACTGGAAAGATTTACAGATTTAAGTGTATTTATTATTAGGCATCAATACTCATTTAAAGCTGTTATTCCTTTTATAGATAAGTTATATAAAGAGAAGAAATTTAGAAATATTGGAGTTATTGTAAATGGTATAAAGAAAGATGGTGGTGGTTATGGTTATGGCTATGGTTATGGCTATGGTTATGGTTATGGCTATGGTTATGGCTATTACGTTCAAGAAAAGAAGATTGGGTTTTGGCAAAGATTAATGGGCGGAGCAAAAAAATAATTTTTCGAAATAGTTAGTCATACTTTATAATAAGCACTTAAAGTATAAGTTTTCGTGCAGTATTTATTTACTTCATACATGGGAGTAAGGTGGCGAAGCTTTAATTAAACTCATAAGAAATAGCATGAAAGGTGAAAAAAATTGGTATGCTCTTTATACAAAACCAAGGTGGGAGAAAAAAATAGACGCCCAACTAATTAAAAAGGGAATTACTAGTTGGTGTCCAGTTCAAAAAATAGAGAGGCAATGGACAGATAGAAAAAAAATAATCGATGATCCCTTGTTTAAATCTTATGTTTTTGTGTACATCGATATTGCTAATAAATTAGATGTTTTATTGACAGATGGGGTATTAAATTTTGTACATTTTTTAGGAAAACCTGCAATCATAAACGAAAATGAAATCTTGCTAATCCAAAAATACTTATCTGAAACAGATGCAAAAATTTCTGTTATTTCTTCAGAAGGATTTAAAGAACAAATGAAAGTAAAGGTTTCTCATGGATTGTTTATGAACAATGTTGGCACTGTAGTTAAGGGGGGCAAAAAAAGGGTGTATGTGCAACTTGAAAGTTTAGGTCAAGTAATGATAGTAGAGTTTGCCAACGAACACTTAACACCCGAAGGTATTTAGTAGAATCTTTAATCATACTAACTTTTTGTGGCAATAGTATTTCTTAAATGGTAAACGTAAAAGCTAGTATTTATTTTATAGCATATTAATTTTCTTGAATGAAGAATTTAACAAAAGTTGTTATTGAAAATAGTTCAAAAAAACTATTTGATTTTAGTGAACTTTTCCGGTATAAGGATTTATTATATTTTATGGTTTTACGTGATGTAACTGTAATGTATAAACAAACTGTTTTAGGTTTCTTTTGGGCTATTTTGAATCCATTTTTTCAGATTGTTGTGTTTAGTTTAATTTTTGGAAAAATTGCTGGAATTTCTACAGGCCAATCAAATTTGCCTTATCCAGTGTTTTCATGTTTAGCAGTAATACCATGGAGCTATTTTGCTTCTACTTTCACTGCTTCCTCTAACAGCTTAATTACAACGGCACCCATATTTACGAAAGTATATTTTCCAAGAATGATCATACCAATAGTGCCGATATTTTCTAAGTTAGTAGATTTTTTTATTTCACTGGTTATTTTGGTGTGTGTAATGCTTTATTATAAATATGTACCAGGGCAAAATGTTTGGCTTTTTCCAATTCCATTATTAATAATCATTATATCTTCTGCTGGTTTGGGTTTTTGGCTATCGTCTTTGGCATTACAGTACAGAGATTTTCGATTTGCTATTGGTTTCTTTTTACCAATATTAATGTACTTAGCTCCCGTAGCCTATCCAGCATTAAAAGTTAAGGAACAGTTGGGCAATACAGCCTATCATCTTTATGCATTATATCCTTTAGTTGGTGGTGTCGAGGGTTTTCGAAGCAGTTTTTTACAAAATCAAATATTTCCTTGGGATATTGTTGCTATAAGCGGAGCATCCGCAATTTTTATTTTTATTACTGGAGCTTTATATTTTAAGAAAATGGAAAAACACTTTGCAGATGTTGCCTAATTTAATTAATGAAAATGCTGTTGCCGTTATTAATTTAGGTAAGGCATATAGAATAGGGGTTGCCGAAAAAAAAGAAGATAATTTAGTATCCGCAATTGTTAAATCCATTATTGGACCTATTAAGAATTTTTCAAAAATCAAGTCGCTTAAAACAGTTAACTCAACATCAAATGAAAGCGATGTTTTTTGGGCAAACCGAAATATTACTTTTAATGTTAAACAAGGAGAGGTTTTAGGAATAATTGGTAAAAATGGAGCCGGAAAAAGTACCTTATTAAAAATGCTATCTAGAATAACGGAGCCTACAGAAGGTAGAATTGAATTACAAGGAAGGGTAGCAAGTTTATTAGAAGTTGGCACCGGGTTTAATCCAGACTTAACTGGTAGAGAAAATATTTATTTAAATGGTACTATTCTTGGCCTTACAAAAAAGGAAATTGAAGAAAGATATACTAGCATAGTTGAATTTTCTGGAATCGAAAAATTTATTGAAACTCCAGTTAAGCGTTATAGTAGTGGTATGAAAGTAAGATTGGCCTTTGCTGTGGCTGCACATCTAGATCCAGAAATATTAATAATAGATGAAGTTTTGGCAGTTGGAGATGCCGAATTTCAAAGAAAGTGTTTAGGAAAAATGCAAGAAGTAGCAGGCAAGCAAGGCAGAACAGTACTGTTCGTGAGCCATGATATGGCAGCTGTAAAAAAACTTTGTACGAGGGCTATTTTGTTGCAAAAAGGAACAATCGTATATGAAGGAATTCCAGAACATGTGGTGAACTATTATTTGCAAAATGCAGCTTCTATTGTAAATGATAACAACAATTTTTTTGATAATGCTAAAGGAAACAAGCATTTCGAACTAACACAATTTGAGCTTATTAATGAACAGGGAAATATTATTCAAATTGCAGAAAGTGGTAAACAATTAGAAATAAAATTATATTATAAAGTACATGAAACTGGCCCAGATCCAGTGGTTATTTTACGATTTAAAAATAATTTAGAACAAGTTTTGTTCACTTGCCTTTCTCGAAATTCATACGATGGAATAATGAGTTTGAAAAAAGAAGGCTCCATTAGTTGTATCATCCCAAGCTTACCTTTATTACCAGGTATTTATGCGGTAGACTTATTTTGTAAGTATGGGCAAGATGTTACTTTTGAGCTCGAAGAAGCTCTTAAAATTGAAGTAGAGAAAGGAGATTTTTTTGGAACTGGAAAACTGAATAATGATATGCAAAACGGCATGATTGTATTCCATAATTGGAAAGTAGATTAGTTTTTCAATGCCTTTCTTTTACAGTCGCTCTAGTTATAAACTAGAAGTTACGAAATAAGTTTTCTCTTTTTACGTTTATCAATACTAAACTTTAAAAAATGTCACGAATAAGCTATTCAACACCAAAAGTCATTTCAGAAATAGGGTGCAATCATATGGGCGATTTTGAAATTGCAAAAGAATTAATAGCCTTATCTAAAAGTTGTGGTGCAGATTATGCAAAGTTTCAAAAGAGAAACAACAAAGAATTACTAACGCCAGAGCAGTATAGCACACCTCATCCAGTTCCCTACAATTCCTATGGCTCAACTTATGGAGCCCATAGAGAATATTTAGAATTTTCACCAGATCAACATGCCGAGTTAAAAAAATATGCCGAATCAATTGGTATTGGTTATTCAACCTCGGTTTGGGATGTAACTTCTGCAAAAGAAATTATTCCTTTAAATCCAGATTTAATTAAAGTGCCTTCAGCCTGTAATAACCACTACGAAATGCTAAAAGTTTTACGTGATGAATATAAGGGTGAAGTACATATTTCTTTTGGTATGACAACGCAGGAAGAAGAAGATAAAATTGTAGCATTTTTTGAACAAACAGGCGATGCAAAAGATAGAGTTGTTTTATACAGTTGCACCTCGGGTTATCCTGTGCCATTTAAAGATATTTGTTTATTAGAAATAGTACGTATAAAAGAAAAATTTGCAGGCCGAGTAAAGGATATTGGATTTTCTGGTCATCATTTAGGTATCTCAATAGATATTGCAGCCTATACATTGGGTGGTAATTGGATCGAAAGACATTTTACAAAAGATAGAACTTGGAAAGGCACAGATCATGCAGCTTCTTTAGAAATGCCAGGGTTACATAAATTAGTTAGGGATTTGCACAATACACATACTGCATTTAATTATAAGCACTCAGAAATTTTAGAAATTGAGTCGGTACAAAGAGAGAAATTAAAATATAGAAAAAACTGATAATTAATTAGTATGGTTAAGTTTGAGAAGGTTGTTAAAAATTGTCCAAATTGCGACACTACTAATTTTACTGATTTTGGAAATCGGATACATTTCGATTACGAATTAAATTATGTAATCTGCCAAAACTGTACGTTAATATTCATGCAACCCCAAATGAGTAGTGAGGCTTTGGGTAAGTTTTATCAAAATGAGTACAGAATCCTTTATCAAGATTCTGAAGAGCCAACAAAGGAGCTTATCGCTACACAAACAATTAGGGCAGAGCATTTAGCTCTTTTCTTTGCAACAAACTCAAACTATTCTTCAAATCAAGCTTTTAATTACCTAGATATAGGATGCTCTACCGGAGTACATTTAGATGCAATTAAAAAAAGGTTTCCAAATGCACAAATGTTTGGTGTGGAGCCAGGCGATAAATTTAGAGATTATTGCATTAAAAAAGGGCATCTCGTTTTTAAATCATTAGAAGACTTTCAGCTATCTGGTATTAAAACAGATGCCATATGTTTATCTCATGTTTTGGAGCATATCCCAGAACCTGTAGATTTTTTACGTTTGGTAAATAGTGTTTCATCGGAGAAGGCATTTTTAACAATAGAAGTACCCAATACTTTAGGAGGCCATACTTCCTTTGAATTGGCACACCCACTATGTTTTTACGCTGGATCTTTAGTAAATACCTGCAGGTTGGCAGGGTTTAATACAAAAAAAATCCTTGAACATTCAGTTACTAATAAACATAAACTCCCGTTTTATCTTTCTGGTTTTTTTCAAAAAAGTTCAGATGGGTTAGTTCAACAGAAAGAATTTACTGTTAATCAGATTTTTATAGAAAGACAGAAATCATTAAGGCTAGTTGATAAAGCTGTTTTTCGTTTAAGGATAAAACGTAAATTGAAAAACCTATTTAACAAATTTAAACCAGCTAAATAAAACTTGAACATCTTAGCAATAGTCCCTGCTCGTGGTGGTAGTAAAGGTTTGCCAGGAAAAAACATTCGACCTCTACTCAATCATCCATTAATCGCATACAGTATCTTAGCTGCACAACAATCAAAGTTGGTTACAAGAATTATTGTAACTACAGATGATGTTGCTATTGCTAGTATAGCCAAACAATATGGTGCAGAAGTTCCATTTATTCGCCCCCAACAATTTGCACAGGATTTAACTACCGATTTTGAAACTTTTACTCATGCACTGAATTGGTTAAGTGAAAACGAAAATTATGAGCCCGATTATGTTGTTCAACTTAGGCCAACATCACCAGTTCGTATAGTAGGTATGGTTGATGAATGTATTCAAAAAATGCTCAACAATAAAGAAGCAGATTCGTTAAGAGTAATAACTCCATCACCAATTACACCATACAAAATGTGGATTGTTGAAAATGAACATAATCATATGAAACCTCTAATGCCCTCTCCTGGAATCGATGAATTTTATAATCAACCACGACAAATTTTGCCTAAAACTTTTTGGCAAATTGGTGCATTAGATGTAATAAAATCAACTGTAATTACACAACAAAAAAGAATGTCGGGTAATACAATTTTGCCTCACATTATTGATAATATTTTTGCAATAGATATAGATGATATTTCAAGTTTCGATAAAGCTGCTGAAGTAATTACTGAACACAATTGTATAAAGTTTAATGACTAATCATCAACCAATATTAGTAATTGGTGCAGGTTCCATTGGCGAAAGACATATAAGAAACTTATGGTCATTGGGTTACAGCAATATCCTAGTTTATCGACAAAGAAATCTTCCTTTTAGAGATATTGCCGACGCACAAGTTGAAATTATTACCAATTGGAACAATGCATTAGCTAAAAAGCCTTTGGCTGCAATTATCTGTACACCTACTGCACAACATTTACAACAAACTTTAGATTGTATAAATAATTGCATTCATGTTTTAGTAGAAAAACCATTGGCTCACGAAAACATTGATGCTGCAAGTATTATAGATGCAATACAAAAACATAATGTATTGGTGCAAGTAGCTTATATGATGAGGTATCATCCTCTATTACAACAAGTAAAAACATTTGTAGAAAGTAAACAATATGGTAATCTCGTTAACATACAAACTTTTTGGGGCGAATATTTACCTGCATGGCATCCTTGGGAAGACTATAGAACTTCTTATGCTGCACAAAAAGAAGGTGGTGGTGGTGCAGCCTTAACCTTAAGTCATGATATTGATGTAGCTAATTGGATTGCAGGAGCTGACGTAAGTAGATATGCATCTTTTTCAAATCATCATACAGCTTTAGAAGTTAATACGAATGCTGCTTTCGATTTAAATATTGCTTATGCCAATAATGTAACTGCTCATGTGCATGTAAATTATTGTCAACCTATTGCACAACGTTGGTATAAATTTATTTTTGATCAAGCGGTAATGGATGTTGACTTTTTTAAAAGTTCTTTATTTATTACAACAAAAGAAAGTGTTGAAGAAGTTGTACTTCCATCGTTCGATAGAAATGAATTATTTATAACACAAGCAAAAGATTTTTTTCAACGTATTGAATCAGATAATTATCTTGACTTTTCAATTAATCAAGTTCAACAATCTGCATCCATCATTCAAATGTGTACTAATGAACAATAACCCAGTAGATATTAAAAACAAAGTAATTTTTGTAACAGGTGCTTTTGGTTTAATTGGTAAACAAATATGTAAAGCATTTTTACATCAAAATGCTAAAGTTGTTTTAGCCGATATTAATGTAAATCTTGCTACACAATTAGAACAAGAATTGAGTAATGAATTTGATGCAGCAAATTATTTGTTTCAAATTGTAGATATTACCAATGAAGAAAGTGTTGCAAATGCAGTAGCAGTAACGGTTTCAAAATTTGGTAAATTAGATGTACTAATTAATAATGCAGCCATAGATGCAAAGTTCGATAAAGACAATATTGGAGGCGTAAATCAAAGCCGGTTTGAAAATTATCCAATTGATTTATTACGCAAATCGGTTGAAGTTAATTTAACCGGAACAGTAATCATGACCCAAGCTGCTTGTAAACAAATGCTAAAGCAAGGAAACGGAAATATTATAAATGTAGCATCTACCTATTCTGTAGTAGCTCCTAACCAAAATTTATATGATTTTGGAGAGGGTATAGCCAATTTTAAACCTGTTGATTATATTGCCTCTAAGTCATTTATTCCAAATTTTACAAGGTATATTGCTACCTTTTATTCCAATAATAATATACGTTGTAATGCCATTGTACCTCATGGTGTTTTAAATAATCATCCAGAACCTTTTTTACATAATTTCTCAAAAATGTCGCCACTAGGCAGAATGTGTAATCGTGAAGAATTAGAAGGTCCATTTATTTTCTTGGCTTCTAATGCAAGTAGTTACATGACTGGCTCTGTTTTAATGGTAGATGGAGGGTGGACAGCATGGTAAAAATAAAATTATTTTTAAGCGATGTAGATGGTGTAATGACAGATGCAGGCATGTACTATACTGAAAGTGGCGATGAATTTAAAAAATTTAATACACATGATGGTATGGGCTTTCAGTTATTGAGAGACGCTGGAATTAAAACAGGAATAATTACAACAGAAAATACACAAATTGTTGAAAGAAGAGCAAAAAAATTAAAGGTTGATTATTTGTATCAAGGTAAAGGCTTTGGGAATAAACTTTCTGCAGCATTAGAAATTTGTGCAAAAGAAAGTATCACCATAAAGGAAGTAGCTTATATAGGCGATGATGTAAATTGTTTAGAGCTGTTAACTGCTGTGGGT
>JANOZK010000019.1:0-38890 GCA_031429335.1 Chitinophagaceae bacterium | reverse complement strand
GGGTTAACTGCGCCTCAAGCGGCCAAACCACGCCGACCTTGTGCAGGCGAATGCCCAGGCGCTGGCAGGTGGCGTCGTCATGGTAATGGTAATTGAACTAAAATGCCATCAACAGCTGCATTATTGTTTAGTTCAATTATTTTTTTTAGTAAATCTTGTTCGGTTATCGATGTGTCGAATCTTATTAAAGTAGAGCTAAAACCAACTTCTTCACAATTTTTTGCTTTGCTGGCTACATAAGTTTCGCTTGCACCATCATTGCCTACCAAAATTGCAGCCAAGTGTGGGGCTCTGTTACCAGCCTGTATTAATTCACCAACTTCTTTTTTTACAATTGCTTTTACCGATTCTGAGGCAATTTTTCCATCTAATACCAAAATAAATGATTTTAATAGTCAAATAAATAAAGGAATTACAAAAACTATGATTGTAGGATTAAATCAACAAAATGTGTTTGAAACAGCCATTTTTCGATGAAAACTGCAATTATTGCAAAGTTAATAGGTGGTTTATAATGGATTCGTTAATTATTTTATCAAATTATACCAATGTGAATTTTAATTTAACCAAAATTTTCTGGTATAATGCCGATTGGATAGCTGTTTAGACAATTTTTTTTTGGTCTATTACAGATATCACTTCGGTATTATACAAAAACGGCAAAATTTATCCTCATTTAGGTTCTATTATAAAATCTTTTTCTTAAAGCAGCATATTAGTAGTAATAGTTGCCAATTCACCTAATATTAGATGTTAATTTTAAAAATTTTAACTTTTTTTAACTTTTAATTTAGATTTCTAATATATTTACATACTTAAAGTAACGACTTAAAACCTAAAGCACATGAGAAAATTGGTATTTATGCTGGTAGTTACGCTATTTACAACCCTAATAGCCACTGCCCAATCCCGTGTTATATCGGGAACTGTTAAAGATGACAAAGGAGAAATTGTTCCCTTTGCATCCGTTCTTCTTAAAGGCACCAAAACAGGTGTTGCAGCCGATGCGGCTGGCGATTTTAAAATTAATGCTAAAACTGGCGATGTTTTGGTAATTTCTGCAGTTGGTTTTGGAACTGTTGAAGTTAAAGTAGGAACTGGTAGTTCAGTTTCTGCTAGTTTAAACAAAGTTGAGAACTCTACAGAAATAGTAGTAACAACTTCTTTGGGTCAAACTACCAAAAAGAAAGAATTAGGTTATTCTGTTGCAAATGTTAAGGCTGCAGAATTAACACAAGCTAAAGTAGTTAACTTACAAAACGGTTTAACAGGTAAAGTTTCTGGTTTAAATGTAACTACCACCAACAATGGTGTATTTGCAGATACTAGAATTACATTACGTGGTATTCGTTCTTTAACTGGTAGTAATCAACCTATGTTAATTTTAGATGGTGTGCCTATCGCTTTAGGTTATATCAACTCAATTAACCCTAATGATATTGCGGATGTTACCATTCTTAAATCTGCTTCTGCTACGGCTTTGTATGGTGGAGATGGTGTAAATGGTGCAATTGTAATTACTACTAAAAAAGGTAGTAAGTCTAAACCAACCATTACCCTTAGTTCAACAGTACAATTCGAATCAGTTTCATTTATGCCTAAATTTCAAACACAGTTTGGAAGTGGTACAACTTTAGATGCCAATGGTAATGGTCTTTACGATCCAATTGAAAATCAGTGTTATGGACCTGCTTTTGATGGTTCTCAAGTAATTATTGGTCGTCCAAACACCATTACTGGTAAAGATTTTACTACAGAATTCAGTGCTAGACCCGATGAGAAAAGAAAATTCTTCAATACAGGTGTAACCACCCAAAATGATTTTTCTTTTTCTACAGGAGATTTTTATTTAAGTGTTCAAGATGTAAACATTAAGGGTATTGTACCAAAAGATGTAAACCATAGAACTACTGCAAGAGTTTCTGCAATTAAAGAGTACAATAAATTTAAAGCTACATTTAACGTAACCTATACGCAAAGTAATTACAGTGTTACCAATGGCGATATTTACTGGAGTGTTTTTAACACACCAATGCATATTCCATTAACACAATTTAAAGATTGGAAAAATCCAGAAGATTGGGGTAATCCTAATAATTATTTCAGTGATTATTATGGCAATCCATATTTTGAGATTGACAATGAAAGACAAACTGGAAGAAGTCACGATATCTTGGCCAATGTAGAATTAAACTATAAAATAACCGATTGGTTAACTGCTACTTACAGAGTTGGTGGAAGTGTAAACTCTGGTACAAGTAAAGCCAATAATGGTGCATTTACTTATTCTCTTGCTGCAAAAGCGTCAAGCAAGTATTTAGCAGGATCTGATTTAGCTGCATCAACTTCGGCTGCTAATAATAATTCTAGCAGATTTACTGGCGAGTTTTTCTTAAATGTACGCAAGCAATTTGGCAAGTTTAGATTAGACGGTTTAGTGGGGCATTTATTTAGAGAAACACAAGCAAACTCTGTTAGTGTTGCAGCATCTCCACTTGGGGTATCAACTGTATTTAATGTAAATGCTCGTAAAGGAGAACCAATTGCTAGCGAAGGGTTTTCTAAAACAAGATTACAAAGATATTATGCAAAAGCTCAACTTGGATATAACAACTGGGCATTTGCTGAGGTGAGTGCAAATATGGAAGAAAGTTCTTTATTGGCAAATGGTTTAAATTTTGATCCAAGTACAATTGGATATTTTTATCCAAGTGTAAATATTTCTGCAGTTTTAAGTGAGGCAGTTCCTTTTTTAAAGAACAGCAAATTCATTTCTATGTTAAAAGTTAGAGGTGCTTTAGCAAAAACTGGTAATACAAATGCTCTTGGTGCTTATAACTTAGAAAATACTTTTGGAAATGGCGGTAATTTTCCATTTGGTACTTTGTTAGGTTATACAGCAAGTAACACTCTAAGGCCTGCTTCTTTACAGCCTGAATTTGTTCAAACAACAGAACTAGGTTTCGATTTAGGATTGAATAAGAACAAAATTAATTTTGAGTTTACTTACTACAAGCAAGACAACTCAAATCAGATTTTAACAGGAGCTGCTTCTATCTCTTCTGGCTTTACTGGAATTTTACAAAATGCAGCTTCTTTTGTTAATGAGGGTTTAGAGTTTGACTTAAAATTAACTCCATTAATTAAAATCAATAAATTTACTGCCGACTTTAAAGTAAACTACTCTTACCAAAAGAATAAGGTTTATAAAGTATTAGATGGTGGTGTTGATGAATTAGGTATTGGCAATGGTAACTTTATTATTAAAGATTTCCCTGCTTATACTTTCAAGTTAACAGATTATTTGAGAGATGTTGAAGGTAGAGTTATAGTAGATGCTAATACTGGATACCCTAGTCTTGATCCAAATTTAAAAAGATTTGGTCAAACAATTCCAACACATTATTTAGGTATGACACTTAGCTTAAACTATGAAAGATTTAGTTTAAATGTTGTAGCAGATTATCGCGGTGGTGCACAAGTGTACAATGGTATTGGACCAGATATGGACTTTACTGGTATTTCTGCAAGAAGCGGTCAAAATGCTCGTCAACGTTTTATTTTCCCTAATTCTGTATATGCCGATGGTTCTGGTAAATTTGTACCAAACACCAGTATTTATACTCAAAATGGTGGTTATGGTTTCTGGGAATCTTCTGCTTATAATCGTTCTATCAATTCTAACTATTTGTCTAGTGCAGATTTTTGGAAAATAAGAGAGGTTGCTTTAAGTTACAATATACCTACCAAAATTTTTGGTAAAAAAGCACCAGTAAAAGGAGCAACCTTTACAGTAACTGGTCGTAATTTATTGGTTTTCTTACCAGAAAACAACCAATGGACGGATCCTGAATTTTCTAATTCAACAGGTAATGCTCAAGGTGTAAATAACTCATTTAATACTCCACCTACAAGAATTTGGGGAGCTAACCTTACTTTAAATTTCTAATTTTTGCAAACACACAAAACAAGTAAAAAATGAAAAAAATTTCTATAGTAACCTTGGTACTTGCGGTGGTAATGCTTGCAAACCAAAGTTGTAAAAAAACGTATTTCGATATTAATGCAGATCCTAATAATGTTACTGCAGGTACAGTAACTTATGATGTGGTTTTACCAGCAGCATTAACTGCAACTGCAAACAGCATGGCAACTTCATGGGGTTTTATGCAAAACTGGATGGGCTATTGGGCACGTTCTGGTAGTTTTTCTGCAGCCTCCATTGAAGAAACCTATACCATTACTACAAATTTCGCAACTGGTATTTGGTCTGGCCTTTTGGATAATAATTACGATTATCAAGTAGTTATTGCTAAAGCTCAACCAGCTGGGGCAAGCTTTTACGAAGCAATTGCCAGAATCATGAGATCTCACAATACAGCTATTTTGGTTGATGTGTACAACAATGTTCCTTATTCACAAGCTGGTAAAGGATCTGAGGGCTTAGTAACCCCATCTTACGATAATGGACAAGCTGTTTACAATGATTTATTTAAACAACTAGATACAGCTATTACTTTGTTAACATCAGCAACAACTACTGGGCCTAATAAAGGAATAGCTGAAAATGATATTTACTTTAAAGGCGACAAAACATCTTGGATAAAATTTGCGAACACTTTGAAGCTTAGAATGATTATGCACCTATTTAAAGTGCCAACAGCTGAGTTTGATAGAGCAGCCCAGTTTGCAAAAATTGCAGCTACCGGTGCTGGTTATTTAGGTACAGGCCAAAACGTAGTGGCTAACCCCGGTTACCGCCAAGATAAACCTAATCCATTTTACAATTTATTTATTAAAGATGCTGCAGGCAACCAAACTGGCAGTAATAGATACTATGCTGCTAATAAATGGGGTATTGAGTATTATGACTGGAATGGTGATCCAAGAAGAAATCGTTTTTACGATCCAGTTGGAGGAAGTGGAACTACCTATACTGGAGTTGCCTATGGTTTAACCCCACTAACCGCAAATGCTTACACTAATTTATCGTTAATTGGTCCTGGTTTAGCCAGAAGATACGATAGTTCTCAAATAATTTTCTCTGCCACTGAAAGTATGTTTTTACAAGCCGAAGCAATACAACGTGGATTTATGACTGGTAACGCCACAACCATGTTAACAAATGCAGTTGCAGAATCATTTAGATGGTTAAATGTACCGGTTGCAAATACTGCAGCAGCTTATCTTGCTTTCAATGCAAGTTACACCGATTGCGATATTACTGCTGCAACAACACCAGCTTCTGCAACAGCAACTGCCACAGGCGATAAAAATTATACCATTTTATCTCAAAAAATGTTCGCTTTAAATGGAATAAATCCATTAGAAATTTGGACCGATTGGAGAAGAACTGACATTATTTATGGAGGTGGTAATAGTACGTATCCTATTGGACCTAAACTTTCAGTTTCACCTGGAGTAGGTAGCAATAAAATTCCTACTAGATTATTCTACCCTCAAAATGAATATAATTACAATGCTGCAGCTGTAAGTGCACAAGGTGTTGTAACTGCTCAAACTAAAATATTCTGGGATCGTTAAGCATTAATATTAAATTAGAAACAAAATCAGTCTACAATGAAAAAAAATATTTTAAAATTTGCCACATTGCTTTTAGCATCAGCTATTTTTATTGGTTGTTTAAAAGACAAGGGGTTCGACAATCAAGAGTATGGCATTAAAGATCCCTCTGGAAATTCTTTAGGAATATCTTTCCCACAAGCCCCAAGCAGCCCAATACTTGGAAGTTTAAATTCGCTTACTACAGAGCAAACACTTTCAACAGATGTAAATTTGGAATCAGCATCTTTTGCTGCAACAGATGTTATCGTTCAAATTGTAAGTAATCCAACGCTTGTAGCATCTGCTGGCTATAATGCAATTCCTAGTGGAGGCGTTATAATGCCAACTTCGGTTACAATTAAAGCTGGTACTAGACTAGTGCCTGTAACTTTAAGGATTCCTAATTCAAGTTTGTTAGACGCTACAAAAATTTATGCTGTTGGTCTTTCAATTTCCTCTGTATCTCCAAGCGGATACACGATTGCATCAAACCTGAAAAACATTGTTATGGCCTTTTCAATCAAAAATAAATATGATGGTGTTTATCAGTTGAGAGGTTATCATAACAGAAATATACCAGATTATACCGCACCATACAATGTAAAAATTCATCTGGTTACTACCGGTCCTAACAGTGTTGTCACATTTTATCCTGCACCTCCAGGCCCTAATGTAAATGCACATCCAATTAACGGTTCTGGTGGAGCCTATTATGGAACTTTTGCTCCAGAATTTACTTTTAATACTACAACGAATGCTTGTACTGCAGTACAAATGTGGTCTGGTTATGCACCTCTAACTATGGGTTTATTAGGCACAACAAACAGATACGTTCCTGGGGTTGGTGCAACACCTGCAATGGCTTATTTGGCATTTAATTATAATGGCAATCCTTTGAGAAGCTTTTTTGATACTTTAACTTATATTGGTCCTCGACCATAAATATAATTTTTAACAACTTTAAGACTGCTTGCAAAAGCAGTCTTTTTTTTTGTCTTTTTTTTGACTTTGCCATTAATCGATCAAACGGAATAGCATTTGTGTAAACCCATCTGTAAATACTAGCAGATTATGGTAGGGTCCTTTAGCTAAAAAAATTTTTGTAGCAATAATTATGACACAGCCAGGAAAATCTCCATTACAAATTTTTGATACCTTATTTTATATAGGTCCAAGATAATTATCAAAATAAATCAATACTTTAAAAAAAGCCACACTATCTTAGTGTGGCTTTTTAAATGTATAAAGCTTAAACATGAACAAATTAATTATACCCATTATTTTTTCAGTATTATTTTCTATAAAAACTACTGCTCAAGCTGGTGCATTTACCGACCCTGCTCAGGGTTTTAATAAAATGATGTTAGACAAAAGTGGAGATGGTGGAGCATTCGACAGAGTTGGTGCTTATAAGGTAAAAGGTACTCCTTTATTGTTTGGGTCAAAGTTTCCCGGCGTAATTTATTTAAAGGATAATTATTATAAAGACATATTTGTTAGTTATAATACATTTAGTCAGGATTTAACTATTTACGATAAAGATAATAAGGCAGTAGCCAACAAAAAAGCCAATGAAGTTGATTCATTTAACATCGACATAAAAATTACCGATTATAAAGCAAGCCTAAAATTTATTTCAGCATCGCTTCTAGGTTTAAAGGATAACTACTTTTTACAGCCATTAACACCCAAACAAAAATACTCTTTATACAAAAAATATAAAGGCGATTTGGCCATTGTAAATGACAATATTTTACAAGCCGATTTAAGACAATACGATTTGATGGTTGAATATTATTATACCGAAGAAGGCGTTGCAGGCTTAAAGAAAATAAAGCTTACTAATAATGCAGTTATTAAGGAGTTTAAAAAAATTAAAGACGTTTCCCCTATTGTAAATGAAGGCTCTTTTGTATTTAATCCAGAAGTGATTTTATTGTCTGTTTTTGAAGAAATAAACAAATAGTTTTAAATATTTTACCTCAACTATCTTATGCTCGTTAAAACCTTTGGATCTGCTGTGTATGGTGTTGAAGCAATTTCAATTACCATTGAGGTTAATGTAAGTGGTGGGGATTTGAAATATTATATTGTTGGCTTACCCGATAATGCCGTTAAAGAAAGTTTGCAGCGTATAGAAAGTGCTATTAAAACCAATAATTTAAGTTTTCCTCGAACAAAAATTGTCATTAATCTAGCACCCGCTGATATTAAAAAAACGGGTAGTGCCTTTGATTTGCCTATTGCCATTGGTGTGTTAGGTGCAAGTGAGCAAATTGCAGAACCAGAACGGTTGAAAGATTATGTGATGATGGGTGAGTTAAGCCTCGATGGAACCATACAACCTATTAAAGGTGCCTTGCCTATAGCTATACAAGCCAGAAAAGAGGGCTTTAAAGGTTTAATAGTACCCAAAGCCAATGCTAGAGAAGCTGGTATGGTTAACAATTTAGCAGTTTATGGGGTAGAACATTTAAACGATGTAGTGCAGTTTTTTAAAGATGAAAGTTCTAATAAACCGGTAATTGTAAATACAAGAGAAGAATTTTTTTCTAATCAATATGAATTTGAGTTTGACTTTAGCGATGTTAAAGGCCAAGAAAATATTAAAAGAGCTTTGGAAATTGCTGCAGCAGGTGGACATAATGCCATTTTAATAGGACCACCAGGTGCAGGCAAAACCATGTTAGCTAAACGATTACCTACCATATTACCACCTTTGGGTTTACAAGAGGCTTTAGAAACAACCAAAATTCATAGTGTGGCTGGTAAATTACCAGAAAATAGTAGCTTAGTTTCTAAACGTCCATTTAGAAGTCCACACCATACCATTAGCGATGTTGCCTTGGTTGGTGGAGGTGGAACACCACAGCCTGGAGAAATTTCCTTGGCTCATAATGGTGTATTATTTTTAGACGAATTACCCGAATTTAAACGAACTGTTTTAGAAGTGTTGCGGCAACCCATGGAGGAAAGAAAAGTTACCATTAGCCGAGCAAAAGTAGCATTGGATTTTCCTGCAAATTTTATGTTGATTGCTAGTATGAATCCCTGCCCCTGTGGCTTTTTTAATCATCCCGAAAAAGATTGTACTTGTCCACCAGGTACCGTTCAAAAATATTTAAATAAAATTAGTGGTCCTCTTTTAGATAGAATTGATTTGCATGTAGAAGTTACCCCAGTTGCATTTAGTGAACTGAGTAATCACGATAGCAAAGGAGAAACGTCTGCACAAATTAGAGAACGTGTAATTGCTGCAAGAGAAATTCAGTTAGAACGGTACAAAGAACATGTTGGTTTGTATGCCAATGCTCAGATAAGTACTAAGCAATTGAGAGAAATTTGTATGTTAGATCATGTAAGTGAAACATTATTAAAAAAAGCGATGGAAAAATTAAACCTAAGTGCTAGGGCATATGATAGAATTTTAAAAGTAGCAAGAACCATTGCCGATTTAGCAGCTAAGGAAAACATTAAGCCAGAACATATTGCCGAAGCCATTCAATACAGAAGTTTAGATAGAGAAGGTTGGGCGGGATAATTATGAGTTATGAATTATGAGTTATGAATTATGAGTTATGAGTTGGAATTAGGAGTTAAGAATTAGGAATTAGGATTTAGGATTTAGGATTTAGGAGTTAGGAGTTAGGATTTAGGAGTTAGGATTTAGGAGTTAGGAGTTAGGAGTTAGGAGTTAGGATTTAGGATTTAGGAGTTAGGAGTTAGGAGTTAGGAGTTAGGAGTTAGAATTGCAAGTTACAGATTAGGAAGAAGATATTCATAGTTGATGATTGAAATTTTACCAAAATGAATTTTAATGTGGACCAAAATTTTCTGTGATAACGCCCATTGAATAGCTGTAATAGATGAAGGGCTGCTGGATTGAAGTGTAAAGCTCCTGCTGAATAGCAGGACTTGAAACGAAAAGCCAGAACTACTGTTGACTAATATACCCAAAGCTCACAGCCCCAAATTTTCTTAAATAGCAAACCCTAAGTATGCAGTAGTATGTATAAGCAATGCAAGATTAGTATCTTCGCAAAAATTTTTTTATGCTAATTAAGCAATTGTATACTGGATGTTTAAGTGAAGCGGCTTATTTTATTGTAAGCGAAGGGGAAGCTGCTGTTATAGACCCAGTTAGAGATATTGATGAATATTTACAACTGGCAAACGAACACAATGTAAAAATTAAATATATTTTTGAAACGCATTTTCATGCCGACTTTGTAAGTGGCCATTTAGACTTGGCGGCTGCAACTGGTGCAAGCATTGTTTATGGGCCAGAAACAGTTACTAAATTTACTGTACATGTTGCAAAGGATAACGAGATTTTTAAACTAGGTACAATAACCATTGAAGCGTTACATACACCTGGCCACACTTTAGAAAGTACTTGTTATTTGCTAAAAGATGAGCAGGGAAAAGATCATGCAATTTTCACAGGCGATACTTTATTTGTTGGTGATGTTGGCCGTCCAGATTTGGCACAAAAAGGTGCCGATTTAACTATGGAAGATTTAGCAGGTATGTTGTACGATAGTTTGCAAGCTAAAATTATACCTTTGGCCGATGAAGTAATTGTGTATCCTGCACATGGTGCTGGAAGTAGTTGTGGTAAAAATTTAGGGCCAGAAACTTTTAGTACAATTGGTGAGCAAAAGCAAAATAATTATGCTTTGCAACAAGCCACAAAATTAGATTTTGTGAAAGCAGTAACTGAAGGCTTGGCTGCACCACCACAATATTTTCCTATTAATGCGAAAATAAATAAAGAAGGTTATTTAAGCCTAGAAACCTTACTGCAAAAGGGTTTACAACCATTAAGTGTGGCAGATTTTAAACATAAAATTACCGCAACAGATGTTGTTATTTTAGATACCCGACATGCCTCAGCATTTTCTGAAGGCTTTATAAAAGATAGTATTTTTATAGGTTTAGAAGGCAAATTTGCAGAGTGGGCTGGTAGCTTGTTGTCATTTGATTTACCCATTTTTTTAGTGACAGAAGTTGGTAAAGAAAAAGAAAGTATGGTACGTTTGGCAAGAGTAGGTTTCGACAAATTTGGAGGTTATTTAGAAGGCGGTTTTGAAGCCTGGAAAAATGCTGGAGAAAAAATTGATTTGATTATTGATGTAGAAAGCGATGAGCTGGCAATGGATATTCCATTTGATGAGCAGTTAGTTGTAGTAGATGTAAGAAAAAAATCTGAATTTGATGAAGCACATTTAAAACAGGCTATTAATATTCCGTTAGCTGATTTAACCGACCCAGGTAGTATGGCTAATTTAGAAGAAAATCAAAACATTTATGTGCATTGTGCTGGTGGTTATAGAAGTGTAATTGCAGTATCTTTAATGAAAAAACAAGGCATTCATAATTTAAGGAATGTTGTTGGCGGTTGGGGTAAAATTAAAGAGTTGGCTGATAAATTTGAAATTGAAAAAACTGAAATTGTTGTGAGTGAAGAAGTATAAAACACTATTTGTGGTTTTAAAAACGAACAGTAATTACTGACAACACAATTAAATTTTTACCCAAATAGATATTCGTTTCCTAATGTCTATTTGGGAGTAAGGTTTATCCTTATTTTTATTTTAATAGTAACGTAACCACTCTATTTAAGGACTAAAAGGGTATTTAATCTTTTTTCTTGGTTTCGTATAAATCTTCTTTTTTTACCACCCTTACTTTATCGCCTTCTTTAAGTGTTTTACTTAATAAAGTGTAAGGGCCAGTAATAACTTCTTCGTTTCCTTTTAAGCCTGTGATAATTTGTATGTAGTTTAAATCTTGAATGGCAGTTTTCACTTTTACTTTTTTTACCTTACCATCGGCTTCTACAACAAAAACTACTTCCTCAATATCATCTATGCTGATGGTTGTTTTTTCTGCTGCATTCGTTGTAGTATTTTTATCATTTTTTTCTGTATTTACAATATCTCCTTTAATGTCTCTCGTAGTAACAGCAGCCAATGGTACACTTAAAATATTGCGTTCTGTTCTGGTTTGTATATCTGCAGTTGCACTCATATTGGGCCTAAACGGAAATGAACGACCCTTTATAATTAAATCTTGGTAACTCTCTAACAATAATCTAACATGTACCTTATAGTTGCTAACTTCAGTTGATGCAGATGCAAGGCTATTGTTACTAGTTGTTGGGTTAGCTACTTTAAACACCAAGCCTTTAAACTTTCTACTACCATAAGCATCAACTGTTACAATTGCTGTATCACCATATTTTACTTTAGGTATATCGTTTTCGCCAACATCTACAATGGCTACCATACTTCTTAAATCGGCAATACGCATCATTTCGGTCCCAATGCTAAAACTATTACCAGCAACACGTTCTCCCTTTTTTACATTTAAAATATTTACTACTCCACTCATGGGTGCACTAATTACGGCACGATTCATATCTTTATCTGTCCTCTTTAAGTTGGCTTGTGCACTTTGTATAGACGCTAAATTGCCTTTTATACCTTCTTTACCAGCATTGTAATTAGCAGATGCACTTTTATAGGCTAGTTCTGATTGCTCAAATTCAGCTTTTGAAATTACTTTTTCTTCGAACAATTTTTTCTGACGGTCGAACTGTCTTTTGGCTTGTTCTAAATTTGCTTCTAATGTACCTAGTTGAGCTTTTGCGTTTGATTCGGCTGCTTGGCTTTGTGCAACACCAGCTGCTGCTTGATCTCTTTGCGACGCAAATATACCTGAATAAATTTTTGCAACTACTTGTCCTCGGCTAACACTATCTCCTTCGTTTACAAAAAGTTCAACAACTTCTCCGCTAATATCTGGGCTAACTCTTACTTCTATTTCTGGTGAAATTTTGCCACTTGCTGTTACTGTTTCTGTTATGGTTCTTTTTTCAGACTTTTCGGTGGTTACTTTTTTGCCTTCTTCTTTACCAAGTACTCCCCTTTTTTTCAATACCACCAAAGTAACAATTACCAATAATAAACCCACAATTATCCAAATTAATTTCTTATTCATACTTCAATTTTATTTAAAAATATTTACACAATGGTTAGTAATCAGAAATTAGCAATTATTAATTCCTAATTACAATCTTAACCCTTGACCCTTATAAAACTCTAACACCTTCATTCTAAATACATACTCAAATTGTGTATTTAGCCGGGTTAGTTTAGCTTGTAATAAGTTGTTTTGATTGGTAATTAAATCAAGTGTATTAATTAACCCATTCTCGTACCTTTTTTTTGCATATTCAAAAGAACGCTCTGCTGTACTAACCGTTTTTTCGCTTGCATTAAAACGTTGCAAAGATGCCATAGCGTTGGTATGTGCCAAATAAATATCTTGTTGTAAACGTTGATTGGCTTGTATTTTAACTAAATCCAATTGTTGTACTTGAAGCTTTGCATTTGCATAATTTAATTTAGCGTTGCCATTGTTAAAAATGGGAACATTAATTTGAAATCCTAGATTTTGCCTAAAGTTATTATCAAGCTGAACCCCATAACCATCCCAAATTTCTCCAAAGTTTTTTTTGCCTTGTTGTAATTGGAAGGTAGGTTCTAACACATTATAATTGGTACCACCCACATTTACAAATTGGCCATTGGGTTGTGCTGCACCAAAAGTAACACCAGTTATTTTATTGGTGGTGCTGGCAAAATTGGTAGCTAATCCGCCCCCAAAAGAAATTACCGGGTACAAACCAGCTTTTGCAGCTTTAACACGATACTCGGCACTTTTATACCTAAAATCATTTACCTTTTGTTGGGGTTGTAAAGTAAGTGCCAAATTATATAAGGTAGCTGGTTCTAAATCGGCCAAAGCATCTACCGGAATTTTGTCTAAGCTTGGGGTTGACAGCTCAAAAGGTTCGGCCATATTTATATTTAACAACCCTTTTAAATTAATAATATTTTGTTGGTAGTTATTTGCTGCATTGTAATAATTGATGCTATCGCTGGCTAATCTTGCTTCTAATTCGGCAGCATTTAATTCTGGTAATGCACCGGCATCTACTCTTTTTCTTGTATTGTTTAATTGCTCGGTGGTAGATGCAATTTGCGATTGTACAATTTCAACTTGTTGTTTACTACTTAATACCGCTAAATAAAAGCTGGCAACATTTAAACCAATATCATTCGCAGCTCTTTCTATATCGGCAATGGCAGCTTTGGTTGAAAAATCGCTCACTAAAATATTGTTTTTTAACCGACCCCAGTTATAAACAGTGACACCTGTATTGAAACCAAAAGTATTAAATATTAGTTGAGTGGTGGTAAACTGATTGGTTGTTGGATCTACCGAACGTCCAAATTGTAAACCAGCACTACTATTAAAATTTGCAGTTGGGTAAACCGCTAATTTATTGGCTTCGTGTTGTAGGGCTGTAATTCTAGCTTGCACCTCTGCTTGTTTTACAGATATATTATTCTTCATGGCATACTCAACACAACGCTTCAGATCCCATTTTTCGTTGTTTTTCTGAGCAACTGATACAAAACTTAAAATAGCAGCAAAAATTGTAAATAGTTGTTTCATAACTCAACAAAAATAATAGAAAGAAATTAAAGGTATTTTCATTTTTTAGAATCACTAAATTATGCCTAAAATGGCATTATAAAGTAGTTTAATTATTTAAGTGGCACTACCTGACTCATAGTTAGTATAATCTTGCTTTACGAATCAATATTTTATTTAAAAAATGACGGTTTTAAATACGTTTTCTTGGATATTAGATACCCATCCTGAAAAAAATACAATAACTATGATATCTTTATTTTTATGCCGATGAAAAAGTTTATTCATCATTTTTTAAGAAATACAAAAACCCAACCCATTATTAAAGAAATTGATGGGCTTAGGTGCATTGCAATATTGGCAGTATTATTTAGCCATTTTAATTTGCAAGTTGTAAGATTAAGTGGGTTAGACGAGAACTTTACTTACAGCAATACCATTCCTCTTTTCTTAGAGCTTTGTGGTAACGGAGTTAGTATATTTTTTTGTATTAGTGCCTTTATATTAAGTATTCCATTTATAAATTACCATTTATACAATGGCCAAAATATTGATTTAAAAAAGTATTACTGGCGAAGAATAAAAAGGTTAGAAATACCTTATTTGTTGGTTTTGGTAATTTTGTTATTATTTAGGATAGTTATTCAGGGCGAATTCTGGAAAACAGAAATGCCCCATTTTTTTAGTAGTGTTTTTTATAGCCACAATATTATTTATGGACGAAGAAGTACCATTAACCCTGTAGCTTGGACCTTAGAAATTGAAATTCAGTTTTATATTTTATTGCCTCTTCTTGTTCAATTATTTAAAATTAAAAAAACATTTATTAGAAGATTTGTTCTATCTATTTTATTGTTACTAACTGGTATTATATATGCACGGTATGATACCTTTTTTATTAATGCTCATTTACAGTATTCTATTCTGCCCTATTTGTCAATTTTTTTATTGGGTATGTTAATGGCCGATATTTATTTAAGCAATTCGGCTTTATTCAATCGTAAAAATTACCTTTTTGATATTGGTGGAATTGTTGGTTTTTTGCTCATTGTTTACTGTGCTGGTGCTGTTGCGTTATACATGCAATGCCTTGAATACACAGGCTATTTATTATTGTTTGCTGGAATTTTTAAAGGACTAATATTGAACAAATTATTTACTACTAATTGGATGATGGCTATTGGCTGTATGTGTTATTCCATCTATCTTTTACACTATGCTTTGTTATATTTTATTACTAAAAAGCTCACAATACATTTCTTGCAAAATAGTTACTACAAAAATTTATTTATTCAGGCAATTGTTGTATTACCTGTTGTACTTATTTGTTGCAGTATTTTTTATTTAATTATCGAGAAACCTTTGATGAAGAGAAGAGGAAAATGATTTTTCACCACAGGGCAAAGAAGCAAAGAAGTTATTATGTGAAAATTCTTTGTGTTATTTTAAGCTCGATTCGAAGGTGTGGGCAATTATAATTCACCTGAGTGTACTAGAGATAAAGATTTACACTTAATTCTTTGAAATTTATCTTCTGTGTTTCTGTGTTTCAGTGGCAAATTATTCTTCCTGAACTTTGTACCTTTTGTATTCTTTGTGTGAAATTAATTATACCGTTACCGTTTTTCTTTTATGATAAAACACAAAATACAAAACCATAAAAATTACCATTAACACTACGCCAGTTAATGCAGCCATTGGTTTATCAATTACCACTGCTGTTGCAACGAAGCCATAAGCAATTACAAATAAAACACACAATAAAGGTGTTATATTTTTAGCGAAACCTTTACTCACATTGGCTTCACCTTGTTTTCTTTTACGGAGAATTAATAAAGTTGCTGCCGATAAACTCATGCCAAAACAATCTAAAAATATGCTGAAGCTTAATACATCATCCACTTCTTTACCAAAAAAAGTAATCACCATTGCTGTTATTGCAAATAAGGTTAAACCAGGAATTAGCACTTCAGATTTTGGATGTTTATAAGAAAATATTTTAGGAAAAACTTTGTCTTCACTCATGGCAAACATTACCCTTGGATTACTCATCAACAACACATTTACATAAGCCATTACACTTAAAAACATACAAGCATCAAATACTTTACCTCCAGCTTTTCCAAACCACACTTCACACAATAATGCACCAATGGCTGTTGCATTTTTCATTTTATCAAAACCAATTACATGTATATAAGCATAGCTGATGGATAGGTATAAAAAAATCACAATAAAAATGCCAATTACGATTCCACGTTGCATGGTTTTGGCATTCTTTATTTCTCCACCAAAATTGATAGTTTGCTGATAGCCTCCATAAGTAAAAGAAACTGCAACCAAACTCAACATCAATAACAAACCTGCATTACTGCCATTATAAGCATAAACAGGTGCTTCTGTATTATAACCATGTGGTTCTACAATTACACCTTTAAACAAAGACGTAATTAATAAAACCACCAAAGAAATTTTAATGATGGTTAATATATTTTGAGTTCGGCTACTGGTTTTTAACCCCAATAAATTTACCAAGTAAAAAATACCAATTGGTACAATAGCAACAACCACATTAAACAATACACCCGATGGTTTTCCAAATAACAAATCACTTGCATAATCGGCACCAATTAATGCAACAACAGCCAAAGAAGCAGCGTTACTAATTAATATTAAAGCGTTTATGGTAAACCCTATTGATGGGTGATAAGCATGAGCAAACACTTTGTAATAACCCCCAACAACAGGTAAACGCAAACCAATTTCTGCATAGGTTAATGCCCCACACAAAGCAACAAAACCACCAATTACCCAAGCTGCAAAAAAAATAGTTTCGGTGCCCGATTTTGCAGCAATTGTAGCTGGAGTTTTAAAAATACCCATACCAATAACTAGACTAATTACAATCATGGTTAATGAGAATAAGCCCAAGGTTTGTTTCTGTTGCATAAGCTATTTTAGATGAAAATTATACCATTGAAAATAAGCAGATTTTTTTAGTGTGGGTAACAAAATTTTGATTACCCAGTTTTGGCTTGCACATTTGCTATGGATTTGGTTCTTAAAAGTAAATTGTTGGGTAGTGAACAAAACCTAGAAGGGTGCCCTGCAATAAGCAGGATTGTAAACGACACAACAACTGCAGGATAGTAATTCTGTAGCTGGTATAACAACATTTACTCTAAAGATTAAAAGGGAATCCTGTTAAAATCAGGAGCTATCCCCGTAGCTGTAAAACAGCCTCCCAAACCCTCCGAAGGAGGGCTTAAGAAAAGTTTCAATTTAACAAGCCACTGTTTAAAACGGGAAGGCAAATTGAAATAGCTGCAAGCCAGAAGACCTGCCAAATGCCAACCCTGCTTTATGCAGGATTCATTCACGGCTTTCGGGTGAAAAGCATGGAATGTAAAAGGTTGTCTGCAGCAGCCGTTTATATTTCTCCGTTTTTTTGTATTTCCTGAGAGCTCATTGTAAACCATTAAAATTACAACAATGAGCAAAAAATTATTAACGCTTATTATTATTGGTGCATCTTTAAATGCACTAGCCCAACAAGACACTTTAAGTGGCAAATCTTTAGACAACGTTTCCGTTACCACAGCTACCAAGCAAGAACAAAAACAAAGTACAACAGGTAAAGTAATTACCGTTATTACCAATGAACAAATTGAAAAAAGCAGTGGCAAAACAGTTGCCCAAGTTTTAAACGAACAAGCTGGCATTACTATTAATGGTGCTTATAATGCACTGGGTAGTGTACAAACTGTTTTTATGCGTGGCTCAAACGCTGGGCGTACACTTATTTTAATGGATGGTATACCCATGAACGATCCAAGTGGTATTAATGGCGATTTTGATTTGAATCTTTTTTCTATTAACGAAGTAGAACGTATTGAAGTTTGCCGTGGTGCACAAAGCACTTTATATGGCAGCGATGCAGTAGCTGGTGTAATTAATATTATTACTGTTAAAAAAGACATTGATAAAAAAATTAATGCAAAAGCAACCATAACTGGTGGTAATTTGGGCACATTAAAAACTAATTTGCAAGTTTTTGGTAAGGTTAATAAATTAACCTACACAACAAGATTTTCTAAATTAATTAGTAATGGATTCTCCAGTGCATTTGACAGTACTGGAACAAAAGGGTTTGATAACGATAGTTACAATGGTGAGGTTGCTCAAGCAGCTGTTCAATACCAACTAACCAATAATTTATTGTTAAAAACCTTTGTAATGAATAGCCAGTACAAAGCCGATATTGACGCAGGTACTTTTACCGACGAAAAAGATTATACCATTAACCATAATCAATTTACTACTGGTTTTGGATTTGGCTATAAAACAGCTGCAGTAAGCCTTACAGGTAATTATCAATACACAGAAGTAAATAGAAATTTTTTAAATGATAGTGGATTTGTTGGCGGTTTTAGTAAGTTTGAACGTAATGAATTTAGTGCCAAAACTCAATTTGCCGAAATTTTTGCAAGTATTAATTTAGGTGGAGGTTTTTCCCTTTTGCAAGGTGGTGATTTTAGAATAGGTAATATGAGTAACGATTACTTATCTATCAGCTCTTTTGGCCCATTTAAATCCAATTTTAGAGATACGGCAATGAGCCAAACATCTATTTACAGTTCATTGTTATTCAACAGTAAAAATAAAAAGTTGAATATTGAATTGGGCGGTAGATTGAATACCCATTCGAAATATGGTAGTAACCATACTTATACATTTAATCCATCCTATACCATCAACAATAATTACAGATTTTTTGGTAGTATTGCTAGTGGTTTTAAAGCACCAACCTTATACCAATTGTACGCTGGACCTGGCATTGGAAATGCAAACTTGTTGCCAGAAAAATCGGTTAACTACGAAATTGGTGTGCAACAACAATATAAAAAAATAAGCAACCGTATTGTTTATTTTAAAAGAGATATTGAAAATGGTATTGATTTTAGAAATGCATTAACCCCTTTACCTGGTGGATACTTTAATTTTATTAAACAAATTGTAACTGGCATAGAATATGAAGTAAGTGTTCAAGCTACAAGCAAACTTTTAATAACTGGTAATTATACTTTTTTATCAAGCGAAGAAAATACACAAAGCCGTGTTACTCGTAAAGATACCAGTTATGGATATTTGTTACGCAGGCCAAAGCACAACATAAATGTAAATATAAGTTATCAATTTACGCCAGCATTATTTGTAAGTATAGCAACTAAGTATGTAAGCAAACGCAATGATGTAGGAGGTTTTAGAGTTGCCGATGTTGAACTAGGCGATTATTTTTTACTGAGTGCTTATGCAGAATATGAGTTGAAAAACAAAATAAAATTTTTTGCAGATGTACAAAATATAGGCAATATTAAATTTTTTGATGTAAGGGGTTTTAATGCAATACCAACGATGGTGAATGCAGGAGTAAGATTAAGTTGGTAAATTAATATTAGATTAATTTAAACATTCAATATTTATTTCAAATGCCTAAACACGAAAATAAAAAATGTCAAAGATGCAATAAAATATTCGAGTGTAAACTGGGTAATGTTTTAGAGTGTCAATGTACTCAAATAGTGTTAACAGATGAAGCACAGAATTATGTAAGCCAATTGTTTAACGATTGTTTGTGTATAGACTGTTTGCACGTTTTACGCTATCAATTTCAAATTAATAAAACGCAATAATTAAAATTTACTAAAAACATCCTGCCCTTAACCAGCAGGATGTTTTACTTTTATTTCTAAATACAAATCCATGCAACTAAATATAGACGAGCTACTAACAGTAACCTTTACTCTTTTTGCTGTGATAGATATTGTAGGTAGTGTTCCTTTATTAATTTCTTTAAAAGATAAAATGGGTGGCACAATAAGATCGCTACAGGCAACCTTTATTTCAGGGTTATTAATGATATTGTTTTTGTTTTTAGGTAAACCCTTTTTAAAAGTATTGGGTATAGATGTAAAAAGTTTTGCCGTTGGTGGATCAATAGTTATTTTTTTATTGGGCTTGGAGATGGTATTGGGTCATGAAATTTTTAAGGGCGATAAAGATGCAAAAAGTGGTACATTGGTACCTATTGCTTTTCCAGTAATTGCAGGAAGTGGTACACTAACTACTGTAATGAGTTTGAAAGCAAATTATAATGAAACCACCATTTTATTGGGCATTTTAATTAACTTAATAATAATATATGCTACACTAAAATCTTTAAAATTTATTGAAAAAGCCCTTGGCAAAGCTGGCTTATTAGCAGTTCGTAAATTTTTTGGGGTTATTCTTTTAGCCATAGCTGTAAAAATATTTAGTACCAATATTGGATCGTTTGGAAAATAAATACTTGGACTTTTAATTCTTGTTCATCAATTATCATTTTTTTTCATCATCTGTTAAACGCTCTTACCATTAAGGGGTTCATTAACATTTTTATTTTATTTTTTTTGAACTTTAATTTAAAAATCATGTTTCTACTGCAGCTGACTATTTCAGCAAACAAAACATTAAAAAAACAAAAATGAAATTATTTAAGAAAGCTGCTTTATTGTTTGCAGCAAGTTTTATTGCAATGAATGTAATGGCTCAAGATGTTGTTGATGTAGCTATTAGCTCAAAAGCTCACACCACTTTAGTAGCAGCAGTTAAAGCAGCAGATTTGGTAGCTACTTTAAAAAGTAAAGGACCATTTACTGTATTTGCACCAACCAACGATGCTTTTGCAAAATTACCAGCTGGTACAGTTGATGGCTTATTAAAGCCTGAAAGTAAAAAAGCATTAGCTGGTATTTTAACTTACCACGTAGTAGCTGGTAATTTAGACGCAACGGCAGTATTAGCAGCTATCAAAGCTGGTGACGGTAAGGTTGTATTGACAACTGTAGCTGGTGGTAAATTAATTGCTAGTGTTAAAAAAGGCAAAGTTATTTTAACCGATGAGAAAGGTGGAAAAGCAACAGTTACCGCAACAGATTTAAAAGGAAGTAATGGTGTAATACACGTAATTGATACTGTGTTAATGCCAAACTAATTGTTTGTCTTCTACATAGAATAAATAAGAAACCATCTTGTATTTGCAAGGTGGTTTTTTATTTAATTTTTTGTTTCAAAAAAAAGTTTAGCATACCTTGGTAGCAAACACCTACACATGCAACAACTTGCTTTAACTTACGATGATATTCAACTAGTACCAAGCTACTCGAATATTGCTTCTAGAAAAAATATAGATTTAACTACACAGGTTACTAAACGTTTTGGCTTACGCATGCCGTTGGTTGCTTCTTGTATGGATACAGTTTGCGAAAGTGAAATGGCTGTTGCTATTGCCGAATTGGGTGGTGTTGGTTGTATTCACAGATTTATGGGTATTGAAGAACAAGCAAAAGAAGTTGTAACTGTTGTTTCAGCAATACAAAACGAAACAGTAAAATTATTTTGGAATATTGAACATGCCTCTTGGAATTTTACAAAACTAATTCCTGTAATGGCAGCAGTAGGTGCCAATGGCGATTTTAAAGAACGTGCCATTGCCTTGGTAAATGCTGGTGCAAATATTATTTTAATTGATGTGGCACATGGCCACCATGAGAATGTAAAACAAGCCATCATTACCCTAAAAAAAGTACTGCCTAGCCACATAGATTTTATTGCTGGAAATATTGCTAGTGCAACTGCAGCAAGAGATTTAGAAAATTGGCAAGCCGATGGATTACGTGTTGGTGTTGGTGGAGGTTCATTATGTACAACACGTGTAAAAACTGGTTTTGGTGTGCCTAATGTAACCTGCTTACAAGAAATTATTGCAGTTACCACTTTGCCTGTTATGGCAGATGGTGGCATTAGAACCAGTGGCGACATTGCAAAGGCACTTGCTTTGGGCAGCAGTTGTGTAATGTTGGGTAGTTTAATTGCTGGCACTAAAGAGGCACCAGGACAAATAATTGAAAAAGCTTCTGGCTTATACAAACGTTACAGAGGTGCAGCAAGTTTAGAAACCAAAATGGCCAATAATCAAGAGCAAAGAAACGTTGAAGGAGAAAGCACCGTTATACCTTTTAAAGGAGGTGCAAAATTTGTAATTGAGGGGTTACTAGATGGAGTAAGAAGTGCATTTTCTTATGGTGGTGCAAATAATATAAAAGAGTTTAAGCCAAATTTTATACAAGTAACACATGCTGGCCAAGCAGAAGCAAGGCCACATTTGGTGTATTAAGTATAATTCAGTAATAGCTATGTGATATCTGTAATAGCACCAATAAATGGGTGTAAACAGCTATTCAATAAGTATTATCCCAGAAAATTTTGGTCTATATTAAAAATAAAATTAGTATTAAATCTTATGGTGTAGGCAATCCTATGTTTGTATAATCCCAAAGCCTATCACCAGAAATTTTCCATTGAGAATCGGTAACTGAAGTTCCTTTTGTTGTAGACCAATCTGTTGATGGACTAATAACAGTTGCCTTTCTCCAAAAAGTTCTATTTCTTGTATCAGCTGTTTCGCCAGCAATAGTCCACATAATATTATTACGTGCACTACTTGTTCCAGCAGAAGTAACTCTTGCAACTTGTGGGCTACCAAAAACATCTATTATTCTATAATTTACAGTATTTAATACAAAAGTACCTGCAGCATCTTTTTTAAGTAATGCAATACCACTATTTCCACTTAACTGTAATGGCATACTTGCATTAGCGTTTAAAGCACTGGTTGTACCCCAAGTAATATCGCTTTTTATAACAATTGGGTCGGCTTGTGGCGATGCAATAACATAACATTTTCCTTTTGTTAAATTACCTGTGAGCGTTAAAAATGAACCGGGAGCAGAAAAATTAAAATTACTGAGTGTAGCAATATCTGCAACTGCAAAATATCCAATAGCGTAGTTCGATAAATCTATACTAGTTGCAGTGCCGTTGTACAACTCAACATAATGGCTTCTAAAACCACCAGCATTTGGATCGGTATTGATGGCTGTGGACATTTCAGAAATGAATAGATCAGTTGTAACAACTGTTGCTGGGGTTAAGGGCCCATCAAAATCAATTTTAGAAGTACAACTGCCAAAAATGAATAAAATAAAAAGCGTATAAATAGTTGTTGATTTCATATTTTGTTATTTATAATATTATTTGTAAAGCTAAATTGGTTAACCATCTTTCGGTTTTAATGGTTGGTGTATTATCGTTTATATAAGTTGTATTGATACCAATTTTTAAGGCATTGTTTTTTATAAATTTATTTATACCAACGGTGTACCAGTTTTGTTGGTGTACCAAAGAAGTTTCAGTATTAAATTCAGGTGTTATTGATGAAAATCTGCCATCTATAGCCCAACCACTTTTAAAAATATAGGAAGATTGTATGTTTATAGCAGTGCCCATATTATAAAAATTACTAGCCATTTCAGTGGTTAATTTATTGGTACCAGCAATATTGGTGTACAATTCAGAACCAGAAATAGAGCCATTGATATATTCGCCAACTATAGCAAATCCTTGGTGTTTAAAAATAAAATCGGCTACTATTTTTCTATAATTTGCATAATCGGTAACACCAGATTTATTGTAAATACCTCTGATAATACCATTATCAGAACCAATTGGGCTACTTACTTTTGAGTTATAACTAGCTGCAAAACCAATAGCCAATTTTGGTTTCTTTTCTCTGTACAAATCATGAGCAATAAATGCATTGTTTTTAATAAAATCTCCAAAAGGTAAAATGTCTAAACGTCCACCATATTTTAAACCAATATTGGGCTCTGTATTAAAAAAGTTTTGCCCCTCGCCAGTGGTAATTGATACAGATGGATAAATTCTCCATTTTTTAAGGTTAAAATTAGTTTCAAAAAATAAACCACCTTCTCGTGTAGAACCAACAAAATTTTGCATTAATCCGCCATACATGGAGCCTTCGTTCGATTTTCCTGCAATGGTTTGTCCCATAGTTTGTGCATAGCGTTCATCTGCCATTGCCAAACGATTGTTGGTATGTGTTTGCCTTTGACCCATAATAAGCTTACCTCTTTTTTTCATTACAGAAAAGCCAACCCAACCTTCTAAAATGGGCGTTGTACTTGTAAAATCTGTTACAATACCCATGGTTACTTTATCTTTTAAGGTGCTCATATTAAGTGCAAACCTTACCATGTTTAACGACAATCTATTTGAGTGGATCGTTTTGTTGGTTGAATCAAACTTATTAAAATTTAACCCTGTTTGAATAGTTGTAAACAAATTAAGCTTTGTAGCTTTTCCTAAGTTTAAAAAAGTACCTTCTCCAGTGATATAAATTAATGAAGAATCAACCAGTGTTAAATCATTCTTTGCACTTTGGGCATTTGCATGGTTCAAACCAAATAACCAAATACAACTACAGAAAATTATTATTTTTTTCATCTTTACTTTTTTAAAATTATAATTGAACAGTAACCATTAATTGTGAATAATAGTTGCCATTTTGGGTGGGTGTTTTTAGTAGGGTTGGTAATTCATCGTATCCAACTTCAAATTGAATTTTAAGGTTATGGTTCGATATATATTTTGTTGCAACTACTGTATAGTATTTAGTATAGTCAGCAAAATTTGCAGAAAAAGCATTTGCATTTAAACTTGTATATCGAACGCCCATTGCCCAATCTGATGGAAAAACATAACCTCCTTGAACATTAAAACCAGATCCAATATTTAGCCTATTAAGCATTATATTATTGGTTTGTACTTCTGTTTGGGTAGCTGCATAAGTATTAAAAGTGCCATTCAACCTAAACTCTCCTTTAACGTTTGCTGGTAAATTTACTTGTGTAGCAAAACAACTACCCATTGAGTAAAAGCCTCTGTATTTAAACATATAGTCTACGCCAAATTTTTGAAATTTTGGTAATAGAACATTTTGTGTTGCATCGCCGTATAAAAACCTTCCACCATTGGTACCCATTGCAGAGCTTGCACCATCGTTAAAACTATAAATTACGCCAATTACCAACTTTGGTTTTTCTTCTCTTACTAAATCGTCCATAAAAAATTCGCCACCCTTATTAAATTTATCAAATGGTAAATAGTCTAATCGAAATCCGTATTTGAAACCTCCAAAATTCTTTTGTAAAGATGATCTACTATCGCCTGTTGTTATTGAAACATAAGGTTTCAATAAATGCTTGCCACCTAATTTGTAAGTACCCTTGTACCTAATGCCATAATCAAAAATTGCATCGAATGATGATGATACAGCACTACGATTAATAAAACCCAAACTCTCACCTTCTATTCTAGTTTCTCGGCTATCAATATAATCGGCTCTTAGGCCAAAATTAATGGTGTGTGTTCTGTTAGGCCTGTATTCAAAATAGGCTTCTTGTAAAATGGTATTAAAACTTCTAGCACCAGAGGTTACACTTTGATAATTTGATGAAAAATTTGCTCTTGCTACAATACTCATTTTTCTATCGAATAAATTGGCAACCATCGTTAAACGAGCCCTTGCTATATCGAAGGTTGAGTTTGCCCCAGATAAATTTTTATTGGGTGAGTTTACTGTGTATAAGGTTTGTAAACTCTGGCTAAAATTTAGAGCTCCATTTGCAGAACGCAGGCTTAAACCCTCACCCAATACATAACTTTTTTTAAGCTTTAGTACATGCACACTACCAATGGGTTCTGTAAAAATTTCTGAACTATCAATCTCATACCTTGCTTCTTCTTGTGCAAATACATAATTGCACATCAGTAGATATAAAATTACAAATCCAATTTTTTTATTTTTTTGCATACACCAATATTTATACTTTATTGTTTAATAATGTTGCTGTATTTTATACAACATTCAACGGTTTGGTTATAGCTATACTATTTTTCATTTGTTTATTTTCAACCACGCTATAATACAAATCATCATCTACTAATTTTTCGTTTTTGGCAATAACAACTGTAGCCACAGTATTGCCAATCATGTTCGTAATAGATCTTGCCTCACTCATAAAACGATCTATACCAATTAATAGTGCTAAACCTTCTAATGGAATAATTTTAATGGCTGCCAAGCTAGAGGTTAAAACAATAAATCCACTACCTGTAATTCCACCAGCACCTTTACTAGTGATTAATAAAATACCAATAATGGTTAGCTGTTGCCATAAGTCTAAAGGTATATTAAAAACTTGTGCAATAAATATAATGGCCATACTTAAATATATAGATGTTCCGTCTAAATTAAAACTGTAACCTGTTGGTATTACTAGGCCTACTACTGTTGGTGAGCAACCAGCATTTTCTAATTTAATCATAATATTTGGCAACACCGATTCGCTACTACTTGAGCCCAAAACAATTAATAATTCTTCTTTGATATAACTCAATAATTTGAAAATATTTAGTTTATAATATTTCATGATTAAACCTAATATTATAAATATAAAAAATGCTGCAGTTGCATAAAATGTAAGCATCAGTTTACCTAGCACAAACAAAGTACCAAAACCAAATTTACCTGTAGTATATAACATACCTCCAAAAGCACCAATTGGACTTAATCTGGTAATCATGTTTAAAATTGCAAATAATACTTTATTAATTTTTTCGAAGCTATGAATTAGTGATTTACCAGCAGATCCAATGGTGCTTAAGCCAATACCAAATAATACAGCAAAAACTAAGACTTGCAAAATATCGCCTTTGGCAAATGAATCAACTACATTGCTTGGTATGAGGTGTAAAAAAAAGTCGACCCACTTTACTTCCTTGCTTGCCTCAACATAAGATGTAATAGCCCCTGCATTTATATTACTTGTAGATATGCCAGCCCCTGGCTTTACAATATTTGCTATTATAACACCTAATACCAATGCTATTGTAGAAACAATTTCAAAATAAATTAATGCTTTACCTCCAATTCGGCCAGCTTTTTTTAAATCGCCAGTACCAGCAATACCAGCAGTGATGGTAAAAAATATTAATGGGGCAATTAACATTTTAATTAGGTTGATATAGCTTTCGCCAATTACTTTACCTAATCCATTTAGCGATGGGTAGAAATAGCCAACAATAACGCCCAATGCTACACCTATTAGTACTTGCACATATAACTGACGTAGATATTTCATTGATTTATTTTTTAATGATTATTTTATATTCATGAAAAAATTTGCTAAAGCAAATTTTCCCATACCACCATTTGAGTGGGCTACATTTGGTACAAAAATTTGGGTCCAATTAAAAGGCACATTTAGTTCTGCTGCTTTATTTTTTCCTGTTTTAAAATAAAACTGACCTCTTTCAAAACGTGTTTTGCCTTGAGCATCTGCTTCGGCAGTAGCATTAAAATCTTTACTATCTCTATCCACATCGGCAGTACCTACCATTACAAAAAGTTTGGTAGCAAACAATGTTGTTAAATTGGTATTATCTATAGGAGCTTTTTTTAATCCATACGGAAACTCAGCATCGTTGGTAGCAGTGTACCAACCCGCATTTGCCATAGCAGCTTGTATAACACGGGTTTGTTTAACAAACAATAAATAGCGGTGCACAAATTGCGAACCTGCAGAGTGGCCATATAGGTAATAACCTTTAACTGTGCTTTTGGTGGCGTTTACAACACTATCAAACAAGGGTTCAATAACAGAAAAGCTCCACTCTTCGGGCTTTGTATAATTTCTTGTTTTTTTATTAAATACATTGCCCTGATTGTACATTTCGGCACCCGGGTAATCTTCTTGGTCAAATTCTGGGGCAATAATTTTGCAACCAAATACAGTTGCTGCATTTATCATATCATCCGTATAAGAAGAAGCGTCTCTTTGTGCACCATGCATCATTACAACAATGGGCATACTATCGGCATTGGCTTTGGGACTAAAGTAAAATACTTTTATAGCATTTTTCATTTTGCCACCATTGTCGAAATAAAACATTTGCTTACCAACTGTAGCTCTGTTTATTTGAGCATTAACAGTTTCTAAAAAAATTAGTAAACACAATAAGCATAACAATTTTTGCATTGGAAGCAGGGTTTTATTGAATGATGATTTGCTTACTTACCATTAACTTGCCGTCGTTATCAACAATAGCAATATTGTGTATTGTTCTAGCAGTAGTTTTTGGCAATTGTAGTTGCATAGTACTGCTTGTGCCAATTTGATTGAATGTATTGGTATAAATTAATTTTCCTGAAACATCTGTAATAGCTATTTGATATTTACCAACAGGTGCATCTTTTACGGCAATCGTAAAATTGGCATCAACAACTGGGTTAGGATAAATGCTGATATCCATACTTCCATTTTTACTAAATTTAATTAATACAATGGAAGAAAAAGTTGCTTTACCATCAACATCTACTTGTTGTAAACGATAATATAAATTACTTGTTTGATCCACAACATCGTTAAACGAATAATTATTAACAGATGTGCTATTGCCTTTACCTGCAACGCTAGCAATGTTTTTAAAATCAATGCTATTGGTAGAACGCTGAATATTAAAATGGCTGTTATTTAACTCGGAAGCGGTTGCCCATTTTAATTGAATATTATTATTTATTTTACTGCCAGTAAATAGGGTAAAAGTTACTGGAACAGCAGCAACATCTAATGTTTCATCGGTAAATGCTTGAGCATGAATTACTGTTGAAAAAACTGTAGTTAGAAAAACTACAAAAAAGCAAAGTTTTATTTTGAAAAAATTGTGTGTTGATTTCATGATACTATTTTTAATATGTTGAGTTAACTTTTGATACCTAATTGTTGTTGTTTATTTAGATACTGATTTAGCGAAAACCAATGCCAACCTATTTTCGCCAATACTATTTAAGTTAGTTGGATCAATTGTTAGGCTATAGTTGGTATCTTTCTCAATTAGTGTATAAGTGTTATTCAATTTATCATGTAAGTACAGCTTTGTTGTGGTTGGTAAGGTTTGTTGTGTAACTTTTAAAGTATACGTTTCAATACCTAACGATTTTGGTAAAGCAATGCCCAATGGTATAATTGCATCATTCAAATTGCGATAATCTAACGCCAATTTTTGCTTATCTGTACTTACAACATAAATGCTCAAACCATCATTCATTAATTTAATGGCATCGGTTTTTACATCATAACTACTGCTGTAAATTTTGCTTAAATACAAATCTATATTGTCATATTCTTCCTCATTTTTAATTGCCTTTATTTGCACAAAATTTTGAGGGGTTGTGGTTCTAAATAAAGTTGGGCAGGTAGCACAAACTGCTTTATTGGCCTCGGTAAAGTTTAAACTAGTTGCTGCGGTAGCTTGTACAAAAAAAGCTGTATTTGCAGGAATAATATAACTTGGATTGCCAGCAATTGGTAAGGTAATAAATGCACCAGTTTGTGGGTTACGCAAGTAAAAAGCTGAACCCAAATTTGTTGCAGCAGTAAGAACAGCACCAATGTTTACAGGTGATGGATATGGGTTGCCCACAAAGTTGAAACCAGCGGTTGAGCCCGTGCCACCTGTAACTAAAGGAATACTTTGGTTGCCTGTATTAATTACTCCAGACATATCTAATGTAACTGCTGCAGGGCTTGCATTGGTGCCATCTAAAGTGCCAGATTGGGCTTTTGTGCCTCTTACTAAAACTCTAATACCTTGCCATCTTGCCCAATTGGTTGCTGTTGCATCTGTAAAAGGAGCCCATCCACCATCATTAGTAGCATTGCCATTTGCATTGGCAGTTGTAAACGAAAAAGCACTTGGATTATTTGTACTAGTAACAGTAAAACCAGTTGATGTACCACCAGTAATATCAATATTATCGGTTAATTGGGTTAAAGCTTGTGCCGTTGTAAATGGGTGACTTAAAAAACGATATCTTCTTGAACCACTTGGAATAAATTGTTGAACAATTACATTGCCAGTAATAGATGCACCTGTAGCTAAAGTGCCAATTAAAGCTGTACCACTAGCGTTTGATTGAAGCGTTAATTTATCATTGGTTGCTAATGTAGTAGCAGAGTTGATTACCAACCTTGCATTTGGTAGTAATGTTAAGTTGGTTGTTGAAGAAGGTGCAGTAATTGTAGCTGCACCAATTAAGTTAATGGTTAAAGTACCTGAAACAGTAACGTTACCTGGTACTGCAAAGGATTTGTTGCTAGCATCTGTTGAATTAGAAAGTATCAAGTTGGCATAGGCCATAGGGGTTATACCCTGTGTTCCTGTTTGACCAGTTGTGCCACGATAATAATCTATGGTAGAATTAGAACCCAAAGTTATTGCTGGTGTTAAAGCTACATCTTGAAAAAGTAAAGTTGCAAAAGTTGTACTAGCTGTAACTGGTATAGTTACACCAGTGGTAAAAAGACCTCCAACACCTGGGCTGGTTACTGTGCCAGTTCTTCCAGCTCTAAAAGTGCCATTTATTACAACTGAACCACCAGACCTTACAGCAATATAGTTGGCCGAAGCTCCAATTGGTCCTAATAAAGTTGAGCCAGCACCAACTGTTAAGTTTCTCAAAACTATTGAAGCACCACTCATATCAATATTGGCATTATTAATCAGGCTTACATTGCCAAATGTTCTGCTAGTAGTAGTAGTTAGGGTATTTCCATCGAATACCAACTCCAAATTGCTATCATTTACAGTACCAAATGATATGGCACTAGCATTTTGATACACTATTTTATGATTGCCTGAACTTGGTATAGAAATCTCAAAAAGTTGTGGTGATGCAACTATTGAACTTCCTGAAGCTATTGTAAGCGTAATAGCTGATGAAGGAGTGCCTGGTGTTGCATATGTAGGATTGCCTAAAACAGCCTTTGAACCGGTACCACTAACAGCCCATGTACCACTATTAAATACAATATTGGTAGCGTTCTGAATGATGAAAATTTGGTTAGCAGTTGTAAAATCTGCAGGGGCTGTGCCAGTACCATTGGTATTAATGCCCCAATTGGTAGTAGTGTTTAATGCACCTGTGCCTACATAATAAAAATAAGTTTGTGCCAGTAATTGCTTGTAAGGCAATAAAAATAAAAAAGACAATAGGCATAATTTGCCAATAGATGTTGCAAACAACTTTTTCATACGCATTAATTTAGCAATTATTAAAAACTTAGAGTTTTAGAAAGTAAATTTTGATGTTTAATTTTACTATTCCAAATTTATAGCATTCTGAATTAATTTTAAATGCTTACCTTAGTTACCGAAACAACTTATTTGTTTCGGAATTTTTTTAGTTTGCTTATTTTCAAGTAATTATGAAAAAAATAAAGAGTGGAAAGGAGGAAATTATTTACTTACTCACTAAAGCAATTGAACAGTTCAAAGTAGAAACTGGACAAGAAATTATATTAAATACGAATAGAAAAAATTACGAAGCATTAGCTATTAGATTAAGTGAAATTAGTAATCAACTACCTTTTAACGCAAATGAATGGGGTACAGAAAATTATACCCCCGAATTGAATAAAAAAGAACAACAATATCCTTACAGAAAATATGATATAACAGGAGGACAAATTAAAGATGCCTTAAGTGGTATAGTAGCTAATCCGAGGCCATTTTTAGTAGATGCATGTTATGTTTACTTATTTGGAGTGGGCAGAAAAGCATTTGAGCTACAACCTTTTGATGATAATTTACTAGAAAAGTCTTCCGAAGAAAGGCAAACTGATCATGTTATACAAAGTGAAGGCATCCAAAAGTTGCATGAGCAAATAGCTTTTTTAGGGCATCAAAATAAAAAAAACAGTCAAAAAGCTCGGGCTTTGCTAGTTGTGTCGGTAATTTTAGGATGTTCTTTATTTACTCTTTATTATTTACTTAATAAAAGATTATCTAATTGGAACACCCTTAAAGCAGATATGAGTATTTTACCCTATGAGCCAACTAAAGCAGAAATTGATAGTTTAGAAGGTATATGGTTGTGTTATACAGGATCGCCACAGGCTAGGGTTTCGGACCCCAATCGATATCATAAAGTAGTACCCAACTTAGTTGAAATAAAATATAAGGATGGATATTTTACTTTTGATAGATATGGTGCTAGTTTCGACCATGTTGGTTATATGCAATTTGAATCGCCTGGAATCGTTTCCGTGTATTCGAGAATAAAAAATGCAACAGGCAAAATAGAATCTCCCCGACATTCACTTTTCAATCTCAATAATAATAGTAAATATATAACTGCTATCTCTGCATCTTGGAACTTTGATGTTGATGAAAAAAATAAAATTATTGGTATAAGAGAGGTGTATAAAAAGTTGGGTAAAGGGGGTAAAATTGAAGAAATATTAAACGAAGTAGAAAATGCAAGCTGCCAATGTAAAGTTATTCGTTGGTACCAACCTAATAATGGGGTAAGAAAATTCTATTTAAAAAATGAGTTACTCGATTCTATTGCATTTAAAGAAATGATACCATTAATTAATGAAAAAAGTATTTTATTAAGTGAACCTCAGAAAGGGTTGATTATTAGTAAAGACACCAGCAAATAATTTAAAATTTTTATTTTGTACTACTTGTATTAGGGTTCTTTGTGCAAAAAAGGAATTCAATTTTTTTTAAGCTGAGCTAACAAAAAAATGCAACAAATAATTTTTTACTTTTTGTCTCAAGCCGAGAGGCTTCGTTGTTGCAACAGCACTCCTTTTGCTTCTTTAAAAAAATATGCTCCGCATTTTTTCAATCATGCTTACGCATGACCGAACCAAAAGGAGTGCTGTTGCAACAACTGGTAGAGTGTGCGAAGTAAACATCTAGATTAATATTTTCAAAAAAATCGTAAGAATTTGTATTAGGTTAAAGCAATTTATTTTGCTTCCATTACGGCTTTATACATTAATCCTAAAAATCGTTCCATTTCCTTCATGCCTTTAATGTCATCTACCACCAATAAAAAGTTTTTGGCTACTTGTTTTAATTTGGCTTTGTTGGTGCCCGTTTGTAAATAGGAAAGTATGTTTTTAAATGTGCTACTTTCGAAATAAGGACTATCGTTTTTATTTACAAAATAGCAACGCATGATGTTATCTTTTAAACTCATTTTTTCAAACCCTAATTTAACACCTAGCCATCTACTACGAACAGTGGTAAATAAATCTTCTACTTCGTTGGGTATTGGGCCAAAACGATCAATCATTTCTGTGTGAAACGTAAGTAAATCTTCTTCGTTTTCGCAATTATCTAAACGGGTATACAATGATAATCGTTCTGTAATACTTTCTACATAACTATCTGGTATTAATATTTCTAAATCGGTATCAATGGTACAATCATTAACAAAATCATCTTGTTTGCTAATTTCATCTTTAAACAATTCTTTAAAAGAGGTACGTTTTAATTCACGTACAGCTTCTTCTAAAATTTTTTGATACATTTCAAAACCAATTTCGGCCATAAAACCACTTTGTTCACCACCTAGTAAATTGCCTGCACCACGAATGTCTAAATCTCTCATGGCAATTTGAAAGCCACTACCTAAATCGCTAAACTGCTCAAGTGTTTGTAAACGTTTTCTACTATCGGTTGGTAAAGTTGCCATTGGTGGAGCCAACAAATAACAGAAAGCTTTTTTATTACTTCTACCAACCCGTCCACGTAATTGGTGTAAATCGCTTAATCCAAAATGATGTGCATTGTTAATAATTATGGTGTTTACATTAGAAATATCAACCCCGCTTTCTACAATGTTTGTACAAACTAGTACGTCGTATTTTTTATCAATAAAATCTAATATTCTTTCTTCTAATTGGTCGCCTTCCATTTGACCATGAGCAAATGAAATACTTAAATCGGGACATTGTGATTGAATGATACCAGCCATTTCACTAAGTCCTTGTACCCGATTATGAATAAAAAAAACCTGTCCGCCCCGTTCTGTTTCAAAATAAATGGCCTCACGAATAAAATCAGTATTAAATACTTGCACTTCGGTTTGTATAGGTTGCCTGTTGGGTGGGGGTGTATTAATAATGCTTAAATCTCTTGCACCCATTAAACTAAAATGCAATGTTCTTGGTATAGGTGTTGCAGTAAGTGTTAAACTATCTACATTGGTTTTAATGAGTTTTAATTTTTCTTTATGAGCAACCCCAAATTTTTGTTCTTCATCAATAATCATGATACCTAAATCTTTAAACTTGGTATCTTTTGCCAACAAACCATGGGTACCAATAATGATATCAATTTTTCCTTCTTCTAGTTTTTGTAAGGTTTCTTTTTTTTCTTTGGAAGATTTAAAACGATTAATATAATCTACCGTTACCGGAAAATCTTTAAAGCGTTCTTTAAAAGTTTGGTAATGTTGATAGGCTAAAATGGTTGTGGGCACTAATATTGCAGCTTGCTTACCATCAACCACTGATTTAAATGCAGCCCTAATAGCAACTTCTGTTTTGCCAAAACCAACATCTCCACAAACCAATCTATCCATGGGGGCAGCAGCTTCCATATCTTTCTTTACATCTTCTACTGCTTTTGCTTGGTCGGGTGTATCCTCATAAATAAAACTAGCTTCCAATTCAATTTGCATATAGGTATCTGGGCTATGTGCAAACCCTTGCTGGGATTTACGTTGGGCATATAGTTTTATTAAATCGAAAGCAATTTCTTTAACCTTAATTTTAGTTTTTTCTTTCAATTTGTTCCAAACATCGCTGCCCAATTTATTAATTTTTGGTGCAGTACCTTCTTTACCAGTAAACTTAGAAATTTTGTGAAGAGAGTTAATATTTACATATAAAATATCGCTGTCTTTATATATAATTCTAACAGCTTCTTGCATACGGCCATTTACTTCTAACTTTTGTAAGCCACTATAACGCCCTACACCATGATCAATATGTGTAACAAAATCGCCAGGTTGTAAATCTCTTAAAGTTTTTAAAGTAAGGGCTTTATTTTTATTGAAAGCCTGCTTAATTCGGTATTTATGGTAACGTTGAAAAATTTGATGATCGGTATAGCAAACCACTTTTAAATCATCATCTATAAAACCCTCGTGAATGGATGTGGGGATGGGAACAAAATTAATTTCTGTATTTAAGTCTTTAAAGATAGAATACAATCGTTCTAATTGTTTGGGCTGTTCTGCAAAAATGTAAATGGTATAACCTTGCTCTTCGAAGCCTGTTAAATTTTTAATGAGTAAATCAAACTGTCGATTAAAGGAAGGTTGTGGACGTGTTGCAAATTGGATGGTTTGGAGATTGGTGTTTGGGGTTTCATTGTGCAAATCAATAACAACATTCGATTTTTCAAATTTGTCTTGTTCACTAAAATGTGGTTTAAATCCAAACTCTACAATATGGCGTAGTTGTATTTGGCGTTCAACAGTTGCTGCAGGCACAAAATCTTCTAGTTTAGCATCTTTTAATATTTTGGAATCATCCTCATCATCTTCTTCAACATGAGTCGTAAGTCGTGAATCGCTAGAAGTCTTACTAGCGACTTTCGATTCCCGACTTGCGTTTATTCTCTCTAAAAACATCCCCAAATCTTCTTCTTGAATTTCAATTTTTTCTTTAATTACATCCCAATCTTTTAACCAAACAATCGTGTTTTCTGGCAAAAATTCAAAAAGGGTTACTTTTTCGCCACCATCAAACTGAGTTTCTACATTAGGTATGATAGAAACTTGTAAAAGCTTACGTTCACTCAACTGCGATTCTGGATCAAAAATTCTAATGCTATCCACTTCGTTACCAAACAACTCAACACGGTATGGTTTTTCGTTTCCAAATGAGTAAATATCTAAAATCCCTCCTCTTAAAGCAAATTGACCAGGCTCGTATACAAAATCTGTACGTACAAATCCATACATTACAAATAGCTCCATTAGGCTATCTAAATTAATGGTATCATTGGCTTTAATGTTAATGGTGTTGCTGCTTAATGTAGTTGGTAAAACTACTTTTTCGAAGAGTGCTTCTGGGTAGGTAACAATAATTTTTTTATTGCCCCCTTGAGCCAATTTGGTCAACATTTCAGTTCTCAACATTATATGAGAGGAGTTGAGTAACCTAAAGTTTTTTCTATTTTTAAATGAAGAAGGAAAGTAAAATAAATCTAATGCCGAGGTTAAATTTTCTATACTATTGTGAAAATAAGCAGCTTCTTCGCTGTCGTTTAATACAATAATATGGTTTAGGCCTTGTGTTAGTTCTAATGTAAAAATGCTACTAACTATAAACTCGGCACTACTACCTAATAAATTCTTTAGATAAATTTTTTGTGTTTCAGCTGCTTTGTTGTGTTGGCTTGTGGATGGGCTGGCAAAAAGAAGCCTGTCCGCTAATTGTAAAAGGCGGGGGTTTTGTTTTTGCTTATCTAACAACGCACTCAAGTTCATAAAAACTTTGCAAATATAGTGTAGTAAAACTGAAGGACTATTGATGAAACTTTTGAAGTAGCATTATAATAATAAGCTTAATAGCATTACTAAATAGCTAATTGTGTTTTCTTAACTGCTGTAATGTGGCTCTTAAGTCTTTTGGTGGCTCGGCTTCTAATACAATTTTTTCATCATTAAATGTAAATTGTAGTTTCCAAGAATGTAAAGCCAGCCTATTAAGAATTGGTCTTTCTTCCTCTTCTTTTTTAGATAAATTAAATTTCTTTTTAATTGCCGATAACAAAACTGGTTTTCCATCGCCATACAATTCATCACAAACAATACTGTTACCAATATGCTTCATGTGTACCCTAATTTGGTGAGTTCGGCCAGTATGTATTTGAAATTGTACCCAAGTATAAAACCTAAAACTTTCGATTGATTGATAATCTGTTAAAGATGGTTTTCCTTTTGGGCTAATTACCATGGTGCCATTATCTGCAGGATGCATCATAATTGGTGCATCTACACTACCGCTGGTATTCATTAAATTACCATTTACTAAACCAACATAAAATTTATCAACTGCTCTTTCTTCGAACAAAACAGATAATTGTTTATGTGTAATCTCATCTTTGGCAAAAACAATTACACCACTTGTTCCTTTATCTAATCGGTGTACTGTAAAAATAGCACCATATTTTTCGAGTAAAATATCTTTAAGCGATGGTTCTGTTTGCTTTCTATCTGGTACACTCAATAATCCACTTGGTTTATTGATGGCTACAAAAAAATTATTTTCGAAAATTATATCCAACCTCATGGTATTATAAAAAATTTATTGGGTAAAGCAACTACTTTATTTTGTGGGTAGCTTTTGCTGTACTTTTTGGTTTTATTACTACTTCTTTAGTAGTATCTTCTTTAGGCTTTTTAATAAAACTTTGGTTCATGAATTTTAATAAACGAACCTCTTTTTCGTTTAACATTCTCCAATTGCCTCTATCAACATTTTTCTTGGTAAGGTTGGCAAACATAACACGGTCTAAACCTTTCACGTCGTATCCTAAATGTTCAAATATTCTACGTACTATTCTATTACGTCCACTGTGTATTTCAATGCCAATAAGGCTTTTATCGCTATTATCAATATAAGCAACACTATCTGCATGTATTAATCCATCTTCTAAAGTAACGCCAGTTGCAATGGCCTCTATATCTTTTTTAGTAACAGGCTTATCTAACTTTACTTCATAAATTTTCTTTATTTGAAAAGATGGATGTGTAAGTTTTTGTGCCAATTCTCCATCGTTGGTAAGTAGTAAAACACCAGTTGTATTTCTATCTAAACGCCCTACTGGATAAACTCTTTCTGGGGTAGCACCTTTAATTAAATCTAGTACTGTTTTTCTGCCTTCGGGGTCTTTAGATGTGGTAATAAAATCTTTTGGTTTGTTTAAAAGAATGTACGTAAGGTTGTGCTGTAAAAATAATTTTTTGCCTTGCACTTTTACATCTTCGTTGCCCCAAACTCTAAAGCTGGGTTCTAAAATTTTATCTCCATTAACAAATACAACTCCTTTTTTTACCAATTCTGCCGCCTCTCTACGGCCACAAACACCACAATGAGCAATAAACTTATTCAATGGCATTTGTTCGGCTGCTGTATTTGTTTTTACACTTAATGTTCTTTGTGGAGCAGTGGTTATTTGTTTTTCTTGTATATCTTTTCTGCCTACTTTTTTTACATCAAATTTAGTTGGGGTTGTGCCAGTTTTATTTTGGTCGGGGGTCCAATTTTTTAATTTTTTTACTTCAGCTTCATGTGCAGCATCTAACTTTTTAGTTGGCTTTTGTTTGCTATCGAATCTATGCTTATCGAATTTGGTATTTTTTCTAACATCCTCTTCTGTTACAATACCTCTTGCTTTATCTTGCTTTTTTCTTCTGGCTTCATCACCAGCAGCACGGGCAGCTGCTTTGGCTCTTCTTTTCTCTTGCCTAAAACCTTCTTTTTTTGCCGAACCTTTGGGTTCTTTGTTAATAAACTTGTCGAAATTTTGTTTGCTCATTATAAATAGTTTGCTGTTTTTGCAACAGGTGAATGGCAAATGTAGTAAACAAATAATTGGTTCAATAAAAAAGTAGTACAGCTTTCACTGTACTACTTTCAATTTTTTAGAAAAGTTTTATGGCTGATCTACTATTTTTTTGTTGTTTTCAAGCTTTCTAATTTAGTTTTTTGTTCTTCGGTTAAAACCGACTTTACGGTTTCTTTAATTGCTTGGATGAGTTGCTTTACTTGCTCTCTTTTTTCTAAAGAAGCTAGTGTTTCATTGTTTTTTAAGGCTATAATTTTTTCTCGTGTTTTATCTTGTAGCGATTTTATTTTTACTACTTGATCATTTGATAAATCCAACTTTATTTTCATTCTTTCTAACTTAGCAGCTGCTTGTACTTGGCTATTCTCATGAGCTTGTTTTGTATGCTTTGCTATTTTTTCTTTTTGCTTCA
>JANOZK010000018.1:0-1967 GCA_031429335.1 Chitinophagaceae bacterium | reverse complement strand
GGCTACAGAACCCCAACGGCTGCCAGCAGTTGCAGCACCATTGTACACCAACATACTTGGTGCATTGGTAACAGTTGCATCGAAACCATTACTATTTGCCGTTAAGCTTGGACAAGCTGTACCACCCGTGCCGGTACCTGTAATATGTGTATTGGTTTGCCAGCTTGTGCTTATGCCTGCACTTATGGGGCTACTTACAAAACTAAATTTACGAGCTGCTTTGGCTGGTATAAAACGCTCTACAGTTACATTGCCTGAAATTGTACCTGCAGAGTTGCCAATGCTTGCTGTACCTGTGGCTGTACTTTTTAAGGTTAAGAATCCGCCGGTGGTTAAAGTACCTGCTGTTGGTGTTAATGTACCAGTAACATTTAATGCACCACCTAGTGTAACACCTGCTGAATTATTAACGGTTAGATTTTGAATAGTGTTATTGACAAATGAAGAAGCAGGAATTGTTTGAGGTGCACTGCCATTAAATACTATGGTTCCTGCTGTTGCTGTAAGGGTACCATTATTCGTAAGAGTTCCACTAAGTTGTAATGTACCACTACCGTTAACTGTTAAAGCACCCCCTGTATTAATTAATAAGTTATTTATAGGTTGTATGGCACTGATGGTTGGTGGGTTAAAAGAATTATCTATCTCTACATTCGTGGTTGCAATAGGGATTGTATTAGGGCTCCAATTAGTAGTAGTTGCCCAAGTTGTATTTGCACCTTTCCATAAATGAACAGGAGAACTTGGCAGTGTACAAGACCCAGTAAATACAAATCCACTACTACCAGAATTAGTTGAATTCGTTCCTGCATCAAATATAGCTCCACCTGTAGCGGAAATATTAGTTAAAGAAAGATAATCTGAACAAACAGTTCCACTTGATTTTGAAATTGTAGTTGTGGAGGTAGATGTTAGAGCAATTGGTAAACCCAAAACTCCAACTGCTGTTACAGTTCCATTAATGATTTGAGTTTTTCCAGCCTGAATGGTAATAGTTGTGCCAGCATACAATGTTAAATCATTAAAAGTATTACTACCATTGATAGTAGTATTACCTGCAAAAATTGCATTATTAAATGTTGCACCAGTTCCATTTAATGTTGCTGTTGATGTAAATTTAATATTGTTAGCACTCGTAATTCCCGAAATTGTTGCAGACGATGAACCTGTATAGGTGATATTATAATATGCTTTAGAACCACCTGAAAACGAACCACCTCTTGTGAATATAAGATTGGAAGTACCTGCATTAAAAGTAAAATTAGACCCATCAACAGCCCATGGCGGCGAACTATAAGATATTGTTACAGTTGAAGAGCCTAAATCAAGACTTCTTGCATTTGCACCATCACATTGGAAATAATAAATAGTTAAAGCTTGATTATTGGTATTGACACTTCCATGATGTAAAATAACTCCTTCGTTCGTATTAAATGCATCTTGAAAAGTCCATCCACCACCAGTTCCTTCAAAATAAACCCATTTCATTTGTTTCCCCCCTAACGTAATTGTTTTTCCTAAAGAAGTAGCTCTAAAATAATGAGGCTGATTAACAGTAAGTGTCATTCCACTTACATACGTTAAAGAACCATAGACATTTAAACCGTCTGCAAATGCATTACTTATAAGAAATGTTGGTGTGTTTGTTACGCCAGTCCAGTTCATATTATTACATGATGCTGCTCCACTATTTACTGTTACAGTTTGACTTGCAGCTGTAAAAGAATTGGCATCAAAAAAAACATTGTCTAATGATGTTGGCGAACAATTGTATGCAGCACCTCCACTAGTTAAAGACCAATGGCTACCATCACTCCAATTACCACTACCTCCAATCCAATACAAATTATTTGAACTTAATGAGGATACTGTCCATCCTGTATTTGTGCCAGAAGCTATGGTATTATTTGCAGTAAATGTTGCACCTCCTGTACCAGTTATATTGCTCAGATTAACATAATCTACAA
>JANOZK010000017.1:0-8089 GCA_031429335.1 Chitinophagaceae bacterium | reverse complement strand
AACTGCACCAACTACTTTTTTTGATGGTACCAATGTATTAACTGGTAGAACATTGGGCGACGATGTAATTAATGTAGAGTTATTGTTAATTTTTGGGGGCCCAACTGGAGCTAGTAATCCAGGATTAACCAATGATAATGTTAATGCAAACGATAAAGCATTTTTAAGCTCATTTCCTTACCTAGCTACTCCTTGGTAAACTAAATATTTTACTATAACTGAAAGCAGAGATTTTTCTCTGCTTTTTTTATTGTGGGTTAATCGCATTTATACTCACGAGCTTGATCAATTTAATTGAATAATTTTTGTAGCAGAATTTTTTATTTATCAATCCGATGGGTTTTAAATTTCGTATTTATAGTTTATACAAGCATGAGAAAAATTATTACATACTTTGTTTTATTTGCATTTAGCATGGTGCTATTAAAGCCAGTATTGCCAATAATAGTAAACGCAATGGCACATACTTTTTGGTATGCTCAACATACAGCAACTGTACACTACGAAAATGGAAAGTATCATCTACACAAGGAAATAGCTTCAAATGCTTTGAAAGACCAATCTCAACAAAATAATAATACAATAAAGCAAAGTCTCACACAAGATTTGTATGTATCGCATATTGAAAATAATTGTAACAATTGTTTCTCAACTATTCGTGTTAACTATCAAAATACGATTTGTAATTTAATAAACACCTATCCATTTCTTCTATATCCTCCCCCAAAGGTTTAATGCTCTTTCACATTAAATTAGTAATTAAATTATTTATACACTGCTCTCCATTTCTAGAGCCTGTACCTGCTGTGTTTTGCAGTATTAAACTCTACGTTCAAATGAAACAAATTATATCCGCCTGTATATTCTTTACGTTACAATTAGCTACATTTAGTTCAAATGCCCAGCATAAAATTTCTGGAAAAATTATCGACGCTCTCAGTAAAGCACCTATAGAATTTGCAATTGTACATATTGCTAATAGTACAGAAACCAATACTATAACAGATAAGTTCGGTGAGTTTGTAATAATCGCAACCACTAAAAATTCAATTATACAGGTTTCATTTATAGGCTATGCAACAACTTCTGTTGTTGCTGATAAACCAGATTTAAAAATTTCTTTACAACCAGCAACAGTAAATATTAATGAAATTATTATTGTCAATAACGGTGGTATAAGAAACAAGTTTAATACCGTAGCTAACATTGATTTAAACCTAAAGCCTGTAAATAATTCCCAGGAAATTTTGCGTATCGTGCCCGGGTTATTTGTTGCACAACATGCAGGTGGTGGCAAGGCTGAGCAAATTTTTTTACGAGGGTTTGATATAGATCATGGAACCGATATTCAAATAAGTGTAGATGGAATGCCTGTAAATATGGTATCTCATGCACATGGTCAAGGCTATGCAGATGCTCATTTTATTATACCAGAAACTATAAATAAAATAGATTATGGCACAGGCCCATATTATGCACAACAAGGTAATTTAAACACTGCTGGTTATGTAAATTTTGGTACTTATAACAATATTGCTCAGAGTAAGGTACTGGTTGAAGCAGGTAGGTTTAATACCTATAGAGCATTGGCCATAATTGATCTAATTAAACTAAATAAAGAAAAACAAAGTGCCTACATAGCAGCTGAAATGAATTATGGTGACGGGCCTACGTTGAACAAACAAAATTTTAATCGTATCAATGTTTTTGCCAAGTACAATTTGGCATTAAGTAAGTACACTTTCATTACCACTTCATTGTCTGCTTTTAGTAGTAAATGGAACGCTTCTGGGCAAGTTCCAACAAGGGCAGTGGATGATGGAACCATTGATAGATTTGGATCTATCGACCCAACAGAAGGTGGCAATACCGAACGTTATAATGCTAACCTCATCATAAAATCTAAGTTTAAAAATGGAGCAACTTTAGAAAATCAAGTATATTATAGTAAGTACAAGTTTAATTTATATTCAAATTTTACTTTCTTTTTAAATAACCCAATAGATGGCGATCAAATTAACCAGGCCGAAAGCAGAAATATTTTTGGTTTACACTCAAAATACAATCACAAAAAAAAGTTTAACAGCTTTACTTTAAGTTCTACTTATGGTTTAGGTGTTCGTAACGATATAACCAATAATTCTCAACTATCTAACACCAATAAACGTATTTTGATAGATTATATAAAATTGGGTGATATTAAAGAAACAAATGCATTTGCATACCTACAACAACAAGTAAATATTGGCAAATTTTCTGTAGATGCAGGTGTACGATTAGATTATTTGCATTTTAATTATTTCGATAAGCTTTCTACCTCACAATTACCAGCACAAGGCAAAGCAATCGTTACCCCCAAGCTAAACATACAATATAACTTCACCAACACAATTCAAGCTTATGTTAAGGCGGGTAAAGGGTTTCATAGCAACGATACAAGGGTAGTAACTGCTAACAATGGCAACCAAATTTTACCTGCTGCTTATGGTGGCGATATTGGTATAATGATAAAGCCTACAAAAAATTTATTGTTAAATATTGCTGTTTGGTACTTAAACTTAGACCAAGAGTTTGTATATGTTGGCGATGCAGGTATTGTTGAACCTAGTGGCAAAACCAGAAGAGAAGGCATTGATATAATTGCTCGTTATCAGTTTAATAAATATTTTTTTGGCAACTTAAATTTAAATTTTACCAAACCCAGAGCAATTGATGAACCTAAAGGAAACAATTTTATTCCTTTGGCACCAACAGCAACGAGTACTGGTGGATTATTTTACAAAAAAAATATTGGTTTTAATGGTGGTTTATCTTATAGATATATTAAAAACAGATCGGCCAATGAAGACAATAGTATTATTGCAAAAGGCTATTTTTTGTTGGATGCAACCATTAATTATACTAAATCAAAATATGAATTTGGATTTAACATAGAAAATATGTTAAACAGTAATTGGAATGAAGCCCAGTTTGAAACCACCTCTCGTTTGCGAACAGAAACCACCGCAGTAACAGAGATTCATTTTACACCTGGTGTGCCATTTTTTTTAAAGGCAAAACTAACCGTGTTTTTTTAGTAATGTTCAAATATGGTTACTAGTAGCCGATTTATACAATGCATAAAAAAATTTATCATAAAGCAAAACTGAATAAATGATTAAACCAACAAAAACATCCATTTATAGTAAACAAATAACTACTGCTGTTGTTGCTTTTTTTGCTTTACCAGCATTGGCTCATGTACAAGTAAATGAGTTAGAAAATCTTACAAAAACCGAAGCTGGTTGGGTATATTTACAATTGGGTTTTAAACATATTTTACCCTTGGGTTTAGATCATATTTTGTTTGTTTTGAGCTTATTTTTATTAAGCCCAAAGTTGAAATCCATTTTAATTCAAGCAACTACATTTACCATAGCACATTCAGTTACATTGGCCTTGGCTATGTACAAAGTTGTTACACCACCATCTAAAATTATTGAAGTATTTATTGCTTTGTCTATTGTTTATGTTGCAGCCGAAAATATATTTTCTGCACAGCTTAAAAAATCAAGAATTGGTGTTGTTTTTTTGTTTGGCTTAATACATGGTTTAGGTTTTGCTGGTGCATTATCAGAAATGGGTTTGCCTAAAAATGCTTATCTCACTTCGCTAATAACTTTTAATATTGGAGTAGAGTTGGGGCAAGTAGCTGTTATTTTAACAGCTTGGTTTGTATTGGCTAAATGGTTTGCCAGTAAAGATTATTACAGATCAAGAATAGTAGTGCCTCTATCTTGTATAATTATTGGTATTGCAAGTTATTGGGTGTTTGAGAGAATATTTATGTAGCTGGGAAGAAAGTAAGATGGTAAATGGTTTTTAAAATTATATACTAATTCTCCTAACCGTCCATAATAAAGGATTCTTCAATTTTACTTTCCCGCCTTCCTCCTTACCGGCAAAACCACAATAGCAAACCCACATTGACGAAGCCAATATATTACAACGTTCTTTCCAAATCTTTCAGTTTGCTTGGGCTTAAATCGTATTTGTTTTTTGCAGCAGCCTTAAAAAATTCAACAGCATTATACGCTTTGCCATTGGCTTGCATGTACTTACCAATCCAAAATAAATCCAATGCCTCTAAGGGTTTGTTGGCAACAAAGTTGGTATATACTTGGGTTGCTTTATTTTTTTGCCCAGCTAAATGTAAGCAGTAAACATACCAAGCATAGGTTTGTGGTGTTGCTCTGTTTGCAATTTCTCGTTCTGCAATAGTCAAAGCTTCGTTGTAGTTATGTAAAACATCGGTATATATTTCAATTAAGTATTTATTATACATGTTTCCATAAACAATTGTATTGGTTGTAGCAACAAATGCTTGGGCATATTTTCTTTGTAAGATAGTATCTTTTGCAGCTTCGGCAACCCAACTTAAATAATATAAAGCATCTGGCATTTTTGTTTTAGTTGCTATAAATTCAAAAATTTTTTGTGCAGTAGCAATACTGTCATCGTGTAATAAAACAATTTTCCCTAGGCCTTGTAAACTATGGTAATCGGCCGAATTGGTTTGCAAACTTTTTTTAAACAATATATAGGCTTCGTTAAGTTTGCCCTCGTGTAAATACAAATCTGCAGCATTGGTTAACGCCGTTTCTTTTAAAACTCCTTTGCCACCTAGTTCAGCAGCTTTTAGCATGTATGCAACCGAACTATCGAAATTGCCTTTCCAATGCCAAAATTTGGATGCCCTAAAAAAATAACCATATTGAAATGTTGACTTGCATTGTTTTAAAATTATTTCTGCAGTTGCATAATCTCCCGATTCGAACAAAGCATCAAAAAATATGAAGGATGATGCGTATTTATCGCTACCAATCAATAATGCCTTTCTGCTAAAATCCAAAGCATCTTTAAAACGGTGTTTGCTTATGTTTAATGTGGCCAAACTTCTTAAAACTCCAGCTTCATTTTCTTTTTCTATGAAATTTATTGCAGTGTAAATACTGTCTGCTTTTTGTAATTGTCTAATATCTCCATACAAATGAAAATTTTGTACCAATTTATGGGCATATTGTAATGCAGCAGAACTAAATTTGGGAGAACTATCGCTTCTTTTTTGCCAAAAATCAAGGTCTCCAGCAGTAACTTTTTCTATGCTAGAAGGCTGGTAGTTGGTCAATAAGCTATCAACAAATTGGGTTTCTATAATGTTTTTTCGTGATTGGCAGCTACATAAAAAGAAAATGCCGATAAGCGTTGCAGCAAAAACAAATGATTTCATTTTTTTTCAATACTTACGATTTAGAAACCAGTTTGGATTTTTTAAAACCTTCATAAACAAGCTTTTAATTAAAGTTAAGCCTAAATGAAATTTTGACACCTAGAATGTCAGTTAAAACACCCACATTTGCAACCTGTTATGACAGGGTTGCCCATAAATAATTAATAAGTGGGCTATAAACTGAAAATTTGACTTTTCGCCAATAATGGTAATATAATTGCACACGCTTTTCAGAACTATAAAATTTAAAAACAAAAAAGAATACACTATGGCAGCAAAAAAGCCCAATGTTACTCCACTACACGACAGAGTAATTGTTAAACCAGCAGCAGCAGAAGAAAAAAGTGCTGGTGGTATTATTATCCCAGATACAGCTAAAGAAAAACCACAACGTGGTGTTGTTATAGCTGCTGGCCCAGGTAAAAAAGATGAACCAGTAACTGTAAAAACAGGCGATACCGTTTTATATGGTAAATATGCAGGTACAGAAATTACTATTGAAGGTCAAGATCTTTTAATTATGAGAGAGTCGGATATTTTGGCAATTGTTTAATAACAAAATATCTGAGAAAATTGCTCAATATACATTCAGTAGTATAAATGTGCGACCCAACAGGTGCTTAATACAAATCCTATTGCTGGGTACAAAAAATTATAAATCACAAATTTCAAATCTTAAATAATAAGAAATGGCAAAACAAATTTTCTTCGACATCGAAGCAAGAAATAAAATGAAAAAAGGGGTTGACACCTTAGCAAATGCTGTTAAAGTAACCCTTGGACCTAAAGGTAGAAATGTAGTTATAGAAAAAAAGTTTGGTGCACCTCAAGTAACTAAAGATGGTGTTACCGTTGCAAAAGAAATTGAATTAGAAGACCCAATTGAGAACATGGGTGCTCAAATGGTTAAAGAAGTAGCTTCTAAAACTGCAGACATTGCAGGAGATGGTACTACTACTGCAACTGTTTTGGCTCAATCAATTATTAGTGAAGGTTTGAAAATGGTAGCTGCTGGTGCAAATCCAATGGATTTGAAGCGTGGTATAGACAAAGCAGTTTCTATTGTGGTTGCCAATTTAAAAGAGCAATCTCAAACAGTGGGTAGCGATGCTAAAAAAATACAACAAGTTGCCACTATTTCTGCTAACAACGATGAAACCATTGGTAAACTAATTGCTGAGGCGTTTATCAAAGTTGGTAAAGAAGGTGTAATTACTGTAGAAGAAGCAAAAGGTACCGATACCACTGTTGATATTGTTGAAGGTATGCAATTTGATAGAGGTTATGTATCTCCTTACTTTGTTACCAACAGCGAAAAAATGCAAACCGAATTGCAAAATCCTTACATACTAATTTATGATAAGAAGATTTCTGCAATGAAAGATATTTTACATATTTTAGAGAAAGTTGCTCAAAGTGGTCGCCCATTATTAATTATTGCCGAAGATTTAGAAGGCGAAGCATTGGCTACTTTGGTAGTTAATAAATTACGTGGTACTATTAAAGTTGCTGCTGTTAAAGCTCCAGGTTTTGGCGATAGAAGAAAAGAAATGTTAACCGACATTGCTATTTTAACTGCAGGTACTGTTGTTAGTGAAGAATTAGGACACAAATTAGAAGCTGCTGATTTAACTTTCTTAGGTCAGGCTGGTAGTGTTACGATCGACAAAGACAATACGACCATCGTTGGTGGTAAAGGTGCTAAAAAAGATATTACTGCTCGTGTTAATCAAATTAAAGCTCAAGTTGAAAATACAACCAGCGATTACGATAAAGAAAAATTACAAGAGCGTTTGGCTAAATTAGCTGGCGGTGTTGCTGTATTGTATGTTGGTGCTGCTACAGAGGTAGAAATGAAAGAAAAGAAAGACCGTGTTGACGATGCTTTGGCTGCTACACGTGCTGCTGTTGAAGAAGGTATTGTACCAGGTGGTGGAGTTGCTTACATTAGAGCAATTGAAGCTTTAGAACCAAAGGTAAAAGGCCAAATTGCAGATGAGCAAACTGGTATGGCTATTGTTCGTAGAGCTTTAGAAGAGCCTATGCGTACCTTAACTGCTAATGCTGGTATTGATGGTAGTATTGTAGTTCAAAGAATTAAAGAAGGTACAAAAGATTTTGGTTTTAATGCAAGAACAGAAGTGTACGAAAACTTATTTAAGGCAGGAGTTATTGATCCAACTAAAGTAAGTCGTGTAGCTTTAGAAAATGCAGCATCTATTGCAGGTATGTTGTTAACCACAGAATGTGTAATTGCTGATAAGCCTACTAAAGAGGCTGCTCACTCACATGCTGCACCAGATATGGGCGGTATGGGTGGATATTAATTCTATATCCCTTGAAAGGGGAAAAATAAAATTAAAATGCCGTTTCATATTTATGAAACGGCATTTTTTTGCCTATTTTTTTAAATATTTTGCATCCTTGCAATGAAATATTCATGAACAACTTAGAACAGTTTATAAACGGTTATTTAAAAAACAAATATCAAGCGTGATTACTAAATTTTATACTTTAAAAGTATATCCTGAATTTTTTAAAGGTAACTTTTTTAAACGTACTCCACAAGCTGCTGCAATGGCATTGCATAATGCAGGTTTAACACTTGGTACACTTGTTTCTCCAGCTCCACCAGGTGCTTCTGTACTATTTATTATTTTAATTTCAAATGGGGGTAATTCGCCCATACGCATTACTTCAAAATCTCTAAAATGACTTTGTTGAACCATGCCTTTATTAATTGTGATTTCGCTTTTTAATACTTCGCTTAAGCCCCAAATAAAACCACCTTGTATTTGATTTTCTAAACCATCAGGATCA
>JANOZK010000016.1:0-19505 GCA_031429335.1 Chitinophagaceae bacterium | reverse complement strand
GCATTGGTAGTATAACCAGCATTTAGTGCCAATAATCTAGCCTGAAATTTTGACTGAAATGCACCACCCATTGCAGATGGTGTTGTTGTATTGAATACATCTTTATCGGCAGCAGAAACAAATACCGTATTAATAGCTGGCCTAGCCATTTGATCTTGTGTAGCGTAAGTACCTGTAAAAGTTGGATCGGCTGGTGTAGTTTCACTTTTTTTACAAGATCCTAAACTTAGGATAACGACTGCACTGAATCCTAAAGTAATTGATTTTATTGAATTAAGTTTCATGATTTATTTTTTTAAATTGATTAATTAAATTTTCTTTTTCCCCTCTGCCCAAATATTTAATTTTTGACCAGCAGTAGCATTTAACATGCTTTTAGGCAATTCAATAACAGTACTTAATACATTGGTACCTTTAAAAGTGTCGGAACCAGTTGCACTAAATGATGTTGCTGTGCCAGCAATAATTTTTTTGTATTGATCTAAATCAAAGTAAAAAGGGTCATCTCTTAGACCAGCAAATGCAGTAATACCATTTGCAGTTGCAATAATTGGTGATGTAGAAGAAGCATAAGGTGTAACACCAACACTAAGGGCTGCAGTACCAGAAACTGTGCTATTTAAACCAGTTGTAGTTGGCTTATAAGGACCATAAACGTACATTTTGCCACCATTATAAAGGCATTGAATTACTAAGTCTTCAACATTATCGTTGTTGTTGTCTATGTTAATCTCTAACATCGTATTATCATCAAAAGCAGCAGTACTTGTTGCAGATGGAGATAATAAACCTTGTGAGTTAACTACAAATACCAAGTTAGCTGTATTTTGTCCTTGAAATGCGTACACATCAGTAATGTCGGTACTTTTGCCTGTTACAGCTGGAGAGTCTATATGGTCTGCAGCATATGCAATACCTGCAATTAAACCACCAGCAACAACAACAGCAAGTAAAATTTTTCTTAATTTCATAATTCGTTGATTTTTGGGATAAATAATTTGTTTGAAGGAGATACGTGAATTGATGGTTGTTGGTTTTAAAAAAATAAAAAGAATTTTATTTTACCAACTATTCAATTTTATTACCAATTGAATCAACCCTAATAAATTGGCAATTTGGTAGAAAAAATGTATGATTCTAGTAGGTTTTTTGCATCCAATTACATTTGTTAGATGGAATACCTAATTTTTGGTTTCAACCCCTATCTTCGCAGCCTTAAACAAAGTTCTTTTCTCAAATGATTAGTAGAAGAAATATTAGGGTTAAAGTAATGCAATTGCTCTACGTTATTGAAACCAGTGGTGATGAAAACCTTTTTAAAGACCCTGTGTTTGAATTACAAAAAAAGTTAGATAAAACAAGGGAACTTTTTGTTAATTTATTATATACGGTTACAGAAGTTGCTCGTTATGCAGAATCGGATTCCATGCACAGATCTGCAAAAAATTTACCCAATTTCGAGGATTTGAATGTTAATACTAAAATTGTTGGAAACCAATTAATGTGGCAAATTTTAGAAAATCCATCTTATAAAAAGGCACTCGATACCGATAAGCCTCAACACCATACCAATAAAGATTTAATTAGAAAGCTGTATCAAGCACTTGCAGAAACAGAAGAGTACAAATCTTATATTACAGAACAAAGTAGAGACAAAAAAGCTGATAAACAGATAATTGAATTTATTTTTAATAGTTTGGTTTTACCCAATGAAGCATTTGAGGAGCATATTGAAGAACACTTTAATAATTGGGACGATGATGGTGAAATGATGCAACAATTGATAAATAATTACTTGCAAAAACCTAACCAAGATATTGGTTTAATGGTTACACCAGAAAAATGGATATTTGCCAAAACTTTATTAACCAGCATGATTGATAAAAAGGAATATGCTTTAGAGTTAATAAAGCCAAAATTAAAAAATTGGGATAGTGAACGTATTGCATTGTTAGATATGTTGCTAATGCAAATGGGTGTTTGCGAACTATTGTATTTTGAAACAATACCTACAAAAGTTACTATTAACGAGTACATTGATTTGGCAAAGGATTACAGTACACCACAAAGTGGTCAATTTGTTAATGGTATTTTAGACGGTATTCACAAAGATTTATTAGCTAGTGGAAAAATTAACAAGGTTGATTTTAAAAAGAAAACATATTAATATCATTCAAAAATGAAGTACTTTTTTTACTTAAATATTGTAACACTATTTATTTTTTCTTGTAAAAATAAAGATACTAAACCATCGCCAAACGATTTGTCGACGTTAGCAAAAATAGCAGCCGACACCATAAACTATACGCAAATACAATGGATAGATAGTGTTTATAATTTTGGTACTATTGAAGAAGGTGCACAAATACAAGTTCAATTTAAATTTAAAAATATTGGTACTAAATCATTGTACTTAACAGAAGTAAAAGCTGGTTGTGGTTGCACTACACCAGATTATACCAAAGAAGCTGTTGAACCTGGAAAAGAAGGATGGGTTAAAGGTGTTTTTAATAGCCAAAACCAAAGTGGAGAAGTACACAAGTACATTAATGTTAAAACAAATACCACAAATGGTTTCGACCATAAATTAATGTTTACAGGAATAGTAAACAAAAAACCATAATCAATATTTATTTTTGAATAACAAATACAAACAAACATGCAACAATTAAATGTAATTTTATTAATGGCAAACCCCAATCAGCCAGGTAGCCAATGGGTTTCTTTAGCAATGATGGGTGGTATTATATTAGTATTTTGGTTTTTTATGATACGCCCCCAAGCAAAAAAAGCAAAAGATCAAAAAAGTTTTATTGATAATTTACAAAAAGGCGATAAAATTGTAACCATTGCTGGTATACATGGCAAGGTGAATAAAGTAAACGACGACAATACTTTAGAAATGGAAGTAAGCCCAGGTAGTTACTTAAAAATTGAAAGAAGTGCTATTAGTTTAGAGTGGAGTGCTGCTATAAATAAAGTAGCAGTTGCAAAATAAATTAAATTTCATTTTTAAAAAAGTCCGACTGATTCATTTCGTCGGACTTTTTTATACCAATATGAATTTCAATTTAGAACAAAATTTTCTGATATAATGCCGATTGGATAGCTGTTTATACCGAAGTGAAATACAAAATAATCCAATTTGTTTTATTTCGGTGTAATACCAACAAAGATTTCAACATTGTCCTTTGGCCTATTTATTAAATCAAGATGGCATTATACCAGTTTACTTGTTCTATGACAGATATCACTTCGGTATTAATTCGTAATTTCTAATGCTTAATTCGTAATTTTATTTCATGCTAAACATTGGTATTACAGGTGGTATTGGTAGTGGAAAAAGTACTGTTACCAAAATTTTTTCAATATTGGGTATTCCTGTATTTGATGCTGATGTTGCTGCAAAAAAAATCATGGAAGAAGACTCCACCGTTAAACAAGCTTTAATTGAAGAATTTGGTGGAGAGGTCTTTTTACAAAATCACTTAAATAGAAAACTTCTTTCTTCTATTGTTTTTATAGATAGTTATAAATTAGAAAAACTAAATGCCATAGTACATCCTGCAACTATTAAAGCTGGACTAGAATTTACTGCCCAACAAAATGCTCCTTACACGATTAAAGAAGCAGCATTACTTTTTGAAGCCGCTAGTGGCGTTGATTTAGATTTTATCATTGGCGTTTATGCACCACAACCATTACGTTTAAAACGTGTAATGAATAGAGATGGTGTTGGCAGGCATGATGTGTTGAATAGAATGAGCAAACAAATAGATGAAAAAATAAAAATGAAACTTTGCGATTTCGTTATTTTTAACAATGATCAACAACTAGTAATTCCACAAGTATTACAATTGCACCAACATTTTATTAATTTACAAAAAGAAAAATAGCATGATAGCTAGTACCCCAAAACCACCCTATTATGCAGTTATATTTTCTTCGATCAGAACTGGTATTGATGAAGGTTACAATACGATGGCCAATTTAATTGTTGAATTAGCTGCAGTTCAACCCGGTTATTTAGGTGTAGAAACTGCTAGAAACGACATTGGTATTACTGTTAGTTATTGGACAAGCTTAGAAGCCATAAAAAACTGGAAACAAGTATCGGAGCATTTACTAGCACAAAAATTAGGCAAAGAAAAATGGTACACCAATTATAAAACTAGAATTTGTTTGGTCGAAAGAGATTATGAATTTGAAAGATGATGAACCCTTTTTTGCATTTGATTTATGTAATGAGCGAATTGTTTAATACTGCTATAGCTATATATTAAAGTTGACAAATACAATAAATTACCCAATAAATAAAAGGTAGAATTGCAACTAACAATTCTACCTTTTAAAATATAGCTTTATTGTTTTTTAATAATGAAGCACCTTAAACTCAGTTCTTCTGTTTTTCTTTCTTCCTTCAGGATTGTCGTTACCATTTATGGTATTCGGTGCAACAGGTTTGCTTTCGCCATAACCTTTTGCTTCCATACGCTCTGCAGAAATACCCTTTTCAATTAAATATTTTTTAACCGATTCGGCCCTGGCTTGTGATAGTTTTAAATTGTACTCATCTTTACCTTGGCTGTCGGTATGCCCACCTACTTCTATTACCATAGTTGGGTATTTGTTCAGCATGGTTAATATTTGATTATTGATAGCTGCATGAGACTCTTCTAATAATATAGCTTTATTAAATTCAAAATAAATGTTATCCATCACCACAATCGTATCAACTGCTGGAGGAATTGGTGGTGGAGGTGGTGGAATTTTTGTTAAGCATAATTCGTTTAAAGATTGGTTGGTTAGTTCATCATTGGTTAAAGCAATTGTATTATTTTCATTGGGTTTGTACCCATTTGCTGTTGCTGAAGAAGTAAAATTATCAAAATCTTCTACCTCAAAATTATAGTTTCCACTTGCATTTGTTTGTGTAGTTAATACTACTTTTTGTACGCTATTGGTTACCGAAACAGCAGCTGCTTCAATGGGTTGTTTGGTTTCGCAATCAACTACTAATCCAGTAATTTTTTTAATAGGTCGTATTTTATTTAAACTAAACATTTCTAAACAACAGTCACTGCTTCTATCAGAACTAAACAACACATCGGCTAGCATATTTTTTGCAGTGCCATTGGTTGTAAAATAAATATCATCTTTAACAGAATTGAGTGGGTAACCTAAATTTTCTGGTAAACTCCAATTGGTGCCATCTACATTTTTGCTTCTGAAAAAATCGAAACCGCCCATTCCTACATTACCATTACTCGAAAAAATTAAGCTTGAACTTGGTGCATGAAAATAGGGAGCCTGTTCATCGAACGATGAGTTAATTTGAGGTCCTAAATTTTTAATCGTACCTGCAATGGTTTTACCATTGTCGTCTAAATCAACACTCCATATATCAAAGCCACCAAGGCCTTCAGATCTATTCGTTGCAAATAATAATTGTTTACCATTGGGCATTACAAAAGGTTGTTGGGTGCTTGCTCCTTCTGTGTTTACCGTGTTATCTAATGCAATTGGTTCGCTCCAACCATCACTTACTTTATCACTGGCATAAATACTAGCAATTTTTTTACCATTTGTAATGGTCCATCGGGTTAAAAATAATGTATTACCATTTGGTGTGAAACTAATGATACCTTGATGTTGTGGTGCCTGTGCAACAGCTAGTTTTTTTACTGAACCCACTACCCCACCATCGTAGCTTGCAGAGTAAACTTTATTATTATAAATATTGGCTTTTATGCTGCTATCTTTTCTGGTAGAAGTAAACCATAAAGTATTGGCATTTATCCTAACAGGAGCATAATTTGCACCACCTGCATTTACAATTGGAGTTGCTTTGTTCACAGTAAACAAGGCAATATTTTTTTCCAATTCGGCTTTAATAAATTTCAGGTTGGCAATTTCTCTTTTTGCATCAGCAATATAAGCTATAGAGGCAGAATCATTAATTGTAACAAAACTGGTTAATACAGAATCGGCCATATCATATTTTTCTAAAGCCCTTAAAGTTTTACCATACCAATAACTAGCTAAGGGAAAACTAGCTTTATCAAAAGCAGTAGCTTGTAAATAATATGGAGCTGCTTTTACATGAAAGTTAAGCAATCGAAAACTTTCAGCTAATTTATAAATGGCTTGCTGTTTATTACTAACAACAATTTTTTGTTGTTTCGATAAATTTTTAATGGTGTAAGGGTCGTATTCTTCTCCTTTTATTTTGGTTTTACCAATACCTAAATATTTTTCATAATACTGTGCTGCAGAAGCATAATCGGCTTTTGCAAAATAAGTATCGGCTGCCTTTAAGTAATCGTAAATTACTTGGGCAGAAATTTGGAAACAAACTATACTTAAAAGCGAAATACAAACTAGTTTTTTCATCTGTTATTATTTTTTTGCTTTATGCTATAAAAACTATGTTCTAAAAAATGAATCAAAATGTACTTTGATTATAATCTTGGACAAATAAATTCTGTTTCGGGTGTTTGTGTTTTTTTACGACCAATAAAAGATAATGATAGTTCAAAACTATTTGAGCCACGTTGGATTTTGCTAAGGTCTGATGCGTTGATGTCATAACTCATTCCCAATGTAAATGTTTTGTAGTTAAACCCAACATAAGGAGAAAATGCATCGTTAATTCTATAATTCATTCCAAATAAAAAGTCGGTATTTGCTGGTGCTTTAATTTGAGCATAAGCCCCAATCATAGTTTCGGTAGATGTTCTTTGACGCAGAAACAAAACATTAGGCGTAATAGAAAAATGATCGTTCACTACTAATCTTACCCCACCATGAAAAGTATAACGTATTGGAATTTTTTCGGATCCATTATCACTAAACTTATCATCTGGCATATTAATGTGTGCTGCAGAAAACCCTGCAAAAATATTGGCTTTTTTACCGGGCTGTGCATCATAATATAAAACACCTGCACCTGCATCAAAAGCAGTTGCATTGGTTCTACTTAAAAATTCTGCTGTAGGGTTGGTTGGGTTATAACCAGTTACAGGATTCCACTGATCGGCCCAAGATAATTTCGAGGGGTTGAATCTTCTTTGAATTAAACCACCTTGTAAACCAAACACCAATCGTTGATTGCCCAATGCCCCAAATCGAACACCAGTATAAGCAATATTGCCATGTGCAGTTGTGTAGTTATATCCACCATCGCCAGCAGATTGTTGTAAAATACTTACTCCATAGTTTAAAGATTTATTGCCTACAAAATCAGCAGAAACGCCAGGTGTAGAAAACGGCGTAGTTATATTGCCCCACTGACTTCTATAAATACCCGACACTCGATAATCTCCATCGAATGCACCCGTTAATGCAGGATTTAACCAAGATGGGTGCATATAATATTGAGAAAAATGTGGATCTACTTGTGCTTTTGTCTTTCCCAAAAAAACAAACAAACACAAATACAAAAAGATGGATTTTACTATATTCATTGCTATCTTAATTTATTAATTTACTTTAATAATGTTACTGAACCTGATAATGTTTGAAACTGATTTTTAAAATCGATGATATAATAATAAGTTGCAACAGGTAATGGTTTTCCATTTAATGTTCCATCCCAAGCATTGGTATAACCCAATGATTTAAATACCAATTGCCCGTTTCTATTAAATATTTCTACAGTTGCAAATCCGTAATCTGCTAAATTTCCAATCTCCCATTTATCGTTAATATTATCTCCATTTGGAGAAAAAGCATTTGGAATAATTACTTGTCTTAACACTTTAACAGAGAGTGTATCTTTTGCAGTGCATTTACCCAAACCAGTTGCGGTTAATGTATATAATCGATTGTTGTTTGCAACAAGATTAGGTCTTAAAATATTGGCGTTTGCAAAGTCCGCAGCAGGCGTCCAAGCAAAAGTTACCGTTACAGTATCGTTAACAATTGGTACAAATTGAACGGTTGTTCCAACTGGAACTATGAAGGAAGGGCCAGCATCAACCACTGGCTGTAAATATACTTTAACAGGTTTTGGTAGCGTATCAGATATACAACCTTGAGGGTTTTTTACAACTAACCTTACGGTATAATCGCCTGGTAAAGCATATAGTTTTGTTTGAGATAAGGTAGTGCTGGTTGTCCAGTTATTGTTATCACCAAAGTTCCATGTTCTAGACGCAATGGTACTGTTGGGTGCAGTACTTAAGTCGACAAAAGTATTGGTTACACCTTGACAAATGGTATCTGGTGTTACACTAAAATTTGCTATCGGTTTACTAAAAAAGGCACTGAAAAATTTAGAAGTATTTTTTGAGCAGCCAGCAGTTGAAGTTGCAGTTAACACTACTTGATAGTTGCCTGAATTAGCATATACATAAGTTGGACTAACAGCAGTTGAAGGAGCTGATAAATCACCAAAATTCCAAGCGTAATTCAGTGTTCCAGTTGCTATGGTTGAAGCATTGGTAAACGTTACTACACCATTTGGCATACAAACAAATGGAGAGGTGGAGAAATCAACAACTGGATTTGGATTTACCACCACAGTAGTACTATCCAAAGTGTTGCAATTATTTAGGGTAACTGTAACAAAATATTTACCAGAGGTAACAGTTGTAGTTGACGGAATGCTAGGGTTTTGCAAATTACTTGCAAACCCGTTAGTACCAGTCCAACTATAACTTACACCTGAAGTTGTAGAAGCAGCAAATAAATTTAAAGTTGCATCGGCACATAAAGGGCCATTGTTCGACACTATAGGTGCTATTGGTGGAGTTGGATCGCTGATGGTAAATGGACCTACAATATTGGATGGGCAAATACCTAAAATAACTCCAATATTTGAATAAGTGCCTGCTACCAAATTAGGAATGGTTAATACTCCGCTAGAGTTACTAGACAAAGTAGTGGTAACTGGAGTTAAGTTAAAAGTATAATTAACTGTATATGAAGTGGTGTTTGCTAAACCATTTAAAATAATGCTACCAGTTGCCGCACCACAATTTAATGGATTTGTTCTGCTACTTGAGCTAATTACTGGCGTTGTATTTACCACAACAGTAGCAATAGCAGATGCAGAAGTACAACTGTTTAATGTTGCAGTAACAGTGTAGCTGCCTGTAGCTAAAGCAGTAACACTACTAATACTTGGATTTTGAGTAGTGCTGCTAAATCCGTTTGGACCACTCCAATTGTAAGTGATTGCACCCGTAGTTGTTGTACTTGCAGTAAGGTTTAAAGTATTACCATTACATAATGGTGTGTTACTAGTTACTGTAGGAGTTGCTGGTGGGTTAGGATCGCTTAAGCTAAATGGCCCTACTTCGGCTGAAGTACAACCATTAAAACTAACACTAATATTACTATAGGCACCTGCCGATAAATTAGGTATAACAACAACCCCACTTGCATTGGCAATTATAGTTGCGGTTTGAGATAAACTATTTTTTAAATAATTAACTGTATACGAAGTTGATGCTGTTAAACCATTTAATACAATTGTACCAGTAGATGAAGCACAAGTTAATGGATTGGTGCTAGAGCTACTTGTTATGGATGGGGTTGGTTTTACAACAACAGTAGTATTTACTGGAGTTGATGTACAACTGTTCACCGTAATTCTTATTGAATATATTCCAGCATCACTCGCTGTACTATTTGGTACGGTTAATGGATTTCCTGTAACAGAAGCTCCACTAGGTGTTGTCCATGTAAAACTTGCACCTGGTAACCCAGAACTAGCTGTTAATATAATTGAAGTACCGGAACATACAGGCGAATTATTATTGATAATAGTTGGAGGTATTGGTGGTGTTGGGTCGGTTATTGTAAATGGACCAACAATATTAGATGTACAGTTGTTTACAGCAACCGAAACATTTTGATATACACCAGCAGCCAACCCATTAATGGTTATTATACCACTAGCATTAGATGTTGCAGCACTATTTACAACAACAGTATTTAATAGATAAGTAACCGTATATGTTGTATTAGGCAACAAGCCTTCTAGCAGTATTGATCCAGTTGCTGTTGCACAAGTTGTTGTATTGGTTAAGCTACTATTGGTAATAACTGGTATAGCATTTACAACTACTAATAATGGTGTAGCACTTGCCGAGTTACAGCCATTTTGACTGATGAATAAGTTATAGTTTCCACCAGCAGCAATCGTTGCATTGTTAATAATTGGATTTGCAACAGAGCTTGTAAAACCATTGGGGCCAGTCCAGTTATATGTTACCGTACCCGTTGTTGTTATAATAGATGCTATTTGAATATTTGAACCAGCACAAATTGGAGAATTGCTAGAAGTAATTGGTGTTGCAGGAATTTCATTTACAACAACAGCAATTGGATTAGATGGTAAAGAAGTACAGCCATTTAATTTAGCCACTACTGTATAGTTACCTGTTGCATTGGTAGTTGCGTTGGTAATTGATGGTGTTGCACTAGTTGCAGTAAAACTATTAGGACCACTCCACTCAAAACTTACACCACCTGTTGCAGACGTTGCAGAAAAATTTAATGTACTACCGGCACAAATTGGTGTTACTAAAACTTGTGCAATTGGAGTTGCTGGCGGGTTTGGATCACTTAAATTGATAGGGCCAACTGTAGTAGAAACGCAAGTAGCTACAGTAACAGAAATATTAGTATATGAACCAGCAGCCAAATTAGGAATAATTAAAGAACCACCTGCGTTTGAAGTAATTGCTGGAGTTATGACTACATTGCTATTAAAGGAATAATTTAATGAATAAGTCGTATTTGGTAATAATCCATTTAAAGTAATTGTACCTGTTGCGGTTGCACAAGTTGTTGGGTTTGTACTTGACGTACTTCCAATTACAGGAACTGCATTTACTACAACAACAATTGGTGTTGCAACCGAAACACAGTTATTAACAGTTGCCGTTACGTTATAAGTACCACTTGCAGCAGTTGTTGCAGCAGTTATTGAAGGGTTTTGAACCGAACTAGTAAACCCATTAGGGCCTGTCCAATTATAAGATATAATGCCCGAAGTAGTAGTAGTTGCCCCAAATGTTAAATTAGATCCTGCACAAATTGGTCCATTGCTATTTGCTGTTGGTGTAGCTGGTGCAGCAGGATTATTTATTATTTGAGAAGCGATTATATTGGAGGTACATGAACCAATTTTTACAGAAATATTGGTATAAGTTCCAGCAATTAAATTAGGAATCACCAACACCCCACTTGCGTTTGAAGTAAGGGTAACAGTTACCAAACTTCCAGAAGTATAGTTAACTGTGTATGGTGTATTATTTAATAAACCAGTTAAAGAAATACTTCCATCTGTACCACCACAAGTTGTTGGTGCTGTAGCAGAGGAACCAGCAATTACAGGAGTTGCAGCCACAATAATGGTTGTTGGAATAGTGTCGGCAGGGCAGCTAAAAGATGCACCAATTATTAAATGTTTTACAGTAAATGTACCAGCAGCATTATAAGTAATGGTTTGAACAGCATTTGATGCAATTGTTTGTGGCGTACCAAAACCAAAATCCCAATACCAGCCTGTTGTACCAGCTACACTTGATGTAGGTGTAAATACCACTTGTTGCCCAACACAAATAGTTGTTGGAACAGCGGTGTAACTAGAGTTTGGTCTACTTCCGGCCGCAGCAATAACATTAATAGTGGTGTCTTTAACTCCTCCATACTGTGTAATTATTTCTAATTTTACGGGATATGTTCCTGCAGTTGGAAAGTAAAACGAAGGATTTTGTAAATTAGATGTATCTGCCGGATTGCTGGTAAAAAACCACTTTCGTTTAATAATATTATATCCTTCTGCTGTGGTTGTTGGCGAAGTAAACTTTACTGAATCTAAACCACAACCAACACCTTGGGTGTAAGCAAAAGTGGCGGTTGGTTTTTCTTTAACAATTATTTCAATGCTAACGGTTTCTTCATTGCTACAATTTCCGTTATCCAAATTTGGTGAGGTTAAAACAATTGGCAAATAAAATGTACCAGTTTTGTTGAATAGATACGTACCGGGCAATCGATATAAGTAAAATTTACCAGCACCCACTACGATAGAGTCTATCGGTGTAGGATTGTTAATGGTAACATCAGTGCAAGCAGTTATGTTAGAACAACCAATAGAACTTACTTTCCACACCATTTTTGTGGGTTTATAAACTACATATGCTCCTAACTGTGTAGGGGTATTTACAAACGCATTGGGATGTACAACTGTTACACTACTAGTGTCGGCTGGGTTGTAATAACCAGGAATTGCATTCAAGTTATTTAATTGAGTTCCAGCATTGTAACCATAACTTTCAGCACCGCCCATTCCATAGGTAACTCCAACAAATGCAGAATCGCATTTCACAATTGATTGTGCCTTTGCAGCAGCCCAACCTTTAATTACAACAGTGTATCCGGCTCTGTTTGGATGAGGGTAAGTATGACTAAAAGTAGCACTTCCATCTATTCTTAGTGAAGGAACACCTAATGTAGGTACGATTAAGGTGATATAATTAGAATTAATCGCTTGTAAGTTGGTTCTATAAAATCCAGCAGTTTTTATGCCTTGCTCAATTGGACTTAAGAATACCATTTCTGGATCTCCATCACCCGTATTACAGGCACTACCATTCGACATAAATTGTGCGATCATGATAGGCTTATCAGATTCAATATAATCTGCTGTGCTACTTGTGTATGCATAATAAGCACCCCCAATTAAACCACCCAAGATATTCCCATTTCTTCTCACAATAGTGGTAGGGTCTTTCACTAAAATTTTAAATACATTATTTTGAAACTGTGTTGGCTGTAAGTTACTACTGCCAGAAGATTTTGACCATGGTGCTGTTAAATATCTTTTACCCCAAGCATGTTGCGGAAAACACTGTTGCATATCATTATCTCGGCCAGATGAGCCACAAAAACCTGCTTCGCCACCAGTTCTACTACTACCAGAAAATACGGCTATTGGCTTACAGTCTCCAGCACCAATAGACACAGATCTTACTTTTGTACCTGTTAACTGAACCCCTGAACCAGTAGTACACTCAGCTTGGCCAATTAATTGATAAATTTCACCTTTGTTCAGCGTAACTTGAAATGGCACACCTGCTGGCTTACCTAATCTTGTTGTTTGAGAAGGAGTGATTTCGACAACGGTATTATCATCTTTTGCAATAACATACATCCAACTAAAACAACCTGTTACACCACCTCCTTGTTCACTATTTATTGAAGCATATGAATAGCCCCACGTATCGGTAGGCAACAACATCGTTGCTCCAGACGAAACGCCACCATAAATATGTGCATAGGCAACAATTGGTACCCCATTTGTGCTTTCAATATGTATTCCTTTTTTTGTATAAATACCTTCCCCACCAGTTCCTGCAGGTGGAGGATCAGACCATAAACGGGCATCAAAAGCAGCATTTGAACCACTAGCAGCAGCGTTTACAGTACCCTTAGGCATATTTTCTGTTTCAATCACTGTAAACGGTGGTATGGTATAATTTTTTGTGTACCATAAACTTGGTATTAGTCCACTTCCATGTAATGTTAATTTAACAGTGGCTGTTGTAGCTTCCGTGTTACTCAGGTAAATACGCATATTCATATCGTTGGGGCCAGCAGCACCACTTGTGCAAGAAGTTGGCTCCATGTATTGATGATGCCCATAACCCACCCAAAAATCTGTACCCTTATTGGTCACAATTTGTGCGTTACCAATGAATGATGCAATCAATAAACTGCATAAAAGCAAACTCTTTAATTGCATTCTACAAATTTTATGAAGCCAGAATCGAAACATTATACGTACTATTTTCTAATTAAAAATGTGTGCTTTTTTACCTTATCAAATTAATAGATCCCTTCATTTCACTTTGTGTTCCATTTTGTAAGGTCATTTTAAGCACATAGATATACACACCAGATGGTTGTGGTTTGCCTTTGAATGTTCCATCCCAACCATTGGTTTGGTTGGTGGTTTCAAAAACTTTTTCTCCCCACTGGTTAAATACCATAAACTGCATGCTTTGAATAATGTATCCATATACCCTTAATATCCTATTTACAGGATTCGGTGAATTTGGATTGAAAGCATTAGGTACATAAATCTGATCAATTAAAGTTTTTGCAGTAACTGCATCACTGGTATTTGTTTGACAAAGAATTGTACCAACTGCTCTTACCAAAATGGTAACTGTAGTATTTGGTGTTAAACCACTAACTACATGGCTTAAACCATTATTACCACTGCTTGGTGCAGCCCATGTTGTACCATTATTGATGGATACTTCGTATCTAACAACTCCAGGAACAGCAGCCCACTGAAATGTTATTGAATTTGGAGAAAGTAATGCTGGATTAACGGTTACAACTGGTTTTGCTAAAATACTAAATACCTGTGCTACCACTCTTCTTCTAGATGAGCTGATACAACCACTACCAGATATACCCTCTATAAACCAAGCTTGTGTTGCAATAACATTGGTTAGATTGTAGATGGTACCAACAAATACTGGCGAACCACCACTTGCAGCAGTATACCAATTATATACAGTACCTGTAGTAGGGCTTTGTATGGTAAAAGTTACATTACTACCACTACAAATTGCAAACGAATCGGTTACAACATTTACAACTGGACTAGGGTTAACCACCACTGGTCGGGTACTATCACTTAAGCAACCATCTGCGGTAACCGTACTTAATTTAACATTAAACGTACCAGGGTTTGGATATGTATAAGTAGTATTTTGACCTGTTTGTGTTGGAGGAGTATGGAATGTCCAAGTCCAACTTGATGCATTAACACCACTAACAGTTACGCCTTGTGCAGCAAAAGAGGCTGTACCACCAGCACAACCAGCAAAAGTGATATTAAATCCAATACCAGGTGAAGGAATAACCTGCACATAAATAACATCGGTTTGCGAATTATCACAACTTTCAATTGTAGGATGTGTATAGGTTATTTGAATTGGATATAAGCCAGGATTAGAGAAAACATAATCTTGGGTTAAAGTAAACTTATAATATAATGTACCATTGATTAATACTGTACTGCTTGGTACAGGAGTAGCAATGGTAACATCGGCATTAGGGGTTAAAAATGGCACCTGACTAAACTTCCAAATAATACTGGTAGGTATTACTTGTAATAACATGGTAAACTTAAATGGTGCACCTGCACAAGTATATTCTGTAGTATTACCTGTAGGGCTAAGGGTATTATTAATATTACCCAAAGCTTGCAAATTTTTAACCAACGTACCCATGTTATAGCCATAACTCTCCACACTTCCTAAGCCATAGGTAATACCAGTAAAGGTACTATCACATTCTACTTTTACTTGCTGTGCTGCTGAAGGCCACCTTTTAACTACTACCGTATAATTTACTCCACTTAAACCAAGGGAAGCATTTTGTGGATGTGGGTAGGTAAAATCTGGAAGAACTAAAGCGTTGCCATCTCTAATTGTAAGCGTTGATAAGCCGTTGGTTGGAACAATCATAGTGAGGTAATTTACCTGAATAGACTCTCTATTGTTTCTATAAAAACCAACTTTTTTAATTCCTTGTTCAATTGGGCTAATGTAAATCATTTCTGGGTCTCCAACACCGGGTCCACCACAAGTACCTCCAGTTAAAAACTGAGCAATGGTAATTGGTTTGTCGGCTTCTATAAAGTCGGCAGAAGCCCCATTAATTTGGTAGTACTGATTGTTTACCAAAGTAGCCAAAGGAATTTGTACGCCATTTCTTCTAACCACTGTTGTAGGATCTTTTACTGCAATACGCCAAATATTAATGGCTAATGTATTGGCTGCACCACTTAACGAAGTAGGAGCTAATAAATATTTTCTTCCCCATGCTGTTGATGGAAAATTTTGTTGCATCATAAAATCACCACCACTGCTACAACCTGCTGGTTGATTAATTTGTGTTCGGCTACTTCCACTAAAGGTTGCAATTGGAAAACATTTACCAGCACTATTGGGTACAGATTTTACGGTGCTACCTGTTAACTCTGTTGAGGTAGAACTTGCAATAACCTGTAAAACTTGCCCCTTATTTAACGTTACAATTGTAGTTGTATTTGCAGCCATACCAGCATTTGATACAGCGACTGAAGGGGTAATTTCAACTCTAGTATTATCTGTATCGGCCATTACGTAAAAGAACGAATTACCGCCTGTACCCCAAAGCTGTGTAATACCCAATGTTTTGTATTCATAGCCCCAAACGCCCACTGGCATTAACATACAAGCTCCAGACGAGGTGCTACCAATACCATGAGCATAGGCTACAATTGGCACATCACTGGTAATAGAAATGCCTCTATCAAATAAACCTGCGGTATTTAAGAAAGCATTATCGGCTCCTGCTTTTGGTAAATTTTCTGTAACTACAACCGTATTAGCAGGTACAAAATAGTTGCGTACCCAATTGGTTCCATTTATTCTCACTTGTACATTGGCAGCTTCGGTTGTTGCACTCAAATAAGCCACCATTTCTTGTGTTGCACCAGCAGCTAATTGGTTAGCGGCATAAGCAAACCAAAAACGCCTTCCTGTATTACTACTGTCTTTATCAGGTAATACTGGTGGTGCATATGGGTTGATTAAACCTGAGAACCTATCTAAGAAATTTACATTTGTTTGATAAATCATACGTCTTGATAAATCTACCCTGCTGCTGAAGCCTACTACCCAAGCATTGCCAGGTGTTGTTTTACCCAAACCTAATTGCCCAACTTGTGGTATAGAGCCTAACCAAGAATCAACATAATATAATTTTGCATCATAATCATATGCACCACCACCAGGAATATCTACTTTGGTATAAAAATACATAGAGTCTAAATTACCAGTAGCTAAACCAGTTGGTACCACACCAGAATAACGCCTGATTTGAACACTAGGTGGTGCTGTTGCCGACCATTTAATTTTCATGACAGTATCTGAACCATAATAAAATGTTTGTTCAGTATTTGGAGCAGGATTTGCTGGAATTGCAGATAAAACAGTTGGAAGCACATTCGGGAAAAACTCATAAGCTCCTAAATCTGGCACACCTGCAAGTAGTGTGGTTGGTCTTACTACATTATCATGATCTCTATTATTACCAATAATTTGTACACCTCTACCATGTATTGCCCATGCATCTACATTATTTAAATTTGGTTTTAAATCTGTATCACTTACAAAAGCAGGATTATATACAATTGAACTTCTATCTTGAAAACTTGCCGTTGTCCATGCCAATAAACTTGAATAATTAGCTGCAACTGGTGCTAGTGATTGTACAAGGTTTGTACCACTGGTAAATAACATATTGTAATTACTACTTAAATTACTAGCATTAGCTATAAACAATGCTCTACCGCCACCTTTGTGAGAAAAAATATTATTGTTTACATTAATATTAATTGCAGTAGTATTTAAGAAATAGGCTGCATGATTATTAGCCGTAGAACTAGCTACACTATTTACACTATTGTTGTAATAATTACCATCACTTGAATTATCGTTGTATAAACCATACGATGCATTGCCTGTTGTATTAATACTTATAGCATTATTTGCAACTGTAATAAATGGCGATGAAATAACGTAAATACCCCATAAATTACTGGTATTACCAGTGGTTGCTATTACATCGTTGTTATTAACTAGACCTCTATTATTTGCAGACCCATCACTGTTTCTGATATAAATACCATAAACAGAACCTGCAGTATTGGAAATATTTATTTTGTTATTCATCACTTGATAACTTGAGTCATTATCAGTTGAATAAATACCATAATAGCTAGAGAAAATTGGATTACCCACATTAATAGTGTTTTTATTCAATTTTAAACGTTTCGTAAAGTTTGAATAAATACCATAAAAATATGCCCCAGAAACAAAGTTGCTATCAATTACAAGGTCATCTGCACCAAGAACAGCTGATGTGCCAGAAACAAACATACCCATAGAACCGTTGGTTATCGTATTGCCTTTAATTACAATGTTTGTACCTCTTAATGAGTTGGCAAAAATTGCAGCAACTGTATTATTAGTAGTCGTAACTATTGGTGCATTGATAATACAATTTGTTAAACTATCAAAAGAGGCAGTATTTGCAAACTCTACTGCTCTACCGTTCGTACTATTGGTTGCGGCAATGGTTAAATTTCTGAAATAAATATAACGGGCACTATCTAATCTTAATGTGTAATTGACAGCAGCATTTGTAGAAGCAAAAGTTAACTGAGCAGATGCTGGATTACCATTTTGAGCTTTAAATGTTACCGTTGTAGTGGCAGATGTTCCTGGTACATTCGGAATGCGAATTTGTTCTGTGTAAGTACCTGGTCGAACATCGAAAACAACAGAACTTTGAATACCACATAACATGGCGTTTACAGCAGCTTGAAAAGTTTGGAAATTAGTACCTCCTGGTGCTGGCCAAGTGGTAGGTTGTGTTCCGTCAATAGTATAAGTGCCACCAGCTAATAAAGCATTTAAATTAACTTGGGTTACACTAGACAATGAAGTGGTGGTTGGTCCACAGGCAACTAAGCAACGATAAAAACGATTTACAGATGTTAGCGTATCAAAAGTTGGAGTAAACAAAAGTGGGCCAATATTTGTCCAACCAGTGGTTCCATTTAACGAATGTTGCCACTGAAAGGTTAATGCACCAGCTGGACTGTTACCTGATAAAGTTAATCTTATTGGTTGCTCTAAACAAAGACCAGAATTTGGTGTAACACTTGCAGTACCTCCTAGTAATGGTGAAGGGCAAGGTGCTGGTGCAAACTCATAAGCTCCAATATCGGGTGTAGTGGTACTTCGGGTAAGGTTTAAAATATCTGAAGTAATACCAAGATTGGTTCCCTTATTATCAATAGACAAGGCCAATGGTTTATAATCGCCTGTTGTTGGATTATTATAAATTGGATCGAAATTTAAAGAGTTGGCATCTTTGGTGGTGCCAGTAATCCAATTACCCAGCGTTGTATAATTGGTGGTTCCATTTCTACCAATAAAGTTATTTAAACCTGGTGCTTGAATAAAGAAATCATTATTATTAGATTCAATAGCACTTGTTGTAGTAACAAAATTCATGGCATATTTAGAGCCAGTGCCACCTCTTGTAATGGTAACAATATTATTTCTAAAAATAATACCAGTGGCAAGGGTAGTTTGATAAAAACCTGCAGTTTCACCATTTGAAGTGCTGGCAGTATTATCAACAGCAATTGTATTATGTAAATAAGTTATATTATCAGAACCAACATTGTATATACCATAAGAAGGTCCATTGGCATCTAATCGATAAATAAGGTTATTGCTTACAATATTTTCACTACCGGCAGTTGCATCTACGCTGTTATGGTAAATACCCCAAGCTGAACTAGTATTGGTAGGTTCGGCACCAAAGAAATTGGTAATTCTATTCTTAGAAATCAATGCAGCTTGGTTGACTGCTCCAGATAAAAATATTCCATAACCAGAAGCAAGGCC
>JANOZK010000015.1:0-10413 GCA_031429335.1 Chitinophagaceae bacterium | reverse complement strand
GCATACCAACAATAACTTTGGTAAAGGTATAACTCTTCATAAAAACCATTTACAGCACTTACATCTTCTGGAAGTTCTTGTTTAAAATATGTTCTAATATCTTTTTCGTCTGCCACATTTCTTGCATGCCCATTTATTACATACCATCTATACAGCAATAATGCAAGGTTAGATAGTTTAGTAACCCTATAAACATGGCTACTAATTTGCATGGCTTCTTGAGCCATTTGTATAGTTTTATCAGTTCCAGTTCTGGTAATATGAAGTATTTCAATTTTTTTTTCAAGTGACATGGCTTGAACCAAAAAATTAAATTTTTGGTTAGTTCTTGCCATTTCTTTTGCTCGGTCTAAAATTCTTAAAGCTTGTAATTTTAGGCCTTTGTTGTACAATAACCTTGCATTATCTAATTGTTCACTTAGTTGAAGGTCTATGTTATCGGTGGTTTTTAAAAGCCTTAAACTGGCTAATACCTGTTTGTATAAATGTGTTTTTAAATTGGCTAATTGTGGTTTGGTAACATCTTTCATTTTTTTCATCAAAATGGGCTCTTCATATTCTTCCATTTTGTCTAAAGCATCGAATAAATGAACAATTTTAAGGTCGTCGTTTGATGAACTACGTTTAATATAGAGTTTAAAATGGCGTTTTTCTGCCTTTTCTAAGGATTTTATTAGTTGAAATAATATATCAGAAAATCGGTTGGACATAAAGTTGTTTTTGCTCTACAAATCAATACTGCATTGCATTGTATTTTCATTTTTGCTTTTTGGCATGATAAAAGCCAACACAATTTGTTTTACATAAACAAAATACCGAGGCTATTTTTACATAGTAATTAAGCCAGGGCAGTTTTTTCAACAGCAAGCAATCGTTAAAAATTAGCAAGTGGCAATCGAGAGAGGCTTTTTTACAAAACAGTAGTTAAACTACTGACAAAGTTCGAAATAACTATTTTTTCATATGGCAAGCAATCGTTAGAGGCTGCCCTGTTTCTACAGGGGAGCCCTTTTTTTGTCAGGGTAGTGCAATTTAGAGTTTTATTTTATTTTAACAAATAATTTGTTTAAAAAAAGTAATTTCTTACAACAAAAAGAACGCTTAGCCAATTGTACTAACAAGCTAAACGTTTTCTACATAAATTTTGAATGTTGACTTTTATCTTTTTCTATTTTTTATTACTCATAATGCAATGTAATTTTTAAAGAAGGACTCAAATTTTTAAGAAATCCAGTAAAAAATAGCTCAGGTTCTACTTGCAACCACCCACTTCTAACGCCTGGTAAACCCAATTTAATGGTATTTTTTTCGAACCAACTGCCTCTTTGATTCACCAAAAAGCCTAACGATAAGTTACTCATAAAATCAAACCCAGTTTCTCTTTTAGTATCTAATTCGGTGTACCTAAGTGTAACAAAATCATTTCTATCGGTTACTAACTTATTAGTAATGTCTCTGCTAAAAAAGAAATGAGGTTCCCACATGGCAAATAAACGTCTGGTACTATATTTTCTATTCGCAAAGGTGTAGCGTAACCCAGCACCCATACTTGGTACAAAAGTTCCTAAAGCATATTGAAAACTAGTGTAAATATTGGGCACTAACTCGTTTGTATTAGCCCAGCTATTTTTAATCCATTTGGTTTTACGTGGCGAAATCATTTTGTTTTCATCGCCATTGAAAGAAGCACTATATATTGCTGTTCGATTGCTTCTAGTGTCATTTACTAAATACTCATTGTTAGTTTGCTTTATAGTAGCAACACATTTGCTTAAAATGCTTTTGTTGGTATTTTCAATGTTTGCAATATTGTTTAAAGTAAACAAAATAATAAAGGAGGCATTACCATCTATCATTTCTGCTTTACCATTTTTAAATATTTTTACTTTAGCACCGGTTTTGGTAGTTAACTTAATTCTTAATGTATCCATATCTACCTTCAATTGAACCAATTCGTTTTTAACATAGGTGTAATTAATAGGGCGTTCATTATGGCTTACAATTCTAATTCTTGGTGATCCATTGTTATTAAAAACAAAATCAATTCGTCTTACATAACCATCTTCTTTTAAAGAATCTTGTAATGGTTTTATTGCCTCTTTTACAATAGCTAAAATAGAGTCTACATTGGGCAAATAGTTAAGTTGATAAATTGTATTCATTTCGAAACTCACCAGATTGCTACCCTTATTACTAGGAGCCCAAAAACTAAAAATAGCATTACTACTTCCTGGCTTTGGTTCTGCAAACAAGGTTTCAGAGAGTGTTTTTGAGTAATAAAAATTTCTCATTTGAGCAAACAAAACATTGGCTATTCCTGTTGTAAACAGGATGATAAAAATTACTTTTTTCATTTGTAATTAATTGATTTTAATTTTTTGATATTGTAAATTGAAGCTTGTTAAATAAGCTATTGGTCGTCTGATAAAGTTGTTAATGCTGTAGTTACTGGTTTGGCTTTTAATTGCCAAAAACTTTTAGGGGGTTCTGTTGTATGCTCTTCTTCTTTAAGTACTTGCTTTTTGTTGAGCTTTTTATTATCAGCAAAATTTTGCTCCTCCATCACAAACCCTAATTCTGAAATGTGATAAATTTTTCTTTTGCTTCTTGTATTGACTTTTGTTGGTAGCAGACTGGTTTGAATATTTGGTTGTTCTGGAGTAATTATAGTAGAAATCACATTTTTAGTACCATTGATTTGAGCAGCTGTTGTTGTTATAGGGTGAGTAAAAGTTTGTTCATATTTATTCTCAGTACCACTATCTACAGTAACCATTTTATGAGCAGCAATTTTTTCTTTGGTTGATACAACATTTTGTTGATTCGTAGTCTCTGGAAGAATGTTGCTAGCACTGACTGCAGTATGTGCATTTTTTTTTATTGTTGTTGAAGTAGGATGAGTTACTTGTACAACTCCATTATTTTGTTTGGTGTTTTTAAAAGGGTTCGATAAAAAATATATTGAACAAAACAAAACAATGGCACTTGCAGCAGACCAGTAGTAAGTTGGAATAATTTTTCTAGGCTTTTTGTGTAATGTATTTTCTAGCTTTTGCCAGGTGGCTGTAAAATCTATATTCTCTGAATTAGCGGCTTCAGATAGTGCATTAATTTTTGAGCCAATAATTTTATTGTACTGATTGGTTTGCATAATAATTATTTTGGTTGTGTAACAACTGTTGTAACATTTGTTTGGCTTTATTTAACTGGCTTTTACTGGTACCTTCGGTTATTTGTAATTGTTCTGCTATTTCTTTATGACTACAATTTTCAATTACAAATAAGTTAAACACAGTTCTATAACCCAATGGTAATTGTTTAATTAACTTGAAGATTTCATTTGCAGATAAGCTGCTTAAAGCTTCTTCGTTTACACTTACACTTGTTGCTTCTTCTTCTGGAACCAAATAAAAATTTTGCTTTTTTCTTAGCTCCATTAAGCATTCGTTTACCATAATTTTTTTCATCCAACTTTCTGTAGCTATACTATTAACAAAAACGAAATTCTTTAGTGCCTGAAATAGTTTTAAAAAGCCATTCATCATACATTCTTCTGCCTGCTCATTGGTTTTCATGTAACGATTGCACACCATAAAATAGGTACCAGCATACTTATCAAATAAGTACTTCTGAGCAGTTAGGCTATTCTGTTTACATTCTTTAAGCAATTGTTGCAGCTCCATGTACAGGTATAAATGCTGTTAAAGTAATTTTGGTTGCTTGTAAAATTAAAAAAGCCGCAATTTCAGCGGCATTTATTTTTTTGTAAGAAAGTTTAATGTTATTAACGGATGAATAAGCTAGTAAATCCAGTTGTATTTATATTCTAATGGGGCCTTTAAGCCTCGTTCAGAAATTCTTTTAAATCTTTCTGGTAATGCCATCAAATAATCTCTTCCTTTTTCTGCGGCACCGGTTAAGTTTCCAATGTTTGCAATGTTCCAATCTTTAATTAACGATTCTAGAATGTTTGTATAATCCATACTGGTGTAAACACCCAAACGTTGTGCTGCATCACTAAAGTGGGTAAATGTGCTACCAATTTTTTCGCCTTGTTGTCTTAAAAAATGTGCTGGCATTACAATTTTTTTACGCATCATTTCTTCGAAAGCCAACATCATTTCGCTGGGATCTATTTCAAATATTTTTGTAACAAAACTTTTGTATGCCTTAGCATGACGCAACTCATCGGCAGCTATTACACCACAAATTTTAGACAATTGATCGTTACCATGTTGCTTAGCCAAAGTGGCAGTACGCCTATGCGAAACGTTGGTTGCTAACTCTTGAAAAGAAGTATAAACAAAGTTTTTATAAGGGTCGGTTGCTGTACCAATATCTATACCATCGGCAATTAAATATTGAGTACTAATTTCCATTTGCTTCATATTTATACGACCCGTTAAGTATAAATACTTGTTCAATAAATCGCCATGTCGATTTTCTTCTGCAGTCCACATTCTAATCCACTTACTCCAACCTTGTGGTTCTGCTTTGCTAATACCCTCAACATCCATCAACCAACTTTCGTAACTCGGTAAAGCTTCTTCTGTAATAACATCGCCTACCAATACTACCAAATAATCGTAGGGCAATTCTTTGCATTGTAATTGTATTTCTTTTATTTCTTCTAAAAATTGTTCTTTATTGCTTTCTGGCAAAAAATCGGATGGCTGCCAGTTTTCGTCTATATTTTTTAAGTAATCACTAATCATTACGTCAATATTTTGACCTAAAAACTTCATAACTTCTAACCTAGAGGGATTTGAACTCATTGATATCGTTTAGTATGATTGAGATTAAAGAAGCAATTTTTTATAACAAACAAAGTGTAAAGCTAAATGTTTTAACCGAGGTTGAATTAACTAAATAAATTTCATAAAAAAAGCCACTTAACGGGTGGCTTTTTTATGTTGATAGTTAAAATTATCTATTCATACTAGCTAAAAACTCTTCATTGTCCTTTGTTCCTCTCATACGTTTCAACAACTCACTCATTGCTTCTTCGGTATTCATATCGTTTAAAAATACCCTCAAAATATTCATACGCTGCAAAACTTCTTTATCTAATAACAAATCATCTCTACGAGTTGATGAGGCAACTAAATCAATTGCTGGATAAACACGTTTGTTGGCCAACCTTCTATCTAGTTGAAGCTCCATATTACCGGTTCCTTTAAACTCTTCGAAAATTACTTCATCCATTTTGCTACCAGTTTCAATTAAAGCAGTTGCTAAAATGGTTAATGAACCACCGTATTCAATTTTACGTGCTGCTCCAAAAAATTGTTTTGGCTTTTGCATAGCATTTGCTTCAACCCCCCCACTTAAAACCTTACCACTGCTTGGTGCAACGGTATTGTGTGCACGGGCCAAACGAGTAATACTATCTAATAAAATTACCACATCGTGGCCACACTCTACTAAACGTTTGGCTTTTTGTAAAGCCATTGCAGAAACCTTAACATGTTTTTCTGCAGGCTCGTCGAAAGTAGATGCAATAACTTCAGCATTTACACTTCTTTCCATATCTGTAACTTCTTCTGGTCGTTCATCGATTAACACCACCATTAAATAACACTCTGGATGGTTTGAAGCAATTGCATTAGCCACTTCCTTCAATAACATGGTTTTACCAACTTTTGGTTGTGCAACAATTAAACCACGCTGCCCTTTACCAATTGGTGTAAAAATATCCATAATACGGGTACTGTAATTGTTTGGTGTAGTAAACAAATTCAGCTTTTCGTACGGAAAAAGAGGTGTTAAATAATCGAAAGGAACACGATCTCGTACTTCATCGGGTTTTTTATTATTAATTGTATCAACCTTTAATAAAGCAAAATATTTTTCGCCTTCTTTTGGAGGTCTAACTGCACCAGCAACAGTATCTCCAGTTTTTAATCCAAATAATTTAATTTGAGATGGAGATACATATACATCGTCTGGAGAAGATAAATAATTATAATCGCTACTGCGTAAAAAACCATATCCATCTGGCATCATTTCTAAAACACCCTCACCCGAAATAACACCATCAAACTCTATATTAAAAACAGGTTCTCTTCTAAAATTTTGTCTTGGCTGCTGTAGTTGATTATTTTCTTGCTGTGAAGTGTTGTTTTCTGCAGATTGATGTGTATGATCTGTTTCTGTAGCTTGTAAAATTTGTTCGGCTAATTTTTCAATTTTAGGCTCCATTGCTTCATTTTGCAATGGCAATTCCTCTGGCTTTACTTTCTTTACTTTTGCAACTACCTTTTTTTCTGGTGCTGCTTTAACTACAACTATTGGGGCAGGTGCTTCTTGCATTATTTCTGCTTCTTCTGTACCATTTGTAGTAGAAGTTTTAATGGTAACTGGTTTTTTTACTCGGGCCTTTTTAATTGGTTTTGCCTCGGTAGTTTCGCTTTCCTTAACGGCTTGACTATCTAATATTTTATAGATAAGTTCTTGTTTATCTAATTTTTTAAGGTTGGGGATGTTTAATTGTTCAGCTACATCTAATAACTCTGGCAAGAGCATGTCGTTCAATTGCAAAATGTCGTACATAAATAGAATTGGGTGAGAGAAAATTTGAGGGTTTTCTAAAAATTTAAATCTTTTGAAAAATAAAATGAAAAATCCGATTGTTTTTGACTTGGAAAAGATGGCAACTGATGTGTTGGAGAGTTGATTTCTGAAAAACAATCAGTCTGTTTCCACTGCAATGTTAAGAAAGGTTTTTGTAAATAAAGAAATTTTTTTTAGGCAATTATTCATCTTATTAAAACAATAAAAAAAAGTAGCGGCTTATATTTGCTGCATTAACAACGTTTTTGGTTGTTGGTTAATGAAATTCATTTACATGAGTTTTTGTTGATGAATGGCAAATAAAACGTTGAAGAGTGCCCTGCAACAAGCAAGATTTTAAACGAAGCAACAGGTGTTTCATAGATATGCTGCCGCTAGTAACCAAAAAAACCTTCGGCTTCGCTTAGGGCTAAAATGATAAATAAATAAATTTATGTTTAACAAACGTATTAAAGTAAAAGCCTTACTACAAGGTGAGCAAACTGGACAAGAAGTTACCGTTATGGGTTGGGTTAGAACCTTTAGAAACAACCAATTTATTGCTTTAAACGATGGAAGTACCAATAACAACTTACAAGTTGTAACCGAATTAGGCGTACTAGACGAAACAACGTTAAAGCGTATCACTACCGGTGCAAGTTTAAAAGTAATTGGAGAAGTAGTACCCAGTTTAGGCAAGGGTCAAAAAGTTGAATTAAAAGCAAAAAGTATTGAAATTTTAGGTGATAGTGATGCTGAAAAATATCCCTTGCAACCGAAAAAACATAGTTTAGAGTTTTTAAGAGAAATTGCTCACTTACGTTTTAGAACCAACACATTTGGATCAGTATTTCGTGTTAGAAACTCTTTGGCATTTGCTATTCATAAGTTTTTTAACGAAAAGGGTTTTGTGTATTTACATACACCCATTGTTACAGCTAGTGATGCAGAAGGTGCAGGTGAAATGTTTAGGGTAACCACTTTGCCCATGGATGGAACTGCACCTAAAACAGCAGATGGAAACATTGATTATTCAGAAGATTTTTTTGGGAAAAGCACCAATTTAACTGTTAGTGGGCAATTAGAAGGAGAACTTGGAGCCATGGCTTTTAGTGATGTATATACCTTTGGACCAACCTTTAGAGCCGAAAACAGTAATACCACTAGACATTTAGCAGAATTTTGGATGATTGAACCTGAAGTAGCTTTTAATGATTTAGAAGACAACATGAATTTGGCCGAAGATTTTATTAGGTACTTGATTAATTATGTTATGGAACATAATAGAGAAGATCTAGAATTTTTAGATCAACGCCTTACTGAAGAAGAAAAACAAAAACCACAAAATGAACGTGCCGAGTTTGGTTTATTAGAAAAACTACAATTTGTAACCGATAATAGTTTTGAAAGAATTACTTATACAGAAGCTATACAAATTTTATTAGACAGCCCACACTATAAAAAGAAAAAATTTAAATACGATGTTAGTTGGGGTATTGATATGCAGAGTGAGCATGAGCGTTACCTGGTAGAAAAACATTTTAAAAAACCTGTAATTGTTACTGGTTACCCTGCTGCTATAAAAGCTTTTTATATGCGTTTAAACGATGGTTGCGAAGCTGGTAAAGAAACAGTAGCTGCAATGGATATTTTGGCACCGGGTATTGGCGAAATTGTTGGTGGTAGCCAACGGGAAGAACGTTTAGACAATTTATTACAACGTATGAAAGATTTTAATATACCAGCCGAAGAGATGAGTTGGTATTTAGATACTAGGCGTTTTGGCACTGTACCTCATGCAGGTTTTGGTTTAGGTTTTGAGCGAATGGTGCAATTTGTAACAGGTATGGGTAATATTAGAGACGTAATTCCTTTTGCAAGAACTCCAAAAAATTGTGAGTTTTAGGTTGTTGGGGGGAGATCATGTTTAGGAAGTTAGGAGTCCATATTTTATACACAATTGACCATCAACCATTGACCATCGGCTATCACCCAATATACCCTAAATAAATAAATTATAATTTGTTTTTGTAGTTTGGCAATTGCAGTTATATTTGCAGCCCGAATTAGAGAACTCTAATAAGGAATTTCAAAGTTCCAACATTGAAATTTAAAGGATGGTGCGGTAGCTCAGTTGGTAGAGCAAAGGACTGAAAATCCTTGTGTCGCCGGTTCAATCCCGGCCCACACCACTTCTTCAAAACCTTTCAGTTTAAAAACTGAAAGGTTTTTTATTTTACAAAAGATTCTTATGTGCTTTTATTAAATACCGAAGTGATATCTGTGATAGACCAAAAAAATGAGTCAAAAAGCTATCCAATCGGCAATACCAGAAAATTTTGGTATACATTAAAATTCATAATGGTATAAACCCAAAAGGTGGCTTGTTTCCAAACCACCTTTTAAAAAAAATTAAATTACTGTTCAACCTAAATCAAATCTATCTAAATTCATTACTTTAACCCAAGCAGCAACAAAGTCATGTACAAATTGTTCTTTTGCATCCTCGCAAGCATATACTTCTGCAAGGGCTCTCAACTCTGAGTTTGAGCCAAAAATTAAATCTACTCGTGTAGCTGTATATTTTATTTCACCGGTTTTACGATCGGTTGCTTCAAACACATCTTGAGCATGTGAAGTTGGCTTCCAGGTAATATTAAAATCAATTAAATTAACAAAAAAGTCGTTTGTTAAAGTTTCTGAATTTTTAGTAAATACACCGTGTTTAGAGCCATCGAAATTAGTGTTCAACATTCTCATACCACCAATCAATACTGTTAATTCTGGAGCTGTTAAGGTGAGTAATTGTGCCTTATCAATTAACATCGCTTCGGCAGAAATTGAATATTTTGTTTTCACATAATTTCTAAATCCATCTGCATTTGGTTCAAGTACTCCAAACGAATCAATATCGGTTTGTGCTTGTGTTGCATCTGTTCTGCCAGCAACAAAAGGAACTTTAATAGCATGACCACCATTTTTTGCGGCTTGTTCAATACCTGCACATCCACCCAAAACAATTAAATCTGCTAATGAAACCAATTTGCCATTTGTTTGAGCAGCATTAAATGTATTTTTTATTCCTTCAAGTACATCTAAAACTTTGCCTAATTGAGTAGGATTATTTACAGCCCAATATTTTTGAGGAGCTAAAGCTATTCTTGCACCATTGGCACCACCACGTTTATCAGAACCTCTAAAAGTTGATGCTGAAGCCCAAGCTGTTGAAACCAATTGACCCACTGAAAGGCCAGAACTTAATAAGGCAGCTTTTAATTGAATAACATCATTATCATCGATTAATTTATATGTAACTGCAGGAACAGGGTCTTGCCAAATCAACTCTTCTTTTGGTACTTCTGGGCCTAAATAGCGTGCAATAGTACCCATATCTCTATGGGTTAACTTAAACCAAGCTCTTGCAAAAGCATCGGCAAATTGATCTGGATTTTCATGAAAATGTTTTGAAATTTTTTCGTATGTAGGGTCAACTCTTAAAGCAATATCCGTAGTCAACATGATTGGTGCATGTGTTTTTTCAGCATTGTGAGCATCTGGAACTGTGCCAGTACCTGCATTGTTTTTTGGTGTCCATTGTTGTGCACCTGCTGGGCTTTTTGTTAACTCCCACTCGTAACCAAATAGGTTTTCAAAATAATTATTGCTCCATTTAGTTGGTGTAGTTGTCCACGCTCCTTCTAAACCACTGGTAATTGTACTTTCTCCATTTCCAGTACCAAAAGTATTGTTCCAGCCTTGGCTTTGTTGTTCAATTCCAGCTGCTGCTGGTTCTGGACCAACGTATTTACCAGGATCGGCAGCACCATGTGTTTTACCAAACGTGTGTCCGCCTGCAATTAA
>JANOZK010000014.1:0-59356 GCA_031429335.1 Chitinophagaceae bacterium | reverse complement strand
TTTTTCTACTGCTCTATTGCCTTTGGTATCGGTAATTTCTACTACATAATTGCCTTGGGCTAGTTTACTAATATTTATTGCTTGTACACCACCTGCTAATTGGTTTTGATACACTTGCTTGCCCGTAACATCTGTAATACGTACAGTGTATTTACCTTCAGTTATTGGTAACTCCACTGTTAAGTTTTTATTAGCTGGGTTAGGGTACATTTTTATACCTGTTATGGTGGTAACTACTGGTACAATAGCTTTGTTAAATACCAATACAAAACGGTTGGTTTGGGTAGCTGCATTTGCTTTATCTACACTAAAACTATACACTGGGTTTGCTTTTACCTCGGTGGTAGTATTGGTGTATTTATCCAACAAATAAATATTGGCGGCTGTAAAATTATTGTGTTCGCTAAAGTTAAAGCTGTAGTTACCTGTTTGGCTGCAATTAAAATCTAAGGCTACTGTATCGGTATTTACATTTTGTAAACTACGTGTTTGTATAGAAGTTAAGCTGCCTGCTTTTATGGTGCCTAAATAGCTGTTACTGCTAGATAGTAAAGTGGCATCTAAGTCGCCTAATCTGTTATTGCTTAAACCTGCTTCGTTGGCATAACGTATTACTGTTTGGTCTATTACAATGGCATCTTTATTTAATGCTATTCTTAAAATATCGTTCCAAGTACGTGCTGTACGGAAAACACCATTTTGTGTGCCTGCATATTTGTGTGCTTCTGTAAAGTTTAAAGTAATATTAGTGTTGTTTATTGCTTGTACAAAAAATGCTTGCCCGCTGGCAATGTATTGGCCATTGGCATTGGTGATGCTTGTTGGTGCACCTAATGGTGCATTACTCCAAGTACCTGCATTCCAGAGGCTGTACATGTTAGCTGGAGTAACTGCATCTGGTGCATTGGCTGGATCATAAATAATATAGCTGGCACTAATTACACCACTATTTGCTGTTCTAAATGCGGAGAAGTCTATTTCACTTGGGTAAGGGTTACCCATTAATACCCAATTATTAGCTAAATTATTGTTATACGTATTGCTAAAGCTTCCTGCATTTTTGCTGGCATTGTTTACTGCTCCTGTGGCACTTAGAGTTACTGCTGTTGGTACTAAACCTCCTACTGTTCCATCTAATAAACTACAACCTATGCTTCTTGCTCCACGTACATTTAATCGATAACCTGTACCTGGTGTTAAGGTAAAGACTGTGGTACCTATGGTATTAGCTGTCCAACGGCTGCCACTTGCTGCACTTGCATTATAACTAAATAGATTGGGTGCATTGGTTGTTGAAGCATCGAAACCGTTGCTATGGGCTGTTAAACTTGGGCATGGTGTACCACCTGTACCTGCACCAGTTATATGTATTTGTTGTTGCCATGCTGCATTTAGTGCTTGGCTTACAGGGCTGGTGATAAAACTAAATCTTCGTGTGGCTTTGGCTGGTATAAAACGCTCTTGAGTTACGTTGCCGCTTATTGTACCTGCACTATTGGCGATACGAGCTGTTGCTGAAGCATTGCTTTTTAAGGTTAAGAATCCACCTGTGCTTAATGTACCCAAAGTTGGAGTTAATGTACCAGTAATATTTAGTTCACCTCCTAGTGTAACACCTGCTGCATTATTGACTGTTAAGTTTTGAACAGTATTGCCTGCAAATGTAGATGCTGCAATGGTTTGAGCAGATGTACCATTTAATTCTATAGTACCCGATGTTGCTGTTAATGTACCACTATTATAAATTGGTGCAGCAATCTGTAAAGTTCCTGTAACTGTGGCACTTGCTGATGCTTGGATGCTTGCCATGTTTACAGCTTGTGTACCAGTTATGCTTACTGGTAAATTGCTTGCTCCTGTTGGTATTAGAATATTATCAACTGTTGTGGGCACTGTACCTAACTGCCAGTTAGTAGCTGTAGCAAATGAATTGCTTGTTGTGCCTGTCCATGTATTCCAAGCAGTACTGGCAATCCAGTTACTTGTTGCCCCTGTTAAAGCAAAAGAACCACCCAATGTTCCATTATTGGCATTGGCTGTTTGGTCTGATAGTGTTGTTAAACCTGTGTTGATACCACCTGCTGTTCCTGCATCAAAATTGTAATAAGCAAACAAGCCAGTGCTAGATGGACTGACGGTATTAAACATATTTGCCTGTATTTCAGCTTGTGTACGCACCACATTCCAAAACCTAAATTCATCTACGCTTCCTTTGAAATAGTATTCATTTGATGACCTTTTTCCAATAGAAAAAGCATTGCTACTTGTTGTTAATGCAGTACTAATTGAGCCCAACGTTACTGTGTATGACTTTTCAACCCCATTGATATATATTTTCAAATAACTAGTGCTTGGGTCATGCACATACGAAATATGTGTCCATCTATTCACTGGCAATGCATTGGTTACATCTATGTAAACATTTGGACGTGGTAAAAATCTAAGTCCATTGGCAGTAATTCCTGTATGTATTTCCAATACTTCAGTGCCTGCACCAAGACCTTTGCTGCAGATAAATTGCACATCTGTATTGGCTGTGGGCGTCCAGTAAACCCAAGTTTCAATGGTTGCCTTACTAACCCCAAAACCTACAACTGATGGTATGCTTACACCATCATTACTCCCATCAAAATTTAAGGCATTGCCTGGTGGCAAAGGAGTGGTTGTAGTTGGTGTAGTTATTACATTTGAATAAGAACCCTGCCCTGTTACAGAAGTTTTATCTGCACGAACCCTGTAGTAATAGGTTGTACTGGCAGTTAAGCCTGTTACAATTTTTGTAGTACCAGAAACACTTAATCCATTATATCCTGAAACGAAAGAGGCAAATGTGGAACTCGTTGACACATCCAATAAATAATTGGTAACTGTACCTACTGCTGGTGCAGTCCAATTAGCAGTTAGGCTAGTTGTATAGGCATTAGTAGCAGCAGTAGCTGTGGGTACAACCATTGCATAACTTTCTACCCAATTACTAGTAGCACCTGTTAAAGCAAATGGGCCACCTAATGTACCATTGTTTGCATTGCTTGTTTGGTCTGCTAATGTCGTTAATCCTGTATTTGTGCCACCTGCAGTGCCAGCATCAAAATTATAATAAGCAAAAAGACCTGTACTAGATGGGCTGATAGTATTAAACATATTTGCCTGTATTTCGGCTTGTGTTCGTGTTACATTCCAAAATCTAAATTCATCTATGGTTCCTTTGAAATAGTATTCATTTGATGACCTTTTACCAATGGTAAAAGGGTTACTATTTGTGGTTAAAGCTGTACTGATGGAACCCAGTGTTACTGTATAAGAAGTTTCAACCCCATTGATATATATTTTCAGAAAGCTAGTGCTTGGGTCATGCACATATGCAATATGTGTCCATCTATTCACTGGCAATGCATTGGTTACATCAATATAAACGTTGGGACGTGGTAAAAACCTAAGTGCATTGGCAGTACCTCCAGTATGTATCTCCAATACTTCAGTTCCAGCACTTAGACCTTTGCTACAAATAAATTGCACATCGGTATTTGCTGTAGGCGTCCAATAAATCCAAGTTTCAATAGTCACTTTACTTACACCAAAACCTGCAACTGATGGAATGCTAACACCATCATTAGTGCCATCAAAATTTAAAGTATTGCCAGGCTGTGCTTTTACACTATTGGCTAGTACAAGTAAAAAAAATACAAGTACTACGCTGTGTAGTTTTGTTCTCATAAACGATTCATTGTTTTAAGGATTAAAGAAGATGTTGTTGTTACTTTTGAAAGATTTGTTTCTTAGGTAAAATTAATTTTCACTTAAAACTTAAACAATAGAGCAGATGCTCTATTTTTAGTTGCCAGAACCCACTATAGATGTCCAAATATTATTTACCCCTTGTTGCTTTATTTTTGTGCCTATTTGCTAAGGCACAGGATAATTACCGATTTGCATCTTATACAGTAAATGATGGCTTGCCACAAGGCAGCATTTGGGATATAACGCAAGACAAGAATGGTTTTATTTGGGCCAGCACATCCGATGGCCTTTGCAGGTTTGATGGTTTCAAGTTTGCTGTTTACAAACACGACCCAAAAGACTCCAACTCTATTAACTACGAAAAAGACAACCGTTTTTATATAGACAAGCAACAGCAATTATGGATAAGTTCTGAAAGAGGTATTAGCTTGTACGACTATTCAACAAACAAGTTCCATAATATTTATAACTACAAACCAGACAAGCTTCAATTACAAAACTATAGTTGTATTTATGGTGAGTACAATGGTTTTTTATGGGCTGGATTACCCAATATTGGATTGATTAAGATAAATGTAAAAACACATCAATGTTCATTCGTTAAAAAAGTGAATAACACTGAACTTTCAAATTATCTTTATTGGATAAAGGGTTTTATAGAAGAGGGTATTATTTATGGCAACAATGAAAATGCTTTCTTCAGGTATAATATTGAAACAAATAGCATCACACTTTTAAACGAAATAAAAGTAGCCATGCCAACGCTTAGCATAAGCAAGGACGAATTGCTGACTGCTAATTCGACTAATTTTTTCTTTATCAATAAGCAGAGCTTGCAGGTAAGGGTTCTTCCCATTCATCTTCCTAAACTGGTGCAGATTGCAACGGACATTTGTTTTAACAATGAAGACAGTTCACAGGTAATTTTGGCTACACCAGTTGGCCTGCAATACATAGATATTTTTTCAGGAAAATTAATAAAAACAATCAGCGATTTTGATCCTGGCAAAGAGAGCAAGTATTCGTATGCAGAATGTTTGTTTACAGATAAGTCGGGCAATTTTTGGATTGGCACCAATGGCGATGGGTTGAGAAAGATGATGCACCCTTTCAAAAAAATCAAGCACTATAAAACAAACAATACAAAAAGCAGCATCGTTAAAAGTGTGTATGCTGATTCCAACAAATTGTTTGTAGGTTATTTCAACAATGGCATTGATATTTTCTACAGGAAAAATGGGTTTGAAAAAAATATGGATGTGGCCAAACTAGCCAATATTCCCAACAACAATATTTACAGTATTATTCCTCTTAGTAAGAACGAATACCTCTTGAACATTTTTGGTGAAAACGAAACGGCATTTTTCATTTACTCCATTACAACCAATAACTTTACCAATGTTACAAATGCCTTTCGAAATTTCATTCCCAAAAATCCTTCCTTAAAAAATTGCTTGTTTGCTTTTTTGAAAAAAAATGATGACAGTTTTATTGCAGGTTGCAATGAATATTTGCTCTCTATTCAATATACCAATGGCAAGCTAGATGTTAAAAAATTAGATTATCTAAAAAGTGAAAATATCAACACGATTTTTCAAGACAAAGAAAACAGTTTATGGATAGGCACTTTCAATGGTGTGTACCATTTTAAAAACAACCAATGGGTTCCAATTCAATTACAAAAAAATGTTTTGGTAAAAACAATCAATCAAGATAATGATGGAAATATTTGGGTTGGCAGTGTTGAAGGTTTGTATGTAATTGACAAAAATGACAAAGTAACAAAACTGTACAATGAACAAACAGGATTAATCAATCACCATATCTATTGCTTGTTAAAAGATGATGATGGCAATATGTGGTACAGCAGTAATAAAGGCTTGGGTGTTTATCATACCAAAGAAAAGAATTTCAAATTTTTTACAAAGGAAGATGGTGTGCAGGCCAATGAATTCAATAGTAAAGCCTCTTTTAAAACAATTGATGGTGAATTATTTTTTGGTGGAATCAATGGTACCAACTCATTTTATCCCAAAGAAATTTTAGACAATCCAAATGTTCCCCAAGTAAAAATTACGGGTATTAAATTGTTTGATGAACCGTATAAAACAGACAGTGCCTATTGGAATATTCGTTCATTGGAACTGCCTTATACAGACAATAGTTTAAGCTTTGAATTTGTATTGCCAGAATTTACCAATCAAGAAAAAAATCAATATGCTTATATGATGGAAGGCGTTGATAAAAACTGGATTAATGCTGGTGATAAAAGGTTTGCACGTTACCCAGCATTGAGCACAGGCAAATACACTTTTAAAGTAAAGGCTTGCAACAATGATGGCGTTTGGAATGAAGTACCAACAACTGTCAGCATATATATTGTACCTCCATTTTGGCAGCGTTTATGGTTCATTATTTTAGCAAGCTTGCTATTTGTTTCACTGATTGTGGGTATTGTGGTTTTTATTCAGAAACTTCAGTTTAAAAAGAAAATGAGGGCATTAGAAGTACAACACAAAGTGCAAATGGAACGTGAACGTATTTCACGTGACCTTCATGATAATGTGGGTACACAGCTAAGCCTTATTAGCAAGAGTATTCAGGGCATGATGAATGATTCTTCAGCCATTTCTGAAGAAGCCAAAAAGAAGAAACTGCAATCCACAGGACAAAGTTCCATTGAAGTTATTAGTGCTTTGAGAGAAACAATATGGGCTTTGAACAAAGAAGAAGTTTCCTTGCAAGAGTTCTTTGATAAGCTTAAGTCTTTTGCCCAAAAACAAACTGCATTGAACCCCGAAACAAAGTTAGATTTTAAGGAAACAGATGGTAACAAAGAGCTTTTATTGGGTCCTGCCGAAGCCTTAAACCTTTTTAGAATTTGCCAGGAAGCCATTACCAATGCACTGAAATATGCAAATGCTTCAACCTTAAAAATTGAGATGAAAATAGTGCAGTATAAATACAGCATTTCCATTGCAGACAACGGAACTGGTTTCGACAAAAATAATATCAATACTACCTTGCACTATGGGTTGGAAAACATGAAGCACAGGGCAAAAGAAATTTCATGCACATTAACCATTGATGCAAAACCAAATGATGGAACAAACATTACCATAACAAAAGAATAGAGCATCTGCTCTATTGGCAACAATGTAGCTATAACGTACTTTCACAACCATGCCTTACAAAATAGGAATTGTAGATGACAGTTTTCAAATCATTGCATCTTTAACAGATGAACTTACCCAATTGGGAGAAGTGGAAATAGTATTGAGGGCAAGAAACGGAGAAGATTTTTTGCAGCAACTAAAAAAAATTCCAGCAGAACAGCACCCTCAATTGGTACTGATGGATATTGACATGCCTGTAATGAATGGCATTGACACAGTAAGAACCGGCAGTGTTCTTTACGAATCCATCAAATACATTATGCTTACTGTTTTTGATGATGATGATAAACTTTTTAATGCCATACAAGCTGGTGCTGATGGTTACTTGTTGAAAGAAGAACAACCTGCTGTTATCCTGCGTGCCATTAAAGAAGTGATGGAACATGAAGGAGCTCCCATGAGCCCACGTATTGCACGAAAAACATTGGATTTGCTAAGCAACAAAAGCAACGCAAAAGATAATGCAGTTGCAACTACCTTATCAGAAAGGGAAATGGATATTCTAAAGGGGCTTGTCGATGGATTGGACTTTAGACAAATAGCCGAACGTCTTTTCATTAGTCCATTTACTGTGAGAAATCATATTACCAAAGTGTATGAAAAACTGCATGTTTCTTCAAAAACAGAAGCTGTAAAGATGGCTATAAAGAATAGGTGGGTATAGAAAACCAATCAGGCAGCAACTTTTGTATTAAACTTTTGCAACAACCAACTCAACACCACCACAACTAAAGCACCTATTACATTTAACCACAAAAAGCCCAAACCAATAACACCTGTTTTATCTAAAATAAAAACGGTAATCACAATCAACTCACCAATAATAGCTGCAATAAAAACTGCATTACTCTGTATTTTTTTAAGATAAAAGCCCACTAAAAATATGCCAAGTATTACACCATAAAATAAAGAGCCCAATACATTTACAGCTTCAATTAAACTACCCATGCCAGTTGCAAACTCTGCAACTATTACACTAAATATACCCCAACCTAAAGTGTACAGTTTAGAAGTGTTGTAATCCGTTTTACCTTGTTCTACCGAAATATTGTTTTTATTTTTTCTGCTGAAACGTTTATGAAAGTCAATCATGGTGCAGCTTGCCAAAGAATTGAGTGCAGCAGCAATGCTGCCCCAAGCAGCTAAAAAAATAATAGCAATTAATAACCCTACCAAACCTTTGGGCAAATAATCTACTACAAAACGCAAAAAAATATAATTGGTATCATTATCATCTCCTTTTACTTCACTCGACTTTATTAAGCCTTTATATTGCTTTCTCAAAGCATCACCTTGCTGGTTAAGCTGTTGTAATTCTTGTTTGGCTTTTACTTCATCAGTTTTAAAATGCTGTAATACTTTTTGCTTTTCATTATTTACTAAAGTGAACTGATTTTGCAATAAAACAGCACTATCTTTTTTGCTACTTACCAATAATTTTTCCTGCTGGGCATTGTTAAAAAATATAGGCTGCTGTTTAAACTGATAGAACGTAAACAACAAAACACCCAATAACAAAATAAAAAATTGCATAGGCACTTTCACCAGTCCATTCATTAATAATCCAACCTTACTTTCAGTATTGTCTTTTGCTGTTAAGTAACGACCAACTTGCGATTGGTCGGTTCCAAAATAACTGAGTGCTAAAAAGAATCCTCCAATAATTCCACTAATAATATTGTAACGATCTTTCCAATCAAACCCTTTTTCGGTAAAGCCTGTTGTAATAATATTCATCTTACCACCATTCCCTGCCACCTTCAATGCATCTGAAAACCCCATTCCGTCGGGCAATAAATGCACTACCATATAACCTGCTACAAACATGCCAACGAAAATGATAATCAATTGCAATTGTTGTGTATAAGCTACTGCTCTTGCTCCACCACTTACTGTATAAATGATGAGTAAACCACCCATTACTATGTTGGTCCAAAAAATATCCCAACCCAATAAAGAAGATAGAATAATTGAAGGTGCATAAATGCTAATACCCGTACTTAATCCTCTTGACAATAAAAATAAAGATGACGTAAATGTTCTTGTTTTAATATCGAAGCGTTGCTCTAAAAATTCGTAGGCGGTAAATACTTTTAATTTATTGAAGAGTGGAACAAATGTGATGCATAAAATTACCATTGCAATAGGCAAGCCAAAGTAATATTGTACAAACCGCATACCATCGGTAAAGGCTTGCCCAGGTGCCGATAAAAAAGTAATAGCACTAGCCTGTGTGCCCATTATACTCAGCAAAACTAAATACCAAGGCATATTTCGATTGCTTAAAAAATAGCCTTCTAAATTTTTACTGGTTTTACTTTTATATAAGCCATACCCAATAATGGTTAACAGTGTTACACAAAGTACGATCCAGTCTAATTTACTCATAGTTATTTTTATTATTGAACCAGCAATTGAATATAAACCGAACTACAGTGGCGTCGCACCGTTCAAGGATATAACGCTATTTAACTTTTATTGAAGCGTATATCTTACCACTAAGTTCACAAAGGAAAACACAAGGTTCACAAAGTATTTACAAACGCAACATCGCTATGAAAAATATTTTGTCATCCACCAAAATAAAACAATTAGCAACAGCAATACACTTAATACAAATATGTACCAATGTTTCCAAGTATTAAAAAGTGGTGGTTTTGTCATTTTAATTAGTTAATTGGTTGATTGGTTGATTATTTAACTGGTTAATTGGTTTATTCGTCAATCCACTAATTCGATAATTCGTTAATCTTTATTTCCGCTACTAAACAAACCCCCAGAAAGCAGCCCTAAAGCTAAACCAATGATTAAACCAATTTTTACATTTTTTAAAAATATACCCGATGCAATGCCAAGTACAATTAGCATAATGGCTACCATTTTTTTTCTGTTATGCAATTTATTTATTTTTTGGTAAAGCAATTAAATTGGCTAATAATTTATAAGCACCTGGAACACCAGCTGGCAATTGCCTAAACAATACCAAGCTTACATAAGCAATATTTCCTTTGCCATACTTTGCAATAACCAAACTACCATTACTAGGAGCTTCGTCTTTATCGTTCATGCTTAATATTGCTTCAAAATTAGTATCCATTTGTACAGCTTGGTAGGTACAACGTTCTTGTACCCAACCATCAAAATCTTCAGGTTGTATTTTGTTTGGATAGTTTAAAATGGAGTGTTGTGGTAATAAATATTTTACCACTGCATTTTCTTCGGTTACCCTTGTTTGAGCATTGATAGTAAATGGATAGGGTCCAATTTTTAGTTTTTTATTATTTACCGTATTGCTTTTTAAATATTGTACAACTAGGTTGCCACCATTATTAACATACTCGTTTAACACATCATTTTTATTGGTAATCCATTCGTAAATATTTGGAGCTCTTATACCAGTTATAATTGCATCGAACTGCTTTAAATTGCTTAGGTTAATATCTTTTTCGAAAAGGTAAGTTAAGGTAAAGCCTAATTCTGTTAATGCATCTGGCACTTTATCTCCTGCACCAATGATATATCCAATTTTTTTACCTTTAGTAACTAAGTTAACAGAAACTATATTGGTACTTGCCAATTTAAAGTAGGTTAAAGTGGGTATGTGATCATACTTTATTGTTTGTGTGCTTAATCCATTTTTACTAACAAGTTCAGTTTTAGTGTTTGTTTTTGATTTGTCTTTCCAAACAAATGGTTCTTCTGTTTTACCAGTTTTATTAGTAGTTACCATACTTCCGTTAACAACGTCACCATTTATGCTTAAGTAGTTTTCTTTGTTGTACATAACTTCTTGGCTGGGCAACACTGGTACTGGTTGATAAATTTCGCCCCTTACCGGGTCAATCGTTTTATACTGAACTGCACGTTTTATGGTAATTTCTTCATCATCTATTTTAAGTATGAACTCAGCTTCAAAAGATGCTTCATTTTCGGCCATACCAACCATCAATTGATTTCTTACATCAAACATTCCTTCAATTAGAGGAAACTCGAGCCAATATGGTTGAGATATTTTTTTCGTTAAAGGAACAACTGTATTTACATTGAAACTATAATTCTCATTTGTATTTAAATTTTTATTAAAGGTTGAATCAAAGCTTTCTAATTTAATTTTTGTGAGTTTAAAATTGACTAAATTTTTTGCATTATCTCCGCTATTTCTCTTGTTTAAAAAAAAGGTAGTTTTTAAGGTATCTCCTTGTAAAATAGATTCTTGATTAGTGGTAGCTTCAACAAATAAACCCGTACAGGCTTCGATTAATTGTTGTATTTCTTCTAATTTTTTATTTTTCCACACACCACTTGGTAAAGCTTTAATGCTTTTATATACTTTCAGTAAAAGTGGAACACTCAATTCTGGATTTTGAAAACTATAACTTTTGATAATATTGTTTATTTCACTTTCAATCTCTCCTCCATTGATTACTTTATCCCAATTTAACTTTACACCTTCCATTAAATCACTTTTCATGCTGTCGCCAGCTATCAACGTAAAATATTCGTTAATGGGTCCTTTTCTTCTTGGCCTTCCTTCTCCTTGGCTTTTGTGCATTGTTCTGGCTTCTCCACCAATTTCGCCATAGCTTTTTCCAATTAATGGGTTATAGTTACCAATATCAATTTTTAATTGGTTGTTATTGGTTGTATTATTTCCTCCAAAATTAAAAGTATTCCATACCAATCTTTTTGCTTGCCATGGTTGTACCCCATACTTAAATTGTTCTGGAAATTTTGTTTTATCGGCAGCAGCTATAAATGCTTCTTCAGCAATAATTGCACTGGCCGCATGGTGGCCATGACCAGCTCTTTTATCTGGCGGAAAACGAGCAATAATTATATCTGGTTGAAATTTTCTGATTACCCAAACTGCATCGGCTAAAACTTTTTCGTGGTTCCAAATTTTCAACGTTTCATCGGCACTTTTACTATACCCAAATTCGTATGCACTTGTAAAGTATTGCTCACTTCCGTCAATTTTTCTTGCAGCTAATAATTCTTGAGTTCTAATTAAGCTTAGCTCTATACCTTGTTCACTGCCAATTAAATTTTGGCCACCATCACCTCTGGTTAAACTTAAATAGGCAGTTCGGTACAATTTTTCTTTTGCAAAATAGGGTAGAAGTGAATTGTTCTCATCGTCGGGATGTGCAGCAATATATAATACACTACCCAGCACATTTAATTTTTTTAAGCCCAAATATATTTCGTTACTAGGGGTTTGAGCTAAGAGTGAATGGTGAATAGTGAGTATTGAAAGTATACATACTAATTTTTTCATGCAATGAACAATTTGCAACGAAGTTAATAGTTACCACTATTGTAAGCTTACCATTTAACAAAAATTGGGTGTTACGATTTGTAACACCCAATTCTATAGTTATATTTTTTGTTATTTAGGCCATATTACATGGTACACTTTTAGAGGCATACAATAATTTCATTTCATCATTATCGTATAAGAAAACATAAAATGAAGCCCGTACATTTTTATTTCTTATACTAGCTGGTATTTCGGCATAAGGAATAAATAATTCCATATCTCTTTTGCCTTTGTTTATAAATAGGTTTAAACCAGGGTTTAGTACACTTGTTTTAGATGTGCCAGATACGCCAAATACTTTGTAATCGCTGCTGGTTGTTTGAAACGTGTTACCATTTTCATCGGTAAATACAGCTAAGTAATATACCCTGCCAGCTTTACCAGCTGTTGTAATATTGAATGATGGATAAAAGCTTACACCTTGCTTTGCTTCACTTCTTTCAACAGCCATCGAAGTAAATCCATTTATTGTAAATCTTGGCACTTCATTGATTCTATCTCCATTTTTTGGATACAAGGCAGCAACAATATCCTTATCTCCTTGTGATATACTATAGTTCCAGTTTACAAAAAAACCATCTAATGTTTCCCATCTAGAAATTGGGTAATGCATAATTGATTTTGAATCGTATTTAGTACCATTGGTATAATTTGTACTGTACTTTTTAAATAATTGTGCATCGACCATTTCTTTACTCCACCCTTGTTGTAATTTATAAGCTGCATATACACGATTCTTATCCCATTTAATACCTGAAGTGGGGTTCATATGTTCGTGCATTAAACCAATTGCATGGCCAAATTCGTGTACAATACAAGTATAGGTATATTCAGCAGTTGTAAATGATGTAGTATCTAAATGTAAGGTATGTTCATCTTGAGGTACCATATTGGCCATGGTTCCTAATTTAGAGTAATTACCACCACCATCGTTTCCAGTTAAAATTACTCTTATATGCGTATCTCCAAATTCTACAAAATCAAATTTTATATTGGCATATTTTTCCCATTCTTTAGCATATTTCATAATCATGTCTTTATACTTTTGGCTACCGCTTAATATTTTTACCCTTAAAGTTTTGCCATTATCCCATAGATAATAGTTATCGGCCATTTGTCTGCTTGGTAAGGTATCAAATGCAAATACATGATTTGGTTCAATAGTTGCACAACCTGTTTTTTTGTACACTTGTTTTTGCATTACTTGTGCAATATTGTTTGTTGTAAAACAAATTAAAATGCCTAGAATAATTAGTTGTTTAATCTTTTTCATGTTGTTTATTTTTTTAAATTAGTTAATTGTTTGCTTAAAAGTTATGCCTTTATAAAATTGAAGATTTTGCGTTTCGATTGGTACAGTATTTTCATTTCTTTATCGTCTTGTAAATACACCCTAAACTCTACTTGAAAATTGTTTTTGCCTACAGAAATCGGCAATTCGGTGTATGGAATAAACAGTTCAAAATCGTTGGGTTTGTTTTTATTGGCAACTACCGATTTGCCAATTCCTAATACCGATGATTTAAATGTTGCAGCGATGTTGTTAATAGTATAAGTGTTTGTTTCTTTTTTAATTGGATTGCCATCTTCGTCGTAAAAAAATGCAATAAAATATACCCTTGCAGGTTTGCCTGCTGTAGTTAATTTAAATGATGGAAATAAAGAAATTCCATTTTTTGTATCGTTTTTAGATATGATTATTTGTGTAAAATCCGAAACTATAAATCTTGGAGCTTCATTTAATCGATCTCCATTTTTAGGATACAACAAACCAATAATTGAAATATCACCTTCAGATAATTCGTTATTCCAATTTACACTAAATCCGTTGGTGGTCCATCTTTCAAATATTGGGTAATGCATAATAGATTTTGCATCGTATTTTGTACCATTTGTGTAGGTTACATTGTATTGTTGAAAAAGGTTTACATCAACAGTTTGCCTATCCCAACCTTGGGTTCTTTTTAATTCACTATACACCGCATCTTTGTTCCATTCAATTCCTGCAACTGGGCTATAATGCTCATGTAAGAGACCAATTGCATGGCCAAATTCGTGTATAACTGTTCTTCTCATGGCAGTAAAAGTTTTAAAGTCTGTGGTATCAAAATTCATGGTTCTTTCATCTTCGTTTGCATTGTTTGCTAGTGTGCCAATCATAGAGTTGTGACCTCCTTTATTGTCTAAATTTATACGGATGTTACTTGGACCAACACTTATAAATTCGAAGTTTAAATTGGCGTATTGTTCCCACTCTTTGGCAATGGCTTTTATTTTATTTTGCATGCTTTTGCTGCCACTTAAAAATTTAATGTAAATGGTTTTACCGTTATCCCATAAGTAATAGTTATCTGCTAATCCTCTTGCATTTGCTGTATCTTCTATATATACTTTGCTACTAGTACTCGGAACTTCGCTACTGCAACCATACTTTTGTTTAGTTTTTTGGGCTACTACAGCTTGGCTTATACCCAGTAATACCATTGTTGTAATTATTGTTTTTGTAACTTTCATTTAATTAAGTTTTGTACTAAATAAAAAAGAAATTGTTTTTGTTAACCACAAGCAAAAGATAGCCAACAATTCGTTTTTACACAAGCCTATAGGGCATATTTATGAAAAATACCCACTACTACGTAGAGCTTTATTATTGTGGTTTATCATTTTTAGTATACCTAGTGTAAAATCAACCCTATATTTGTTTTTGAGGTAGGTATAAGTGAAGAATACCCATAAAAAAGCCGTTCAAAATACATTGAACGGCTTTTAAAATTAGAAATATCAGCATTACGCTTCTGCTTCCATATAACTTTCTATAGGTTCGCAGGTACACACCAAATTTCTATCGCCATGTGTATTGTTTACCCTAGCAACAGTTGGCCAAAACTTATTTTGTGTTACATAGTACAATGGAAAAGCTGCTTCTTTTCTTGTGTAGGTATGGTTCCACTCATCTGCACAGATTACAGCTAGTGTATGGGGTGCATTGTGTAAAAGGTTATCTGCTTTATCAAAAGTTCCATTTTCAATAGCAGCAATTTCTTCACGAATTGAAATCAATGCATCACAAAAACGATCTAACTCAGCCTTGTCTTCACTTTCTGTTGGTTCAATCATAATGGTTCCAACAACAGGAAAACTCATTGTTGGTGCATGAAAACCATAATCAATTAAACGTTTAGCTACATCTTCAGCTTCGACCCCAGCACTTTGTTTAAATGGACGTAAATCAACAATAAACTCATGAGCACAAGTGCCGTTTTTACCTGTAAATAAGATTGGATAATGTTTTTCTAATCTAGTTTTCATGTAATTGGCATTTAAAATAGCATATTCTGTTGCCATTTTAATACCATCGTTACCCAGCATTTTAATGTAGCCATAACTTATTAACAATATAGAAGCACTACCATAAGGTGCTGCAGAAACTGCACCAGTATTACCCAACTCTATATGCCCTGGTAAGTAAGGTGCTAAATGTGCTTTAACACAAATTGGTCCCATGCCAGGCCCACCACCACCATGTGGTATGGCAAAAGTTTTATGTAAGTTTAAGTGGCAAACATCTGCCCCAATATTTGCTGGAGATGTTAAACCTACTTGTGCATTCATATTGGCACCATCCATGTACACTTGCCCACCTAGCGAATGTATTAATTCGCAAATTTCTTTTATGTCTTCATCAAATACACCATAGGTACTTGGATAGGTAACCATTAAGCCACCCAAAGTATCTTTGTATTGTTCTGCTTTAGCTGTTAAATCAGCCATATTAATGCTACCATCTTCGTTATTTTTTACAACAACAACCTTCATGCCAGCCATAACGGCACTTGCAGGGTTGGTGCCATGTGCAGATGTTGGAATTAATACCACATTTCTATGAGCATTTCCATTGGCTTTGTGGTAAGCCATAATTACTAATAAACCAGCGTACTCGCCTTGGGCACCACTGTTGGGTTGCAAGCTACAATCGTCGAACCCGGTAATATTGATAAGGTATGCAGATAATTCATCGATTATTTGTTTGTATCCCTCTGCTTGGTTAGCTGGTACAAAAGGGTGTAGCTGACTAAATGCTGGCCAACTTACAGGTATCATTTCGGTTGCAGCATTTAACTTCATGGTACAACTACCCAAAGAAATCATGCTGGTATTTAAACTTAAATCTTTGTTTTCTAATTGCTTTATATAACGCATCATCTGGCTTTCGCTATGATGTGTATTAAAAACTGGGTGCGTTAAAAAAGCAGAAGTTCTTTTTGCAAAAGCAGGAATGGAAGTTATTGGTGAATCGCTATCAAAGTCAATTTCAGCCTCATCTTTTCCTAAGCTGGTGGCAAATACATAAACAATGTCTAACACATCTTTTTGGCTGGTAGTTTCATCGATACTTATGCCAATTTGGTGAGTATTTATTTTGCGGAAATTGATATTATTTTGTTCAGCAATTGTAATAATACTTGCAGCATCGGCTTCAATGGTTAATGTATCAAAGTAATTGCTGTTTGTTATTTTAAAACCTAACTCTGCCAACGATTCGTGAAGCACTTGTGTTAGTGTAGCAACCCTTGTTGCAATATTTTTTAAGCCAATTGGCCCATGATAAACTGCATACATTGCAGCCATATTGCTTAATAAAGCTTGTGCTGTGCAAATGTTAGAGGTAGCTTTTTCACGTTTAATGTGCTGCTCACGTGTTTGTAAAGCCATACGCAAGGCCCTGTTACCTTTAGCATCGATACTTACTCCAATAATTCTACCAGGTACACCACGTTTAAATTCATCTTTTGTTGCAAAAAAAGCAGCATGTGGGCCACCATAACCCAATGGAACCCCAAAACGTTGTGCACACCCAATAGCCACATCAGCACCTAACTCGCCTGGGCTTGTTAAAAGTGTTAGTGCCAATAAATCTGTTGCCATTACTACATAACCACCGACATTGTGAACGTTGGCAATAAAGCCTCTATAATCTTCAATACTACCTAAATTATTAGGGTACTGAATGATTGCTCCAAAATAGGTATCGTCTAATAAAGCATTGGAATAGCTACCATAAACAATTTCAATATTTATTGGGGTAGCTCTTGTAAGCAATAAATCTTTTGTTTGAGGTAGCACATGTTCATCTACAAAAAACTTATTTTTCTTGGCGGTATCTCCTGCGTGAAATAACATACTCATGGCTTCTGCAGCAGCTGTTGATTCATCTAATAAAGAAGCATTGGCCATTGGTAAACCTGTTAAATCGGTAACCATTGTTTGAAAGTTGAGTAAACTTTCTAATCGGCCTTGAGAAATTTCGGCTTGGTAAGGTGTGTATTGGGTGTACCAACCTGGGTTTTCGAAAATATTACGTAAAATTACACTTGGTGTAATGGTATTATAATAACCTTGCCCAATATAGGTTTTGAATATTTTATTTTTGGCAGCAACTTTTTGAAGTTCGTTTAAATACTCAAACTCACTAATTGCAGGTGGTGTAATCAACTCGTTTTGTAAACGAATACCAGTTGGTACAGTTTTATCAATTAACTCATCTAAACTATTTACACCAATGGTTTGTAGCATTTTTGCAGTATCGGCTGCATTGGGTCCATTGTGTCGTCTTTGAAACTCGGTGTTTTGATTGTGAAAAAGATTCATATTACTGTTTTAAATTTTTTTGTTACCAGCTATGGTTTATAAATTAGGCTGTTGTTGCGTCGCACCCTTCAACTATTGTAAATAATTGAGCAATAAACGAAAAGGGTAAAAAAAGCCTAAAATTTGCCGCAAATGTACGAGCAAATAACAGCAATTGTTAAGGATTGTTTTATCGTTGTTAGATTACTTGTTAATAAACTATAGGTTACCAATTATTTCATTTAAAAAATTAGCCTTTAGCCCATAATTGTAACGCAGAATAAGCAATAATTAACCTTATATGGTGAGCTAAACTAAATAACCCCAAACTATATAACTATAAACTTTCCTCCCTCCTCATTTCCTCACTAGTTTGTCTACTTCCATCGTGGCTATAACCTGGTGGGCCAAACAAATAATTCCATCTTTGCATAAAAGTAAGTTTGTGTTGAGTAACATCTTTAAAAATTTGTATCCACTCATGCAAAACTAAAGTTGCTGCATTAGGGTTATCTATGTTTTTTGTCAGTCCATATTTTAAAGGTTGGTAATCATTTTCTTTTAATTCGGCCTGAAAAGTGCCAAACAATTTATCCCAAATAATTAAAAACATACCCATGTTTTTGTCTAAATATTTTGGATTGCTGGCATGGTGTACCCTGTGGTGAGATGGTGTTACCAAAATATGCTCTAACCAACCCATTTTTTTAATTAATTCGGTATGAACAAAAATGCCCCATATTTGAGTAGCAGCGTAAACAAAAACAATATCTAATGGCTTAAAACCCAATAAGGGTAAGGGAATAAAATAAATAAAACGATACAATGGTTGAAAAACAGAGGATCTAAACCCAACTGTAAAATTCATTTTTTGAGATGAATGATGGGTAACGTGTGTAGCCCAAAAAAAACGAATTTCATGGTCAAAACGATGAAGCCAGTAGTATAAAAAATCTTCTAACAGCACTAGGGAAATCCAATAAAATAAGCCATTTTGCCAATGCACTATCATGCGGTGATGGTAAAAAAAGCTAAATACAACGCCAATATAAAAAGCCCTAAACAACAAATCTAACCCGCCATTTAGCAACATTAAATACACATTAGATATGGTGTCTTTAATGTTGTACAACTTTTTGTGCTGATAATTACTCAATAAAATTTCTATTCCAATTATGATTAAATAATAGGGTGTAGAAAATAATATAAGTAAGGTTTCTTTGCTTGTTTCCATGTTGTAGAAGGTGTGCAAAGAAACTTGATTTTTGAGAAAAGGTAAACTTTTGTTTACACAATTCTTGCAAGCAAATAACCATCCTATATCCCAATCCATATCATACATCTCCCATCATACATCTTTTCTAACTTATCTTTGACCCATGGCAGAAGTTAATCTAGATAATTGGCAAAAGAAGAGTGAGGAACATACCAAACTATACAAAAATTTTTTGCAGCGTGCCAATAAAAATCAAGTGTTAAAGCAATTGCCCGATTTACACGAAGAAGCATTTACGAAAATAGATTGTTTGCAATGTGCAGCTTGTTGTAAAAATTATTCTCCACGTTTTAAATCGCCTGATATTAAGCGTATTAGCAAGCATCTTAAAATGAAGGAAGGTAATTTTATTGATACCTATTTAACCTTAGATGTAGAGGGAGATTATGTGGTAAAATCAACTCCATGCCCTTTTTTGGGTGAAGATAATTTTTGCAGTATTTACGATCAACGCCCAAGCGATTGTCATCGTTTTCCTTATACCGATGAAGATGTACTGCTAAAACGACCAGCCATAACCCTTAAAAATGCTACATTTTGTCCTGCGGTTTATTTTGTTTTAGAAAAGCTAATTTAAACTTACTATTAACTAAACAAATAATTCTTAAAACCCTAACTTTAGGCTATGAAAAATTATATACCACAAACTATTATTGCTGTTTCAATTATTATTTTGGGTTTAATAATTGGTAATGCTTATAAATACAAGGCAAAAGCAAGTGAAACTATCGTAGTAACTGGGTTGGCCGAAAAAGATTTTACTAGCGATCAAATTGTATGGAAAGGTATTTTTACAAGGGCAGGCTTCGACTTAAAATTGGTATATGCTGCCATTAAAGAAGATGAACAAACCATTAAAAGCTATTTGAAAACAAAAGGACTACCTGATAGCAGTATTGTTTTTTCATCGATTGATGTTATGAAGAATTATCAAAATCAATATGCAGAAAATGGTACTATGACTGGTAGTGTTTTTAATGGATATACCCTAACTGCTGAGGTAAAAGTAGACTCTAAAAACATTGAATTGGTAGAAAAAATATCTAGAGAAGTAACCGAATTATTACAAAAAGGTATTGAATTTAACTCTCAAAAACCATCATTTTATTATACCAAATTAAACGAATTAAAAATAGATTTATTGGCCAAAGCATCTGCCGATGCAAAATTAAGAGCCGAAACCATTGCTAAAAATTCGGGTGCTGGCATTGGCAATATTAAAAAGGCAGCCATGGGCGTTTTTCAAATAACAGGCAAAAACGATAATGAAGAGTACGCTTATGGCGGTTCGTTTAATACCTCTTCAAAGCAAAAAACAGCTTCAATTACTATTAGGGTAGAATATCAGAGTAACTAATAGTTCTTTTTTGTTGCCGTTTAAATATAATACCGAAGTGATATCTGTAATAGACCAAAAAAATGGTCTAAACAGCTATTGAATCGGCATTATACCACAAAACTTTGTTCTAGATTAAAATTCAAATTGGTATAATTTCAATTTTTTTTTAATAAAGCAGTTCAAACAGTTGGACTGCTTTTTTTATTTTATTATTTTCACCGCTAATAATATTATTTTTTATGATAAAACGATTCGTCTTGTTTGCTTGTTTGTTGGTTTTTAGTTTGGTAAATGATGCACAAATATTGCAAAGCCCAGAAACTTTCTTAGGTTATAAAGTTGGAACTAAATATACCCGACACCATAAAGTAGTTGAGTATTTTAAAGCCGTTGCCGCTGCAAAAAAAGATATGGTAATTGTTGAAAAGTATGGAGTAACCAATGAAGGCAGAGAATTGATGCTCACCTATATTTCTACCCCAGAAAATATACAACAATTAGATAATATTAGAACCAATAATTTAAGGTTGGCTGGTATTGCAAAAGATAAGATGAAGCCCAATACAACTAATGCACCTGCAATAGTTTGGCTAAGCTATAATGTACATGGTAATGAACCAAGCAGTAGTGAAGCTGCTATGTTAACCTTGTTTGCTTTGGTAGATGAAAACAACCTACAAACGAAAGAGTGGTTAAAAAATACAGTGGTTATTATTGACCCATGTTTAAATCCCGATGGTAGAGATAGATATGTAAATTGGTACAATCAAGTAGCTGGAAAAGCACTAAATGTTGATCCTCAAAGTAGAGAGCACAGCGAACCTTGGCCAGGAGGAAGAAGCAACCATTATAATTTTGATTTAAATAGAGATTGGGCTTGGCAAACACAAGTAGAAACACAACAACGTTTAAAAAAGTATAACGAATGGTTGCCGCAAGTGCATGTAGATTTTCATGAACAAGGTATTAATGAGCCTTATTATTTTGCACCTGCAGCAGAACCTTTTCATGAAGTTATTACCAATTGGCAAAGAGATTTTCAAACACAAATTGGTAAAAATCATGCTAAATATTTTGATGCAAATGGGTGGTTGTATTTTACCAAAGAAAGGTTCGATTTATTTTATCCTTCGTACGGCGATACTTATCCAATTTACAATGGATCTATTGGTATGACATATGAGCAAGGTGGCCACAGCCGAGGTGGTTTAGGTGTTTTAAATGAAGATGGAGATACCCTAACACTTGTTGATAGGGCATTGCACCACCATACAACAGGTTTATCAACTGTTGAAATTGCTTCTAAAGAATCGCAAAAATTAATTAAGGAGTTTAAGCAATTTTTTGATGATGCTATGGAAGCAAAAAATGCTGAATTTAAAACATATGTGCTAAGTAGTAATGATGCTAATAAATTACAAGCTGTAAAAAATTTATTGGAAAGTAATAAAATAGAATACAACAATATAAATACAACCTCTTTTAAAGGATACAATTACCAAACCGATAAAGAAGAGGATGTTAAGACAAGTAAGTTTAGTATTTCAGTTTCAGCTTATCAACCCAAAAGTACTTTGTTAAAAGTATTGTTGGAACCAAAAAGTAAATTAAGCGATAGTGCAACTTACGATATAACTGCATGGAGTGTTCCATTTGCTTTTGGTGTAGATGGTTATGGTTTAAAAGAAAAAAAGTCTTTCGAAAATGCAACAACTCCGCAAGTAAAAAAAGCATTGCTTTATAGTAATTATGGTTACATTATTCCTTACACCTCATTTAGTAGTGCACAAACATTGGCTTATTTACTGAAAAATAATATTAAAGTTCGGTTTTCTGAAAAGCCATTTACGTATAAAAATGAAAATTTTGAAAGAGGTACTTTAATAGTCATTAAAACAAGTAATAATGTAGATGCAGTAAATGTAATTGTAAATGAAGCTGTCAATAAATATGCAACTAATGCGGTACCAGTAGAAACTGGTTTTATGGATAAAGGGGTTGATTTTGGTAGCCCAGATATCAAAATGATACAAACACCAAAAGTTGTTTTAATAACTGGCGATGGAGTTTCGAGCACTGCAGCTGGAGAGGTTTGGAATTTATTTGATCAACAATTAAATTATCCTTTAACACTTTTAAATGCAACAGATTTAGGCAGAGCTAACCTAAAAAATTATCATGTAATTATTATGGCCGATGGTTACTATCGTTCTTTAAACGATAAATCAACGATGGATAAAATAAAAGAATTTGTACGTGGTGGTGGTAAAATTGTAGCAATAGAAGATGCTGCTAATCAATTAGCTTCGGCCGATTTAGGATTTAAGAAAAAAGAAGATAGCAGCGATAAAAAAGAAGATAAAGAAGGTACTTACAGTAAGATTAAAAATTATGCCGATAGAGAAAGAGATAATTTACCTAGCTCTACACCAGGTTCTATTTATAAAATTGAGTTAGATAACACCCATCCATTAGCATTTGGTTATTCAAAAACATATTACTCTTTAAAACAAAATAATACAATTTATGAGTTTATGAAAGATGGTTGGAATGTTGGTTTTGTTAAAAAAGATAACTATGTAACAGGGTTTGCAGGTTATAAATTAAAAGATAAATTAAAAGATGGAACAGCCATTGGATTAGTAGAATTAGGTGGTGGAGTAATTACCGTTTTTGCTGACGATCCAATTTTTAGGTTGTTTTGGGAAAATGGTAAACTATTATTTTTTAATTCAGTGTTTATGGTTGGTAATTAGTATAATAATTTATAGGTACAAAAAAGCCTCCTCATTTTAAACAATGAGGAGGCTTTTTTTATTGAATATTGTTTAACGTTGATGTAATCTTTTAGCATATTCTGCCTCTTCGGCTTCATATTCTTTATCGTAGGCTCTAATAATGGCTTTTACTAATTTATGGCGTACAACATCTTCTTCATTTAACTCAACATGTGCAATTCCGTCAATATTTTGTAAAATACGCATGGCTTTATCTAAACCACTGCGTTGGTTACGAGGTAAATCTATTTGAGTTGGGTCTCCAGTAATAATTGCTTTTGCATTGCCACCAATACGAGTTAAAAACATTTTTAATTGTAAGTCGTTGGTGTTTTGACTTTCATCTAAAATAATAAACGCATGATCCAACGTTCTACCTCTCATGTAAGCTAAAGGTGCAATTTCGATAGTTCTTGTACTCATGTAATAGCTTAGCTTATCGGCAGGTATCATATCATCTAAAGCGTCGTATAAAGGCCTTAAGTAAGGGTCAATTTTTTCTTTTAAATCGCCAGGTAAAAAACCTAAACTCTCACCAGCTTCAACTGCTGGTCGGGTTAAAATAATTTTTTTAACCAACTTATTTTTTAGAGCTCTAACTGCAAGTGCAACAGCTGTATACGTTTTGCCAGTTCCCGCAGGGCCAATGGCAAAAACAATATCATTTTTATCTGCAGCAGTAACCATCTTTTTTTGGTTAGCAGTTCTTGCCCTAACGGTTTTACCATTGGGACCAAAAACTAAAATGTCGTTCGGGTTTTTGTCAACAAAATTGTCAACAGTTTCGGCATCATCACCACCCAATATTTGTTCAAAATAAACTTCACTAAGATGTCCGTTCCTTTCTAAGTATTGAACAATTAAATCAATTTTTTCTTTTGCTGTATCAATATGTTCGGGAGCACCACTAATTTTTAGTTGTGTTCCTCTTGATAAGATTTTTAACAGCGGAAATTTTTTCTTCAGCAAATCCAACTTGCCATTATTTACACCAAAAAATTCAAGGGGATTAACCGATTCTAAGTTGATGATTGTTTCTGTCAATGTAGTTGTTTTTTAAAGTTAAGAAAGATAAATGATGGATTAATTAACTAACCAAATCTAATTTTAATACATTTAATCTTGATGTATTTATTATACACAATTTGTGGATACTTGTTTTTATAACTAATTGGTTGGTGTTTGTAAAAGTATTCGTGTTTTTACAAGTTGCTTATTCCTTAAAATTTGGGGCAATGAATATTTTTGTTTGTATCGGGGCGTCTAATATATATTAAAGAAATTTCTATGCCACCTCTACTTTGACTAGCAGTTTTTAAGGAGGATGTATTAACATCGTAAGTTGCACCTAGCCTAAAGTCGCCAAATTCTAAACCAATGTATGGTATAATTGCATCTTTTAAACGCATCCAAACACCTGCATAAAAACTAGTTGGTTTCTCGGCTTCTTCACCACTAACATTAAATTGTGCTGCACCACCTAAAACTGTTTCACTTGCACCACCCTGTAAACTTTGCAAAGCACTTAAGTGCAAAGTAGTGGTGGGTGCAACAGCAAAATATCCACCAACGTGTATAGTAGTTCTTGTATTTAATAAATAGTTGGCACCCGTAAAAGTTTGTTTAGGCCTTGTTATATGATAAAGGCTAACACCTAAATAATAATTATTTTTATCGTTACTGCTTCCTGTATAAAGAACACCAGCATTTACATCTAAATAATTCGATGTTAATGCAGATGGATTGGCAAAAATTTCAGAAGTAACACCAGTAAAACCAGCTGTGGTAAGTTGATCTTCGAATTTTAAGCTACTGGTATTAATCAACATATTTGCATAAGTTGCTTGAAAACCAATACCAATTTGGCTATATCCATCTTCATCTAAACCTTTATGAAAAGCAGTAGAAACAGAAGCATAATTAAATTTAACTGCACCATTGGCACTATTATCGCTGTAGGCCATCATTCCAACACCCCAAGTATCGGTATAGCCTATTTTGTTTTGTAAAATTTGAAAATCGACCGAGGCAGTATTGGTAATAAAAGCCCTATTAATTTCGGGCCATTGGTTTCTGTAATTACCAGCCACCCGAACAGTGCCATTAAATTTACCAGTAAATGCAGGGTTTAGGGTTAAAGGGGAAGCAAAAAATTGTGAAAAATGTGGATCTTGAGACTGAACATTTTTTAGAATGGTTATAAATAATATAATTAATAAAATTTTCTTCATCGACTTTATGATACCGAATTTATATGATTTGCTGTAAATAAAAATGGCTTCTTTAATTTTTAACAAATCATCTTTAATTGTAATTATGATTGTGCCTTTGAGCCAAATGCTAAATCGCCTGCATCGCCTAAGCCTGGAACAATATAACCTTTGGCTGTTAGTTCATCATCAATATCGCCACACCAAATTTTAATGTTGGTACCACATTCTCTTTCAATAAATTCAATACCAACTGTACTTGCAATTGCACAAACAATATGTATAATGGAGGGTTTTGAATCGGCTTGTAAAACTGCAATTGTTTTAACCAATGATGCTCCAGTTGCCAACATTGGGTCGCTAACAATTACTACTCTACGTTCTAACGATGGGCAACTCATGTACTCCAAACTTATTTCAAATGTTCCATCTCTGTGGTGTTTTCTATAGGCAGAAATGAACGCATTATCGGCTTTATCTAAATAATTTAACATGCCATTATGCATGGGCAAACCAGCCCTTAAAATAGTTGCCAATACTGGTTGTTCAGCCAAAACTTTACTAGTATGTATGCCTAATGGTGTTTGTATTTCTGTTTCTTTCCATTCTAATTCTTTACTAATTTCATATGCAGCAATTTCACCAATACGCTCCAAATTTCTACGAAAGCGGAGCCTATCGGTTTGCACGTTTACATCTCTAAGTTCACTAATCCAGTTACTTACTAAACTATGTTGCTGGCTTAAATTAATAATCATAATTTTTTTTTAATTCCTTGCTTCAAAGCTAAATATTATAGTTCAAATTAAGGTTTTTTGTTTCTTTAATTAAGTAACTAAGGTATAAAAATATTCTTCATTTGATGTATTGTTGAATTTTGTTTTTATTATTCTATACATTATACTTAAACTGATAAATTGCAAGTTGTTACAGTTAAAACAATTGGCATAAAGTTTTGAATGTACAAACGTATCTTAGCAAAATAAATACCCTCAAATTGTTAAAAGATATCATAATAGCCATACAAGCTTATTTTGCAGCTCATAAATTCATAAAAAAACATAATTTATGGAAATGGATTATTGTGCCCGGTTTGGTGTATGCCATTTTATTTGGTGTTGGAATGTTCTTTTTTAGCCAAACCGTAAATAGTTTTTTGGAGTGGTTAAAAGGCTTATTACAAATACCTTTAAGTAAAATCGCTGGTGGATTTTTAGGGTTTATTGTAACATTGGGAAGTGTTTTATTATGGTTAATGATGATGCTTTTTTACTTCTCCTTATTTAAGTATTTTTTTCTAATCGTTGCATCCCCAGTATTTGCTTATTTAAGCGAAAAAACAGAAGCAATTATTGAAGGAAAAGATTTTCCGTTTAATATTACGCAGTTGTTAAAAGACATTGTTAGAGGTGTAAGAATTGCCATACGAAATACTTTGTGGCAAACGGTTTATATATGCAGTATTTTAATTTTAAGTTTTGTACCTATTGTTGGATGGTTTACCCCAATATTAGCCATTTTAATTGAATGTTATTACTATGGGTTTTCTATGCTGGATTATAGTATGGAACGACATAAAAAAACAACAGCCGAAAGTATTTATTTTATTGGTAATCATAAAGGCCTAGCCATTGGTAATGGCATGGTATTTTATTTAATGCACTTGCTACCTTTTATAGGCTGGGTTTTGGCACCTGCTTATGCTGTGGTAGCTGCAACTTTAAGTATGTATCCTTTAAAAATTAAAAACTGATTTTTCTCTTTGTTATTTAACCTTGTATTATGGAAATATCAATTAATACTCCTGCACTACTTTTTCCTGCAATTAGCTTGGTTATGTTGGCCTATACTAATAGGTTTTTAGCTTTAAGTAGTAGGGTAAGAAGCTTACATGATAAGTATCAAAATCATGAACAAAAATTGAACATTCATGCACAAATAAAAAACATTAGATACCGATTAAAATTAATAAAAAATATGCAAGCCTTAGGGGTTTTTAGCTTTTTGTGCTGCATATTGTGTATGTACTTTATTTATTTACAATTTATAGTTTGGGCACATGTAATTTTTGCTGTTGGTTTATTATCGTTTGCTATTTCACTAGCTATTTCTTTATTAGAAATTCAGTTAAGTACCAAAGCCCTCGAATTAGAGTTGAGCGATATGGAAGGCCTAGAAGACCCATCGGTTTTAGATTATTTGAAGAAAAAGTTTGAAAGAGACTAAGGGTTAGTAGTTGTTTGGTTTTATAGTTCTATAGTTTATAGTTCTATAGTTTTTATTTATTGTATAGTTAACACAAAACTGATTTTTGCGAAGAATAATTCATAATTAGCAATAATTTATAATTTATAATCCGTAATATCTAACTCCTAGGCCATTGCTGCTGCCATTAGTTTTCTTTCGCCAATTTGTTGCCTCCACATAGCATAGTATAAGCCCTTTTCTAACAATAACTCTGCATGTGTGCCTGTTTCAGCTAGATTACCTTGTTCTAAAACAAAAATTTTATCGGCGTGCATAATAGTGCTTAATCTATGAGCAATCATTACAGTTATTTGTTTTTTGGCTTCACTAATTTGTTTAATGGTATTGGTAATTTCTTCTTCAGTTAGGCTATCCAAAGCACTGGTAGCCTCATCAAAAATTAATAAATTAGGTTTACGTAATAAGGCTCTAGCAATGGAAATACGTTGTTTTTCTCCACCGCTTAATTTTAAACCTCCTTCACCAATAATGGTATCAATACCATTTTCTGCTCTTGATAACAGTTGATTACAACTCGCTTTTTCTAGTGCATCATTTAAATCTTCTTGTGTTGCTTTTCCGTTTACAAATAATAAATTTTCTCTTATAGTACCTGCAAATAAATTGGTGTCTTGCGTTACAAAACCAATTTGGGTTCTTAAATCGTCGAAATCTATTTCATTGCTATTAATATTATTGTATTTTATTGTTCCACTTTGTGGCCTATAAAGCCCTACCAAGAGTTTTACTAAAGTACTTTTACCACTGCCACTTGGGCCAACAAAAGCAATTGTTTCGCCTTGCTTAACATCAAAAGAAATATTATCTAATGCTTTAAACTGAGCTGATTTGTGCTTGAATTCAATTTCATTAAACTGCATAGATTGGATAACGCCAATATTTGAAGGTGATTCGGGTTTTACTTCTACTTCTTTATTCATCAAATTATTGAAGTTTGTTAACGACGCTTGAGCTTCTCTATAACTCAAAATAATATTACCAATTTCTTGCATCGGACCAAAAATAAAAAAGCTATAAAACTGTAAAGAAATAAATTCTCCGGTAGTTAAAACATTTCGAAAAATAAGCCATAATAAAGTAAATGTAATTACCTGACGTAAAAAATTTACCATGGTTCCTTGTATAAAACTTAAGGTTCTTAAACTTTTTACTTTTCTTAATTCTAACCCCAAAATTTTATAGGTATTGCTATTTAAACGATTTACTTCTTCGTTGGTTAAACCTAAACTTTTAACCAATTCTATATTTCTTAAACTTTCAGTTGTGGTGCCAGCTAAAACTGTGGTTTCTTTTACAATTGTTTTTTGAATAATTTTAATTTTTTTACTTAATAAACTTGTAACAAATCCTATAAATATGCTACCTCCCATGTAAACGGGAATAATAGACCAATGTAATTTAAACGCATACACCGATACGAAAACAATACTTACAATAATGCCAAAAAACACATTAATAAAATAGCCAATAAACTTTTCTGTATCGGTTCTTACTTTTGTTAAGATAGATAATGTTTCTCCACTTCTTTGGTCTTCAAATTCTTGAAATGGCAAACGCATACTATGTTTTAAACCATCTGTGAAAATACTAGCACCAAACTTTTGAATAATCACATTTACGGTATAATCTTGAAATGCTTTGGCTATTCTGCTAATCATAGCTGTACCTACCAATAAAATTAAAAAGTACATTAATCCATGGTAATTGGTATTACCAAAAAAGAATTCATTTTCTGTTCTGGCTAATGTTTTATTGGTATCGAAATGACTGGGATGATTTGCAAATAAATCAATTAACTTACCCACCAACATGGGATCGAATAAAGAAAAAACCTGATTGATGATGGCTAGTAAAAAAGCCAAAGCAACCAATGCTTTATAGGGCTTTAAATAATGAATTAAAATTTTCATTGATTAGATTTAAGGATTACTTTCTATTTCAAATATAATGCTGTGATAAAATTAATGCCAAGTTGGCTGTAAATAATTTTAAAAAAGCGTAAATACATCTTAAAAACCTAAGTTTATTGTGTAATAGTTGTAAAGTAGTTACTTTGCCTATCTTATTAAATAAAGAATGAAGCGTTTTTTTAAAATTTTTAGTTATATAAAAGACTACAAGCTTAATATGGCTCTGTATTTTCTTTTTATACTTTTATCAATTGCTTTTAGTTTGTTTTCGTTAACCATGTTATCTCCTTTTATGGATTTAATTTTTGGCGATAAAAATTTGTCTCAACCAATTGTAGAACTAGCTAACTCCACTAGTACCAATGTTACAAACGATTTTAAAGATAAAGCATATAAAATTTTGGCCAACATTGTTAACAATAAAGGTAAAGAGTATACATTAGGTATAATATGCATATTCATTGTAATAATGATTTTATTAAAAAATGTATTTCTCTATTTATCATATTATGTATTGGCTCCAGTTCGTTATTCTATTTCTAGAAAGTATAATATTGCTTTATATGATAAGATTTTAAAACTGCCCATAAGTTTTTTCACTGAACAAAAAAAAGGCGATATTTTAAGTAGGGCAGGTAGCGATGTTTTAGAATTAGAAAACTCTGTAACAGCAGCTATGGAAAGCATTATTAAGGACCCACTAAATATTATTGGGATTCTTATCTTTCTTATTTTTCTAAGTTTTAAGTTAACAATTTTTGTACTTGTTTTTTTACCAATTTCTGGTTTTATTGTTGGTAGAATTGGAAAATCCCTAAAAAAGCAAACCAATAAAGCACAAGTAAAATGGGGAGAAATTATTAGCAATTTAGAAGAAACTTTAACTGGTTTAAGAATAATAAAGGCTTTTAATGCAGAGTCTAAAATGAAAACAAAATCTGATGAATTAAGTGATGATATTTTTGTTATAAAAACAAATATGCAATATCGAAGAGATGTTGCTTCTCCACTATCTGAGTTTTTGGGAATATGTATTGTTTGTGGTGTGCTTTGGTTTGGTGGCAGATTGGTGTTAACAGGTCAAATAATGTCGCCAGGTGCTTTTGTTACTTATGTTGCTATTTTTTCTCAAATAATTAATCCAGCAAAAGCCCTATCAAGTGCTTATTACCATGTTCAAAAGGGTTCTGCCACTTTAGATAGATTGAACGAAATTTTATTAGCCCCAGATACGGTAATAGACAAAGAAAATAGCAAGTTACTCAGCAGCTTTGAACATGCAATTGAGTTTAAAAATGTTTCATTTTCTTACAATAATAAAGTTGTTTTAAAAAATATTAATTTGGTGGTACCTAAAGGCAAAACCATTGCATTGGTTGGAAGTAGCGGTGCTGGTAAAAGTACTTTAGCCGATTTAGTACCCAGATTTCATGATGTTTCCTCAGGTGAATTGTTGATTGATGGTATTAATATTAAAGATTATAGCGTACAAAGTGTAAGAGATAAAATTAGCATTGTAACCCAAGAACCTATATTATTTAATGATACTATTGGTAACAATATTGCTTTAGGAAAGCAAGATGCTAACTTAACGGAAATACAAGATGCAGCTAAAATTGCTAATTCGTTTGATTTTATTTCAAAAAAAGAACATGGATTTGATAGCAATATTGGCGATAGAGGAAGTAAATTAAGTGGTGGCGAGAGGCAAAGACTTACCATTGCCAGAGCTGTTCTTAAAAATCCACCAATTTTAATTTTAGACGAAGCAACTTCATCGTTAGATACAGAAAGCGAAAGATTAGTGCAAGATGCAATTAATAATATGATGCAAAATAGAACCAGCTTGGTTATTGCACATAGATTAAGTACCATACGTAGTGCCGATGAAATTATTGTTTTACAAAATGGCAGCATTGTAGAGAGAGGCACACATAACACATTGGTTGCACTAAATGGTTTTTACAACAAACTAGTACAAATGCAAGAGATAAAGTAATTACTTTTTGTTGGTAACAATAAACGAAAGGTTGCTACCCCAATTAAAAAAACGGTTATACATTTTGGAGAATAATGTTTTATTTGAAGCTGGATCTTTTCTGCTATAACTAAAATAATCAAGTACTTTAAAATCATTTTTTTCAAGAAGCATTAACATACTTTTAGTATTGGGTTCAAATAAATGATCTGGGGTTCGGCTTGGTGATTTTCCCCATTCTTTCGAAACTTGTTTTTTGAAACCCCACCTAACATACAAAATTTGAAATCGGGTTGCCAATGCATATTTGTTGGGTACATTTATTACAAGGATACCATCTTTTGTAAGCATATTTTTTGCTTTTTGTAACCACTCATTTGGGTTTGGAATGTGTTCCATTACATGGCTCATATGAATTAACGAAAATTTTTCTGGATAGTTAAAATTATCAAATTGCTCAAAATAAATTTCAACATGTAGTTTTTTTGCAACCCATTCGCCCATTTGCTTACTCATGTCTAAACCCACAGCTTTTTTGTAGAGCTTTTTTGCAGCAAACAAAAAAGTACCCATTCCAGAACCAATATCAAGCACATTGGATTTTTCTTTGTCAAACTGACTTAAGTTCTCAAGTTCTTCAGCAAAAAGTTGTACGCCAGACTGCGAAACTTCGGTTGATTCATTCAAATCGAGGTTTTCATTAAATTGATAATAAGCACCATAAGCTGCATCAATAAAATCCTGGTCATATTTAGGTCTTGGAGACTGGTATATTAAAGTACAATTAGTGCATTGTACATATTGGTATTGTAATTCAGAACCAAATTTTTCAAATAGTTTTGATTGTTCATTTATACAAAACGGACAAGGTACTTTTTCCCACACTTTGGGTGTGTATTTTTTTACTTCACTCATAATTTAATAATTGTTGCAACTTACAAACTTATAATTACACAATTTACTTCACCATTTCTAAATATTTGTACAATCATAATGTAGTATTAGTTATATTTTATTATAGCTAAATTAAATTGCTTTGAATAGGATTATCGAGTTGAAATATTTTTATACAACTCATCTGTAGATACAATCTTTTCCCAATTCTTCTTTTTCAAACCTCTAATTAACTCCTTATCACCTGTCCAAAGTTTACCTTGAATATGCTCAGTTAGAGCAACAAATTCTGTATCATCGATATCAATAGTACTAGTCAACATCTCAGCCGCAATAAATACATTTCTTGGAATTAGTTGTACACTGATAAATTTTATTTTGGAGATAATTAATGTAGATGTTTTATGAAGCTCAATATCTGTGTATTTTGATAATCTTTTTAGTTTGCTCCAATGTTCAGCTATTTCGTATTGAAGTTGCTCTGTGGAATAAAAGTTGATCTTTGACTTTGGCTGCAGAATAATTTTAGAAATTTTACTATTTGTATTGAGAATTGCACTAAATACAATATTGGTGTCAACAACAATTCTCATAAACCCAACTTTTCTTTTGTTGAAGCCCAACGTCCTTTTTTGATTTTCTTTACCAATTCATCCACATCTTTCTGGCTGGCCTTTGATTTTTGTGCTACTTCTTTAAAAGCAAATAAATTAACAATATCTTGCAAATCCTTTAATTTGGTTGATGATGGTAAACGAAAAACCACTTCTTTGGATGTTCTTTCAATTATCATTTTTTTACTTTTTGTAAATATACAAACATGTTAACTTTTTTCCGAGTCATTTTAATCTACCATTTCTAAATACTTCGCAGAGGCTTCAATTAATTGAGGTGGTTTACTATTCAATGTTTCTCCATTCAATACTTTTTCATATAATACCAAATATTCATCAGCCATTTTTGTTGCTGAAAAATTAGCTACAACATAATCGTGGCAATGCTTGTGGTTAAACTGCTGAATGTTTTTTAAAGCGTTAGACAATTCACTATAACTGTTCGATAAAAAACCAACTTCATTATTCACTAGCTCTGGCAAACTGCCAAAGGGAGTACCTAAAACCGGACAACCATAATACAAACTTTCTATAATGGCAATACCAAAAGGTTCGTGCCACAAAACAGGAAATAACAATGCTTTAGAACCATTCAGCAATTGCATTTTTTTGCTGCCACCCACTTTGCCATAAAATTTTACATGAGTATCCAATGTAATTCTAATACCCATATTAAAATTAAAACGAACGCCACCTAATACAGCTAATTTTTCGTTAGCCATTTTTGCAATTTTAATTGCACCTTTTACATTTTTTACTTTCCATGCTGCATCTGCTAAAAAATGAGCATAATTTCTTTTTATATTAAAATTTGGTTTTTCATAATCGTTAAAATCTAACCCATTATGTACAAATGCAGTTGCTCCAAAACGTAGGGCTTGGTTTTGAGAAACAAAAACAGAGTTTTTGTGAAACTGAATGTTGGTATCATTTATATTGCCATGTTCTGTTACCAAATAGGGTTGTTTAATTAATGTATCGGTAATGCCATTATAATGAACGATATCAACACTGCTAGGTATTTGTTTGTGTATGGGTATTTGTTTGTTTAAAAAAATTACGTTTGCAAAATTGCAATAAGAGCCTTCTTTTACAAGGTAAGTAACTGTATGGCCTTTATTCACAAGCTCTTTACCTAGCCACCAAATAATCCTTTCAATTCCGCCATATTTGGTAACAGGAATATATGCATTGCTTGCAATCAAAATGTGCATGAGAAAAAAAGTTTTAAAAGCTGTAAATTAAAAGTAATTGAATTAATTCAATAAGAATTTCAAAAATAGTATTTGTGGCTTCAACCTTTAACTTTGAGTAATAATCAATAAACAGATTCTTTTCAAATGATCTCAAATAAACCTTTAGTATCTATAGCTATGGCCACTTATAATGGTGCAAAGTATATTAAAGAGCAACTAGATTCTATTATTCATCAAACCTACACCAATATAGAAATTGTGGTGGTTGACGATTGTTCTATAGACGACACAGTTAAAATTATTGAGCAATATCAAGAGCAATATAGCTTTATTTCACTTTTAAAAAATATACAAAATAGCGGTGTTACAAAAACCTTTGAAAAAGCTATTGTTGAAAGTAAGGGCTTTTTTATTGCGATTTGCGATCAAGATGACATTTGGGAATTGAATAAAATTGAAATATTGGTAAATGAAATTGGGGAGCATGATGCAGTTTATTCTAACTCTTTATTGGTTGATAAAACTGGACAATCGCTCAATAAAAGTTTCACAACCATCATGAATATGAAAACCTATTATAGTGGTGCACCTTTTTTATTGTCTAATTCGGTACCAGGGCATACTATTTTAATGAAACAACAATTTGTACAAAATATTTTACCATTTCCGCCAAATATGTTGTTTGATTTATGGATAGGTTTTTGTGCAGCGGCTAATAACGGAATTAAATTTGTTAACCAAACTTTGGTTAAATACAGGCAACACGATACCAATACAATTGGCACTAGAGACTCAAAAAACAAAAAACAAAAAGATAGCATAAAGGTTCAGTTTGAGTTTAAACTTAAAGAATTAAAAACTTTAGCCACAGCACCTATTAAACATGAGGAAACTAAAATTATTTTACAACAAATGATTGAACATTTTCATAGACGCTGGAGTATTAAACGAAGTCTATTTTTTTTCAAATATTATGATAGCATCTTAATAAGCAAGAAGAAGCCCATTTATCGAAAAAAGTTGTTTTGTGTTAAAATGTTTTTCAAGCCAAACTTTTAATGTATTCGTTGTATGAATAATTCACTCATTTCAATTGTGCTTTGTACGTTTAATGGAGAAAAATATGTAGAACAACAATTGAAATCTATACTCAATCAAACGTATACAAATTTCGAAATTATTATTTCCGATGATGCTTCATCCGACAATACCATGAACATTTTGGCAAAGTATCAAAACCAATCCAAAATAAAAATATTTCAAAATAAAATAAACCTTGGCTACGCAGGCAATTTTGAAACTGCCTTACAACATGTAAACGGAAAATTTATTGCTTTTAGTGATCAAGATGATATTTGGCTACCTCATAAACTGGAGTGTTTAATAAACAATATTGGCGATAAATTATTGGTGTATAGCAATAGTGAATATGTTGACGAAAATAGTAATACATTAAATAAAAAATTAAGTGATATAAGCTTAATGTATACTGGTACAAATGCAAGAGGTTTTATACTTTGGAATGTAGTTTGGGGCCATTCGATGCTTATTAAAAAAGAGTTATTGCCTTTTGTATTACCAATACCCATTAATTCACCACACGATATTTGGATGGCATTTATAGCTACCAATAAGGGCGGCATTCAATATGTAAATGAGGTACTTACTTATTATCGTCAGCACAGCAATACGGTTTCGCATCAAACCTTTAAATCTGAACCTAGTAAAAAGAGTAGAACTATGAAAAAAAGGTTCGAGGAATACCTTCAAATGGTTAGGTGGGTAAGTATTTTAAAAGATCATGTAGACCCTAAAGAACAAACATTTTATAACACTTTTTTAAATCTTTACTTACAAAAAGAAAATGGATTTGCTTGGCGACTATTCTTTTTTATGGTACAAAATAGAAAAGATTTATTCCTGTTTAGGAATAAAAAAATGTTGAGTCAAATTGTAGAAATAAGAAAGTATTGCAGGCAAGAAAAAGTATGTTAATTAATTGTTTTTTCTGCCAAGTACAATTAAGTGAAAAGGATCGGAGAAATCTTGATACAGAAATTCTACGTTGAAAAATGAGAATATTTCTTTAATTAATGCTCCATCAAATACATGATGATGTAAGCACCTATTTTCAAAATTTTTTAGCGACCGTTCATAATAAAATGCTTTGTCTTTTATTTCAGGCGACCTCGAATAATCGTGTAATTCAAGTATTTCATCTAAGTGAGTTAAATCATATTCTGTGGTATTATTTGTAAAATCTGATTTTAAGTGTTCAAATTTTGTAATCGGTCTATTACAGTCGAACGTATATCTTTTGTCGGGTAAAACCAAAACTATTGTACCACCTTTTTTTAATATTCTCAACCACTCTTCAACTGCTTTTAAGGGATTTGCAAAATGCTCTAAACTATGGCTCGATAATAGAAAATCGTATGACTCATGTTTAATGGGAGTTAAATTATTTCCTTCACAAATGTATTGATATCCTTGTTCCTTATTTTCTTCATATACATAATTATGGCCTTCTTTTAAAGTGCCTTCCCAAACGGTATTGGTAGAGAAATTACATCCATCAATTTTTTTTGCAATCGAATAAATTGGCAATGCATCGGTTGATGTAAAAATTTGGCTAGGCCCTCCAATTTCTAATCCAACTTTTGTATTAAATAAATGATGAAATTGTTTAAATTTTACTAATTCATTTCCATATATCAATTTCTTTATTTTTCTTATGGTTTTACCTAGGTTCATAGTTTAATTTTAATAATTCGGTACTAATTGGTTGTTGATTAAAATCATATTTTCTCCTTTCAACTCTAAAGAAAAATCGTACTTGCCAATTGTATTAAAAATTGCTTTACTCGTTCCTTTTTTATACCTGTCGTGGGTTTCCACAATAATTATTTTTGTATTTGGAACCCAAGTTTCAAAATTAGTTTCAAATATTTCTTTCTCGGCACCTTCTATATCTATCTTCAAAATATCTATTGTTTGTACCTTCATTATTTCCATGATTTCTGCTACAGTGTAGGCTTTAATGGTATTTACACCCTCACCACTTTCAACCATAAATCCTGCTTCTCCCAAACCATTATCTTTTACATTTATGGTTTCTTGTGTATTCCAAATGGCTCCTTTATGCAGTAAAATATTTTGATATAAGTTTGTGTTTTGTTGAGCAATAATGTAATTATTTTGCTCTGGCTCTAATGCAAAAATTGTAGCATTTTTAAATTTGTTAGCAAAATACACACTTGCGTAACCAACATTAGCCCCTAAGTCGATTATTGTTTTAGCAGCTATTTCTAAAGGTAATTGATACTGTTGTTCAATAAAAATTTGTTCGAACATGGCAAAGTCAGAATAAATACCCCTAAACATCACTGGATGTAATAAATTGGTAAATTGTATAGAGCATTGTTTTTTTTGTTTGATTGCTTTATAAAATTTTAATCCATTTACTAAGCCTAAGCTGTTGGTATATTTTGAAAATCTAGACGGCATAAGTAAAATTATTTAGGCTGAGCTGAATTAAATAAGTTTATAATTTTTGTATTCAAATAAATCATTTTTTCCAGTTATTTTTTGGAGTGTTTTTTTTACGTTGTCTTTAAAACTCTTTTTATTATGAGATAAAGGGTAATTAAACTGCCAATTCATTTTATCAATTCTTGTTTTTATACAGTTTGGATGCTGCCCACTAAATTTACTTAACTCATCAATTTCGCTGTAGTCGAAATTACCAAGATCTAATGCTTCAAATTCATTGGTATATTTTTCTCCCTCCCAAAACTTAACACCTTCCTTTCTTTTCTCCATCATCACTTTAGGCTCCTTCACCCAACCATAATGATGCACATAGGCATCTACCCCTTTTACATGTAGTTTTTCATTGTTAGCTTTTCTAAATCCTTGTGCATCTTTATAACTGTAAATACTCTTATCATTTTTTATAATGCGTATTTCGTTTTTATACCAGTGAGATGATGTGGCAATATAATCGTACGAACCATAAAAGTGATGATATTTTAACAACAAACCATCCACCCTTTTATCATCTTTAAAGTTATTCATAGCTTGCTTAATGGTGGCATAACCATCTTCATGTAAAACTTCATCGCCTTGTATATAAATCAGCCAATCGCTGGTATTGTCTATGGCTTGTAAAACCTTATTGGTTTCATCGGCTAAAACAATACCATTTGTATTGAGTTCAGGATTCCAAACGGTGTCAATAATTTTTATTTTGGTGGGGTGTACAGATTGTACCAATTCTCTTGTTCCATCTGTACAATCGCCAACGGCCACAATAATTTCATCGCATAAAGGCAAAATAGATAATAAAGCTTCTTTTATGGGGAAGTCGAATTTTATTGCATTTTTAATAAAACTAAAACCTGTTACTTTCATAAAAATTAGTACTTATTTTGGCTCTGGATTAATGCCCAGCCAAAATTGAAAATAATCTTTTACAATACAATTTACCCGAACATTGTTTTGCATGGCAGGATACCAATTGGGTATTTTGCGTACCATTTGTTTAATGGCTTTGTCAAAATATTCTTTTAAGTTATCTACATACTTAATTTTTGAAAAGCCGCTACTGCCTGCATATCTTGTTGTGCCAATACTTAAAAACTTGCCATCGTAGGGTGTTCCATTTTCATCAATTATAAATTCAAAATTTACCCTAATATATTTGGCTGTATCGCCCTTTTCAATACAATAACTTGCTAAACTATCAATGCCAATAAAATTGGCTACATAAAAATTTTGTAAAGTGTCTTTACTGTACCTAAATATAGGTTTTCTTTCAACAAAATTATACTCGTATAGTCTGTTATATGCTTGGCCTGCGGTATTGTTACCTCTATTTCTGTTGGCAGGCAGGTTTCTTTCATCCGATTGTATATCTTGAGCAAAACATGAACCTGTAAAACAAATAAATAATAGTAGGCAGATTGTTTTCATAGAAAGGTTTTTATTACACAACTTTAAATGCAGTAAAATAATAATTGTTAGCAGCAGCAATCAGTTCTAATTTTATGTAGTACGATTGGGTGAAATCTACAAAAGCCTTAAACTCGTGTGTGGGCACCACAAACTCATCAAAGAAAATGATATCACCTTTTTTTAAATAAGGTGCTAAACTTGTTAAAGCATATAAAGTAGCACTGTACAAATCGGCATCCATCATCAATACATTTCTTTTGGTATTGTCTAATTCCTTAACAAAAGTTGGCACCGTTTGCTGGAATAATCCTTTATAAAATTTACCACGGCTATCGTTTATTTCTGGTAACTCGTTGTTATTGCTAAATGATCCTTTTTTAAAAGGCCCCCAATCTTCTGGTAACCCATCAAAAGTATCGAAACCATAAAAGTTACTGTTTGCATCTTTATTTTGGTTAAGCCACCAAATAAACGAATGGCCAGCAGCAACTCCAAACTCTATATAGTTAATGGGTTTTGTCAGTTGTTCGTTATCAATTACCCATTGGTACATAGCATTTCGTTTACTATAATTCCACTTACTCGGAAAATCATTGTACCCAACTTTTCTATTTTCAAAAGCCCAGGCCGAAAATTTGGTTAGATAAAACATATTGGCAAAAAAACTACTAAAAAAGCCAAATATTTTATGCAGTTGAAGCCAAATAAATAATAGCTTGGTATAACGTATAAAAAACAATTTCATATAGCAAAGAAAAGGATTTGCTAGGGTATAGGCAACTCGTTATACCGAAGTGATATCTGTAATTGACCAAAAAAATGGTTTAAACAGCTATCCAATCGGCATTATACCAGAAATTTTGGTCTATATTAAAATTCACATTGGTATTTCTTAATGGTGGTTTTTGTAACTAGATGCACCAAATTTTTGCAAAGGATTTCTTGAGAGATATTATTGGTATAAAATTACCCTAAAATGGGTCTATTTTCTTTGTTATTAGGTTACAAACTAGGCAATTAATATTGGTATTTTATACTTGTTAATAATTATTTTAAAAAAACTACTAAAACTTAATAAAAATATTTATTTTCACAGTTCAATTTAAAAATACCGCTTTATGAAAAAAATGTACACATTGTTTTTGTTTTGTTTTTTTGGCTTTTTTGCCACAGCCCAAACATTTACTTCTACATGGCAATCCAATGCAAATACAATCGATGCCAATGGAAATGTTGTAAATACTGGTCCTTACACTTGGTTTCAAGGTAACCCAACTATGATTGCACCTGCTGTGGCCTTAGCACAAGTAAATAATACAGCCTCACTAGATTATAATCCAGTTACGAACAAACTATTGGTTTCTTGCAGAAATAATAATATTTATATTATTAATGCCGAAACTGGTGTACAAGAGGGAACTTTAAGTGTAACTGGGCTAGGTACAGAAGCATTTAAGTTTAATAAAATTAGGGTAACAAGCGATGGAGTAATTTATGGAATAAGCCTAGCTACTGGAGCTGGTACTTGCAAAATTTATCGTTGGGCTAGTCAAGCAGACCTTAACCCTACTTTGTGTGCCAGCTTTGCTGTTACTGAAAGAACTGGAGATGCCTTTGGTTTATCTGGTACAGGTACAAACACAATTATTTATGCGTCTGGCTCAGGGGCTGCTGCATCACCAGCACCTAACCCTAGTATGAACATTTATGTACTTACTACAGCAGATGGAACAAGTTTTACCTTGAATAAAACTATTAATTTGCCAACTGCTACAACTGCTCCTTCAACTGTACAACAATGGTGCAATAGAGCAATTGACCCAATAACAAACGATTTAAACTCGGACCTTTGGATTAAAGGGGGAGGATTTGCTGCAAGAAGGATAACTGTTGCTGGAACAGTAGGAACTGCAGTTGCAACATCTGCCACAGTCGATGGAACAGGTAACGGTCAAATATCACTCGGTTTTGGCAGTTTAAGGTATTTTCAAGCTAGTAATGGTAGAAAATTTATTGCTGTTGCTGGGGGTAATAATACCCACGCAGGTGTAAAAATGAGAATGCAAGATGTTACTAATGAAGCAACCATGTTTACTTTTGGTGAAGATAGTTTGGGTTTAACTACTGCACTACCCTTTTACACAACAAATACAAATGGCTCTGGAGATGTTTCTTTTAAAAATCATGGAGATGGCACAATAACGGTATTTTATCTTTCAACAAATAATGGAATTGAAGCAACTAGAAGTGTAAATATTCCTTTACCCGCCACTCTTTCCAACTTCTCAACTACCCTTCGCAATAAAACAGGTATATTAAGCTTTACAACTGCTAACGAAAGCAATAACAAAGGCTTCGAAATTGAAAGATCAATTAATGGTAAAGACTTTGCAAAAATTGCTTTTGTTCCATCAAAATCAAACAATGGTAATAGCATTGCTTCCATTACTTATACGTTCGATGATACTCGTGTAGTTGCTGGTAAAAATTACTATCGTTTAAAGCAATTAGATAAAGATGGCAAGTTTACTTATTCCAATATAGAGTCAATTAACCTTAACACTAATACCCTTTTCTCAGTTAAAGTATTGGCCAATCCTGTTGGCGATATGTTAGCATTAAATGTAAAAAGTGCTAGTGATAGAACAATACAAATTAATGTAACCAATGCTGCTGGTTCAGTTGTGTTAAGCAGGCAACAAACCATTAGTGCTGGCGAGAATAACTTTAATTTATCGGCTGTTAAATTGCCTAAAGGTATTTTATTTGTTACTGTAAAAGATAAAGATAGCCATGTGCAAGAGCAGGCTATACAAATTGTAAAAGATTAATTTTTTTAAATAAAGCCCCCCAATAAAAAAGATGCACCGATTAAATTGGTGCATCTTTTTTTGTAAATAATTGCAAAGACCCACAATAATTTATATTTTGCCAAAAGGAAAAAGCATAACTTACGTAATTAGTTCAATAAAAGTATGCTTCATAAATCTACGATACAACTATTACGTTTTCCTTTTTCTTACTTTTTAATGCCGATTTATTGGTTTGCATTAAGTTTTGTAGAACATATTTATTGGCCAAGAGCAATACTAATTTTTTTTCTTATTCATGTACTATTATACCCATCGAGTAACGGATATAATAGTTATATGGACAGAGATACCACTAGTATTGGGGGTATTAAAAATCCGTTGCAGCCAACTAAACAATTATTTGTTGCTACTGTTGTAATGGATGTAATTGCTGGGTGCATATCATTTTTTATTTCCAAATGGTTTGCTGTTGCATTTATTACTTACATCATTTGTTCTAGGTTATACAGTTATAGAGGTATAAGACTAAAACGTTTTGCAATTTTGGGTTACTTAACCGTTATTATTAATCAAGGAGCTGTAACATTTTTTATGGTGTATCATGGAGCCGATATTAATTTAAATACAGTTATTCCTTGGCAGGGTTTAATTGCTGCAGCATGTTTAATTGGAGGTTTTTATCCAATTACACAAGTTTATCAGCATAAGGCCGATGAGGCAGATAATGTTGAAACCATTTCTAGAAAGTTAGGTATAAGAGGTACTTTTATTTTTTGTGCCATACTCTATTTGATTGCATTTAGTATTTTATTTTTTTATTTTAACCAAAATAACCAATTAAAGTATTTTATTATTTTACAAATCTTTTTTTTACCCGTTCTCGTTTATTTTTTACAATGGGTAATAAAAGTTTGGAGCGATACAACCAAAGCCAATTTTGAAAATACCATGAAAATGAATTGGTTAGCTAGTACTTGTACCAACTTAGCATTTATTACCTTATTAATTTTACAACAACTTGGCTAAAATTATTTCTATAGCAACTGCGGTTCCTGCATTTTGTCATGACCAAAAAAATATTTTGCATTTTATGCAAGATGCCTATCATTTAGATGAAGTTGAAAAAAGAAAACTCTCTTTTTTGTACACCATGAGTGGTATAAAAACCAGACATTCTGTTGTAGAGGATTATGGAGTTGATAAATCTAAATGGTCTTTTATTCCAACAAACAATGCTGCATTTCCAAGCTTAGAAAAGCGAATGGATTTGTATCAACAACATGCAATGCCATTAAGTAAACAAGCCATTGAACAATGTATTGATGGTGTTATAGATGCCAAACAAATTACACATTTAATAACTGTTAGTTGTACAGGCATGGCAGCACCTGGGTTAGATTTGGCATTAATGGAAGCATTACAATTATCGTCAAATCTATACCGAACTTCTATAAATTTTATGGGTTGTTATGCCGCTATACATGCCTTAAAAATGGCAAAAATGATTTGTGATACTTCGCCCAATGCCAATGTAATATTGGTTTGTACCGAGTTTTGTACACTACATTTTCAACAAACATATAACTTAGATAATGCTGCAAGTAGTTTATTATTTGCCGATGGTTGTGCTGCCGTTTTGGTATCTAACTGTATTAATAGCAACAATGCTATCGTACTAAATAATTTTTATGCTACAGTTGCTTTTAAGGGAAAAAATGATATGAGTTGGCAACTAAGTAGCCATGGTTTTTTAATGACTTTAAGTGGTTATGTACCCCAATTAATTGAAGAAGATATTGAAACATTGGTAAGTGAAGCATTAAAAACACAAAGTTTAACCAAAGATGACGTTACACACTGGTGCATTCATCCTGGTGGAAAGAAGATTGTAGATGTTATTCAAAAGAAACTATCTCTTTCTGATGCTGATGTTGCAACATCTAGAAGTGTTTTAAGCAAATATGGTAACATGTCGTCTGCAACTATTTTATTTGTTTTAAAAGAAATGATGGAAGAAGAAACGGTTTCTCCAAAAAATATTTTTGGCGTTGCATTTGGGCCAGGGTTAACAATGGAAACTTTTATTGCCAGTAAAGCATGAATTTAAAAAATCGATCATACCAACAAGAGTTGCTCGATGCCGATGATATTGCCTTTGAAGCAATACAAAAAAACATGTACGAATTAAATTTTATTAATACTTATTTAGGGGGTCATTTAATTACCATCAATGGGTTTAAACAATTACTTGGTAATAAAAATGAAATACTTGTTTGTGAAATTGGCTGTGGTGGTGGCGATAATTTAGCAGCCATTAAAAAATGGTGCAATCAAAAAAATATTCGAGTTCAATTTATAGGTATTGATATAAAAGAAGATTGTATAAATATTGCTAAGCAAAATCCTTTTTTACAGCATATTACGAATTGGATTGTTAGCGATTATGCAACAGTTACATTTACCCAAATGCCTGATATTATTTTCTCTAGTTTATTTTGTCATCATTTTACCGACCCTCAATTAGTGCAACAATTGCACTGGATGAAATCAAATAGCACTATCGGATTTTTTATTAACGATTTACACAGGCATTGGTTGGCTTACAAATCTATACAATTGCTAACGCAACTTTTCTCCACATCGTATCTGGTAAAAAATGATGCCCCTTTAAGTGTGGCAAGAGGTTTTAAAAAAAATGAATGGAAAAATATTTTTACTTTGGCTACAATTAATTCTTACACAATTCAGTGGCAATGGGCGTTTAGATACTTAATTACATATTTGCATGACTGATAATAATTTATACGATGTTGGTATTATAGGGGGCGGATTAGCCGGATTATCGCTAGCTATTCAATGTGCCGATGCCAATTATAAGGTAGTAATTTTTGAGAAAGAAGAATATCCTTTTCATAAAGTTTGTGGAGAGTATATTAGCCTAGAAAGTTGGAATCACTTAGAAAGTTTAGGATTGCCTTTACAAGAATGGAATTTACCTATTTTTAAAAAACTTACTCTAAGCGATGTTAATGGCCACTTATATCATTTTAATTTACCATTGGGTGGCTTTGGAATTAGTAGGTATAAGTTAGATTTTGCTTTATATGAATTAGCCATTAAAAAAGGAGTTACTTTTTTTACAAATACTAAAGTCAACGATGTTGATTTTGTAGATGAACAATTTAAAATTCAGTGTTCCAACGGTAATATACATGTACAGTTAGCGGCAGGTAGTTTTGGTAAAAGAAGCAATTTAGACGTAAAATGGAACCGACCATTTATACAACAAAAACCTAGTAAATTAGAAAACTATATTGGTGTTAAATACCATATAAAATACAACCATGCAATCGACGAAATTGCGTTGCATAATTTTAAAAACGGCTATTGTGGAATGTCGAAAATTGAGGAGGATACTAGTTGTTTGTGTTATTTAACCACAGCAAAAAACTTACAACAATCTGGCAATTCAATTGAGCAAATGGAGCAAGAAATTTTATACAAAAATCCAGTATTAAAAAATATATTTTCAAATGCAGCATTTATTTACAAGCAACCATTGGTTATTTCTCAAGTTAGTTTTAGCCCAAAAAATCAAATAGAAAACCATGTTTTATTATTAGGTGATGCAGCTGGAATGATAACGCCTTTATGTGGAAATGGAATGAGTATGGCATTACACAGCAGCGTAATTGCTTTTGATAAAATGAATTGTTTTTTACAAAAAAAAATCACCAGGCATCAAATGGAGTTAGCGTTTACTGAAGCTTGGCAGCAACAATTTAAATGGAGGTTACAAATTGGGCGTTTGGTACAAAGGGTATTTGGTAATAATTTAAGTACAACCTTATTTTTAAAATTAATGAAGGCATTACCATTTTTGGCCAGAATTATCATTAGATCTACTCATGGGAAAAGTTTTTAAATTTCTACTAAAGTTTTTGTAAGGTTTTTATCCTCTTTTCGTATAAAACCTAGTTAAATTATTTTTTTTATAATTACAAACTTAAAATTAGCAATATGAAGCGTTTTTTATTAGTTATTTCTTCTACCGTATTCATCTTTTTTGCAAAAGCCCAGAAACTTGATAATACTTTTAAAACGGTTGATTTTGCAACTACGTTTGGCAGTTCCCAAGCAAGCTTTGCAGCATCATATTTGCATAATTGGAAACTTGGTAAAAAGCAAAAATTTGCTGTTGGTGTTGGTGTAAGGTTAACCAGCACATTTGGGCGTAAATTAGACTATACAACAGCTGGCCCTGCAAAACTTACACGTGGTACTTCTACTCCTTTTTTAGTAGTTTTTTCTGAGCAAAAAACTCAAAATTGGGATACCTTAACTGTACAAAAACCGCAAACCAATGCTTTAAATTTTATGGTTAATTTTTCGTATAATTTTAGTACTAAATTAAGTGGAGGTTTAAATATAGATTTAATTGGCTTAACATTTGGACAAAAATCATCGGCTGTTTTTGTTAGCAATGGTGTTTTAAAAACCGAACCAGTTGCTAAACCATCGGCTTTTAATTTATTACTTACTGGTGACAATGATTTGGGTACGCTAAACTCAGAATTTTTTCTCAAATATTCATTCAACAAGCGTTGGGCATTAAGAGGTGTTTATCAATTTTTGTTTACAGAATATACCACTACTACATTAAAACAAATTGCACCCGATGGAACCCAAGTAGATAGATTTAGAAATAAATCAAATAATATAGGTTTGGGTGTAACTTATACTTTATAAATTTAAATCAATTTTTTATAAAAATTTTATGAAAAAAATATTTTTCATCATTCTTTCTTTGATGATAGGTACAACTGTTTTTTCTCAAACCTTTATGGTTACCGATAATGGTTCTTCTGTAAAATTTGGAATTAAAAACTTGGGATCAATGGTAAACGGAAAATTTACTGGTATTGCAGGTTTAATAACTTTTAATCCAGCTAATTTAGCCACTGCAAATTTTAATGTTTCGGTTATATCAAATACAGTATTTACAGATAATGGCTCAAGAGATAAGCATTTAAAAAAAGAAGAATATTTTGATGTTGCTAAATATCCCAATTTATCTTTCACCTCCACAAAAATTACAGCAACAAACAAAGCTGGGAGTTATATTATAGATGGAAATATTACCATTAAAGGAGTTGTTAAAGCTATTTCTTTTCCATTTACTGCTACTGCCCAAGCTAATGGATTTTTATTTGTTGGAGAGTTTAAATTAAATAGAAGAGATTTTAAAGTTGGTGGAAATAGCTGGGTTTTATCCGATAATTTAACTGTTACCTTATCATTATTGGCACAAAAAAAATAATTATATTTTTTGTTCGATTTTAAGCATTATCTCAATTTTTGTTCCTTTATTTTTTTCACTAACAATTTTAATGGTTGCACCCATTGTAATTAATAAGTCTTTTATAATCATGTAACCTAGGCCGTGTCCCTTTTTGTTGTCTATATTGGCCGATGTTATTACAAACTTATCTTCCATAATATTCTGCACTTGTTCTTTAGTCATACCAGAACCTTTATCGGTAACTGCAATTGTATAAAAATCATTGTCTTTGGTACTGCTAATAACTATTTCGCTATTTTCTGAAAAATGAATTGCATTGGTTAAAAGGTTATAAATTAAAATTTTTAATGGCTCATAATATTGATAAATTTCTAAGTTGGTATCTATATTATTAATTAATTGTAACCCTTTTTGTTTAGCTAAGGATTTTAAAATACTTAAAACTTGATTTACTAAATCATACACAATAAACTTTTCTTTAGCCAGCCTTCTATTTTCGTTTTGGTATTTTATCCAGTTTAAAATATTGGTACTTAACAATTGTAATTCTTGAGAGGTATTGGTTATTTCTTGTAAAGTCTCCTGCTGTAGTTCTTCACTCATTAAATTTTTCTTTTCTAATAAGTTTTTACCAGCCACTGTCACAAATTTTAAGGGGGTAACAATATCGTGGCTAATTATAGATATAAGCTTTGTTTTAATACTATTATTTTTTTCTAATATTTCATTTTGTACTTGAAGTGTCTTTGTTTTTTCGTTTACTTGTTCTTCTAGTTTTTGTTCTCTAACCCTAAATTGTTTGGTTCTTAATGTAATGTATAGACTAATAAATCCAAGAATAGAAAGTGAGCAAAGTACAAAAAACCACCATTGTTTATACCAGGGTGTTGCTATGGTAAATTGTATCTCTTTATAGGTATAGTTGTTAAACCCAAAACCATTTAGCTTTCTTATTTTTAAGGAATACTCACCAGATGGCAAGTTGGTTAGTTGTATTTCACTCTCGTTGTTTGTGTTTACACGGGTCCATCCTGTATCTTTATTTAGTTGGTAATCTATATAAATATTTTCTTGATTACACCATGCTGCAAATGCTAATTTCACAGTAATTTGTTGTGTATTTGCAGGTAATTGTAGTTGTGTATTTGGCAAATAATTTTTTGGTTGATTATCTACCACAATTTCGTCAACAAAAATTTCTCCATTAGGAAGAATTGGGTTTGCGGTTATTGGGTTTACCCAAAGTAATCCATCCATGGTTGGGAAAGAAATAATTTTATTGGGTAAGGTTACAGTGGTTGGTGAGCAGCCTCCATTCATTTCAGTCATTTCCATGCCATCTTTTTTACCAAAGTAATGGTAATAAACAGTGGAAGTATTTTTTTCAAATACTTCAATTAATTCGTTTAAACTGGCTTTAAAAAGCCCTCTATTGGTACTCATCCAACAGTAGCCTAGTTTATCATCAACAAAGCCATGGGTGTATAATAGGTATTTATTTTTATCTAAAGGCATTGGCTTTATTTTATCATCTTTCCATATATAAAACCCACTACCGTATGTACCAAAAAAAATGTAATCTTTATATTTCCAGAAAGTTCTTACACAATTATTTGCTTCATTAAAAACTGGAATTAAAGCATTGGTTTCAATGTTATAAATAAATAATCCTTTACAAGAAGCAATCAATAGTTTATCTTTCTTAAATACATCAATACAATAGGTAATATTGTCTTTTAAATCCGATTTGTAGGTGTATATAAAATGTAAACTATCGTTTATAATTTTACAAATACCTTTTGAGTTTGCTGTGTAATAGCTACCATTGTAATAGGTTACAACATTTTCTATATTTTTCGAATATATAGTTGTGGTTTTGTTAGTTTTAGTATTGTATGAATGTAGGGTACTATAGCCTAATTTTTTATTGTATTGCGTAAACCACATAATACTATCGTTGGTGATACTAACATGAAAAGAAAATTTGTTTTGTATAGGTAAAATACCTCTGTACGGTAAGTTGTTGCTGCTAATAATAACACCTTCGTTTGTTAAAACATGGTTACTGTCTAAGGCTATTTGGCTGTAGTAGGCGTTTCTGTTCTGTTCATTATTGGTTAAAGCTTTTTTAGATAATACTCTTTTTTTATTTAAAATAAATATTCCTTTAGAGTCGGTTCCAATAAACAGTGTTTTATTTTTAGAACTGTATTGGGCAAACCTTATTAATGCATCTGTAGGAATATTCGAAAATATTAAACTACTTACTAATTGATTATTTTGTATACCTAATATCCAAGCATTATTTTCTTGGATGTATATGACTGTTTTCGAATCATTATTCCAAAAAAACTTACCCACTGTTACATTAATATTAAACCCTTTTTGTTGTTTTAGTGAATTTGAACTTATAGATTCGTTATTCTCTGAGAATTTTAGAATTTTATTTTCTGTGGTAATAAAAAAAACTTTGTTTTGTAATTTGAAGTGAGTTGCAATTTTGCTTTTATTTTCAAATAAAATTTTTGGTTGTATGGATGAGATGCTTTGATAATAAACGCTATTACCTCTGTGTATTAAACAAGCAGTATCGCTTAGTGCAATAATGTTATCTGTTGAAAGTGAAAATTTTTGAGTTGGCTCATAACCTTCAAATTTCTCAAAATATTTCTCGGAAACAGCAAGCAAATAGTAGTTTGCATAATACGGACTTTGTTCACTTATTTTATTTCTCCAAAGTATGGGTTTGTTATATTCGATACTAAAAATTGTACCCAATAAATCGGAAGCAAAAATCTTTTTTTGATAATTTCTAGTTAAAAATAGTATTCTTTCTGAATTTAGTGAAGGAGTATTTGCATTGGTAAAAGACCTAAAATCTACACCGTTAAATCGTACAATACCAGCTTCGGTTGCAAGCCATAAAAATCCAGTTTTCTCCTCCCATTGTAATCCTTTTATCCCATTAGATGGCAAGCCGTTTTCGGTGGTATATTGTTGTATACTGGCGTCTAATACTGTTTGTGTTTGGGCAACAGAAATAAAACAAATTAAGATTAATGTAGTAATTTTTTTTTTATGCATACGTATTTTGCTATGGCAATTTACGAATTAGCATTTAATAATTTACATTATACAGTGTAGCAAGCTCTAGTAGTTCTTTTATATTAACTGCATGTGTTTTTTCAAAAATTCTATTTTTTAAAGTGGATACCGTATTCATTTTTATGTTTAGCGAATCGGCAATATCTTTTGTACCATTACCTTTTAGTACATAATGTAGTATTTCGAGTTCTCTTGGAGCTAGGTTAGTAAATGGATTATCTTGGTTAGAGGTTTTGTTTAGGGCAGTATTTTTTTCATTATTTATAAATTTATCCAGTACATGTAAAATATCTTCTTCGCCCGAAGTTTTAGAGAGATAATATTCAATGCCATACTGTTTTAATACTTCTCCATAAACTTCGGCTGGTTGCATAGAAAATACCATAATTTTAATTGTAGGATAAACTTTGCGAATGTTTGGTATTACTTCTAAAGAACTTCCATCAGTAAGTATGATATCTAAAATAAGATGTGTAAATTTCTTTTTTACCAATTCTTTCATCAGCTCACCACATGTAGAAGCTTCCTGTACATCTTTATATCCTAAATTTAGTTGTAAGTATAGCTTCAAGCCTTTTCTTATCATGCTATGATCGTCGGCAATTAAAATACTTGGTTGCATAATGATATTTATATAATAACTTTATTTAATTAATAACAAACTACCAGCAATATTGTCAGTATTGTTTTTGGTTAATTTAATCATGTAGTAATAGGTTCCTACTGGTAATGGTTTGCCATTAATTGTTCCATTCCATAAATTGTTTCTATAGTTTCGTTTTTCAAAAATTAACTGCCCACCTCTATTAAATATACTAACAATGGCATCAGGATATAACTCTAATCCTTGTATTTCCCAAACATCATTTATACCATCTCCATTTGGCGAAAATGCATTTGGAATACTTAATTGATTTACTACAATAATTTTTACAGTATCTGTATTCTTACAAAAACTTACTTTATCGGTAGCTTCAATTATGTAAGTGGTATTTGTAGTTGGGTTAGCTATTGGATTTAATACTGTTGATGATGATAGGTTGTTACTATTCATCCAATTAAAATTATAATTATTTGGGTTGGCAATGGTTGCATCTAATGTGGTTGAAGTGCCACTAATAATGGTTTTATCTAAACCAGCATTTATAAGTGGTGTAGAATTAATAGTAATATTTTGTGTAAAAGGTGTTGAGCCACAACCAGCTGTAGTAAAAACTTTTAAGCTAGTAAGGTAATTTCCAGCATTGTTAAAACTATAATTAAGTGGGGGTAAACTGTTACTAGTAAAAGTACCTAATTGCCAAACCCATTGGTTGATGTTTGGATTTGGCATAGCCGAAAATTCTATGTTCTTATTTTCACAAAGTGTATCACCAATAATAACAACGGATGCACTTGGATTTGCATTAATAATGGGTATTGTATTTATTGAAGTATCGTTACTACAACCTGGGCCATAACTTACAACATGTTTTACAATTATATTACTTAATAAACTTGTATAACTAGTAGTAGCAATATTGCTGGTGTTAGATGTAAATGTTTGGGTATTTCCAAAGCTCCAATACCAATTTGGTGCAATGCCAGTATTAGGCACAGCAATAGATGACGTAAATCTAAATACACTGTCTATACATGGTTTACCCAAAAATGTAAAACTAACAACAGGTTTAGTATTTACACTTACTGGTATTTCAAAAGTATCGCTTGCACAACCCAATGCCGATTCTGTAACAAGTTTTACAACATAATTTCCAACTGCAGTAAACGTATAAAAAAATGGACTATTAGTATTCCTAATTAAAGATTGACCATTGCTAAAATACCAACGCCAACTAACAATGGAACCAGTGATTATTGTTGAACTATCTGTAAAACGTATCGAATCACCAATACAAACATTGCCACTAATGCCAAACTTTGATTGTGGTTTTGGGTTTATGCTAATGGGTTTAAAGGAAGTATCGCTAATGCAATTATTATTAGAGGTGGTAACTAACTTTAAAGTATAATTACCTGGCAAATTATACGTGTACCTGAAATTAGTATTTACCGAACGGTTTAAAGTGTTACCATCACCAAAACTATAATACCAATTAGTAATAGTGCCTGCAGCAATAGTGGACGTATCAGAAATTAGCAACGAATCTTTGGCACAACCAATTGCTGTAGCACCCAATTTTGCAGTAGGAGTGTGGTTTATAGTAATTTGTTTTGTTGTATCCCCTGCACAACCATTTTCTGCATAAATTCGAAAACGTACATTTTGTGTTCCGGCAGAATTAAATTTTTTATTGGTATTAATTGTTGCTGCTGTTGTATTATCATCAAAGTTCCACAAATATTGGGTAATAGCACTACCTGTATAATTTGCAATGCCTACAAATTGAACGGTATCTTTTAAACAACCTGCATTTGTAAAAGTAAAATTTGCTGTGGGTCCGGGCTTTACTACTACTTTAATAGTAGCATTTTCACTTTGGCTACAATTACCTAATACGGTAGCTCCATACGTTACTGGTATGTAATATGTGCCAGCATTTGCAAAAGTAAAATTTTGTTGCAAGCTATATACATAATAAGTTCTATTGTTAATTAATTCAGTTCTCACCAATACTGGATTGGTAATGATAGAATCTGTATTTGGGGTTATACCAGCAACTTGACTAAACTTCCAATGAATATTACTAGCAGGAAATCCTAATTTTACAAACACTTTAAAAGGAGTTTTAGGGCAGCTAAAACTATCTATTGATGGATTGGTACTAAATGTATTTTCAATAGAGCTATAGCTATTTAAGTTATTTACCAAAGTACCAACATTGTATCCATAACTTTCAAAATTACCTAAACCATATACCGTAGATGTAAATGCAGAATCACAAGTAATCGTATGTTGTGCAGCAACACCAGTAAATCTTGTTAAGGCAACAGAATATGATGGAAAGTTTGGATGAACTACTATATTGGCTGCTGGCACAGCATTACCATCTACCAATAAAGAATTGGTAGCAGCAGTTCGAAAGTGAATATTTGCATATACGTAGTCGATGGTTGATTTTCTGCTTGCATAAAAACGTACCGCTTTTTGACCTTGTTCAATCGGACTAAGATAAAACATTTCAGGGTCGCCATATGAAGGTGGCGACGGTGTTGTGGTTGGAAAATTCCAGCATTGATTTTTATTAACTGTATACTGAGAAACCATTATAGGTTTATCTGCAGTAATATAATCGCCACCAGTTGAGTCCATTATTTCATAATAAAAATTTCTGGTTATACCCATTAAAGTTGTGCCATTTCTTTTTACAACTGTACTAGGATCCTGTACACAAATTCGATAATAGTTTCTATTGGTTTCAAGTATATCTGTATTGGTATTATTTATAGTATGATAGGTGAGATAACGAGTTCCCCAAGCTTGTGCTGGAAAAATTTGTTGTTGCATAAATTCGCCACCATCGCCTCTGCAAATTCTTATACCTCCCGAACCAGAAAACATGGCAATTGGATGGCATTTACTATCGGCACCAGTAATTGAAACTACTTTACTACCAGTCATATCTTTACTTGCCGCCCATGCATTGCTGTTGCCAGCAACCAATTTACCAAATACATGATACATTTCTCCCTTATTTAAATTAACAGTATAAGTTTGGCCGGGTAGCCAACCATTTTTGGTTGTATCACTTGGTGTTATTTCAATTCTTGTATTGTCTTCAGGTGCAATTACATAAAACCACGAATACCAGTCTGCACCATTGGCTGTTGTTGGGCTTATACTTGGAAAGGAAGAGTTAGAGGTAGCTTGAGAGTAGTTAATAGAGTAATATACAAAACCATACGTTTCAATGGGCATTAACATGGTTGCACCAGAAACCAAAGGAGCATAACAATGTGAGTAAACGGCTATTGGTTCTGTGCTAACTATTCTAATACCTTTATTATTTAAACCATCGGTTAAAACCCTAGCGTCATTTACACCAGACTTTGGAATTAAAATAGTTGCATCAACTGTATTGGCAGGAATATTTAAAATTTGAGAGTAGCCGGTATTGCTAATGGTTATTGTAACGGTTGTGGCTAATTCGGCACTAATGTATAATGCCAATTCTTGAGAATTTGCAGGCGATTCATGAAAAAAATTATAATTAAACCCATAGCCTAACCAAAACTCTTTGCCCCTATTCGATTTGTCTTGGGCTACTAATTGGTTAAGACTTAGCAGAGAAATGAACAGTATAAATACTAGTTTTTTATTCATGTTTGTATTAATAGAACAATATTCTATAAATAAAAGAAATGCTGTTGTAGAATTAATTCTACAAAATAAATTTAAGCTTTTGTATAATCTTGCCCTGAAATTATTAACAACCAAAACATTTTGTTTATGAACAAGTGCTCTATCACTAAATTTCGTCACTACATTTTGATGGTAATGATGACCTTAATTACGCTATCGATAAACGCCCAGGTTAATTATACCATGAGCAAATGGCGTTACAGTGATCCTAAACCTATTGGGTTTACGATATTAGATGTAAAGTTTTTCGATAACAATTATGGTATAGCTGTTGGTGGTAATGGCGGTATCGCCAGAACCTTAAATGGGGGTGCAAAATGGGAGTATGGAACTTTTACATTTACATCGCCAACTGGTTTAATTACTAATGGTGCTTTTTCAGATATTAGCGTACCAAGTGCCAATACTGCTTATACAGTTGGCAGTGGAGGAATGATGGCAAAAACTACAGATGCGGGATTAACTTGGACTTTTGTAAATACGCCTTTATATGCAAATTCAAGAAACATTAATACCTGTTGGTTTTTTAATAAAGACACTGGTTATATAGCTGGGCAATGGAATACTGCAGATTCTTTGCCTAAATTATATCGCACTAGAAATGGTGGCCTAACATGGGATTCGCTTGCTGCACCATTGCCTAATGGTACAACAAAAGTGGGTTTTGTAAACAATATCACCTTCCCTTCAATTGATTTGCCAATTACGGCAAAGGGCAAAGAAATTATGCGTATGCAATTTTCAAGCCCCAACGTTGGTTACATATCTGGTACGGGTAGTCCATTGTTTCCAAACATCGGCACACCAAATATTACTAGTACAACAACATGTGCACTTACTGGTACCCAAACAACAGGGTCCCATAATGCAAGTTTATTTTGGAAATTTGAAAATGGAACTTTAATAGATTATTCAATTAGTAAAGAACGTTTAGGTTATACTGGATTTCCGGCTGCACCATTAAATTGTACGTCTAAATTTGGAACAGTTACTTCTACCGTTCAACAATACAGGGCTTTTAGCATTATCAATGATAGTTTGGTATTACTAATGTCGTTTAATAATAATATTGTAATTAGAGTTCGTACAGGTAGAAATGATAGTACATTAAACGTAAACAGACCAGGTGTTTTTGAAAGGGGAAGATATGAAATTACCAACACGGGAAATTCCGGTCCTCCTCCAGGTTACCCTGCTATACCACCAGTTGCACAGCAGGTTTTATTTGCATCAAACCCATACAGATTAAGAGTTGCAAGCAATGGTAAAATTTATGGTGCTGCTGGTCAAGGACGTTTGTGGACAAGTGTAGACACTGGCAGAACTTGGAGAGAAGAAAGAAGTTTACCTCCAGGAAGAAACTACAGTGGTTTTGCAACTTGGGCATTTGACTTTTTACCAAGTGGACGATTGATAACAATGGGTCAAGGTGGGGTAATTGCAGACTCTATACCAGGTGGATCATTTCAAAGCAATTATGTTTTTGTAGGAAGTAATGGCAATAAAATAGACTTTGTAGATTGCAACAATGGTATGGTTACTGGTGGTGGCGGAATTGCAGTAACAACCAATGGCGGTAATTCTTGGATTAATAAAGATAGACCAGATTTTATAGCTTCATTTTATTCTATTAACGGTTTTCATTATACCAGATTGAATAAAGCCTATTTTGCGGTTAGCAATGGTGTTGTATACTCTTCATCAGATCAAGGAACAACATTAGACCCTATTTATTCTAATTTTAATTATGGAATGAATGATGTTGTAGGCTTTGGTAACGATACTACTTACGTTCTTGGTTACAACACATTTAGTATTGCAGCTGCTGCCAGAAAAACTACACTATTTAGATCTGTAAATAATGCTGCTAGTTGGCAAGCAGTAGATATTGTGCCTGCAAGTGGAACAACCACGGCTGCAGCAAATGCAAGTAATATGGCATTCCCTAGCCGAAATGTAGGGTATGTTTGTGGTACAAGAAACAGTATATATAAAACTATTAATGGTGGTACTACTTGGACAAATATTAGCCCCTTCCCTGCCTTAAATGCAGGCCCAACTGGCTTTCCAAACACATTTGTAAGCTATACTGATATTTTTGCTTTAGATGATAACACGGTTTTTGTAGTGGGTAATATGTTTACATCAACTGGTATAAAAAGAGTTTACAGAACGAGTGATGGTGGAGCAACTTGGGTTGATATTACTGGAAATATGCCAGCCTTATTGCCAGTCGGTAATATGCTTACTATTTTGTTTCACGATGTAAATAATGGTTATGTTGCTGGTAGTAATGTAATATTTACAACTAACAATGGTGGTACTTCTTGGAGTATGGAGGTTGCCCCACATGGTAATATAAATAATACAATTGGTTTTTCTCCTCGAAATGCTCCTACTGCAAGTTTCAGCAATAGAAAAGTATTTGTTGCTGGGTTTAGTTTTGGTAATGGTATTCCCACTATAATGGAGTATGGCGATACGCTCAATGTTAATGTTAATACTACAGAAAATTTAGTAACAAGTTGCAACAATACACCAAACGGTTCCATTACTATTAATGCAAGCGGTGGTTTGCCGCCCTACTCATATAGTATTAATGGTACTACTTTTCAAACAAGTAATGTGTTTACTGGTTTAACTAGTGGTGTAAGAACAGTTACAATAAGAGATAATGCTTGCGGCGTTTTAACAAAAACAATTAATGTGGGTATTAGGCCAGCACCAATTGTAAATGCTGGGTTAGCACAAACAATAATTATCGGCGATTTTGTTACACTTCAAGGATCTAGTTCAAGTTCTCCTTCCAATATTACTTGGACACCTTCTTCTGCACTTACAGGTGCCAATACATTTACAGCAATGGGTAATCCTCCTTCAACCACGGTTTACACCTTGTCTGTTACCGATGCAAATGGTTGTTCTGGTTCTGCAAATTCAACAGTATCTGTATTGCCATATTGTGTTAAACCAATGGGTGCATTTACACCTAACGGCGATGGAATAAACGACCGATGGTTAACTACAAATCAAGGCGGTGCTTGTGTTACAAAAGTTAGTGTTATCGTCTATAACAGATATGGCCACAATGTGTATGTAAACCAAGATTATCAAAATAATTGGGATGGTATGTATAAAGGCGAAAAACTACCAGACGCAACTTATTATTACTATGTTACCTATACTTTAATAAATGGAAATGTGGTAAGGCTTTCTGGTGATGTAACCATTATACGTTAATCAATTAAAAATATTTTAAATGAAAAAGATACTAATTATAACTATTTTATTTGTTGGCCTTACAAAAGTTGATGCACAACAATTACAAACTTCTGTGTTTTACGAAATGCAAAGTATCATTCACAATGCAGGTTTTGCAGGATTGGGCGAAAATTCATTTGTAGGTGTAAATTATAGAACACAATGGGCTAATATAAATGGTGGCCCAAAAACTGGTACTATCTATGGTTCATTTGCATTACCAAAACAGAAATTAGGTATTAGTGGTTATGCCTATAGCGATAAAACTGGGCCAACTTCTAGAACTGGTTTATCAGTATCGGTTGCTAAGCATATTAATTTAGACAATGGAGCTAAACTTTCTATTGGAATAGAAAACAGATTTCAACAATTTTTAATAGATCAATCTAAGTTGTCAGAATATTTGGGTGCAGATCCGGCAATTGGTAATGGCAATAAAAGTATGCAATACAATGCTGGTTTTGGGGTTGCTTATACCAATAAAAGATTACAATTGGGTGTTGCCGTTTCGCAGATTTTACAAACTAGATTAGACAATTATACAGGTAATTTAAATAGAAGTCAAGATGCTAGATTGTATAGACATTTTTATGCCAATGGATCATACAAAATAAATTTAGATGAAACAATGAGTATGATACCCAACTTTATGGTTATATATTTTCCAAATGCACCAACTGAATTTAATGTAGGTACGAGGTTTAAATATGCTGAGATATGTTGGACAGGTGCTGCATTAAGCTTTACCGGAAATGTTAATTTAATGTTTGGTTTAAATGTAGCAAAAGGCTTTTCTATTGATTACTCTTTCGATGTATATAATAACCCAACTAGTATTACCAATGTAAATGCACACGAGTTTATGTTAAGGTATCAAATAAAAAAATAAGCTTGTTTTGAATCCTCCTTGTTGATAATGATAGACTACCATAAAATGGTAGTCTATTTTTTATAAAATATACACACAATTGCATAAAATTAAAGTAGATAATTTGTTTTTCGACTTCACCCACCTATATTTGCACCCCAACCAAATAAATACTTGATTGTAATACATCATTATTTTCGGGAGATAGTTCAGCCCGGTAGAATATCCTGCTTTACAGCAGGAGGGTCTTCAAAAAGAGAATGAGTTTTCGGGAGGTAGTTCAGCCCGGTAGAATATCCTGCTTTATAGCAGGAGGGTCTTCAAAAAGAGAATAGTTTTCGGGAGGTAGTTCAGCCCGGTAGAATACTTGGTTTGGGACCAAGGGGTCGCAGGTTCGAATCCTGTCCTCCCGACTACCAAAAAA
>JANOZK010000013.1:0-42058 GCA_031429335.1 Chitinophagaceae bacterium | reverse complement strand
TAGATAGTTTTCCTTGTTCAATTTGTTGGATAATCTGAACCTTCAAGGAAATACTGTAATCTCTTTGACTTCGCTTTACATAATTTGTAGTTGTTGACATAACGATTGTGTTTTGTGTATCGCTATTTCAGGACGGGACAGGTTTATAAACAAAAAAGCCGCCCAATTTTGGCGGCTTTTTTGTAAAATACATTGTTGAGTTATTTTGATCTTAACCAATTTTTTGGATTCAATGGGATGCCTTTGTCGTTGGTAACCATAAAAAGTATAGCACCATCGCCATCACTACCTATGCCAGATTTCCCAATTTGAGTTCCTGATTTTACTTCTTGATCTTTTGAAACTGTAATTGCTGATAAGTGACTATAAACAGTAATGTATTTGCCATGTTTTACCATTACCACTTGTTCTCCACCCACATCACCAACAAAAGACACTTTACCATCTGCAACACATTTTACAGTAGTACCTTCAGGCAAAGCAATTTCTATACCATCGCTATTACCAATTAATTTTGGACCTGCACTATATGTTCCAAAAGGAATAATGATTGTTCCAATGTTTACCGGCCAAGGTAAATTTCTTTCTTCAAATCTTTTTGATACTACTACATTTTCTGCTGTGCTTTCTAAAGCACTATAATCTCTTGTTTTGGCAGTAGTAGTTGTCATACTAGTAACAGGTTCTGAAGTTTTAGGAGTTGTGGATTTAGGAGTTGTAGATGCATTGCTTGTAGTACCGGCTTTTGATGGGGTTGCATTTTTTGCATTACTTTCTGCTAGTAATTTTGCTTGATTCTTTTTTGCTTCTGCTGCTAATCTTTCTCTTTCTAATCTTGCTTTACGTTCGGCTTCGGCAATTTCTCTTTTAATAATTGCGGCAATTGCCACTTTCATATCTTGTCGTTGCTTTTCTTTTTTACGAATTTGAGCAGATACTTCTTTTTCTTGGCCTCTTAACTGATTAAGTACTTGATCTTTATCTTTTTTATCAATTTCTAAGTCTTTCAATTGCCCTTGCTGGGTTTGCATTACCACACTTTGCTCTTTTTTTGAGTTAGTTAAAGTGCCAATTTTAGTTTGCAATACTTGCTGGGTTTTTACAATATTACTTACCTGAGTTTCTCTTAACTGACGATAGCTCTTAAGATAAGTCATTCTTTTAACAGCGTCGTTAAAACTGGTTGATGAAAATAAAAAATTTAGGTACTGATAGCTGCTTCTGTTTTTATATGCAAATACAATACTTTGTGCGTACTTATTTTTAAGCGTATCTAATTCTTTACGCATTCTATAAATTTCTAACTCATTTAAATAAATGGTTTCGTCTAATAATTTTACCTGTTTGCTTATCGTATTAATTAATTCTTCTCTTGCAGCAATTTTTCTTTGCACTGCAGCAACTTGAGCAACTGAAGCTTTTTTATTTCGTTGAATTTGCATGAGACTATTAGAAAGATCATTGATTTCTTTTCTTAACTCACTTTCTTTTTTAGCTAATTCATCTTTATTACCAGGTTGGGCATTTGCAAAAATTACAAATGTTGTAAAGGCAATAAATAGCAATAATTTTTGCATACTAAAATATTTTATACATGAATAATGGTCATTAATTAACTAGATAACACTATTCAACTAATTACATAATTAGTTAAAAACAAAGTACCAGAATATTAATGTGTAAAAATTATTGCATTATTGGGTAAACTTAACGCTAATGTGGAGAACAAATTATTGCTTCTTATAATTTTTGGGAATATTAAACATATACGTTAAAGGCTCGTTAAAGGTGTACTGTTTATAATCTAACCAAACATCTAATTTAGATTTTTCTGCAACCGAAATTTTTCTGTAAGTAGAAAATGATGTTCCATTTTTATTTTCATAATTGCTAAAAGATATATTACAGGTTCGGTTTTTTAGTGGATCTGTATCATCGAGTTTACTATTTAAAACTTTGAAATCTGCTTTATCTAACGACACCAAGTGTTTAAATAATGAACCAACCATGTAAACAGCCAACTCATTATCCCCATTTCTATAAGACACTACATTGCTATCTATAAAAACAGGGTTTCCAATTAAAATGTCTTGTAAGGTGGTAAAATCAAATGGTATTTTAGTAACTTCTTGTAAGTAAGTAATGGCCCGTTTTTGTACAGTTTTTTCAATTTTATTAATAACTACAACACTATCCTTAGTTATTTTAGCCACAACACCTTCTTTGGTTATGCCCAAAAAGCTTCCTACAAGTCTTACACAAATGGCACTATCTTTTTTCATGTATAAATAAGCTGTAAAACCTTTGCTTTCATTAGCACTTTCAAAATCTATTTTTATTTTGGCATAAAAAGTTGAAAAATCAACCCTTTGTTTAAGTACTTTTTGTAAAATACTTTTAACAATGGCAACCGAATCTATTTTAGGTTTTTCAATTACAACTATTACTTCAGTAGTATCTTTTTTGGTAATGGCTGTTTGTATGGTTTCAACTTTTTTTGTAGTGCTACAAGAAAAACAGCATATAACTATCGGAAGAATTAATAAAAGTAATTTTCGCATGCTACAAATTTATTGTTTTCCAGTATGTCCAAAGCCACCGGTACCTCTTGTTGTTTCGTTAATAATTTCTACTTGCACCAAGTTAACTTGTTCAATTTTAGCAAATACCATTTGTGCAATACGATCTGCAGGGTTAACAGCTTGCGGCTCGTTAGATAAATTGATTAAAATTACTTTTATTTCGCCTCTATAATCTGCATCTATTGTGCCAGGCGTATTTAGGCAAGTTATACCTTGTTTAATGGCCAAGCCACTTCTTGGCCTAATTTGGGCTTCGTAACCAAGTGGAATTTCTACAAATAAGCCTGTTGGTATTAAAGTTCTTTCTAATCGCTGTAATATAATTGGTTCAATAATATTTGCTCTAATATCCATACCTGAAGAGCCAGAAGTTGCATATTCGGGTAATGGGTTGTTTGATTGATTGATGATGGATATTTGCATTTCGACTTATTTGAAGATGGTTTTTTTTACGATGAACAAATCTTTGGAAAAGGACCAATTATTAATGTATTCGATATCGCAATTAATTCTTTGTTGAATATTTATTTTGTTTTGTGCTTTATCTTCTACATCTCCTCTTAATCCATTTATTTGTGCCAAACCAGTAATACCAGGTTTAATTAATAAACGGTCGTTTAAATTGTCGATAAACTCAGCGTACATGTTATGAAAAGGAATTGCATGTGGCCTAGGCCCAACGATACTCATGTTGCCTAATAATACATTAATAAACTGTGGAAGTTCGTCCAAGTTTTTATCCCTCAAAAAAGCCCCAACTTTGGTAACTGGGGCATTGTAACCCATTGTTAAATTTTCTATACTGTTAGAAACTTGATTGTTTTTTAGTGTTCTAAATTTAAAGCATTTAAACACTTTGCCATTAATGCCAATTCTTTCTTGAACAAACAAGGCAAGGCCACCCGATTCTAACTTAATGGCAACGGCAATTAATGGATATAACCAGGAAAAAATAAAAAGTAGGAAGAAAAAAGAAAATACTACATCGAAACACCGTTTGGCAAAACTTTGGTTTATGGCCAATGCTTTTTCAAAAATCTGCTGTTTCAACTCTGTGATAGCCTTATTATTTGTAGAAGAGGTTATTATATACACCCAATTATTTTAAAGGCTGTAAAAATATTGGATTATTGAGACGAATTGTGAAGAGAATATTATTTAGACCCATATGTTTTATAATATAAATTTGCAAAACAAGGAAAATAAAAATTTTTATAGCCCAATCAATAGTATATGTCAATTATCCCATCCATTATTCTTCCTAAAGCAGTTAAAACATTTCTAATTCGAAGTTTGGTGATTTTTTTGGTTTGGAAAATCACTTACCACACTATACTATATCCTATTAGATTTCCAGATAAACAGTTAACATATGTTACAACATATCTAACCAAACAATTGCTCTCTATTAACTATCCAACTTCAAAAATTGAAATTACAGAACAACTGAACCCCCTGCCAAAAACGTCAATATATTTGAATGATAGGAAAGTAGTTGGCTTTGCAGATGGTTGCAATGGACTAGAACTTTATGTTTTATTTCTAGGATTTATTTTTGCCTTTGATAGTAAAATTGGAAAAGTTTTTAAATATGGGTCGATAGGGGTAATACTAATTTTTGTTTTAAATACATTGAGATGTTATGCCATAACTTTATTAAACATTCACAATGCTATACTATCAGAAGTAGCCCATCATTATATATTTAAATTAATAATTTATGGTATAATGTTCTTATTGTGGATCAATTATACAAAAAACAAATTACAAGATGAAGTATAACTTTCGATTACCATTATCATTACTACTTATTTTGATAGTTTGTTGGATTGGTTATGACAAGACTGAAGAAATAAACAAAATTTCAAACTCCTCTAAACCATTAATACAACAAATACAACGCTTTTTATGGCTAATTTCAGTTGGTGTTATAAGTTTAATTGCTTTTTATAAAAGTAAGTATGAGTGGGTTTTTAAGATCCTACTTTTGGTTTACTTTATAGGAATAATCTTAATCGGATTATTTGGTTTAATTCAATATAAATGGCAATTTTTTTCAGAAAATCAAAAAGAACTCATCTCTGGAACTAGGTTATTTCTTTCTAGCCCATTGCCATTAATTATTTGTTGGTTACTTACTATTACTGAAACTAAATCCAAAAATTAATTAGAAATCCTTTAAATAATTTATTAGTGCAGTACTAAATGATATTGAAACGATTATGTCTTTAATATTTTGAAAACTACTCTTTTCACTTCTGTAAGTTAGGTTAACAGAAAATCTTGAGTTGGTAATTGGGTTCATTAAATAATTAAGAACAATGTTGCTATTTAAGATATTGGTTTTAAGCCCTTGAGCAGTTGTGTTATTAAAAGAGAAAATACCATTTTGTGAAGCGTAATCAGATTTAAAAATATTTCTCCCCCAATGGCTATTTCCAATGTCATTTCCAACTATCGCATACATGAATGACCCTTCAATTAAAAAACGATTAATTTTATAATTTGTTCTAAATAAAATTTCTCTAAAGTTAGCACCAATTGGGTGTGCCAATGCTTCGCCATAATGTGTGTAATTAATGGATGGAGCTTTATTTGCATAAGTATATGGTCTAACCGTATTTAACTCAACCTGTGCATATAAATTTTCAACATTAAATGCCTTAAAAGTTTTTATTCCAAGTTGAAAACCTATCTTATTTTGAAAAAATCCTCTTCCATTTTTTCGCTCACCTATATTTAAATCGTCTATAATTAACTGACCGTAAAATACGGTATGTTTTTTCAACTGAAAGTTTACATCAAACCCTATTAAATTGTTATCGGGTGACCCATTATTAAAATTAACTGAGTTTAAAAAAATTATTGGAATAAAATAGCCCCATTCTTGGTCTCTTGCTTTACCTAAGCTATCTCTATTAGTCCATACAATAGATTGAAATAAACTAAACTGCAAGTTTTTAATTCCTTTGTAACTCAACGTATTGAAACTAGCATACTTTTTATCATAGCCATTTAAGTTTCTCCAACCTTTACTTGCATCGGTAAATTGGCCCCACAAATTCATGAAACTAAATTTTCCAAAATTGGCTTGTAATTTTAAATAAGGATAACTATAGGCTACATCAGATAACAACAAAGATCTATGACCACTTCCTATGAAATTTTTATCATTACCCACTTCTACATAAAAGTTTTTAGATGCTTTGTAGCCAATAAAACCTAAGGGTAATGCATACTCAATTTTATTGCTGTTGTACCTTGCTTTACCCATGCCAGGTACAACAGTTAAAGAATCGATATACTGTTGAATATAATCAGGAAACTTACTTTGGTTTTCGTAAATACTAGACGAAATAAATATTCTATTATTGAGGTTAATGTCTAATCGAATACCTCTATTTAGATGATATAAATTGCTCGATTTTGTTTTACCATACTCAAAGTTGAATAAAGGGTTTATAGAAATTTTATTTTTCTTCTCATCTGAAGTTAAAGTTACTAAACTCCCATTTCTAAATAAATTTTCAAAAAAGGCACTTCCTTTTTTAGGTTGATTCGTATTTTGTATTTTAAACTTGCTAAAAACGATAGAATCGAATGGTATTCGAGAATCTAAATAACCATTTTTGTGCAAATAATCAAGCGATAAGTAGTTAGCTCTTGAATACTCTTCGAATATTTGTTGAAGATAAGAATTTTGTAATTTAATAAAAGAGCTAGTTTGACAAACTGAGAAAACTGGCAGAAGAAGAAATATGATTATTTTTTTCATGAGAAAATTTACAATAATTTATGCAGCTTTATCATCTCCAGTTATGATATTATAAACAGTTAGTAATATTACTTGAAAGTCAAGAAACAAAGACCAATGTTCAATATACCAAATATCATGTTCAACCCTCTTTTTTAAATCTTCTACCTTAGTAATTTCACCTCTATAGCCACTAACTTGAGCCCATCCTGTTATTCCAGGTTTAACAAAGTGTCTTATCATGTACTTATCAACAAGACTTGAATATTCTTGGGTATGTGCTATCATATGTGGCCTTGGACCCACTACAGACATATTTCCCAATAAAACATTAATAAATTGCGGAAATTCATCCAAACTCGTTTTGCGAATGAACCGGCCAATTTTAGTTATTCTTACATCAGATTTAGTGGCTTGAATTAAATTGGCATTATCGTTTAGTTTCATCGATCTAAATTTATAACACCAGAATTGAACATTATCTCTTCCAGATCTTAATTGTTTAAAAAATATTGGCCCTTTAGACTCAATTTTAATGAGCAACGCCAAAATTGGAAATAACCATGTGAAGATTAAAACAATGACCAATAACGAAAAAAGAACATCAAACCCTCTTTTCACCATTCTGTTAAATAAGCTTTGTAGTGGCTCGTCACGTATAGAAAGTAAGGGAATGTTTCCTATGAATAATAAACTTTGAGGTTTTGTATAAAAACTAAAAAAATCTGGAATAATTCTAACTCTAATAGTGCGTTGATCCAAATCTTGAATAAGCTCGTGCAACTCTTCCCCTTTAATTTGTGATTTGGCAAAAAAAACTTCCTCTATTTCTAAATCTTTTAGTTTCTGGAACAATTGATTAAGAAAAGAATTCTTATCCTCCAAAAACCCCGAATCAGAAATAAAGCCAGAATAAAGAAACCCGAACTCCTTTTTTTCATAAAATAAAATACTTAATTCGTTTGCAATATTTTCAGAACTTATTAAAAGAACCTTTCTTCCTGTATATAATTCCAACCCATACCTTTTTTTCAATAAGTAGAACAAAAATCTAGCTCCCCAAAAAAAAATTGCAAATAATGAAAAGTATACTATTATTGACTCTTTTGTAAAAAAGACTTTAGAGTCGGAAAAAAAATTGATGCTTCCTAAGAATAAAAAAAATAAAAAAAAAGCTTCTAATGAGTTTTTAAACCCTTCCTTAAAATATATTAAGTTTCTTAGTTTATAATTATCTGTAAAAAAAGCAGCTGATATCCAACTTATATTAATTGAAATCCAAGTGAACAAAACAATCTTATTGTTGAACAAGGAAAAAATATTGATATCATTGTTATATTTAACTGATACAATTATCATTGAGATGTTTACAATGAAAATATCAAATGTGAAATTCAAGAACCTTATGAAAGCTGCATACTTGTGTCTCATAATTTATTTTAGCTGATTAACTTTTTCGACTACAATTAGTTTTATTAAAGCTAAATTGGTAACAAAATAGCGTTTAAATAACCTTCTTGGTTCCTGGCACATTCGAAAAAACCATTCCATGCCAACTTTTTGAACCCAATTTGGTGCACGTCTCACCTTTCCGGCTATTACATCAAAGCTCCCACCAACCCCCATTATGAGATTTATTTCCTTTAAAATAGCTTTATTTGTATAAAGAAAATTTTCCTTCTTCGGAGATCCCATTGCAACAAACAATATGTTTGGTTTCGAATTGGCAATTTCTATTGCAATTTTAGATTCATCTTCTATATTATAGTAGCCATTTCTAAATCCTGCAACAATATCTAAGGAGTAAAGGTTTCGGTATTTTTCAACAACTTTTTGAACAATCAACTCTTCGGCTCCAAAAAAATAAATTTTGTACTTTTTTTCATAAGCCATCTTAACTATGCTTTCCATTAAATCAATACCTGTAACTCTCTCTGGTATTTTTTTTCCTAACAACCTTGCAGCCAAAACTACACCCTGCCCATCTGCGTTTATGATGTCGCAATGTACCACAGATTCTTTCAAAACCTTATTCTTCTGCATGTGTACTAGCTTAGCTACATTTACTACTACATGGTGAATTTGATTTTTACTCTTTATCGCCTCATTTATTTTTTCAATTGTATCTTCTAAAGTAATTGCATCAATAGGGCAGTTAAATAACTCAACTCTCATTTGTAACTAGTTTATACGTATGTAATGCATTAAACATCCAAGCCTGTGCCCAACGCATGTATGAAATTTTAGAAGATAAAAGCGGTTTCTTTTGATAAAAAAAGAAACCGCTTTTATCTTGCATATTGTTTATTGTCCATAAAAGAACCTTCTCACAAAGCTCCTTATGTTCAGTGAATTTATTAAGGCAGTACAGCGTTGCAACTAATTGTGCTGGTGAATGAATATCAATTGGAAAAGTTTTATTATGATAATATTTAGCTTTACCATCGGGCTCAAAAAAAGTATTTATATAGTAATCGAACCCTTTTTCAATTGATTTAGAAAAACTATTATCTCCAGTACAGTTTTGATAAGAATAAATACATTCGAGATTAAATCCTGTATGAAAGTTGTCTATCCAATAATGAAAGCTTTGTTGACCATAGGCCCAAGCTCCATTAGAATGTTGATTTTTTACACAAAATTTTACTGATTTTCTAGCTTCTTCCTTGTATAAATCATTATTAGTGTATTTATATAAATTAGCTAATAATTTACTACCTAATAAACTTGCATTATAAACTATAGATTTATCAAGGGGTGAATATGAAAAACAAAAATCGCCTTCAGAATCGTATGTTCTATTTAAATCTTTTGTTATAAAATTGCCACAACTAATTGCAGCATCTAAGTAATCTTGTTTTCCTGTGAGATCATATGCTTCCAAAAGTGCCGAAGCTGCATACACAGAAGCCACCACCGTTGGAGTATTTTTAGGTTGAAAAAATGCTCTTGCTTGCCAATCAAAGTTGTACCCCCAACAATACCCACTCCATCCTTCAGATTTCATAGATAATAATAGTTTTGCCAAAAAGTGTATTTTTTCTAATGTAGAATTGTTTTTATTTGATATATATAATTTACAATATCCACTTAAGAAAAGGGCAATTCCTTTGCTATTATATCCTTTTGGTACACCAAAGAAGTTTCTTAGATTTATGGGCAAGCGTTTAAATAGTTGAATCCAAATTAATTTACAAATTCGGTTTGAACTAATAATAGGCAACTTATTAAAAAATGTACTATTTAAACCATCATAAGGATCCCACCCTTTGTAAGCTTCTTTTTCAACATACTCTGTTAACCTATTTAAACTTTGTTCAAATATTTTTTCCATTTTAAAATAAAATTATTCTAGATTTTTTGCGGCAATCCAGTTCTTATTGCATCTAAAATTTTAAAGCTTGTTAGGGTTGTTGAAAAAATAGAGTCAAATGAAATTGGTGATACCGCTCCTTGTTCAATTGATTTGATAAAAGCAGCTACTTCTTGGCTATGTCCTTTGCCAGAAGATTTTAATAAAGTTGTTTGATTATTTTTATAAATAGCTCCATCTTTAAAATCGTTGATTACACCACAAATATTTCCACCAAAAACTTCAATTCGCTCTTTAGGTAAAGATTTATCTCCATTAGCAACATAAATTAAGTTACCAATAGAACCATTTGCAAAACGAATAACAATGGCAATATTATCATCATTTTTTGCTTGCATACTATCGCTATCAATACAATCAGCATATACTTTTATAGGAGTAGAATTGGTAAAGAATTGCATTAGATCAATAAAGTGACAAATTTCACCAACAATTCTACCCCCACCAATTTCTGCTTGTTGTGTCCAATGATCTAAAGGTATAAAACCTGCATTCACACGAATATTTACCACTTTAGGTTCTGTTATTTTTAAGAAAATATTGTTTAGCTCAACAGCAACCGGAGCAAACCTTCTATTAAAACCTACCATCACCAAGGATTGGGTGTTATTTTCCATTAACGTTTGAATAGATGCTAATTCTGCTTCGTTCAAACATAAAGGTTTTTCTACAAACACATGTTTGCCTGCTTGAATGGCTTTTTCAACATACATTGCATGACTATCGTGCCTTGATGCTACAAAAACTACTTGTGTATTTTTATCTTGATACACTTCTTCCGCGTTAGTGGATGCAGAAGAAAATCCAAATTTTCCGGCAACATTTTTTGCATTAATGCCATTATTAGTAACAACCGTGTCTAATTTAACGTTTAATCCTTTTAAATTAGGAATTAAATAGCTTTGAGCGAAACTACCTGCCCCAATAAATGAGGTTATTATTTTTCCATTGGTTGGTTTGGATACCGTTGGTATTCTTTTTGAATGTTTATTGCCATTGGGTGGATAACGTAACAAAATACCTACAAACGGTTCTTGTACTTTACCTAAAACTAAATCGTAAGCTTTTATTGCATCATCAATTTCGAAAGTATGCGTAATTAATTCTTTTAAATTCATTCTTCCTAAAGCAACCAAATCTAAAAAAGCTTCCATATTTCTTTGCTCTGTCCAACGCACATAAGCAAAAGGATAATCATTGCCCAATTCTTCATACACTTTATCGTAACGACCAGGACCATAAGAACAGGACATTTTTAATTCAAGTTCTTTCTTAAAAAAATAAGGCTCTCTTGGTAAATCCATTTTTACAGCACCTACAATAATTATTTCTCCTTTTTTTCTAGCAATTTCAGCCGAGAGTTCAATGGGGTCGTTGGTTGGAGCAGCAGCAGTAATAATAATTTTGTCGAAACCATAGCCTCTCGTAAACGTTTCAACGGCAGTTTTTAAGCCTGCATCATTTCGAGTAATAGATTCTGTTTTACTTACCTTTTTTGCAAGCTCTACCATTGAGTTAGAAACATCTATACCAAAAACTCTACACCCATTTGCAGCCAATAATTGACAAGTAATTTGCCCTAATAAACCTAAACCAATTACACAAACGGTTTCACCTAACTTTGGATTTGCTTGTCGTACTCCCTGTAAGGCAATAGCACCCAATGTTGTAAAACTTGCCTCTTCAAAGGAAACGTTATCTGGGATCTTAACAACAAGATTTTGGGGAACCGCAACAACTTCTGCGTGAGAAGCATAGTCCTGACCTGCACAAGCTACACGATCCCCAGCCTTAAATTTGCCGTTTGTGTCCATAGATGCTTTTACAATACCGGCAGTGCTATAACCCAATGCTTTTAAAGAATCTAGCTTGGTACGTACTTTTTCCAAAGTAGCCATCAAGCCTTCTTTCTTAATATTTTGTAATACCTGAGCTACTAAATCGGGGCGTTGCTTAGCTTTTCCAATTAATGAAGATTGAGCTACTTTTACAGTACCTTTTTCTGTACCAGCACTAATTAACGAAAATTCATTTTCAACTAAAACCATTGCATTAGATAAAGCTGGTGCAGGTAATTCATCTACATATAATTCGCCTGTCTTAAAATTCTGTATTAACTGTTTCATTTGTATTAAAGGGCACTCTTTATTGCTTGAATAATTTGTTTGTTCTCTTCACTTGACCTTGAAGCTAGACGAATAAATTCACCTTCCAACCCAATTTTATCAGAACAAGTACGTGTATAAACTCCAGATTTAACCAAAAGGCCAAAAGCAAAATCATCGGCAGAAATTCCAGATTCTAACTCTAGTAAAGCAAAATTCGCTTGACTGGGATATTGTTTAATGCCATTAATTTCTTTTAGCTCTTTAAAATATTCCTGCGTATCTCTTATATATTTCTTTCTTACAATTTCATATTCATTTTGGAACTGCTCTCTGGTATAAAGTTTAAAAAAATATTCTGCTAACCCATTTGAATTCCATAAAAAACCGTTTGAAAGCAACTGCTTTATTCGATTAGGATGCATAATAGCATATCCGGCTCTAATCCCAGCTATCCCAAAATCTTTTGACATACTTTTGATAGTAACAACATTGGGGTATTTTAATACCATATCCACATAACTCAATGGATCCATATTTTCGTTTTCAAAGGCAAAATGAATGAAACTTTCATCCAAAAGTACTGTTCCAACTTTTTTTAGCCCCTCTAACAATTCGGCTATTTCATTTTTGGTTATATAACCGCCATTGGGATTATTCGGATTTATTAAAACTACTGTATCAGGTTCTTCAGATTTAACGAGTTGTAACAAATCAGAAACGTTAAGCTTGTATTCTTCTTCCTTTTTTAGTTTATTGAACACAATGCTTACACCAGGTTTTACAAATTCATAGTAAGATGAAAAAGTTGGTATATTAACAATAATTTTATTGTTTGTGAAGTTGTGAACTACAGCCTGAATTATTTCTATCGCACCATTTCCAACAAAAAGCATTTCCGCAGGAACCTTGAGGAAAGAGGCCAATGAGGAGGCTATAACATTGTTCTGTGAAGGATAAAATTCAAGCATATCCCGTATTGCTAGATCCTCGCCCAAAAGTTCCTTTTTAAAGTAATCCAGAAAAAGATCTGTTGCATAAGGGTTTGATAAAAAGCAAGCATCAATATTCATTTTAAGTTCAGGCAATTGCTCCTTAATAGTAAATAAACTGGGAGAGTGTGACCCAGCCTGCTGTTTCAATAATTTAATGTGCTGTACTAAAACGGCTTCCTCTTTTGTTAATCCTTTAATCATATGTTTAATTTTTAATCATCGATTCTATCGACTTTATTTTTTCTGTGTTTTTATTTCGCTCAATATCTTTTACAATAGTGGTTTTGATTGTTACATCACCCAATCGTTGCTTCAATTCATCCTCAATCGCCCAAATATACTGCTGGTCTAATTTGCGATTTTCTGAAAGATATAACAACAGAGATTTATCTTCTTGTTGTAATATCTTAAATTGTTTAACGTCTGGAAATTTTTCCATCCCATTATAGATATTAACTGTAGCAATGATTGTTCCATCTGCCTTTACCAACAAATCATCTGATCTACCATCAATACCTGCGAATGGAATACTCAACCCTCTTCCGCATTTACATTGATTGACTTTTGTTGGTGTTGCGATATCACTCGTTGCATATCTAATTAAAGGCATGATATCGTTGGTTAGGGAGGTTGCAATAATTTCATTGTTCTCCGCCAACTCAATCAATCCGTATTCGTCATTGTTATGATAGGTTCCAAATTGACACATTTGTACGGTTGCTGTTCTCTCGTTTTGGCCATACCAATCTATTAGAGGAATGCCCCAATAATCTTGAATTACTTTCCGATAGTTTGGTAAAAGGTTTTCAGAAGAAGTAAATAATGTTTTTATTTGAGGTAATTTGATGTTGTTATTTTTCAATAATAGTGTAAGGATATATAATGAACTTGGATATCCACGAAGTAAAGCTGCCTTAGACTTCTTAATAAATCCAATATAGGAATTCAGATTTTCTTGATTAATATCAAACGGAGAAAGGTACCAATAATTCAATATTCGATCAACCTTATAAGGTGACTCGCCTTGCTTAGGTGAAAAACTCCGCAAGACAATACAAGGATCATGAATCTTATATTTATACAATTCATTCATTGACCATGCCCTATACATCATGCATTGTTCTATTGCATCGCTATAATAAGCTTTTGGAATTTTAAAAGGCTGCCCTGAAGAACCAGAGGTTGATTTGTATTTCAATACATCCGGACTGTATTTTTCGGAAATAAAAGAATTATAATCTTCTCTTATAATCTGCTTATTTATTATAGGAAACTGGTTCAAATCCGAAACCTTAAAATTGTCTATATCAATTTGGCTAGAAAATTTTTTATAAAATGGCACCGTTTTAACTGCGGTAGATACGATGTGCTGCAATTTCTTTCTTTGTATTTCTTGAATTGCTTCTTTTGAATAAAATTGCGACTCTAAAAATTTGGGATAGTTATTTAATAAATAAAATCCATTTCTTAGGTTTCTAATGTTTATACCTGCCAGTTCCATGCAATTTTATAATTTGGTTTTTTATTGTACTACTTCTTAAAAAAAAAATAAGCATACACATCAATTTTACTAATGACCTAATCGTTTGGATTTATCAATGTTAGTCCAAACGCCTTATTTCGTTCCTTCAGATTCTTATAAAGTGGAAATACCCTTTTTGCTATAGATTTAATCCAGCCTGGCAATTTAATTTTTTCCTTATTTTCATAATAGAGATTAAAATAATTGTTTCCACTTGTTGTTTTAGGGAACCCATAGATGGATACTGTAACTTCATTTCTTTTATAGGAATCTAAATATTCCCTAACCGTTTCATATTCCCTAATGGAATTTAATGCACAAAAAGCTTTCCTTAAATCTGCATTATAATGTGCATCACTTCCAGCCAAAGGTTTGATTCTAGGATATTTGTTTGCAAAAAAATTTGCTGCTTCTTTATTGAAAGCATTATTCACTTTACCATTAAATATTTCATAGAAGTCGCCCTGGCTAAGCACTTCATCCGCATATTTTGAGTTAAGAATGCCGTCTTTTCTTGAAGGATGAGGAAAATACACAAACCCTCCTTGGCTTTTTATTTCATTGACTACAGAGGGTGGCGTTAATCCGCTAACAATTTCTTTGTGTACAAACAAACCGATAATATGGGTTCCGTCTGAACATGTAATTTCTACACCTAGAACTACTTCTAAATCATTTTTTTTCCATTTTTTTAACCATTCAACAAACGCCAAACCACCTTTTATTGTATCATGGTCTGTGATACATATTGCCTTCATTTTCATTTTTCTGCACTCACGGTATATTCCTGCAAATGAATTATACCCGTCATACGAATAATTTGTATGTGTATGAAAATTTATATTCATTCCCTAATACTATAGTTTACTTATCCATTCAACCAAAGATTGGCTAATGGTACTGCCGTTTAGTAACTGATTAATTTTGGAGCCATCGAATATCGTATCTCCTGTCTCTGTAAACTTTTCAGGCTCTGGCCATTCAACAAATTTAATTGCTGCTTCATATTTTCCGGCAATATGCATCGCCACATCTTTCAAGGAAAAAGTTTCGCCATCGATGTTGAAAATTTCATTCACGGCAGATTTTTCCGAAAGGCTTCTATAAATTTGGCCACATATGTCATCCACATGCGTAAATGTTCTCATATAGGTGCCATCACCATAAAGATTGATCGCTTTTTTGGAAATGGCACTTTGTATAAAGAAGCCTATGGTACCATATGAATATGCGTTTCCAAAGCTGTTTCCATAAGGGACACAAATTCTGAAAATTGTGTAAGGCACATTAAAGTATTTGCTGTATTGCTCAAGCAATTGTTCCCCGGTCCATTTATTCAATGCGTAAAGAGTTTTAAATTCTTTTTCTGCATCCTCCGGTAAAGGTGTACCTGTTTTGCCTTTATAGACAAGCCTTGTAGAAGGAAAAATGATTTGGGGACGGAAACTTGTTGACCTAATACTATTTAATAAATTCAATATCCCTTTTTCATTTACATCAATGTATTTTTCAAAGGAGTCGTATGCTGCTATTGTACCAGTAATTGCAGAAAAAAAGAAAATAAAGTCAACATTTAGATCGATACCAATGAGACTATTACTTTTTGCTACATCGACTTTAGTATAGCTATTGAGAAATGTCAACTCCGTTGAATCCGCAATGTCTGCTCCATAAACATCGTTCCCCAAATCAGACATATATTGGCAAAGATGCTTACCAAGATATCCGTTGCACCCTAAAAAAAGAATTTTCATATATAAAATTTCTTTGCTTTATTTCTAACTTGATCCAACAACAAACTTTGAGCTAAAATTTCATTGAAAGTATATTGATAGTTGCCTTTCGATATGTTGGTATGAAATGCCTTTAGAATTTTTACGAAGTGGTTATCTGGCTCCAACTCAACTCTTTTGTTTTCAGTTGCCGCATCCAAAAGCACTACTGGCTTTTCTTCTGGCTTGGGTGTAAATGCTTTTTTTGCCACTAGCGTTCCTTTACTTCCCCAAAATTCATAATTGCATTGATAATGGTTATCAAACCCAAACGACAGTTGGCACACAATTCCTTCGTTATTTATTAGAGTAGCATTGCCATACATATCAACCCCAGTTTCCTTACTAACATGCAGAACTGCACTTTCCACCTCTAGCTGGTTTCCAAAAAACATCTGACTGGCTTTAATCGTATAAGCACCTGCATCCAACAAAGCACCACCTCCCATTTCTTTATTGTATCGGAAATTTGAATGCTCTAAGGGCGGAAAACCAAATTGGCTCCGAAATACTCTTGTTTTTCCTATTGCATTCGAAGAAAGCAACTCCTTTATCCATTGATGTTGTGAATGGTGGCAGAACATGAAGTTTTCCATCACCACACAGTTTTGCTTAGCAGCTAATTCTATTATTTTTTGTGCTGACGGATAATCCATTGCAAAAGACTTTTCAACCAATAAATGCTTTTTCTTTAAAAGGGCTCTTGTTGCCCATTCTTCATGTAGACCTGTAGGTAATGGCATGTAAATGGCAGATATGTCATTTCTTTCAATAAGTTCTTCATAAGTTAAAAAATCTATTTCAGGATGATTAAAGCCTTCCCTTGCTTTTTCTGAATCTCGGCTTGCAATGGCCACCAATTCAAAAATGTCGTTGCTTTTCAAAATAGCAGGTATCATTAGCCTTTTAGCAATGCTGGCAAAACCCATAATACCGATGCGAATTTTTTCACTCATAGATTCCTAGATTTTAAAAAGAAATTGCGGCCACGAGGCATCTTGCTTGAATATTTAAATAGTTATTGAACCTAATGAATGTGAATAGTTGATTTAATGTCATCCAGCAGTAGTTTTCTGGTACTTCAATGGAAAATTCATCCCCAACTTCTACAATTATATTTAGGTTCTGCTCTTTGTAAAACCTTCCGCCCTCTTCTGATTGCATGGTTTTGTAAAAAATTTTTCCTTCGGGAGCATTTAAAATTGTATCAATGTATAAAACATCATATTCATTTTGTCCTTTTCTGTAATTGCCTGTAAGGCATTGTACAGTTGGAGCCAATTCCAAGATATCAAAGTTTCCAGCTTCAACTTTGGCCTGAACTAGAAAATGATAAATTCCATTTATCTTTTTTATAACAAACCCGATCAGCCCTTCTTGTGCAGACTTGATTAACGGCTGCGACCATTTTACAACTTCACGGTTGCTGATAGAAACATTTGCCGCAATCACAGAAAAATATTTGTGGTCAACATGATGTATATCCTCATCGGTTCGAACCCATGAGTTTATTGATTTTAAGGGCATCATTTTCACCTCTAGTTCATATTTGCTTTTTAGCTCTGTAATCCATGATATAATTTCTTCTATTTCAAATAAACCGTCATTTTTATTTGTAGCAGACTCTAAAAAATTGATACCTACAATGTGGTCATTTGACTTATAAAACAAGTGCTCTATTATTTGCCTGCTATTGTCATCGAAAGTGCCATAGGAAATAGCGGATATCACCGTACGTGTATCCATATTGACTAAATTGTCAAATTTCATAAGCTGCTTAATCTGGCCTAAAGTAACCCACCGGAAATCTTCATGTTCTTTTATTTCCTCCTCCACCAGAATGATGATATTCCGGTTTCTTTTTTTCAGGAAACGAGCTCCTTGTTCTGATTGGAGTTGGTCAAGCAATATTTTCTTTTTCCTATCTCCATTAAAGTATTCGAGATATGTTGGGGCATTTCCTTTGTGAACTTTTGTATAATTACTTTTTGTAGCCTGAAGCGTGGGAGACAGTTGTACAAAATTTATATTTCCAGGTTCAATTTTTGCTTGAATTAAAAAATGCAAAATTCCATTGATCGTCTTGCAAATCATTCCTAGGTAACCAACTTCTGGTTGATTAATTATTGGCTGCTGCCATTGTTTGAATGAACCACAATCAGTTTTTACATCTATGCCTTCAATCGAAAAAAATTTCTTGCTATCGTGATACAAGTTGCCATTTTCATTGTCAAAATGCCAGTTTTCCAATTCAGAAAACTTAATTAAATCAATATCAATTAAAACATTTGAACGCCTTTGATTAACCCATTCAAATATTTCGTTTAAAGAATATTGACAACGGTCATCGATTGTTAACGAGGAAAGCAAAAAAGGAATTTGAGAATTTGAAATCGTATTTGTATTCATTGAAAAGGTTACTTTTTAAGGATATCTACAGAAACATCATTTAAAATGCTGCAAAATGTTGTTTCAAATTTTTCAGTAGTATAGTTTTCTATAAATGACTGATAAGCATTACTTGACATTTTCTTACACATGCTTTGGTTCAGAATTAAATATGACAATTTATCTGCTATCATTTGTGGGTTTTGTGCATCCACCAGAAAGCCATTAAATCCATCCTTAATCAAGTCTGGAATTGCCCCATTATTGCAAGCTATTACCGGCAAGGCAAATTGCAACCCATCTAGTATTGCTAGTGGCATACCTTCTAATGGATAATAGGAAGCTAAAACAAAGCATGACCCATTAGAAAGAATATCTTGCTTTTCCTTATCGTACTTAGGCCCTAGAACATTGACATTGTTGGTTAAGTCCAAGTTTTTAATATACTTGTTAATATCTGCAAAAGTTAAATCCCCTTCGTTACATATCAAATCAAGTTGTACATAAGGTTTAATATTTTCAGGTAATAATCCTATTGCGTCTATCAATTCAAGGATGCCTTTCGTTTTAACTAGGTTAGACATAAAAACAATTCGAAATGGCGAGTAGACCCGGTTTAAAGAATGATCTGAAAATGCTACTTGTTTGATGCCGCAAGTCAAAACATAATCTTTTTTAAAATTCAAAAAGTTGTAATCGTACTTGAGGGAATGGGACAGAGTAATTACATACGACTTTTTAAAGGTGAATTTCAAAAACCATTTGTAAAAGATATTTTTCCCATAAGAAACTTTAATTCCTTTGCCATGCAGCAAAAGAACCATATTAATGTTGAAAGCCTTAAAAACTAATGCAATTGCTATATCCTTAAAAAGCCCTGCACCAAGTGGAGAAAGCGTTAGAATTGCTAAGGAATGATTTTTTTTTCGAACTGTTCTTATAATTTCAAAGATTATCCGAGATGTATCTTTAATCTTTTTAAAACTCCATTTAGAAATATCAGCAATGGAAGAGGATGTTACAATGTTTATATAATCAATTAAAAATTCATTGCTAATTAGTTTGCTTTCTCGGATATTTTGATTATTCATTGAAGCTCCATTAACAGGGGGTGGGAATTGCCCCGTAAAGAGTATTCTTTTCATTACTACTAATTTTATATTTAATCAAAATGCAACAAAAAAATTCAAAAAAAACTATAACTGACAAGTATTCAAACCAATAATCAAGAACCATAAAACCGAACATGAACATTATAAACAAAATTGTTACATTTTTATTTAAGGATTTAGTATAAAAATGACGGATGTATAAGGCAAGAAATGAGATGAACCCAATTATTCCATACTCGCCCAATAGCTGATTGTAAAGGGAAAAGGGTTGATTTGCAGTGCCATCATTATAATCAATACTGAGGACTTCAGGATTCCACAATAAGTAGTGATTATTTGCAAAAAGTGAAGACTTCCATGCCAATACAGAAGGGTACCAGCTTACATATTCACCATCTGCAATAAATGCTGCTCTTGATGAAAACATTCCTGGACCTAGTCCAACAAAAAAGTGCAACCAATTACTTGAGAGCAGCTCATAAGTTTCCTGAAATGCAACTATTTTTCTTGGAGGATTAACTTCAAATATTAAAGAGAATATTCCAATAGCATATTCAACATTATTATACGAAATGATAACAAATAAAAACAATGAAAAAAGTATGGATGACAGGTAAATAACTCTTTTAGTTAAAGTTGTTTTACGTATAAAAAAAATATAAATAACTATGGTAATTAAAAAAATAAGTATTCCTGACATGTAGGTCGTTAGGAGCAAACAAAGTATTGCAATAAATGCATTCCTTCGGTTCAGTTTAATAAACATGTAATAGGAAAAAAAGAAAGCACAAATAATCATATTTACAGATGAATTGGAAAAAAAGCCAATAATGAAATCCCCTGCACTTGTTCCTAATTCGCTAGTAAATGGATTTATACTTCGATATTTAATCATTAACAAACCATATTGGAAAAAACAAAGTATTGAGTTAAAAATAAAAAAATTATCAATTACCCAATTTATTTCTTGAAGTGTTGATTTCCGTATCCAACTAGAAATAAATAATAGATTAATTAACCCAAAAGCCCAAAAGAAAATTGCAAACACCCCTACCACAGAGCCTTTTAAACCAATATTTCCAATACCTAAATTATAAATAATCATACATAGGCCAATTGCAAACATAAAAATGTAAAAAAAAGTTGCGTAATTTTTTTTTTCAATTTTTATTATCCCTCCTAAAAAAAAAAGTATAGGGAAGGAAATGAATTTTAGCAAAAAAATCCCTTGGGTTAAAAAGATTATATAAATAAGAAAAAGATAGGATGCAATTGGCCTTTGGTTAAGCATAAAATTTTTTATCCTTATTTACAGAAACAACTAGAAATAGAAGTATAATTATCTCAATTACTACAAGGGAAAAAGTTACACTTGTTGCTCCAAAAAAAGGATGCAGGATGAAAAGTAAACCAATTCCTGTAAGTGTAGAAATCAAATATATAATTTCATACTTTTTTATACGACCAAATGAAATAAATAAAAAGTAGGCCACACTAAAATTGATAATGTGGAAAAAAGCCCAAAGAATAAAAAGGTAAAAAACTTGCATTTGAGCTAAATCAATTTTATGAGAACCTAAAAAATAGGAAATTACGTAATTAGACAATGTGAATATTGATATACAAACTAGAAACTGTAATAATATAACCCCGAGAATAACTTTTTTAATTTTACGAAATGACTGATGGGAATTCGTTTGCCTAAGATTTACAACATAGGGAAATATACCAAGTATGAGTGGCTGAAAAATAGCAACTATAAAATACGCTATCCTTGAGAAATTCGAATATACGCCGAAGTTATCAGGAGTAAGAAATCTACTGAGGTAGATTAAACTACCGCTAAAAGATAACCAATGAAGTAATTGCGTAACTAATAACGACTTGCCAAATTTCAACTCCGAAATGAAAATAGAAAATGCTGGCTTTACCCACCTAATCCCAAATACCTTTGTTAATAAAAAAACAGAGAGAAAAAAGCCTATTATAATGCATAAGAAATCAAAGATTGGGATTATTATTATTTCTTTATATCCAGAAGCAAAATAAAAAACAAGAATAAAGTAAATGGATTTACTAAAAAAATTAATCCCTGAAATATAAATATTTTTTTTTATAGCTTGAAAATACCAATAAGGAATAATGTTTTGGAAAGATAAACTTATAAAAATGATGGACGCAAGAATAACAAAGGAATTTGGAAAAAAAAGGCTTAATAAAATAATAAGTAAAACCAATAAAACGAATGTTAGAAAAATTTTGCCGAAAATAATAGAAGAAATATATAAGTTACTTTCTTCAGAATTCATTTTACCTTCAGCTACCTTTTTTGTAGAGGTAATTGTTAATCCAAAGTCCGATAAAAATACAGGCAAAGCTGAAATAGACAATCCTAGAGCATAATCCCCTACTTGTGAAAACCCAAAAAATTTATTACAAAACGGAAGAATAAACAATGGAATAAGTGCATTAATGCCCTTGTTAATGAAATTTTGGATTAGGTTAAAAAAAAATGAAAGATACTTTTTTATAGTAGGCTGAGATTAAGAAAAGACTGTGACAAAATAAATAGTTATGAGTTTTTATTCAATCCACAGAAATCTAATATTATTGCATCTTCTTTGAATTCAAGAGAGTTGAACGCTGAATGCTTTACCAAAAAGCAAAAAATATCGGCCTCTTGTATGGCATCGTTAAGTGAACGCAAATTGATTTGTTCTTTATACACTTCAATATTGGGCTCAACTGAAATTATATTAACATTACTATTTATTAGTTTTTTTGTAATTGATAAGGCAGGCGATTCTCTTAAATCATCTATGTCTGGTTTAAAAGCTAACCCCATACAAGCTACCAACGGTTTTCTTTTATTTTTTTGTTCAAAAAGAGAACTGGATTTCTTAATTTTTTGTAACACCCATTCAGATTTATAATTGTTTACCTCCCTTCCCATTTTAATTATATTTGATTCCTCTGGAAAGTCTGAAACCAAAAACCAAGGATCAACTGCTATACAATGTCCGCCAACCCCTGCACCAGGTTGCAGTATGTTTACTCTTGGGTGATGATTAGCCAGTGTGATTAACTCCCATACATTTATTCCGGCTTTATCGCAAATCATACTTAATTCATTTGCAAAAGCTATGCTAACATCCCTATATGAATTTTCTGTCAATTTACACATTTCAGCAGTTTTTGAATTTGTTTCTAAAACCTCCCCTTTTACAAAAGTTTTATAAAAGGCTGCTACTTTTTCTGTACTTTTAGAATTAATCCCCCCAACAATTCTATCATTTTCAATTAGTTCGAGCATAATTTTTCCAGGTAGCACACGCTCAGGGCAATAAGCGATAAAAGTACTCTCTGTATCAACACCTGAGTTCTTAAGTTCAATGCATATTTTATCAGTTGTTCCTATGGGTGAGGTAGACTCAAGTATGATAATATTTCCTTGCTTGATAAAGGGTGCTATACTTTTTGTTGCATCAATAACATAATCAATATTTGGCTTATATCCTTCATGAAAGGGCGTTGGTACCGCTATAATAAATACGTCCGCATGAGCCACTTGAGTTGAAGCCTTAAGGGTTCCAGAAAGTACACTATCCTTAACAAATTTATCAAGATTAGGCTCTACTATATGTATTTCGCCTTTATTAATTGTATTGACAACCATCTCGTTAATGTCAACTCCAATTACATTATAGCCATTTGTTGCTAAAAGTGCTGCTGTTGGCAGACCAATGTATCCTAAGCCAATTACACAAACTGTCATTTTGTTATTAAACATATTCTTCTATTTTATTCCCTTTTAAATATTCTATAATTCTATAACTAGATTTACCATCTCCATATGGATTATACTTACCACTCATTTGGTTATAAAAATCAATATCATTTAATAATCGAGATGCTTCACTTAAAATTTTGTGCTTATCCGTTCCAACTAAAATAACAGTTCCTTCATCTACAGCTTCAGGTCTTTCTGTAGTATTACGCATTACTAATACTGGTTTTCCAAGTGAAGGGGCCTCCTCTTGAATACCACCACTATCAGTTATTATTAAATAACTTTTATTCATTAACCAAATAAAGGCTTGATAGTTAAGAGGAGCAATTAATTTAATATTATGGGTATTGGCTAAAATTTTATTAACAGGATCTTGTACGTTTGGATTCAAATGCACAGGATATACAATTTCAATTTCGTTGGCATATAAATTTGAGAGTTCTTTCAATGATTTGCATATTTCTTCAAACCCATCACCAAAATTTTCTCTTCGATGGCCAGTAACTAAAATTATTTTTTTATCAAAATTAATTACCGCTTTAAGCATTTTGATATTCTCCTCATTTTCGTTAATTTTATTTAAGCCTAATTTCAAAGCATCTATAACTGTATTACCTGTTACAACAATGCTTGAGGCTGTTATACCTTCGGACAATAAATTTTTCTTTGAGGAGATTGTTGGTGCAAAATGTAAATCTGCAATCCTAGCGGTTATGCTTCGATTCATTTCTTCTGGGAATGGTGCCTTTTTGTTATAAGTTCTAAGACCCGCTTCAACGTGTGCAACCATTTTTTCAGAATAGAATGCTGCCAAACTAGCCGCCATAGATGTTGTTGTATCACCATGAACGATGACAACATCTGGACAAAAATCATCTAGAACAGTTTTCATCCCAGAAATTATATCAGATGTTAAGCTATGTAGTGTTTGGGTTGGTTTCATTAAATTCAAGTCATATTGAGCTTCAATTTCAAAAAAGTCTAGCACCTGATCAAGCATCTGTCTATGCTGGGCAGTTAAGCAAACTTTAACATTGAAAAATAAATTTTCCTGACGCATTTGCAATATTAATGGTGCCAACTTAATTGCTTCAGGTCTAGTACCAATTACAAACAAAATATTTTTCATTTAAATCTTTATATGAATAAGGTAATAAAAAAATGGATAACTCTTCTAATAAAAAGTTATGATAAAATTCGTTTTACAATAAGATAAAAAATACTCATCCCAATAAATAAAAAACCCATTAAGAGTGAAATTATTAGAAGCATTTTTTTACTTTTTATTAATGGTAAATCCACATTATCAACCATTTGTATTGTCGGAGTTTCTTGACTTAATTGCACTTTTGCTATTTCTAAGTTTTTAACTACTTCACCATAAATAGTTACAAGCATCATTTTATCTCGAGTACTTGTTTCAGCATTTACTGTTGCAGTTCTTGAAGCAGGGTTAATATCTAAAATTTTTTCTTGGTCTGTGGCATTTTTATAAGTTTTACTGTTTACAACATTACCAATACTATCTGCTCTAGATTGTAATTTATTTACATTAATTTGCTGACGTTTAATTTTTGATTGAACATATCTTTCAATAGCTTTAATTACAAGCCTTTCACAATAATATTTACTTAAGAGTTCATCTTGCATTGTTGTTGAAACTGCTATGAAAGTTGCTTTTTTCTCTGGTCTTTCTACTAAGAGTTCTTTTTTTAATATTCGATTGACAATTACCTGTATTAAACTATCCTGAATTCGGGTATAAGGTTGGGTAATTGAAACAGGAAAAAAAATTTCTTTACCTACACTTTTATCAGAAGCCCACTTTTTCCTGAGACCATATTCATCTGCATACTTATCAGCTAAGGAATAATTTTTTGATGAATCATAGGGAGATAGTAATGTTTCTTTAGACAGACTAGTACTTTTTAAAAACAGAAGAAGATTTTCTCCTGAAAGTAACCCACTGCTACTTCCAGACAATCCAGCCAAATCAAACCCAAATTGCCCTGCCAATGAAGCTAGTCCAGAACTACCAGATTTACCTTCTTCTACAACAAAACTTAGTTTAGCTGTATAGGTTAAAGGTTTAATAAATGCATATAAAAACCCAATCAATCCACCAACTACTCCAAAAATTAATATTATTAACAGATTACTTTTCAAATAACTTATTAATGATTTCATTTTCAATACAGTTTCTTTAAGAGAAACTTGTTCATTGAACTGATCTAATGTTTCAATATTTTGATTGTTATTCATACGATTTATATCATAAAAGAAGTTATGAACTACTTAGTTATTTGATAGGCCAATGCAAATGCAGTAATAAGTGCAGATAGACCCGTGACTAATAATCCAGTTTTTGCATAATCAGTACCTTTCTTCTCTTCTTCCTTTGGTACAAATATTTTTGTTCCTGCATAAATTATCGGGAACTTATTAAAAAATAGAAATGATTTTTTAATACGATCAGCTTTCCCATTTGGATAAATAACATAAGTTTTATGCTTATTCGCCGAATTTGTAAACCCACCAGCATCTGTAATATACCTTTTTAAGCCCTTCCCCTCAGTATAATTTATTGAGAGAGCTTTAAATACTTCACCAGCTATGGTTACCATATTGTCTTTTTCAGGTATCATAATTGCATCACCTTCTTGTAATAAAATATCGGATTTACTACCCGGATTGTCAATTATTTCTTGTAGATCTATGGCAATTTCAAAATAATCTTTTCGTTCATTATCTAGTACAACATTCGAGGAATCTTTGGCTGCCGACTCTGCAATTTTTCTTACCACACTTAAATCCACATCGTATTTATTTTTCTTTCTTTTTAGTCTTGCTCCTTCAATGTTTGCAGTATATAAGGCACCGCCTGCCCTTTTAAGTAAATCGCTAATTTTTTCTACTCTACTAGTTAAAGTATAAGCACCTGGGCTTACTACTTCGCCATTAATAAATACATTAATTTGCGATTTATAAAATGGATCTACTTTAATACTAATAATGTCGAAAGGTTTCAACTTAATATCCGCAGAAAATTTAGACAAATCTTTATTATCATCAATTTTTATAATTTCTACAATTGGACTCTTCGGATTATTAACCTCAACATCTCTTTTGCGTCGTGAAATTTCTATACCCAAACCTGTTGCATTATCCGCAAAACCACCTGCCAACAACAACAACGATTTTAACGATAAACTATCCTCAAAAGCATAACTACCCGGTTTACGCACAGCTCCATATATTGCAACAGCAAACTTTTCTTTTATATCAAAGATGGAGGCTATACTAACCACATCTTCTTTTTGCAATAAATAATTTTTTCCAGCATCATCTAACAAACTTATGGTAATGTATTCTTTGGTTAAATCATCCCTTGTTCTTATAATCGTTGCCCTGCCAGTGTAAGCATCTTCTTTTAGGCCCTCGGCTTTTTGTAGTAGGTTGGCAATAGTTAATCCGTTCTCCAATGCATAACTGCCTGGTTTAAACACAGTACCTTCAATTGTTACCCTATTTTGGTATTTATCAATTAAACTACCAATTGAATATGCATCGCCATCTTTAGGTACAAAAGATTCAATTAAAGATTTAGGCAAGTCAATTATTTCTCTTTCAAAATCTGTATTTCTGATACCAGTTATTCTTGCCTTATAAGCATTACTTTTATATCCACCTGCAAAACCCAAAGCATCTTTTAAAGTTTCGTTTGGTTGCATTTCAAATAATCCAGCTCTATTAATTTCGCCTGCTAAGCTAATTCTTGTTTTTATGTAAGGTATTTTAATAACATCGTTGTCCATTAACCTAACATTTGCTTTTTGGCTACTGTTTAATAAAAAATCGTACAAGTCGGCTTTTATAATTTGCTTGTTGTTTCTTATTAATTCAATATTTCGAAAAGATCCATTATCTGTTGGTCCGCCACTAACGTACAAGGCATTAAATAAGGTTGCCAAAGAGGTTAAACTGTATGTGCCCGGTTTTTTAGCTGCCCCTATTACAATTATTTTTATAGAGCGTATGCCAGTTAATGCCAGTTGAACTTTAGTTGCACCACTCGAAATTGAAGGATAAAATTTAGCCAATTTAGCATTAATTACTCTTGATGCTTCTTCTATTGTTAAACCATTTACTTGAACAGGGCCTGCATACTTTACATATACCGATCCTTCTGAACTTACAGTAAGTGTTTGTTGAGAGAGGTTTACCCCATAAACATCCAGCATCAACTTATCATCTGGTCCCAAAACATAGTTTTTAGGGGTTGGAATTCGTAAATCTGGCTCAAAAGATAAACTGGGGTTTGCAAAAAGCTCTGAACCAAAAATTGTGCCTGCTCCATTATTGGCCTGTTGGTTTTGAGAAACGGATGTTCTATTTGGCGTTTGTGCAGAAGCAGCTACCGAGCCACTGGCTGAACTTGTAGATAAAGCCCCAATTCTGCCTCTGAGTTGATTAATCTCATTTGCAGGCATTCCTCTTTTAGAAAACTCTTCTATTATTTGTGATTCAGATAAACCTGACCCAGCAGCTTTTTGCACAAAATCTTGCAATTGAGCATCGGTTATATCGGCAGATTTTACTTTGCTCATATCTGCTGGCAACTGAGCATTGGCAATGTTGGTAACAAATAAAAAAATGCTAAAAAACAGCAGTTTAAATACTAATTTTTTCATGTTTTTTGAGTTGATAATAAAGCTTCGCAATCTCACTCACATTGATTATGTGAAAAGTTAACGCTTATACTATTTTGTTGCGGGGGGATTTTTTAAAGAACCAATTAACTAATCCCATAAGGCTGCAAATATAACCATTGCCAAAATGTAAATAAATTTTATTAAATAGTATTTTTGGTTTATTAGGACCAAAAAAGAAAATAAAAAAAGCTGTGCTTTTGTGCACAGCTTTTGAGAAAACATATTTTTAAAGATAAATATTACTTATAGTCTAGCATCAACCAAACTTCTATCTAAAAAGGCTTTAGTATCGAAAATTACAGATTCTGATGAATTGGTTAAATCTCTAATGTTAAAACTGCTAAACTCATGGTGCGATACACACAAAACAATTGCATTATAAGTACTTGTAATTGAACCAATAAGATTAATTCCAAATTCTTCATGTACTTCATCGGCATTTGCATGAGGGTCGTAAACATCTACCTCGATCCCGTACTGTTTTAACTCGTTATAGATATCAATTACTTTAGAATTTCGTATATCGGGGCAATTTTCTTTGAAAGTTATTCCTAATAATAGAGCCTTAGAGCCATTAATTTTTTGGCCTTTTTGAATCATTAGTTTTACCACTTTACTGGCTACAAAAAGTCCCATATTATCGTTTACTCTTCTACCACTTAAAATAACTTGTGGGTGATAGCCTAAACTTTCTGATTTATGGGCTAAATAGTATGGATCTACACCTATACAATGCCCACCCACTAAACCTGGGCGATACTTTAAAAAATTCCACTTGGTACCAGCCGCGTCAATAACATCATTGGTATCGATGCCCATTTTATCGAAAATTAATGCCAATTCGTTTACGAAGGAAATATTTACATCTCGCTGTGCATTTTCGATTGCTTTTGAAGCTTCTGCAACTTTTAAACTGGCTGCTTTATAAGTACCTGCAGTAATAATGCTACTATATAAATCATCTACAAAAGTAGCAATTGCAGGCGTTGAGCCAGATGTTACTTTTTTTATGGTTGTTAATGTATTTATTTTATCTCCAGGATTAATTCTTTCGGGCGAGTAACCACAATAAAAATCTTTATTAAATTTTAAGCCAGAAATTTTTTCTAAAACAGGCACACAATCTTCTTCGGTACAACCAGGATAAACAGTGGATTCGTAAATTACGATGTCCTCTTTTTTTAGTACTTTACCTATCATTGCCGAAGCTGACAATAAGGGTGTTAAGTCTGGGGCCTTAAAATTATTAATGGGTGTTGGTACAGTAACAATAAAAATATTACAACCAACTAATTCTGATGAATTAGAAGAAAAGGAAAGACCAATATTTCCAAACTCACTTTTTAAAGTAGTTGCTGTTTTCAGAGCAACTAAATCTGCTTCATTGGTTCTGTCTCTTCCTTCAGATAGTTCGGTAATTCTTGCCTCATTTATATCAAAACCAACTACATTATATTTTTTGCCAAATTCAATTGCTAGCGGTAATCCTACATATCCTAAACCAATAATGGCAATTTTGCTGTTTGCTAAGTTCATATTAATATTTTATCAACTACTTTTTATAATTATACGCATTTTACGAAATTTTTTGTAACCACACAATAGTTAGTCGAATGATTTAATTATGGTGCAAGAGAAATTCCCATTGTAAAACTACTTTTTTACACATTTATTGTTTAAACAGAAGTGTATTTGCATAAGCAAACAAACCTTCTTCTCTACCAGCAAAACCCATTTTTTCGGTTGTAGTTGCTTTTATAGAAACATCTTTTATTGTAATTTTTAAAATGCCTGCAATAGTTTCTTGCATTTGCCCAATGTAGGGTTTAATTTTAGGTACTTCTAAACAAAGTGTACTATCGATATTGCCCACTAAATAACCTTCTGCTACAATTAAATCGTAGGTTTTTTGGAGTAAAATTTTGCTGTCAATATTTTTATATGTTACTGAAGTATCTGGAAAATGAACCCCAATATCGCCCAAGCAAGCTGCACCTAATAACGCATCGCAAATGGCATGCAATAAAACATCTGCATCGCTGTGACCCAAAGCACCTTTATAATGTGGTATTTTAATACCTCCAATCCATAAATCTCTGCCCTCCACTAATTGATGAAAATCTATACCAAAACCAATTCTCATATTCATTTTTTATCTATTTTAGATCAAAAAAAAACGAAGGTATTAAAAGTACCTTCGGTTTTTAAAAATAGTTACAATATTATTTAGCACTTGCTATGTCAAAAGTTAAACCAAACCGAAGTGTATTTGATAATGGATTTCTTGTAACCCCATTACCAGAAGGTACTAGGTAAGAAAAATTTAAACCAGCAACATTGTACTTTAATCCAACACCCACTGTAAAATATTTACGATTGCCCTTATCTTTATCTTCATAAAAATAACCAGCTCTAAAAGCAAATTGATCGTTATACATATACTCTGCACCTATAGATGCTTGAAACTCCTTTAACTCACTTCCAAAACTACCTGCATCACCAAACGATTTGAACCAACTTCCCAAAACACCTTGGTTTCTATACTCAGACAAATTTGAAGCATCCAAAGTAGCATCGCCAGTTGCAGTTGGTGGTGTAGGTACCATTAACTTATTTACATCTACGCCAAAAGTTATTTTGCTTGTTTCGTCAAACACCTTTGTATAAGCAACACCAATACCTAAATTAGCTGGAATATAATCTCTATTGGCTGCATCGTTGGTGTAGCTAATTTTTGTACCAAGGTTTGATAAAACTACACCCCAGTTCCAACCATTTCCTTGCTCATTTAAACCATGATGGTATAAAGAAACATCACCAGCAAAAGCGTTACCAGCTTTGTAATTAACGCCTCCGATTGAGCCATTTGCTAAGCTAGAGTTAATAAAACGTAAAGCAACGCCTAACGATAATTTCGTATTTAATTTACGTGTATATCCAAAGTCTACAGAAAATTCTCTCGGACGATTTTCTTGTAAAGGATTGCCTGCAAAATCGGTAAACTGAATATTGCCTAAACTAAAATATCTTACCGATGCAGCAATTGCTTGCTCTTCATCTAATTTGTGGTATGCTGAAAGACTAGCTAGGTAAACATCTGTTAAACCCAAATCTTTTAACCATGGGGTATAAGTAAAGCCAATGGCAGTTTTTTCTTTGGCAAAAGCAATTTTAGATAAGTTCCAAAAAGATGAATTGGCATCTGCCATTGTTGCTATTCCAACCTCTCCCATTCCACCAGCTCTTGCATCGGGAGAAATTCTTAAAAAGGGTACAGCAGAAGTAACTACATTAATAGATTCGCTTGTAGTTTGTGCTTGTGCACTTGCAAATACGCTGGTAAAAAATAATAGGGTAGCAGCAGTTTTCAATGTTGATTGTCTCATCGAGGTCAATGATTTAGTTAATGAATTGTAAAAATAAAAGAATATTTCAATTAGCCAAATCTAAAAGCAACTCATATACTAGTTGATTTGCAAAAAATTAGTACTAAAATGAAACTTAAGTAGAGGTTATACCATTGAATAGTTTTGTTAAAGCAGATATAGTTTTTGCGTCACTTCTGCCCTTGAACCTGCAGAACTGATTGCAATGATACGGTAAATATAGACACCTTTTGCTAACTTTTCGCTGTATTTATCTTTTCCATCCCAAAAAATTTCGCACACTCGATTACCGGTTACAGGAATATTGCGTTGAATTTGATGCACCAATTTGCCTGTAATACTAAAAATATTAATTAAAACCTTCAAATCTCCATTGGCTTGATTATGTTCGAACCAAAAAGCTGTATTATTTGTAAACGGGTTGGGATAGTTTAAAACATGACTTAATTGTAAATTTTTTGCTTGTGCCACTGTAAATTCAATGATTTTTTCTGATGAATTGTTGGCAACATCCCAAGCCTTTAGTTTAATAAAGTGTGACCCATCGGTTAAATTGGGTAATTGAAACCTTATTAAACCGCTTTGAAAATTGTCTTTATCTGCTTCATAAAAATTATTTAAGACAATTGTATTTTTATCGTTGCCGTCGATAGTAGCAGTAATATCGTGGCCAATACCAGTTCCTACAGTGTTTATTCCAGAAGAATCGAACAATTTTACAATTAATATTGGTTGCTCATTTACCAATCCTCCGTTAATAAATTTTTCATCGTTTAAAAAAATATTAATTTTTGGTCCGGTAATGTCTGTATTTGGTTGGTTGCTGGCCCCCCCAATAAAAAAACTACTCGAAACACCATTTGCATCTGTATTACCATTTTCTGCATACAAACTAAGACGTCCGTTACCAATTTGATAATTGATGTCTTTTGGCACCACAAACGAAAAGCTAAATAATCCATTTTTAGCAGTTGCTTTACCTTTATATATAATATTTTGTTGTTGGCTATAATTGGTTATTGGGCTAGCAGCATCGTTTCCAAGCGTTTGTAGAGCTTGCTTTTTATCGAAAATAGTTGGGTAAACGGTACCATTGAAACTGGTTGCTAGGTTTCCATTTTGTTCAGAAATTTTTCCTTTAAAAATGTACTTGTTCAATGCTTTTAAAGTATCGGGAACTAAAAATGTATTGCCATTTATTTCGGTAAGTTCAACGCTTAATTTAGGAAAAGCCAATTGAATGCCTGGATCTCCAAGTAAAGTAAATTTTCTATTATTATTTATGTCATTGAATGTGGTATAGGTTAAATTTTTTGCTCTTTTTATTGCCTCACCAATGGTTAAGTAATTTTGCTGAGTAGTTTTAGCAAATAAAATTTTAATAAAATTATCATTAATAATTCTGTTGCTAAAAGCAAAAACAACACGTGTAGTAGTTACTAAGGCAATTGCACCTTTGTTGGATGCTGTTAAAGAATAAGCCCCAATTGAAGATTTGGTTGGATCGTCGTAAGGGGCAAAATCGCAGGTAGCTGTTACAAAAATTGGCAACTTATTAGGGTTATTAAATTGGTTAATTTCGGCAGTACTTAAAATTGCCTCATCTGCCAAACGCTGATAACCACCATGCCCACTATAATTAAACAACAAAGCTCCATGAAAAATTTTATTGGTAATTGCTTCATTTACTTGAGGATATCTTCCACCACCTGTTCCACTAACTAGGGGGTAAGCATCTAAATAAATTTTATCCTGATTAAAAAGACTGTTTGTAGAAAATGCACTAGCAGCAATCAATTCAGCATCACTTAAATGTGTATTAGCATCTTTGTCATCAGCTACAAAAAGTGTATTATTTCTCCAAGGCCCCAAACTAGCGGCAGCATGATAATTGATAATTTTATCCACCATATTTTTTGCCTCAACTACATTTATTATAGGAATCCTTCCGATAGCTATGTTTAGCAATGGCAATGGTACATTAATGTTTACATCGTCTGCATTACCTAAAAAACCAAAAAAATCATCGGATGTATAAGAAACCAACGGATCTAAAGAATTTAGACTTTGATAACATGGAATAAAATTGGTATTGTTTGTAATTCTGTTTTTATAATCAAAAGATGCAGCCCCAAATAATAATAAATATTTTGGTCTTTTTGTACTGTCAGTTCCAGCTTTATCGTAATACATTTTTACAAAATCTCTTACTGCAGTGGGGTCTGAAATACCCCCAGAAAATTCGTTATAAATTTGTTCAATATTTACAACCAGAGTTTTGTAATTGTATTGCTGTGTATGAAAAGTAGCCAATCTTGTTGCCTCTGCCATAAAAAGTGAAGGGCTTATAATTAAGTAATCTATCAACTGGCTATTGTGCAAATTTTGATTATTTACTTTACCCAAAGCAATAGGGATATTCAATGCGTCAAAAGCAATATATTCTCTTAAGTTAGTAGCATCATTTTTAAATGTGGTAACTCCAATATTATGTGTTGCTATAAGTTTTTGTGGTTCTTGTTCGTTAGTAATATCCCAAATAATGGTATTGCTGCTTGCACCTTGCATAGTAAAACTAGCAATATTACCAGCACCTACTGATTGCCAATCTCGAAAAAAAATTTGAGATTGATTATTCAAACTTAAATTTCTTCTGCAATGCAACTCAAACCAGTTTAACCACCCTTGTGATGATGAGGAAAATGGTATAAACGAAAAATTAATATTTATTTGATTAGCGTTTGCCGAAACACTATATGTTTGATTTATGGTTGTAGCAAAAGCATCTAAATAATTACCTGAAATAGGATTAAGTTGTATGTTTGGAAATTGTAGGTTGTTGAGCGATATACCAAATGAACTAGCATTACCAATGCTTCTAGCAGCCAAACTAGCGGTTAAATTTAATGGTATAGTTTGGTCTAACCCCACAATATTATAAGAGAATATTTTACTTAAGGTATTTCCAGGTAAACTACTAAACTCTTCGCCAAACCACTCTTTACCGCTGTTTAAAAAATTAATTGCATCTATTTCATTAAAAAATCGTTCGTTATAAGTACTTACAAATTTGTTGGCATTAGTAGTAATATTTTTTGATTGAATTCTTTTGCCATTTCCTCCAAAATTTAAAAAGTAAAAAACAGTATCGGCAAATAAATTTTTTTGATGAGTAAACTTGTTGTTAAGGCTGTCTTTTAACCATTTATCTGCAGCGGCCCCATAAAACAAAAAATAATCGTTTCCATTAAAAATTCCATCGCCACCATCAACAACTTCTATAGCGTTTTCAACTAAATCATCGAGCCTTTGCAAAGCATTATTTTCTGGTAACATAAATCCTCCATTACCAAACATTCTAATAGTAGGGCTTGAAATGTTAGCTGTATTTATTCCTAATGAACTTAAAAAAGGAATATCGATTTTGTAAATACCTGGTTTTGTAACACCAATTTTGTACCAATTACCCGTTGCAAGTACCGAATTTTGTGCATAATTTCTTTGAGCAACAGAAAAGAATGAATGTAGAATTAACATAGATAAAAATAAAATAAAAGGTTGAATTTGCTTTTTTACATGGGTATATTGAAATAAACTTTGCATTTGGGAAGCTAAAATTATGGTTTTAGTAACATACTATTATAAGAGCTTTTCAAATTTATTATAATTTTTCGTTTATATTCGCAACGTGTAATAACACAATATTTTATTTAAACCGTCGTTCAATACATTCAAACCTTTCAACAATGCAAATGTTAGCAGTATTAAAAAAATGTGCATTACTTGTAACAGCTGTTTCTCTTTTAACAGCTTGTAACACAACTAGCAAAAAAGCTGGTGGTAAATCTTCTGTAACTGGTTGGGCTTATAACGATAAAAAAACTGGTGGTTTTACAGTGGCTAAGCCAAAAGATATTAAAACAGGTCCTGGTTTAGTATTTGTACAAGGTGGTACATTTACCATGGGTGCATCTCAAGAAGATGTGATTGGCGATTGGAATAACATTCCAAAACGTGTAACAGTAAACTCTTTTTTTATTGATCAAACAGAAGTTGCAAACGTTCATTATCGTGAATATATATATTGGATGGAAAGTACCTTTGGAGATGATGATAAGTATAAGCAGGCCATTGAAGATGTTAAACCAGATACATTGGTTTGGAGAAGTGAATTAGCTTATAACGAACCTTATGTAGAGTATTATTTTCGTCACCCATCATACAATTATTACCCAGTAGTTGGTGTAACATGGAGACAGGCACATGACTTTTGTATTTGGCGTACTGATCGTGTAAACGAAAGAGCCTTAATGGATAAAGGCGTTATTAATGCAAAAGATTATGAAAAAGGTAAAATGAATAACGTTGGTGAAGATAATTTTAACACCAAATCTTATTTAATGGGTTTATATACTCCAAAAACCCCACCATCTGCCAAAAGTCCATTAAAAGATGCTAAAGGTAAACCTAGACAAGCAAAATTTGATGATGGTATTTTGTATGGTGATTATCGTTTACCAACTGAAGCAGAGTGGGAATATGCTGCTTATGGTTACGTTATGGAAAACCCACAGCAACGTAGAACTGAAAAAAACAGAGGTGAAGAAGTTATTGCAAATAAACAAACCTATGCTTGGAAAAACGATGGTTATGATAACTTACGTTCTACCAGAAGAGGTGCTTTCCAAGGTGCTTTCTTAGCAAATTTTAAAAGAGGATCTGGTGATAATATGGGGGTTGCTGGAGGTTTAAATGACCGTTCTGCAATACCTGCAGAAATTACGTCATTTTACCCTAACGGATTTGGCTTATACAATATGAGTGGTAATGTAAGTGAGTGGGTTGCCGATGTTTACAGACCATTAACCTCTTTAGATGGCGATGATTTTAATTACTTTAGAGGTAATATATTTAAAAGAATTAAAAAAGACTCTGCAACTGGAGAAGCAACAAAAGATTCTTTAGGTAGAGTAGTGATGGAAAATGAAGTTGATTCTACATTAAAGAAGCGTAGAAACTATCAAAAATCATTCGCTATTGATTATTTAGATGGAGATGCAACTTCTGATGGTAAATCATCGGTATATAGTTATGGTACTACAACTTTAATTTCTGATAAATCAAGGGTTATTAAAGGTGGTAGTTGGAATGATAGACCCTATTGGTTAAGCCCAGGAGCTAGACGCTTTTTAGAAGAAGATCAAAGCAGCAGTACCATTGGTTTCCGTTGTGCAATGACGCATTATGGAGCACCAGAAGGCACAAAAGCGGCAACAAAAACGGGTAACTTCTTCCCTAATAGGAGACAAAAGAAATAAGGAAAGGTAAATACAGCGGTCTTGAATGTTTTATTACATCAAGACAATAATTAAAAGCCATTAGCAAAAGCTAGTGGCTTTTTTAATGGAAACTAATAATCGGTATTAATTTGCAACAAATAAAAATTAGCTTTTAATTTTGTAATCTTAAATACTAAACATTGGAAATAGCTCAACTATATCAAATATTTTTAGAAAACCCGTCAATTGAAACAGATACTAGAAAGGTAAAAAAAGGTGACATCTTTTTTGCACTAAAAGGCCCAAATTTTAATGGCAATCTGTTCGCAGAAGATGCATTAAGCAAAGGAGCTTGTTATGCCGTTGTTGATGAGTTAGTCCATACAACAAACAAAAGAATAATCAATACTGAAGATGTACTTGCAACCCTTCAACAATTAGCAAAATACCATAGGCAACAACTAGATATTCCGTTTATTGTCATAACAGGAAGTAACGGAAAAACAACAACCAAAGAATTGGTAAGTGCAGTTTTATCAAGCCAATATAAAACTTACACAACTATTGGAAATCTAAACAACCATATTGGAGTTCCCTTAACCATATTATCGATTAAGCCAGATGCAGAAATGGCTGTAATAGAAATGGGTGCCAACCATCAAAAAGAAATTGAAAGTTATTGTTCATATACTTTACCAACTTATGGTATAATTACCAATTGTGGCAAAGCACATCTAGAAGGTTTTGGTGGAGAAGAGGGTGTGAAAAAAGGTAAAGGCGAACTTTTTGATTATCTAAGAATCAACAATGGAAAAGCTTTTGTTTATTGGGATTTCGATTATTTACAAACTATGTGTAATGGTGTTATAGAAATTATTAAATATGGAACAAAAGAAGGTTATTTAATTGGCAATATAGCCGATAGTGAACCATTTTTAAGCGTTAAAATAAATAATGAAACCAATGAAGCTATTATACAAACACATTTAGTAGGTAGTTATAATTTACCCAATATTTTGTGTGCTGTAACTGTTGGAAAATATTTCAATATACCTTTTAGTAAAATAAAAGTGGCTATTGAAAATTATGTACCAAGTAACAGTAGAAGCCAGCTTATTGAAAAAGATACCAATAAAATTATTTTAGATGCTTACAATGCTAATCCAAGTAGCATGAGGGTTGCTCTTGAAAATTTTGCAAATTTAAAAGCAGAAAATAAAGTAATATATATAGGAGGAATGATGGAATTAGGTGATACTAGTATTTATGAGCACCAACAAATGATAGATTTAATTAAGAAATATGTTTGGTTAGAAGTAATACTTGTAGGAGGAGATTTTGCAAAAACCATTCATTCATTTACCTATTTACCAAACGCTACGGTTGCGAAGGCTTATTATGATGATAAAAAATATAGCAATTCTTTTATTTTAATCAAAGGCTCTAGAAGCATGCAAATGGAAACAATAATTAACTAACTATAACTTAATGAAAGGTTTACTTTTACCAAATGAAAGAAGTAAAAAAGGGCTATCTAGCAAGTGTTTTAGCTTGTAAATGCCCAAGATGTAGAACCGGAAATTTATTTATTACAAACAGAGCATACGATTTAAAAAACAACTTATTAATGAATGAACGTTGCCTTGTTTGTGGGCAACCTAGCGAAATCGAGGTTGGGTTTTATTATGGAACAGGCTATGTAAGTTATGCCCTCTCAATTGCATTTTTGGTATTCACATTTATTGCTTGGAAAATACTATTTGGATTGTCGTTTAGTAACGATAGCATTTTTTGGTGGTTAGGTACATCATGTATATTGTTATTATTAATTCAACCGCCAATGATGCGTATTTCTAGAAGTTTATGGTTAAGTCTGTTTGTAAAATACGATGCAAATTGGAAGGAAAATAAATTGGAAGAACCAGAAAGAACGAATAAAGAACACATGAACAATTGGTAGTTGCAATCCCTTACTTTTGCAATCCATAAAAAGAGAGGTGTCCGAGTGGTTGAAGGAGCACGCCTGGAAAGTGTGTAAACGGGAAACTGTTTCGAGGGTTCGAATCCCTTCCTCTCTGCTTTATTTCAAAAACAAATTCTCCGCATTAAAAGATGTAATTTCAGCTACTTCATCAACACCAACTTCTTTTACTTCTGCAATTTTATTTATTATGAATTCTAAGTAAGCACTTTCATTTCTTTTCCCTCTAAATGGAACAGGTGTTAAATAAGGTGCATCAGTTTCTACTACTACATGTTTTAAATCAATCTTTTTAATTACTTCTGCTAAACCAGCATTTTTGTAGGTTATAACACCGCCAATACCTAATAAAAAATTCATATCAATTATTTGCTTTGCAATTTCATAACTGCCAGAAAAGCAATGAAAAATACCTCTTAAGCCTTTTTTAGCAAAAGGTTTAACCAAATCTATCGTAGCTTGAAGAGCTTCTCTTGTATGAATTACAATAGGTAAATTATAATCTAAAGCCCATTGCATTTGTATTTCAAATGCATATTGTTGTTGTTGGGCAAATGTTTTATCCCAATAAAAATCTAATCCAATTTCTCCTATCGCAACAAATTTTCTTTTAGCTAGCCAACTTTCTACTATAGATAATTCTTCTAAATAATCTTCTTTTACATAACAAGGATGTAAGCCCATCATTGCAAAGCATGTGTTTGGAAAATCTTCTTCCATTTTAAACATGCTTTCAATTACTTCCGAATTAATTGCAGGTAAATAAAATTTATGTACGCCAAATTGTTTCGCTTTTTCAATCACCGTTTCTCTATCAACATCAAATTCAGGTAAATATAAATGGCAATGTGTATCAATAATTGTCATGCCACAAAGATGCTTTTTTTTGTATCTTTTATACAAATAGTACCATCTTTATTTTATAAATAGGCCAAAGGACTTAGTTGAAATCTTAGATGGTATTATACCGATATAAAAAAGATTGGATTATTTTGTATTTCACTTCGGTATAATTAATTAGTTGTTACACCTAACCTATATAGTTTTATGGCCCTCAAAATTTCTTTTTTCCAAACTTCTGGTTGGGTGCTATACCCAGCTTTTGCCATGGCCTCTACCCAAAGCTTGTGATTGTTGTTATTTTTAAGTTTAGCATAATATTTTTTTCGGCTAATCATTTTACAAAATTCTCTAAACGATTGTTCGGCACTAGTATATTGTTTATATTTTGTTTTAATGCCCTTTGTTTTCATTAATTTATTTTTACCAACAACCCCAAAGTGGTTATTTAGTAATCTTGCCGTTCGGCTTTTACCAGCTCCAGATTCTACAATGCTAATGGCTGTAATGATACTTGTTGGAATACCAAACTCTTCCGAAAGGCTTTTTACTAACTCGCTATATTGTTTAATATAATTTCTTACAACATCTGCTGCTTGAGCATGGTAACTTATAAAACTAAACCCAAAAACAAAGAAGGTTATTTTTAAAAAGTTAGAAACTATGTTTTTCATAAAATTCTATTTATAAAATTTGGCAAGTTACTACACAAAATAGGGTTATTATTTTGGAAAGCACTATTTTGAGAGCATAAATAATGAACACACGATTATGAAAAAAAATATTTTAGCGATTTTAATGTTATCTCAAGTAACTGTTTCTGCTCAAACAATTGTTAACAGAGATGCTCAAATTGAAAAAATGGTTAAACAAATTAATGCCGATTCTTTAAAATCCTATATCAACCAAATGGTTGCATTTGGTACAAGAAATACATTAAGTAACCAAAGTTCTACAACAAGGGGTATTGGTGCTGCAAGGCAATGGGTATTAAATAAGTTTACTAGTTTTATACCAACATCAAATGGTAAATTATCTGCTTTTATTGATACCATTACTTATAAACCAGATGGCAGAAGAATTGATAGGCCCATACTTTTGGGCAATGTAGTGGCCATTTTAAAAGGTACTGATACAGCAGACAAAAGAGTATTTATTATAACTGGACATTTAGATGGTATGCGAACCAATGTTATGGATAGTACAGGTGATGCACCTGGTGCTAATGACGACGCAAGTGGCTGTGCAACAGTAATTGAGTGTGCCAGAATAATGAGTAAACAAAGTTTTAGTGCTACCATTATTTTTGTAACAGTTAGTGGTGAAGAACAAGGTTTGTTGGGTGCAAATTTTATGGCCACAAAAGCTAAAAAAGAGAATTTGCAAATAGAAGCTGTTTTGAACAACGATATTATGGGCAGCAATAATAGCAGCGAAACCAATATTATCGACAACACCCGTTTACGAGTTTTTAGCGAGGGTTTACCTGCTTTTGAGTTAGATAAAAATGGTAAACAAATAAGACAGCTTGGTTTAGAAAACGATGGAAAGGCCAGGCAATTGGCACGTTATGTAAAAGAAATAGGAGAGCGTTATGTTGAAAACTTAGAAATAGTTTTGGTGTATAGAAATGATCGTTTTTTACGTGGTGGCGATCATACACCCTTTGTAGAAAATGGTTTTGCAGCAGTACGTTTTACAGAAATGAACGAAAACTATTATCGCCAACATCAAGATGTAAGAAAAGAAAATGGCATTCAGTATGGAGATTTACCAGAGTTTATAGACTTTGAATATTTACGCAAAAACACAGGCATTAATTTGAGTAATTTAGCCAACTTAGCAAAAGCCCCAGCAATGCCTGAAGAAGTAAAAATTGAAGTAAAAAAATTAAGTAACTATACCTACCTTTATTGGAAAGCTCCAAAAACAGGCAAACCAAAAGGCTACTATATTTTAATGAGAGAAACAACCAGTGCTTTTTGGCAAAAGAAATTTTTTACAGAAACACTCGATATTAAATTGCCGTACAGCAAAGACAATTACTTTTTTGCCGTACAAAGTGTTAATGAAACAGGTAACGAAAGTCTGGCTGTAGTGCCTGTACCTGCCAGATAAAAAAATTATTGATTATAAATTATAGTTTATGAAAAAAGTTATTCTTTCAATTTGCCTTACGGTAGTATTTTTTTCTTGCAAAAAAAGTACCGATGATACTAGTGCTCAACCAAATAGTGAGCAAACCATAATTGATGTTGCCTATGCCACTAGCAGCCCACAACAAAAAATGGATGTGTATTTACCAGCCAATAGAGGCTCTAGCACTTACCCTATTTTAATGATTCATGGAGGTGGTTGGAGTGGTGGCGATAAAGCAGATTTTACAACAGATATTACAACATTAAAAGGCTTACTAGGAAGAGATTATGCCATTTTTAACATCAACTACCGTTTAGCAAATGGCACT
>JANOZK010000012.1:0-5722 GCA_031429335.1 Chitinophagaceae bacterium | reverse complement strand
AGATAGTTTTCCTTGTTCAATTTGTTGGATAATCTGAACCTTCAAGGAAATACTGTAATCTCTTTGACTTCGCTTTACATAATTTGTAGTTGTTGACATAACGATTGTGTTTTGTGTATCGCTATTTCAGGACGGGACATTATATAGATAAAAGAGCTCTTAATAAAATTGGTTAATTTTATTAAGAGCTCTTTTATTTTATTAATGAATTACTGCCTCTTTTGTTTTAAATGTTTGTCTAAAAATTTCTCCATAGCTCCATAAAAATCGTACTGATTTGCTTGATTGGCAAAGCCATGTCCTTCATCCTTTTTCACCATGTATTCAACATCTACCCCACGTTTTTTTAATGCTGCAACCATTTGATCGCTCTCTGCAATATTTACTCTTGGGTCGTTGGCTCCTTGAACTACAAATAATGGAGTTTTAATTTTATCGGCAGCCATAACTGGCGATGCAGCAGCCATTAAAGCACTATCTTTTTTAGGGTCGCCAACCATTTCATGAAACTGATCTTGGTAAGGTTTCCAATAAGGAGGTATGGTATTCATAAAAGTAAATAAGTTGCTTACGCCAACATAATCAACAGCAGCTGCATATAAATCTGGCGTAAAAGCAACGCCAGCTAATGTAGCATAACCACCATAACTTGCCCCATAAATGCCAATTCTTTTGGGGTCGGCAATGCCTTCTTTTTTTAACCATTCAACACCGTCGGTTATATCGTCTTGCATTTTTTTACCCCACTCTTTAAAGCTGGCTTCCCAAAATTTACGACCATAACCAGTACTGCCTCTAAAATTCATTTGTAATACTGCATAGCCACGATTTGCTAAAAATTGAATTTCGTTATTAAAGCCCCAACCATCTCTGGCCCAAGGACCACCATGTGGATTAATTACTACAGGTAAATTTTTTGCCTCCACCCCTTTTGGTAAAGTTAAATAACCATGTATGGTTAAGCCGTCTCGGGATTTGTAAGCAATAGGTTTGCAATAAGCCATGTCTTTTTCATTAATCCAAGGGTAAGGATTAGCAGCTTCGGTAGTGGTTTTTGCTTTAAAATCATATACATAATATTTTGCTGGTAATCTATCGCTACCCACCCAAACAATGCCTTTTGTTCTGGCATCGTCAAAACCTACAATATTGGTTTCATAACCTTTAAATTCATTGTCTAATCCTTTTTGAATAGCTTCCCATTCTTTATCAAAAAAATGTTCTTCTCTTTTTTCACTTTCCCAACTCACCGATGCCAAAACTTGTTTCTTTTTATCGTAATAAGCACCACTTAAATCATAATCTGGGTTTGAATAGAGTTCTTTCAATTCTTTTTTTGTTGCTGGGTCGTATTCAATTAGACTAACTTTATCTCTACCAATATTGCTTAATACATACAAATTTTTATTGGCAGCATCAAAAGCTTGTGGAACAAAGGATTCCTTAAAATTTGTCGTTAGCAAAACACCAAAAGTATCTTTATCTGTATTTCTATATAGTGTTGTAATATTTACACCATCGGTTTTAGTAGCTAGGCGAATAACACCAGTGTTATCGGTAGTCCAACTCTCAAAATTTTGCTTGTTTTCATACAATAATGTTAGTGTTCCCGTTTCAAGGTTTAATAAATAGGGGTCGAAATACTCTTTTACCCTTTTGTTAATTTGAACCATTATTTCTTTTTCTTTTCCAAGAATTTCTGTTAACACATCAATAATTCCAGAACGAATGCCAGGAAAAGGAGTTAGAGATTTCAAAGCACTTCCATCTGGATTAACTGAAAAAATTTGAAAATTTTCATCTCCGCCTATGTCTTGTAAATAAACAATTTTAGAGCCTTTCCAAAAATATTGACCTATACTTCTGCTGGTATCATTGGTTATTCTTAGTGCATTTGTATCCCCAACTTTTTGAACAAAAATGTTCATTTTGCCTTTAAAATCGGCTCTATAAGAGTAATAAAGCCCATCTGGTGAAATTCTGAAAGTACTTTTTTCTCCATTCTTAAAAAAAGATTTCATGTCAATTAATGGAGCTGGGGATTCTTTGTCTTGTGTAGACTTACATCCAATAATAAAAACAACAATGAAGGTTGCAAACAACATTTTTTTCATAAAAAAAGTTTTATTGATGATTTAGAGGAGTAAGATAGATAAAGCTTTATTAAAATGCAATAGTCGAAAATTAAGGTTCCGAAAATTAATTGTTCTCATCACCTTCACAACTACATTCCCAATCTGTTCCTAAATCTATGCAGGTTATAACAGTTACTTCACTACCACATGGAGCAAAAACAATTCTAAGTCTTTGATTATCTTTACTTAAGCCCTCAACAGCATATTTCTTTTTGCAATCTTCGCCTTTCAAATCGCTTTTTTTGTAATTAATAGTGCCATTTATTAATATTTCTTTCACTTCGACTTGGCTTACTTTTCTACAATCCATTCGGCATTTGGCATGTTTTGTATAATTGATATTGCTGGGGTTTCTGTTTAAACCACGTTGGGTAGCTTCAACGTTTTGGATACTAGTATCTTTCTTTTTGGGCTTAGGGGTGGTATTGGTACAATTTTTAATTGCTAAAACAGCAAAAGCTAAAACTAATAATAAAATATATGGAAATGCTTTCTTCATTTGTTGTCTAAATTTATATAGGTGAATAAAACTACTGAAAAGAAATTAAAATGTTATGAATAAATAACTAAACCCTAAATCACCAAACCCTAAACCCCAACCCTATTCCCCCAACTATTATCTTTGCCAACTTATGGATAAGAAGCATAGTGTAGCCTTTCATACATTGGGTTGTAAATTAAATTTTTCTGAAACGTCTACCTTGTCTCGAATGTTAGAGGTAGAAGGTTTTAAAAAAACAAGCTTTGATGAGCTTGCAGATGTGTATGTAATAAATACTTGCTCTGTTACAGATAATGCTGATAAAGAATGTAGGCAAATTGTTCGTCGTTTACAACGAAAAGCACCAGAAAGTACGGTAGTTATTACTGGTTGTTATGCTCAACTAAAACCAAACGAAATCGCTGCTATACCAGGTGTAGATTTAGTTTTAGGGGCTGCTGAAAAATTTAATATTGCTAAACATTTAGCAGATTTTACAAAAGGAGATAGTGCAAAAATTTGCAGTTGTGATATTGAGGATGTAAGTGGCTTTACGTCGTCTTTCTCTGCAAACGACAGAACCAGAACATTTTTAAAAGTACAAGATGGCTGCGATTACAATTGTAGCTTTTGTACTATACCTATGGCACGTGGAAAAAGCAGAAGTGATAGTGTTGAAAATGTGATAAACAACGCCAAAGAAATTGCCAATAAAGGGGTGAAAGAAATTGTATTAACTGGTGTAAATCTGGGCGATTTTGGCAAAGGACCTGATGGGGCAGGTATAACAATTGGTATGAGCCAAAGAGAAGAAACTTTTTTTGAACTAGTAGAAGCATTAGATAAAATTGATGGAATTGAGCGTTACAGAATTTCTTCGATTGAGCCTAATTTGTTAACCAACGATATTATCAATTTTGTGGCCACCAGCAAAAAATTTATGCCTCATTTTCATATTCCTTTACAAAGTGGTAGTAATGATATTTTAAAACTTATGAGAAGACGGTATAAAAAAGAATTGTATGCCGAGCGTGTGGCTTTAATAAAAAAATTAATGCCACATTGTGCTATTGGAGTAGATGTTATTGTTGGCTTTCCGGGCGAAACAGAACTACATTTTAAAGAAACATTTGATTTTTTGCATAGTATGGATGTTAGCTATTTACATGTATTTACTTACAGCGAAAGAACCAACACCCAAGCTTTAGATATTAAACCCATTGTACCCATAAATATTAGAAATGAACGAAATAAAACCTTACGCAATCTTAGTTTTATGAAGCTACAATATTTTACACAACAGTTTGCTGGGCAAACACGTAAAGTATTATTTGAAGCCTTTAACAAACAAGGCATGATGGAAGGTTACACAGATAACTATTTAAGAATTACAACGCCTTACAGAGAAGAATGGGCTAATGAGGTGATAGATTGGAATCTTTAGTGGTATTTGATTTTAAGTTACAAGAATTAAAGGATTCGAACCTGCCACCCTCCTGCTGAAAAGCAGGATATTCTACCCGGGCTTAACTAGTTTCGTCTCGAATTAATTCATCAAATCCATAAACCAACCAACGCTTTATCCCCCTCGATTTTATTTGCCTTTCCTTTTGCATGGCAGAAGATCTTGTATCAAAAACTAGATATCCAATCAAATTCCAAGGGCATCCTTTTTAATACTTTTTGTTTCGCCATTATTGTGTTCCATAAGTCTATTAACTAAATTTTGGGTACTGCCACAATAATGTTTTTCTAATAATTTACTGTATATAATGTAGGTATAATAAAACCTTTTAGAGAATAATTTCATTCAAAAACTATATTGTATATACCTCTTCTCTCTGTGGATATATTCAAAGATAAAAGACCTTTTGAAAATTTACAATCTTCAAATAAATGATAATAATGGTGATAAATTAGATCATACAATCAGTAATTTGGAATGGGCAACTGGTCCAGAAAATATGAAGCATGCCTATAAAATGGGTTTGTCTACCATACCAAAACCTAAAACAATTTCGATTTACATTGATAGGCATATATTTGTTTACTTACAGTTTGGCTGTACAGTTGCCGCTTCTGAAAGGACAACATGCAAGAAAGGGAAGAAAACGCTGCAGCCATGCGTAAATAATTCACTAACCTTAAATTTAAATTTATGTCGAAAAAGAAAGTTGAGCCTAGGAAGAATAAGCCTACTCAAAAGAAAAGCTCAGCACAAAAGAAAGCGAATCCAAAGAAAAAACTACGTTAAGATCAAAGATTCCAAGAGCCCGGTTCACAGAGCCGGGCTTTTTTTATTAACCAACACAGAAAGCCATGCTAAGAGAAGGGCTGTAAAGTTCTTCGATTGGGTATTTTGTTACCAAGTCATTGTTTGGAAGAAGACTTCTTCCGTTTGCACTAGTTCGTTATGTTTGCTAATTCATTCAGCCAATAATTTGATAGCGTTTTTAAAGTCCATATGGCCAGGTTAATCTGTTTACTAAATAATGATTTAGAACAATATAAAGACTATGCAACTTATGGCAAAAAATATTTTTGGGTTTGGGCTTTTTTACGTCTGGGTATTAAAAAAATTGCGTAGAACTACGTATGGTAGAATGGGTATTTTTAAGCTAGGGTTTAGAGCAAAGTATACAAGTATAGTACATAAAAAAAGTTCACTAAATTTAGTGAACTTTTTTGGTAGTCGGGAGGACAGGATTCGAACCTGCGACCCTCCTGCTGAAAAGCAGGATATTTTACCCGGGCTTAACTAGTTTCATCTCGAATTAATTCATCAAATCCATAATCCAACCAACGCTTTATCCCCCTCGATTTTATTTGCCTTTCCTTTTGCATGGCAGAAGATCTTGTATCAAAAACTAGATATCCAATCAGAATCCATGGACATCCATTTTTAATACTTTTTGTTTCGCCACTATTGTGTTCCATAAGTCTATTAACTAAATTTTGGGTACTGCCACAATAATGTTTTTCTAATAATTTACTGTATATAATGTAGGTATAATACATAAAAAAAGTTCACTAAATTTAGTGAACTTTTTTGGTAGTCGGGAGGACAGGATTCGAACCTGCGACCCTCCTGCTGAAAAGCAGGATA
>JANOZK010000011.1:0-14009 GCA_031429335.1 Chitinophagaceae bacterium | reverse complement strand
GCCTTTTTTTATGCACTGGATTTAGTGACTTAAACAAAAAAAGGAGTTCAAAAAATTGAACTCCTTTTTTATATAAAAACTTTAATTTAATACGACCACAAATCTTGCTCGTAATTAAATAATTTTTCTTTAATATTTTCTCCTTCTAACAATTGAAATAAAGGATCTTTTATTAATTGTGCCAATGTTTTGTCGCCTGGATTATTAAGTGTAGATTTTGTTATGTAACTACTAAAAAATCTTCCTTCAAAAACCTCTTCCCAAGTTAATCTACCACCCACGTTTTTAGGATTGTAGGCGAAACTTCTAGATAATGCCGGTCTTAAATCTGGATAATATACCCAAAATAAAGGATAATAAGTGGTTGGGCCTGTTGCCTTTTTTTGACCAGGAGGCAAAAGATTAGGAGCCATTGGTGCAATACCAATGATTCTAGTTATCATTCTACTTGCTTCTTTATCAAAAAACACCTGCTCTTTAATTCTAAAAACATAAATAGAATCTGGTTTGGGTGCTTTTGGATTTACCTTCCATATTATTACTGTATCTCGAACGTTCTCATCATTAGGATTTTCAGAATAAGTAGTATCAAGGCGTGAAGATTTGCTGCTAGACAAAGTTATTACATCATCATAGCTTAACGGAGTTGTAAATCGATCATCTTCAGGAGAAAAAGCTACAACACTATCATTTCTGATGGCATTTAACAAGATAGAAAAAAATCTTTGATCACCGGACTCATCTTTGCCTGGATAAATGAATGATAAATTCATTTTTTCTCTACCATCAATTTGTCTCCAAATAAAATGACTAAAAGTTGCATCATCTTCTCTTACATGATCGTAAGACAATGGCTTTCTGTCGTTTACAGATTCTCTAGTGTAGCCGTATCCACTTCTTCTGCTTGTAGGTACAACCGCACCATAGTCTTTTCCTCCAGATTCTCTAGTTGTATCAAACCTTTTTCCTGGTTTAACAATCGCAGTATCCTTTTTTGAGGGGGGAGCTGTAGATGTTGTTCCTGTACCACCTTTTGCTCCTTTTGTTGTAGGAGGTTGTGGTGTAGTAGGCTCGGTTTTAACAGGTGGTCTGTTAATTTTTTTAAACTGTGCATGTGTTATGGTAATATTTACCAATAAAAACATACAAACAAAAAAAAGTAATCTTTTCATAAAAAAAGTTTTATTCTAAAACAAAGGTCATATTTCCTTCAAGGTCTCTAACATTACCAATTTGGTCGGCAACACGAATTGCTCCAATTACAACAGTTGTTCCTTTATTTAATCTAGCCATATTTTTCCTAGCTTCCTTATTGAAGTCTTTTCCAAGAACTTCTATAATTTCATTTTTTTCTTCAAATCCGGGACCACTAAAATACATTGCAAAAGATACAATCTTAGAAGCATAATTCTCAAAAATTTGATTAAACAACGTTTTTGAAGAATCATTGTTAGTAACCGACTTAAACTGTACCGCAGTAAAAACTTTTGAATTGACAATTTTTACTCTTTCATTTTGAGCCTTAGCACGTATTACGAAGGCTAAAGTGCAAAATAATAATACAGCTATTAAAGTTAGTTTTTTCATACTTATTCTAGTACGAAAGTCATATTACCTTCTAAATCTCTTACATTTCCAATTTGGTCGGCAACACGAATGGCTCCAATAACTACAGTGGTTCCTCCTGTACATCTATTCATAAACCTTCTGGCTTCAGCATTAAATGCGTTACCAGTTACCTCTGCAACTTCGTTTTTCTCTTCAAAACCAGCACCAGTAAAGTACATAGCAAAAGAAACCACTTTAAATGAATACCCTTCAAAAATAAAGTCAACCAATTTTGCAGAAACACCACCCGCAGCTTTAAAAGTAGCAGCTGGCATATCGCCACCCTGCTTACCATTAACCATTGGTACCGGGCTTGGAACTCTTTTAATAGGTATTTTAAATTCCTGAGTTGTTTTGCCATCACTTGCTCTTACTATGGCTGTACCTGGTTGAGTGCACTGTATAGTAAACTGCCCTTTACCTTTATCTGTTTTACTTACCCCAACTCCCTCAATAGATAATGTAATTTTTTCAGAACCACCAGCTCCTGTAACGCTTAATGGATTTTCGATACCACCAGCATAAAATACCCTTGTGGCATCTGTTGAAACTGTTAATCCAGATAATTGGCCAACTGTATATTTAATATCCTTATCAACTGTTGCAATTGTTCCGTCTGGTTTAACAAAACTTACTTTTACTTTTTTGGTATATTCACCAGCAGCCGAAGGAGCTTTAAATTTATACTCATAACTACCATCTGGTAAAGGTTGTGCACCTGCTCCGTCAACTGAAACATTTGGTTTTGCAGCACTACTAAAAGCACCAACACCAGCATTAATTATAATTTCTTCATCTGGCATAACATAAGAAGCAGATGCATTTGCAATAGCTTTAAATTGGTCGTATACCAATACAACCTCACCAATTTTTTTATGACACAACTCAACTACCTGTGCTTCAGCATTTCTAATATCATTTTGAAACTTACTCAAAATAGTAAGTGCTGCAATTGTTGGAGTCATTCTAAAATAAGCTGCTTCCCAATTACCAGCATTACCTTCATTTTGTGTTTTTGGAATTTTCAAATCAATAGGTAAAGTCATACCCAACTCAACATTAATAGATGTGTCCAATAATAATAACCCTTTTTTAAGATCTTCTAATTTCCTGTATAACTCTTTACCCTTTCCTTTACCATTTGGGGCAGATTCTACAAAAAGCCTAGTTGCTGCTTCTAAATTATCTTCTTTAAATAGAGTGTCTTTGGGTGGATTATACCCAGCTTCTCTCATTAACTCCATTTTCAAATCTTCTACATATTTAAATGCTTGATCAGAAATGGTATGAGCTTGATTGGCTTTTTCAAACCAAATAGTTGCCTTTTCTTTTGTGATTGGATCTTCCATTTTCTTTTGGAAAGATGCAAACAATTGGCTTGTTTTTCCACTTGCCAAAACACTTGAATTATCCAAACTGCTTTTTACGGTCTTAAAAGCATTTAAAATTTCTGATGATACGTTTAATGCAAGTAGTGCGGTTAACACTAGGTACATTAAGTTAATCATCTTCTGCCGTGGCTCCTTAGGTAGAGACATATTTAATTATTTTTTCATTAATTTTATAAAAGAATTATCAGAAACTCAAAACCAACTTATCTGCCAGACATTGCACTTAGCATATTGCCATACACTGAATTTAACTTGGTTAAGTTTCCAGCCAATGCAGCAATTTGTACTTTTGCTTTTTCAGCATCTTCGGCAGTACCATTCATAGCAGCACTTGTTTGAGCAAGTTTACCATAAAATTGGTTTAAGGCTTTAAGGTGATTATTACTTTCTTGTAATTCTAGTTCGTAAATAGTATTTAATGAAGATAAATTTTTAGTTAACACCTGTACCTGACCATGAAATTGTTTTGTACTTTCTGAAGCTTCGTTAAATGTACCCAATGAAGCAGTTGCTTGGTTAACAGCTACCGCTACTGAACCTAGTGCTGTTGCAGCTTCTTTTGTTTTTGCAGAAAAATCTCCAGTAGATTTTACAACATCACCAATTTCGCCCATATTTGAAACGGTTGTACCTAATTTTTGAAACCCAGAGCTTAATTTACCTAAATTGGCAGGTGTAATGTCTGCTTCTTCTAACATCTTTTCCATAGTTTTTAATGCTGGATTACCTTTAACAGCCTCTAAACCTGGCACATGTACTTCATGTTCATCCATAGCAGGATAATACATAAACAGAACTCCGTAACCTAAAAATATAATTGCTTCTGAATACAATCCAATTTGTAAGAATAAATCTGCCAACTTGGTGTGCATTAGCTTTTGAAGTGCTCCAAATAATACAACTGCTGCTGCAACAGATACCAATACATCTACGAATTTGCCTACTTTAGGAGGAATTTTTGCTGCCATTTTTTTTGGTTTTTGAGTGTTTTTTATGTGGTTTTTAATATAACGTTGAATACCTACTGAACAATAGATTGCTTATTGCTAAGCAACCTTTTTTATTTAGTAAATTCAGTTAAAATTTTAATCTATATAATTGTAAATAGAAGTGAAATTATTTTTTTACAGCCCTTGGTGCTAAATCGATTACGCAACGGAAACCGATATAAGATTTGGCTGTGTCTTGGTATTCATAAGATCTTGTACCTGTTTGTAAATAGTATCCAACATCTTTCCAACTACCTCCACGCAATACTTTTCTTTTCATTCTTGGGGGATCGTCATCACTTGCATCATATCTAATATCAGGATTCATGTCGTGAACTAGGTTATACGCACCTTCATAAAAATATGATTCCGTCCATTCTGCAACATTACCAGCCATATTATATAAACCATAATCATTTGGCCAATATGCATCAGCTCTAACTGTGTAAAAACCCCCATCTTCTGGGTAATTTCCTCTACCAGGTTTAAAATTAGCTAATAAACAACCTTTTTTATTTCTTAAATAGTAGTTACCCCAAGGATACATTGAATTTGTTCTTCCTCCACGAGCAGCATATTCCCACTCGGCCTCGCTAGGTAATCTAAAATCGCTTTCAACAGCTTTTTTGGTTTTTTCTAAATAACTATTTTGATAGTGTGTTCTCCAATGACAAAAAGCTACAGCTTGTTTCCAGCTAACACCTACTACTGGGTAATTTCCAAAAGAGGGGTGTGAGAAATATCTTTTAGACATTGGCTCGTTGTAAGAATATGAGAAATCTCTCATCCAAACCAATGTATCAGGATAAATTTTTTCGTCGTATTTTTTGATGAAAGTTTTTCTAGGTAAATTACTATTTTCTCTAAGAGAAGCAGCTTTTAAATCGAAATATTCAATATGGTAAACAATTTTTTTAGGGTCAACTTCAGCCTTACCATAAAGTCTGTCAGGAGCATCAATCATTAATTTATTACCTAATTTCTCCAAATTTGCTTGATTAAATTTAATATCTTTTCGTTTGTTCCAATCTACAGCAATAGCAGAATCTCCACCAGCTCCTCCACCAGTATTTTTAACAAAACCCAGTTCTTTTAATGCAATTGAATCCCTGGTCCAATTTACAAATTGGCGATATTCATTATTGGTTATTTCGGTGGCATCCATCCAAAAACCATTAATTGAAACTTGCTTATTTCTTGCTGTGTAGTTGAAGTTAATATCTTCATCGCTTGGGCCCATATGAAATGTACCTGGTGGCACATAAACCATACCCACCAACCTTCCTACACTTGGCTTTGCAGAGGGGGCATCACCCATTAATTGGCCATTATTTGGTGTTCCTTTCACCTTACCAGATTTGTTACAAGCTACCAAACTTAATAGTAAGGTAGGTAATAGGAAGAGTCTAAAACAATTTCTCATTCTTCTAAAATGATTGAAGGGTAATGAACAAATATAATATAAAATGCTTTCGAACCAAGTTCTATACAAAGCTTACTTAAAGTTGGTAATAACGTATAATTTTATTACTTATTGCTTAAATAAAACATTCATGTAAATTTTACCCTATCTTAATTGTTTTAGAAGGGCAAATTAAACATATACCTTGTTATATAATTGCTAAAGCTCTCGAAAAATTAATATAATATTCGCTTCTCAATGGATTAAGCCACAAATTAAAGGTATTTTTTAGTTTTTTTAACTTTTTGTCTATTAAATAAATAATTTTTTTCTTTGAAAAACAGTTTTAAAGAAAAAAACAAAACTAATTGTTTAGGAAAAGTTTAAACTATACTTGTCATTAACCTTTTAAAAGTTATTTTTTGTATAAAAACTATTTTATTTTTTTGTTTTCTTGAGTTAAAAATTTATCTAATGCTGTAACCATACTTGGAGCCATAGGTAAAGGGGCTTTTAATTGTGGAGTTAAGCCAGCCTCCTCTATTGCTTTTGAGGTGTTATTACCAAATGCTCCAATGATGGTTCCGTTTTGTTTAAATGTTGGAAAATTGTCGTATAAGCTTTTTACACCGCTTGGTGTAAAAAAACAGATAACATCGTAATCCTTTTTTGAAAAAACCTCTTTAATGTCATTACTAATTGTTCTGTACATAAAAGCTAGTGCAAATTCGCAGCCATGATTTTTAAGCCACCCAACAATTTCGTTATCCTGTTGATTTTCGCTGCACACATACAAAAATTTTTCATTTTCTTTGTGCTTATTAATTACATCGAACATGCTTTTATTTGCACCGTCTGCCCCATAAAAAACCTTTCTTTTCCTGTATAAAATAAATTTTTGCAGGTACAATGCAACCGATTCTGTTACACAAAAATATTTAGTTTCTTGGTTGATGTTCACTTTCATTTCGTCGCAAGTACGAAAAAAATGGTCTATGGCATTTCTACTAGTAAATATTACTGCAGTATATGCAGCAATATCAATTTTTTGTTTACGAAACTCTTTTGCAAGTATTCCATCTAGTTTAATAAATGGTTTAAAAACCAATTCCACATTGTGTTTACGCTCTAAATCGAAGTATGGAGATTTATCACTTTCTGGACGTGGCTGAGAAATTAGAATTCGTTTTTTTAATTTTTCTTTAATTGTACCCTTAGCTACAGATTTTGCCATGCTTTTATGGAATTGATAAGAAAATTTACTATTGATTAATAATATTGATAAATGCTTTATACATAAGTACAATTGGCATTACTTCAACGGCACAAAGGTATATAAAAAAATGCAAGGCATTAACTTTGAGAGTGGTACGAATTGTCCCCAAGCTAACCACATATCTATAAATTAGGAGAATGAGTGCAATAAATGCAATAACTATGAGTGCTATATTAGCAATTTTTTGTATAGAAAAAGCCAAAATAAATAGAAATGGAATGCTAACTACCCCAATTACTTTATTTGTAAGAAATACGATAAATAAGTAGGTGGTAACAGAGGTTTTTACATTAAAAATCCAACCGAAAAAAAGCAATAATAGGTACTTCGTAACATAAACAATTAGTAATCCTAAACAGGAATAAATAAGCAATATCCAAAATTTTGTACTTACCCAATTATAGTGATTAATTACCAAGGCTATTAACGTGCCAACACTACAAATAAATAAAAAATTCATTAGTAATGATGCTAAATTATCTTGTAACAATTGTTCTCTTGTTTGCTTCTGTCTAAATGAAGTTTGAAGAAATAGTTGCCAAATAGAAAAAAAGTATTTAGGAAAACTAATACGAATTAAGGCAACCAAAGTAACGATGCTTGTTAATAAATAAAACAAGAATTCCTTAGAAGATACTATTTTATATTGATTAAGCATAAATACTCTTTCTACTTTATTAGGAGAATATTTGTGAAACATAATAGCAGCGTAAGTACTAGTATCGTTTTTGGGGGCTTGCTTTGGATAAATTGAATTTTTTTGAAGAGAATCCTGTTTAATTGAATCGGTGTAAGCTATATTTAGTGAATCGCTTTTGAAACTTTTAAGTGTGTCTTTTGAAATAACTGTAGTTACCGTGTCTTTTGAAACAGTTATTGGTTTAGGTTTTGATTTTATGGAGTTAGATTTTGAAGTATCTACTTTTTTTATTGTAGAATCACTTTGAGCAAATATGCCAATAGACAATAACAGAAATAAACATGTAATAAAGTACCTCAAAGCAACAAAAAATATTTTAGCAAAAATAGTATTTGTGATAACAGTAAATTGTATTTTAATAAATTTTACTAATTTACTAAAATATTATTTTAACGCTTTACTACTTCTTTTAAATAAAACCTACATTCTGTAATTAGGCCACAATCGTTACATTTTGGACTTCGGGCCATGCAAGTATATCGCCCATGAAGTATTAACCAATGATGAGCTTTGTGTACTAATTCTTTTGGTATATTTTTTATGAGTTCTTTTTCAACTGCTAAAGGTGTTGTGGCAGTTAATGGTACTAAACCCAATCGTTTACTTACCCTGTTTACATGGGTATCAACTGCCATATTGGGTTGTTCATCAATAACACTGGTAATTACATTAGCAGTTTTACGCCCAACACCAGGTAATTGAACCAATTGCTCTACCGTCATCGGTACATCTCCATTAAATTTTTCTACCAACATATTGGCCATACCAATTAAATGTTTAGTTTTATTATTTGGGTAAGAAATACTTTTTATTAACGGAAATAAATCATCGAAACTGGCTTTTGCCATTTGATGTGGGGTAGGAAAATGCTGAAAAATTAAAGGTGTAGTAAGATTTACACGTTTATCTGTACACTGAGCAGATAAAATTACTGCAACCAGAAGTTGAAATGGATTATCATATAATAATTCTGTTTCGGCAACTGGTGCATTTTCTTGAAAGTAGCTAATAACAAACTGGTATCTTTCTTTCTTAGTCATAATTTTTATATAACAAAGAAATAAAGATACCAGTTCAAATAAATTTTTAGTTATTAACTAATAAAATCTAAATATGGTTGGCTTCCTCAGTAGCCTTTTCTGAAGATTTTGCATATTGCAAAATTGCATTAACAGTGCTGGCCTTTGGAGATTGCAAAGCAAGCATATCTAATTGCTTGATGGTACGTTTTAAGGTTTTAATTTCTTCTTGCAATTCCCAATCCGATATTGCAGCTTCTTCAATGGCAGCTACTACTTTACTAGGGGCTTCTCCATACAAATATTGCATGAGAACTTCCTGCTTAAATTTTTGCATAAGTACAATGTGTGTAAGTGATTTAATCCTTTTTTTTCCGAAACAACACCATTAAAACGGTAAGTTAGTAATAATATTGTTTAAATCTATTTTTTTTGCGGCAGGGTATCTTCTACAATAAATACATCTTCTCCATTCTTTTTTAGCATATACCGCTCTCTAGCAAACTGTTCAATTGCAGCTGGATTACTTTGAAAATCAGTGAGTTCTTGCTTTGCTTTGCTTATTTCTTGTAAATAATAGGCCTTCTTTTCTTTCAATGTACTTAGCTCATTTCGCTTATCTAAGTTAGAAAAAATATCTTTTTGATCGAAAAAAAGCATCCAAACAAGAAAAAAAGCAATCGACAACAGATATTTATTGGTAATGATGTGCTGTAAATTTTTCATTGATTAACTATTTTATCCGCTTACAAAAAGAAGTTTACAAATATTTATTTTAATAAAGGTAAGTACTTGAATTTTCTGAAAAAATTTAGAAATACTCACAGCATGTGAATTGTAAGGGATAATATTAGATTAAAAAAGCTCCAAAAAATGGAACTTTTTTAATTTAATATATAGCTATTATTTACCAAACTTTATTCCTTTTGGATAAGTACCAGTACTACCCAATGCTTCTTCTATTCGTATTAGTTGATTGTATTTAGCAATTCTATCTGTACGAGAAGCAGATCCAGTTTTAATTTGACCACAATTTAATGCTACTGCCAAATCTGCAATAGTGGTATCTTCCGTTTCACCACTTCTATGGCTCATAATGGTATTGTAACCTGCATGTTGGGCCATAGTAACTGCATTAATAGTTTCAGTTAAAGTGCCAATTTGGTTCACTTTAACCAATAAACCATTAGCAATATTTTTATCGATACCTTGTTTTAAACGTGTTACATTGGTAACAAACAAATCATCGCCCACCAATTGACATTTTTTACCTATTGTATCAGTTAAATTTTTCCAACCTGTCCAATCATCTTCTGCCATACCATCTTCAATAGAAACAATTGGATACTTTTTTACCCAACTTTCCCAAAACTTCACTAATTCGTCGCTACTCATTATTTTACCACTGCTTTTATGAAAAACATACTTTTTCTTTTTAGCATCCCATAACTCACTATTGGCGGCATCCATTGCAATTACTATTTGGCTGCCTGTTTTGTAACCTGCGGCACTAATAGATTCTAACACGGTTTCAATAGCTTCTTCATTACTTTGAATATTTGGAGCAAAACCACCTTCATCGCCAACATTAGTACTATATCCTTTTTTCTTTAGTACTCCTTTTAATGTATGAAAAATTTCTGTGCCCCAACGTAAACCCTCACTAAAACTAGAAGCACCAACTGGCATAATCATAAATTCTTGAAAATCTATTTTATTATCGGCATGTGCTCCTCCATTTACTATGTTCATCATAGGTACAGGCAAAGTTCTTGCATTTGTGCCACCAATGTATCGGTATAAAGGTAAACCTGCTTCTTCTGCAGCAGCTTTTGATGCAGCTAAACTAACTGCCAATATTGCATTTGCACCTAGTTTACTTTTATTGGGGGTTCCGTCTAAATCAATCATTACTTGGTCAATTGCTGCTTGTTGAGCAACATCGTAACCAACCAATGCTTGGGCAATACTATCGTTTACATTTTTTACCGCTTTTAAAACGCCTTTACCTACGTATTTTTTTTTGTCGTTATCACGTAATTCTGCAGCTTCGTGTATGCCTGTGCTTGCACCACTTGGTACTGCTGCTCTACCAAAATAACCATCATCTGTTAATACATCAACTTCTACAGTTGGGTTGCCACGACTGTCTAGAATTTGTCTTGCATGGACTTCAATAATGTAACTCATAATCGTACTTGCTTTTAATTAAAAATTATATTTAAAAATAATTATTACTTTTTTGGGTTTATGCAAATATGCATTTTAACGCTAACTTTTTGGGTGCCATTTGTCATTTTTGTAGATTTTAAACTTCTACTAAGTTTGTGTAGTTAACGTTCTAAAAACCTCCTCTAAAGTTTTTCCTTTTTGTAAATTTTCTAAAGTATCGTCTGCTACAATTTCTCCTTTATTTATTATAATTATTCTGCTACATATAGCCTCTACTTCTTGTAAAATATGACTAGAAAAAATTATGGTTTTATCTTTTGCTTGTTCTTTAATTAAGTTTCTTATTTCTACAATTTGGTTAGGATCTAAACCACTAGTTGGTTCATCCAAAATAAGTATTTCTGGCTTATGAATTAAAGCGGCTGCTAAACCAACTCGTTGCTTATACCCTTTAGATAGTTGACTAATTTTTTTATGCTGTTCAATTTGCAATCCAGTTAATGCTATTGAGTTTGAAATTTGAACTTTAAAATTTGGAACTTTATGTACACCAGCCACAAAAGCTAAATATTCTTTTACATACATATCATAATACAATGCATTGCTTTCGGGCAAATACCCAATTTTTTCTTTTACAGCTATTGGATTTTTTTGTACATCAATACCGCAAACAATTGCTTTACCACTTGTAGCAGATAGGTACCCAGTAAGAATTTTCATTGTGGTACTTTTTCCTGCACCATTTGGGCCTAAAAAACCAACAATTTCGCCTTTTTGAATATTGAGAGATATGTTATTTATCGCTTTTTGCGATCCATAAATTTTAGTTAAGTTATTTATTTGAATAGACATTATTAATATTATTTCTATACGGGGATAAACATTGGCACTAATGAAAATAAAATAATAAAAAACAATATTAAATACATTGCAAAACTCAAAATATTTAACATACGCATTTGAGTTTTTTTGGAAGACAAATCTTCCATTTGTTGATCATCCTCCCCATACCACTTAAATATGGAGTAGAGTAATCCTTGAAAGCCTTCTAGGTGACTATTGAAAATAAAGGAGAGTAAAACTTTTAACCCAACCACAGCCGCTAATAACAACCAGAAATAATGATAATATGAAGCTATTGTTTTAAATAACATGATTTTATAAACCCCTTTGAATATTGTTAATTGCTTCTATTTATACTTGAATAGCAACAATTTGATAAAGTTTGAAGCCACTAAGTTGGCGAAAAAAAAAACAACTACAAAATAGCCATTACGGTTTGTGCAATTTATACTCGTCTTTTAAGGCGTAGAACCCAAATAGAGCTAGGCCAATTGCTATTGGTGTAAAAATGGTAATAATAATAATCCAAGGTAGTGGTTTATTAATATCTAAGTTACCATTAGGTTTAATGTTCGTTATTGCGGCTTGTGCCAATAAAATAACAGCTGCAATTGCAATAAATATCCAAAGTATGCCCAAATATTTTTTTAAATGATTCATTTTGTTAAAATTTATTCGTTTATGTATTCATTTTTGTCATCGGTAACATCTTCATCTGTTTTGTTGGTTAAATAAAATAATCCAATAACAAAACAAACTGCAGCAACACCAATTGGGTACCACAAGCCGCTTAAATAATTACTACCCGGTGTAACTGTTATTAATGTGGCTATAAATGGTACTAGACCACCAAAAACGCCATTGCCAATGTGGTAAGGTAAACTCATGCTGGTATAACGGATTTTGGTTGGAAATAATTCTACCAAAAAAGCTGCAATTGGACCATAAACCATGGTTACAAAAAATACCAAAACAAAAACCAATGCAATAATTTTCCATTGATAGGAATCGGGCAACAATAAAGACTTTTTAGATTCTAATAATTTCAAATTATCGGGTCTTAAAGTTTCTTGACTATACCTATCTATTTGAGACAATTGGCTACCATCTGTATAATTGGCTGTAAGTGTTTTGGTGATGATTGAATCGGCTACCGTTTCTGGATTTAGTTTTTTACTAACCTCAATTTTCGATGTTATTTCTTGCTTTTTTGTTACATCACTCATATTATATAAACCCGTAAAAATTGGTCGGTAGCAAACAACAGCCAATAACATACCAGTTAGCATGATGGCTTTTCTACCAATTTTATCGCTTAGCCATCCAAAAAAAACAAAAAATGGTGTTGCCAAAATAAGTGCAATGCCAATCCAAGTATTGGTTTGTGTAGGTTCTAAACCGCAAGTTTTTAATAAAAAAGTTTGAGCATAAAATTGACCTGTGTACCAAACAACTCCTTGCCCCATCGTTGCCCCAAACAGTGCCAATAGCACCATTTTTAAATTGGTTTTATGCCCGAAGCTTTCTTTTAAAGGGTTAACACTTGTTTTACCTTCGCTTTTTAGTTTTTCAAACAAAGGGCTTTCGCTCATTTTCATTCTAATGACAATAGAAACAAAAACAAGAACAATGCTTAATAAAAAAGGCAATCGCCAGCCCCAATCGTTAAAAGCTTCTTTGCTTAAAGTTTTTTGAATAGTAATAATTACCACAAGCGAAACTAGCAAACCCAATGTAGCAGTGGTTTGTATCCAACTGGTATAAAAACCTCGTTTGTGTGCAGGAGCATGTTCTGCAACATAAGTGGCAGCACCACCATACTCACCACCTAATGCCAAGCCTTGTAATAATCTTAGTATTAAAATTAAAAAAGGTGCAAAGTGAAAGGTTTCGTAACTAGGTATTAACCCAATTAAAAATGTTGAACCCCCCATAATAACTAGGGTTAATAAAAAAGTATGTTTTCGTCCAATAATATCCCCCAACCTACCAAAAAACAATGCCCCAAAAGGTCGTACAATAAATCCTGCAGCAAATGTTGCCAGAGTTGCTAAAAATGCAGTTGTTGGGTTACCCGAGGGGAAAAATTTTTCTGAAATAATGGTAGCCAAACTACCAAAAATGTAAAAATCGTACCACTCAATTAATGTACCTAAAGATGAAGCACCAATAACTTTCCAAATTCCTTTTTCCGATGACATAAGCAATTTAAATTTTTTTCTGTAAAATTATATACTACAATTATGTGAACAAGGCATGAACATACATTATATAAGTTGATTTTCAAAAAAATCGGGCTTTCTACATTAATGCCAATCTTGTTTGCAGCAGTGATTAAAAATGTAGTTGCAGCAAAGAATTACCCGATTACTAAAAAAAACATTATACTTAAATAGAGTAAAACCATACAATCTCTCTATTTTTATTGCCCTAACTATTGTTACCATGAGTTATCCATATCAAATTTCATCATTCGATGCGTATAAAGCCGATTATAAACATAGTATAGAAGATCCCACGACTTTTTGGGGAAATATTGCTGAGCATTTTGTTTGGCGTAAAAAGTGGGACACTGTATTAAACTGGAATTTTAAAGAACCAAAAATTGA
>JANOZK010000010.1:0-48233 GCA_031429335.1 Chitinophagaceae bacterium | reverse complement strand
GATGGAATAGGTAGACAAATAATAATCAAAGTCTTTACTTAACACACCATGGCCACTATAAGAAACAATTACTTTATCATCTTCATTCAATTGCAACAATTTTTGTTTTAATGCTAAAATATTTTCTTTGGTTACATTACTATCAAATAAAGTATCTATGATGATGTTTGGATATTTGGTTTTTAGTTTCAACGCCAAATCTCTAATATCTTTTACACTCCAGCTTAAATTGTAATCTGGGTTAGCAAATTGATTAATGCCTATGCCAATAAAATATTGTTTTTCTTCAACTGGTTTTGTTGGTGTATATTTTACAAACAATGGCATTTTATAACTTTCTGTTCCATTTGTATTAATCACGGAAGTTTCTATTCTGTTTTCACCTTGTGATAAAGTAATGGTAATGGTTGTATCAAAATTGTTCTTGGGTTTTACTTGAATGCCTCGTAATCCAAATAAAGGAACTTCGTTTACCCAAACATTAAAACGTTCTAATTTATAGGTGCTATCAATTGCTTTTATTTTAAGAGTGAGTTTATCTTTTGTTTGCTCGTATTCAATAGCATCTCTGTTTGTAAAATCTGACTCTGGTACACTATAGCCATCTTTAAATTGTGTAGTATCAATGCCCAATTTTTTTATACGTTTTTGATAGGCGTTTCTGTAGCTGTTGATTAATGCTGTATCAGTGTTACCAATAGCTTCTAAAACTTTATCAGGGCGATTGTATTTAACATCTAGTTGTTCGAAGCCAACATTGGTTAACCCTTTTGCATAAGACAATAATTTTACTTTATTGGTACTACCAAAATAAAATTTAGATTTTGTTACAATCATTCTTTCATTGTCGTTAAAATTAATAATACTGTAGATGAATTGTTGATTAGAGGGTTGGTAAAAATGAATACTTCCCTCATCGGTACCTAAAATTAAGGTGTTATCATCTTTCCATACTGCAGCATTAATTGTACCTAAAGAATGTAATGTGGATATCTCTGTTACTGTTTTATTTGTGTTAATAATTTTCAAACTATCAATTGTTAGAATTGCTATTCTATTTTTTGCGTTTGCGTTAGAAATTGTTAGAATTCTATTTTGACCACCAATATATTTTGTTGACTTTTTTTCTAAATCGTAGATACCTAAAACATTGCTTTTGTTTACTTCTACAAATATTATTTTTTGTTCATCAAAATCAAAAACAGCATCATCAAAATGATTATTCAATTCTTGAATTAATTCAATGTTATCATCTGCTGTTTGTTTAAATAAATATGCATTTGTAGCTAGTACCAACAAATAATTACTGTTTATTGAAGCTATTACTTTTTTTAAACCTAATACAAGCTGAGTATGCAAAATTTTACCCTCGTCATTTCTAAAAATTAAAGTATTGTTTGCAGGTATATATTGTATGATAGTTGAATGGTTAAATACAATTGCTCCATGCTCACCAACACCCCCTTGAGTATATTGATTTTGAAGAGAGTCTTTGTGAACACTATAAGTATCAATTACTTTTCTTTCAATAAAATTATAGCTGACTCCCTTGTTATTCTTTATACTCAATATACAAAATGAGTCTGCATACACATTGGACAAATCAAATATTCTATCTTCAATAATTGCATTTGTTTTGAAATTAAATTCATTACTTTTTTCTATATTTAGTATACCATTTCCATTTAGTGTTAAAAGTGTATTGTTAAAAGTGTTATATCTCAACTTTTGAATAGAAGTTGTCCGATTTTCGAAAGAGATACTTTTAGTTAATGGAAAGGCTTTCCAAAGTATAAAAAAATTATCGTCACCAGAAGTAATAAATTCCCCTTGATTCAGTAAACTAATCTTACCATTCCACCCTTTATGTGCTTTTAAATAGCTTCCCTTTTTTGTAGTATAATTAAAATGACCAACTAATCCATTGTCTAAAATAAAATATAGTTCTTCTTTGGTTTTTGAAAATGCGATGTCGTCGACAAATGCATTTAGTTTGAGGGAATATTTTAAAGTACTGTCATGAATATTCATTACAATAATTTCTTTACCATTTATTACTGCAAAGTTTTTATTTGAATCATCTACCGTAAACGTTTTTACTCTTTCATTTAACTGAAGTAAATGCTTATAGTTATTATCTAATGATTGTAAATAAATATTGCCATCTTTGGTACTATAAATTATTTTCTCATTAGCCCATCTGGCATTATCAATATTCCCCTGTAACTGTAGTTTATTTAAAAACTCATTCTTAAAATTATAGGTCAGCAACTTATTTTCAACATTAGTTGTTGTAAATATTTTAGTTGTTTCATTGAACTCTATAAAACCTCTTCCTTCAATAGATTTTAGCGATTGTCCGTTTCTAAAATTTCTAATTTCAATTTTATTTTGTTTGGGTTGCTTTGGCATCAAAAGACCAGACAACCCAGTAAAGCCTTCTTTGAAATATAAATAAAGCAAATTATTTACCAGCTTAAAATCATTTACTTGTTCTGCGGCTTGTACTTTAAATAAATTTTTTCCGGTTAATAGATCTTTATGTATAAGTACACCATTTGCAAATAAGATATAAAAAGATTGATTGTTAGAAAATTGAATTGCACAAATTGCATTTTCATTAAACTCAAATTGCTTTATAATTCTACCTGTTTTTTTGTTCCAAAGAATCACTAAAAAATCATCCGATGCAGAAAGTAAATATTTATCATCGTTGCTCACAGCAATAGTTTGTATTGAACCACTATGCCCTTTTGGAAGTATTAATTGCATTGGTTGTGCAGTTGCACAAGAGCTGCTTATTAATATACATACACAAAAGTGAATTAATTTTTTCATAACAAATAGAAGAGTTTGTATATAGATTAAAGAGTCTATTAATTATCTAATTGTGGTAAATGCTCAATATCATTCAAATCTTTATAACGACCTGCTGCTTTTTTGGCTTGGATGAGTTGGTTTAAATGTGTGACCCTGACATCGATATTATCAAAGTTCTAGATTGTATTAATTTAAAACAGTATCAAAATACATCCATTAACTGCTGTGCTTTCTGCTTGAAAAAATAGTTCTATCAACTTTACCCTTTATAAAGTTGGGTTCATCATACGCAATAGCAATCAACCGATTTGCAATAACCAATCTCTCTTTCCAAGTATAATCATGAAATTGACTAATTTCTTTATCAGCTTCTTCAAAGCTTAAAGCAGCAGATGCTGTTCTATCTAAACGAAATTCCTTGTTCATAAAGAAGGTAGTTTGTTTGTAAAGTTAGCAGCAATTCTATTCAACTTACTTCATACTTTGAAGTTCCTTTTGCATCCTAAACAGCCTCACCCTCACTCCCTCTCCAATAGGAGAGGGAAGCTACATCCTACTTCTATACAACTTATTTCATACTTTGGAGCTCTTTTTCCATAGCAAACATTCGGTCTCTTAAACTTGCTGCTTGTATAAAATCTAAATCTCTAGCTGCTTTCTCCATTTCTTTTTTCACTTTGGTAATGGCTTTTTCCATTTGTGGAATGGTTTTATAGGTTTCCTGTTCTTCGGCTGCAATATTTATGGTTGGGGCATCGTCAACAATGGCATAAGGATTTTTAGGGTCGTAACCTTTAATGTCTAGTACGCTTCCCTGCTTCATAATTTGTTCAATAGATTTTTTTACAGTGGTTGGTGTAATGCCATGTAAAATATTAAAAGCAACTTGTTTCTCTCTACGCCTGTCTGTTTCATCAATGGTGCGTTGCATGCTTTCCGTCATTTTATCTGCATAAAAAATTACTTTGCCATCCACATTTCTGGCTGCACGTCCAGCGGTTTGAGTTAAGCTTTTTTCGTTACGTAAAAAGCCTTCTTTATCGGCATCTAAAATGGCGACTAAACTTACTTCTGGCAAATCCAACCCTTCTCTTAATAAGTTTACCCCAACCAATACATCAATTTCGCCTAAACGCAATTGGCGTAATATTTCTATACGTTCTAAAGTATCTACATCGCTGTGTACATATCGGCTTTTAATGTTTATTCGGCCTAGGTATTTATCCATTTCTTCGGCCATTCGTTTGGTTAAAGTGGTCACCAAAACACGATCACCTTTTTTTACAGTCTTGTCAATTTCATCCAGTAAATCGTCTATCTGATTTACGCTTGGTCTTACTTCAATAGGAGGTTCTAATAAGCCTGTTGGGCGTACAACTTGCTCTACCACAACACCACCAGTTTTTTGTAATTCATAATCTCCGGGTGTGGCACTTACAAAAACAGTTTGACCAATTAAATCTTCGAACTCATGAAAATTTTGTGGCCTATTGTCCATAGCTGACGGAAGTCTAAAACCATAATCCACCAACACCATTTTTCTGCTTCTATCGCCACCATACATGCCTGCAACCTGTGGAATGGTTTGGTGGCTTTCATCAATTACACATAAAAAATCTTTCGGGAAATAATCCAATAAACAAAAGGGCCTTGTACCGGGTTCTCTTCTATCAAAAAAACGAGAGTAGTTTTCAATACCATTGCAATAGCCCAATTCACGTATCATTTCAATATCAAATTCAACTCGTTCTTTTATACGTTGTGCTTCTATAAATTTTCCTTCTCTTTTAAAATACTCAACCTGTGCCATCATTTCGTCTTGTATTTCATTCATTACCTGCTGAATCATATCCTTTGGGGCTAGATATAGAGTTGCTGGAAAAATGGCTGCATTTTCTAAAGTTGAAATACGTTTAGCAGTAGATTTTTCTAGGCTTTCGATTTCTTCAATTTCGTCGCCAAAAAAAGTAATTCTGTAGCCATAATCAACATAAGGCAAATTAATATCAACCGTATCACCTTTAACTCTAAAAGTGCCTCTTGCAAAATCGCCTTGGCTTCTATTGTACAAACTGTTTACCAACGCATGTAAAAAAGCTTGTCGAGATATTACTTGCCCTTTATGTATTCTAATAATTCCGTTTTCAAATTCTGTTGGGTTGCCCATTCCATAAATACAGCTAACACTAGCCACCACAATAATATCTCTTCGTCCACTTAACAATTCACTGGTTGCTTGCAAACGAAGTTTATCTAACTCTTCATTAATGCTTAAATCTTTTTCGATATACGTATCACTGTTGGGCATGTACGCTTCGGGCTGATAATAATCGTAATAGCTTACAAAATAACCTACTGCATTGTCTGGAAAAAATTGTTTAAACTCACCATACAATTGAGCCACCAATGTTTTATTGTGCGTTAAAACCAAGGTTGGTTTTTGTAATGTTGCAATAACATTCGCCATGGTAAAAGTTTTACCACTGCCCGTTACCCCTAATAAGGTTTGAAATTGCTCACCAGCATTAATATTGTCTACCAATTGTTTTATGGCACTGGGTTGATCGCCTGCTGGTTGATAGGGTGATTGTAAATTAAAAGACATGGCTGCAAATTAGACAATTAGGCAATGTGATAATGCGATATTGTTTTATGCAGTAAAAGAAAATTAATTGCAATGGAGAATACGAAGATGTAATCACAATAGAAACTTAGGTAAATAATAAGTTTAAAAGTTTGAATGTTAAATTGTTCTTTGTGCAACTTCTCAACTCTTTTACTCTGCTTTAAAGAAAAAAACGAAAATGTATATTTAAAGCAGTAAGATAAATTTGGTATTAATTCTTTTCTTTGTGCCTATAAAATCAACAAATGCATACAATTAGTAATGAATTTTTACAAATAGAAATAACCAATAAAGGAGCAGAGCTACAAAGTATTTTGCATAAAAAAACTGGTTTAGAATATTTATGGAATGCCGACCCAAATTTTTGGAGTAAAAAAAGCCCTGTACTGTTTCCAATAGTAGGTGGATTAAAAAATGGTTCTTATCAATTTAACAATATGACTTACCATTTAGGAAGGCACGGCTTTGCTAGAGATCGAATTTTTGAGGTGTATCATCAAAGCAACGATAGTATTACATACGTTTTAAAAAGCAACGAAGAAACACTTGCTGTATATCCGTTTGAGTTTAATTTTTTTGTTACCTATCATTTAAGTGGCAATCAACTTACCTGTACTTATAAAGTAGAAAATACAGGTAATCAAATCATGTATTTTTCTTGTGGTGCACATCCTGCATTTAAGGTACCATTAACCAACGATACTGTTTTTGAAGATTGGCAATTACAATTCTCCTCAATAGAAAATACACCCAAATATCCTTTATCTAGCGATGGTTTAATTGAAGAAAAACCCATTGCTTGTTTAGAAAATACCAACATATTGCCCCTAACCAAAGAGCTGTTTTATACAGATGCTTTGGTATTTAAAAAATTACAATCTAATAAAATTTCTATCGTAACGAATAAAAGTGAGCATGGTTTAACCATGCAGTTTGATGGGTTTCCATATTTTGGTATTTGGAGTTTTAAAAATGCAACTTTTGTTTGTTTAGAACCTTGGTGTGGTATTGCAGATGGTGTAAAAACCACTAGTAAGCTTGATGATAAAGAAGGAATTTACCAACTAGACATAAATGCTAATTGGCAAAGAAGTTGGAGCGTTGTGTTATTCTAAATACTGTAAAACAAAAGGCAGAGGCAAAAACAATCAAGTCTTACACATTGATTTTTTTGAAAAGTAATGAGATTTGATTCTTATTGATTGGTGTGTTTCGACAAGCTCAACATGACAATCGATGAGCTCAACATGACAATGGACAACCTCAAGATAATCATCAAAGATGCTATTAAGACAGTATCTATTGCATCAAACTATCAATCCTCATCTGAGCTTTCTTTTCAAACTCCTTTTTATTGATGTTGCTTTGAAGCAATTCAATTTCGCTGCTCATTACATTAATAGCTACAACTAATTGTTTTTTATAATCTAATAAGTCCTCATCCAGATCTTTCTTGTTTTTTGATGTCACATCTTTGCGAAGCAAATCCACATCAAACAACAAGTTTTCTCTAATAACATTAAACTGCTCGTTTGATTTTGGGTGTAATGTTTCAGATAGCAACTCAGAACGAAGTGTTTGGGTAAAGAAAGAGGGCATTTCTAGGTAATAATATTTTTGACGTTGTGATAAAGTATCGGTAACAATATCAATAGCTTTGGCACGGTTAATCAACCATTGCAACTCTTCCTTGCTTGCTTCCAACACTTTTACTGTGAGTTTCTTTTTATCATTTGCTGCTGCCAAATCGGAAAAATACAAACCCGCAATAATACCCACAAACGTACCAACCAAAGAAAGTATGTAACCAAACGCATCAGGATATTTTACACGAAAGGTTGATGTAAAAGGCAAAAACAAAATAAAAGGTAAACAACACAAAACAATTACAAACCAAAGTGGCATAATCAAGAAGGTTTAAATGTTTAAAACAGGAAATTTTACAATACAAATATAATTAAGTAAACAATTCCATCTTTTTTACAGACTTCAGCATTGATTTTCTTGAAATGTAATTTGATTTGATTCTCATTGACTGGTATGATTCAGCAAGCTCAACATGACAAAGTACAAGCTCCATATAACAATCAAAAGGAATCAAGTTTGTCACATTGAGTTTATCGAAATGCGTACAAACTTGATTCCTTTTTAAAAATCCCTTTTTTAAATATTTTTATTGGTCTTATTAATCTTTACCACCTAAACGGCTTAATAATTTCAACATTTCTATATATAACCACACAATGGTTACCATTAATCCAAAAGCACCAAACCACTCCATAAATTTAGGAGCACCTCTTTCGGCACCTTGCTCTATCATATCAAAATCCATAATTAAGTTTAAGGCTGCAATAGCAACAACAAATAAACTAATGCCAATTCCTAACATACTTCCATTTCCAAAATTCATGAATTCCATTTGTACACCAAACATGCGTAACAACATAGAAATAGCATAAAATATAGCAATGCCCAATGTTGCAGAAAAAATAATGCTCTTAAATTTTTCTGTGGCTTTAATTACCCTAAAGTTGTACAATAAAAACATGGCAATTGCTGTACCTAAAGTTAGGCCTACTGCTTGCATTACAATATTTGGATAACTATCTGCCATAGCATCGTTAATAACAGCAGATACAGCACCCACAAAAAGACCTTGTAAAATTGCATACAAAGGCGAAAGATAGGGTGCCCAATTGGGTTTAAACGAAATTGCAATACAAGTAATTAAACCACCAATTGCACCAACTAACATTAAGGTTCTCATTAAGCCTGTTTGGCCTATGTAGTATTGTTGCCAGGTAAACGCTGCACCAGCAACCAATAACAATAATAGAAAACCAAATTTGTTCATGGTTCCTCTTACCGTCATTGTTCCATTTAATTCGGCTTCGATATTGTGGCTTTTTTCAAAAATTTTTTGAGATAACGTTGGGTTACTCGATTTAAAAATTGACATACAATTATTTTTTTTATAGATTAAAGATAAATATTAACCACAAATACAATCGTTAAAATTTTAACAGCTTTGTAATCAATACATAAATATATAAAACAAAGAATTAGCCAAACAAAAAATATGCTTTTTTGGCAGTCGTTTGTTTTGTTGATGTGTTAGCCCAGAGATTCCATTTCTTTATTTACAAAATCCATCAAGGTTTTAATATGGTTTGGCGATAAGTCGAATTTTAAACCTGCTGCTTCATACAAGGCTGGTAATGTTTTTGTGCCACCTAAGCTTAAAGCATTAATATAATTGGTAATTGCTTGCTCAGGATTGTTTTTATACTTCATCCATAAACCAATTGCACCCAATTGTGCAATGCCATATTCTATGTAATAAAAAGGCACTTCGAATAAGTGTAATTGTCGTTGCCAACCAATTTCTCTATACGCTTCTAAGCCAGTAAAATCAATGGCATTGGTACTAAATTCTTGCAAAATTTCCATCCATTTAGTTGTTCTTTCTTCAACAGTATGTGTTGGGTTTTCGTATACCCAATGTTGAAATTTATCTATAATAGCAATCCAAGGAAAAATAGTGATGGTTCTTTCTAACTGATGTTCTTTGGCACGTAATAAATCTGCTTCGTTATCAAAAAAACTTTCCCAATGGTTCATGCTAAATAATTCCATCGCCATGCTGGCAACTTCAGCAATTTCCATTGGATATTCTTTAAAAGCACTCAACTCTAAATTGTGGCTTAAGAAAGAATGTATGGCATGTCCACCTTCGTGTACCATTGTTGTAACATCGCTCATTTGGCCAGCTGCATTCATAAAAATAAATGGTGCACCGCTTTCCGTCAGTGGACAATTATAACCACCCGGAGCTTTGCCAATTCTACTTTCTAAATCAAAATGTTTCAGTTCATGCATCTTCTTTAAGCAATCAGCAAAAAACGGATTCAGCTTTTCAAAACAAGCCACCGATTTTTCATACAATTCACTGCCACCATTAAATGGTTTTAATGGCTGTATGCCTGCAGGTTCAGCTTCTGTATCCCAAGGTCTTAATGTATCAAGTCCTAATCTCTCTTTTTTCTTAGCATAAATTTTTTCAATCAAAGGCAGCACATGCAGCTTCACAGCTTCATGAAAATTGTAGCAGTCTTCTTTGGTATAATCAAACCTGCCCAACTCTACAAATTTGTAATCTCTATAGTTTTCAAAGCCAGCATTGGTTGCTACGGCTTGTCGTTTTTGTATCAATTGGCTATATAATTCATGCATCGCCTCTTTATCTTGTAACCTTCTTTCTTGAATTTTTCTGTACACATCTTCTCTTAAACTTCTGTCGTGGCTTTCTAAAAATTGAGCAGCCTGTTGTAAGGTATATTCCTGGCCATTTACGTTAATAGTCATTTTACCAGCAATGGCACCATATTGTTGTTGTAGTACACTTAACTCTGCCTGTATAGGTATATTGGCTTCTCTAAATAAATCAATACTTTTTTGAACACTTCGTAAATAAGTATAAAATTTATCTTGATCTAATTCTTTGGTAAAAGGACTATTTATAAATTTTTTGTTCAATGCATCGGCATAAGGTTGTAGTTTGGGCTGAATTTCCATGCAGAAATAAGTAAATGCTTCTTCCAATGCCTTATCGGTTGTATCGCAAGTCATTTTTATTTGTCGCCAACAAGCATCTTCGCTAATAACAGCTTCCAATTCACTCATGTCTTTCAACCATTGTTCTAAATCGGTTGTATTGTTTAATGCCCTTTCGTTTAAATTAATAAAAAACGGTTCTACTGTTACCCAATTGGTAAGGGTAAAATCGGCTGGTAAAAAATGGCGTTCTAACTTTTTAATGTCTGCACTCAGTGTCATAATTATTGCATTTTGCGTAGCAAATGTAAAGCATTGCACTGCGAAAAATCTGTGAAAAATCAAGAAGTTTTGGGGCTGTAAACAATAGTACAAAGCCAAACAACTGTTCATTTCCCGGCTACAATGTTTTTTGTGTTTTTCATCATTCCCCTCCTATGGAGGGGCTAGGGGTGGTTTTGTGTTTGCAATCCTCTACTAAAATACTAGAACAAAAAAAACGATTTCCGCCTAAGCAATGCAGCCAGTGTGGCGACAGAATGTGCATGAAAATGGTTGCCAAAGGCAACAGAATACACTTGCGAAACTACAAGTTTCGAAGAGCTGGGAAATGCTAATGGGTTTGTTGTTTTTTTGAGTTTCTTGGGGACACGAACCATGGCGGATAACCAAATCCCCCCAAACATATTACGCTTTATAATTAATCCTTTTACATACATTTGAAGAAACAATGACCTATACCTGTCAGGTTTATAACAATAACCCATTACAACAATGACTCTTTACGATAAACTCCTCCAAGCCCGAACCGAAGAAGACGTAAAAGACGCCTACATAAAAGCATTGGGTTTAAAAAGCTACAGCAAAAACCTTATTGATATACAAACCAAAGAAATTTGGTTTGAAGCAAAAGATGGCTACAATAAAAGCACTTATCAAATGTTTACACAATTGCTGCATTATGTGCAGCAAGCATTAGATAAAGGCGAAACCATTCCACCGTTTTTATGTGTAATAGATACAAAAAGGCAGCCATTATGAAAACTGCCGATGCCTTGCCATTGTTAAACAATAAAAAGCAACCCATAAAATGGGGCAAAAGTGCAAGTGGCTACACACAAGAAGCATTAGATGTAGTGAGTGCTTACATTGGCACCTACATAGTGAGTTTTAAAATTGAAACACACGAACAAGAATTCATTAACACCATAAAAAATGCCATTAAAAGTGGCGACATTATTCGTACACAAATAACACCTGATAACTTAAAACAAGTGTTTGATAAATGGGTGGTAATGATTGGGCAAGAAATTAAAGGCGTTGCTGCCGAAGAATATGCACTCTTGTTTTTTGCAGATATTATGAGCGATGGCACAGTAAGTACACATGCTAATTTACCTGCCGAATTATTGCATCGAGGCAACTCACCAGTATTTAGTTTGGGTGGCAAAATTTACGAACTGGGCAGCCGTGAAGGTTACAGGCAGTTTTGGGCAATTTATCACCGCCCACCTGCACAAGAGTATAGAAATTATTTGTTAGAACGCCGAGATAGCTTAATACCTATTGACGAACGCAGCTTTAAAGGTGCTTACTACACACCATTGGCTGTGGTAGATAAAGCTTATGATAAACTAACCGAAACCCTAGGCAAAAACTGGCAGAAAGATTACATAGTTTGGGATATGTGTTGTGGTGTAGGCAACTTAGAAGTTAAGCACAGCAACCCACGTAATATTTACATGAGCACATTAGACGAAGCCGATATTGATGTAATGAAAGCCACCAAAACCTGCGTTGCAGCAACACGTTTTCAGTATGATTATTTGAACGATGATATCAACGATTTTGGACAAATAGATTATACCCTAACCAATAAAGTACCACAGGGTTTACAACAAGCTTTTAAAGAGAATAAGAAGATTTTGGTGTTGATTAATCCGCCTTATGCGGAGGCTACAAATGCTGATAATGTTAGCTCTGATTCTCATGCAGAAGGTAAAACAGATGTTTCTAAAACAAGTATTTCTAACATAATGTTAGATTACGGATATGCAAAACGTGAGTTGTTTGTTCAATTCTTAGCAAGATTAACAATCGAAATACCAAATGCAACTGTTGCAATGTTTAGTACTTTTAAATATGTAAACGCACCAAATTTTGAAAGGTTTAGAGAACTTTGGAGTGGAGAATATTTAGGAGGATTTGTAGTTCATAGTAAAGCTTTTGATGGATTAACTGGAAACTTTCCTATTGGCTTTTTGGTTTGGAAAACAAATCATAATGCAAAGAAAAAAAATGAAATAACGGAAATTATTACTGAGGTATTAGATAAAAACTCAGAGCCAATTGGAGAAAAAAAATTCTTTAATTTACCTAATGATACTTTCTTAAATTCTTGGCTTCCAAGATTAAAAACTAATAGCTCAAATATTCCTTTAAAAAATGCTGTATCGCCACGAGAGGGAAAAGCAAAAGTTACTTTATGGTTGGATAATTCGATAGGCTATCTTCTTAGTAATGGAAATGATGTTCAACATTCTTCACAACAAACAGCAATTTTATCTTCTGTTTATAATACAGGAGGAGGGTTTTATATTACACAAGAAAACCTATGGCAAGCTGCAATAATATTTACAGTTCGTAGGGTAATAAAACCTACTTGGCTCAACGATAGAGACCAGTTTTTGCAACCCGCAAAACCATTAAGCGATGAGTTTAAAAACGATTGTTTAATATGGATGTTGTTTAATGGCAGCAACCTAACAGCCAGTGCCAATGATTTAGAATGGAATGGTAAAAACTGGAGTATCGTCAATCATTTTATACCTTTTACAGAAAAAGAAGTTGGCAGCCCCGAGCGTTTTGAAAGCGATTTTATGGTGCAATATCTTTCTACATTCCCCTCCACTGGAGGGGCTAGGGGTGGTTTAAGTAATGAAGCCCAACAAGTAATGCTCGAAGGCAAAAAATTATGGCAAGCCTATTTTGCCCACACCGATGTACGCAGTGTACGAGACGAATTAAAACTCAATAGAGCCGATGTAGGTTGGTATCAAATACGCAAAGCATTACAAGCAAGAAATGCCAGTGGCGATTATATACCTGTAAACTTTAAACCCTTTGAAGAAGCTTACAAAGCATTAACAGAAAAGCTACAACCCATGGTATATGAGTTGGGATTTTTGAGAGTGTAATGGGAAATGCTTAATTAGCAATTAAAACAAAAGTATGCCACAGCTTTTTACAATAGATGACACATGGGTACACCAACAATGGGTGAATACGGGCGGTACAAGGGCAAAGCGTTTTTTGCAAAGCCCTACAGGAGAGTTCTTTTATTTCAAGCGTTCTCAATTAAAGGCAGGTAAAGATTATACCTATGAATTTTGGAGTGAAATTATAGCAGCAGAAGTAGGAAAATTTGTTGGCTTTGCCATGTTAGATTATCATGTAGCCGTTTATGGCGAAATGGTGGGCTGCATTTGCAAAAGCATGATAGAACCCGAAAACGAAGAGCTTATTGAAGTAGTAAAATATTTACAAGCATTTTCACCTACTTATAATCCTAATCTAAAAGAGCATAAAACATGGTACACTTTTCAATTGATAGAAAATTCTTTAGAACGTGTAAAACTTAAAGATAAAGCCATGAGCCAAATTATAAGTGTTATTGTGTTTGATGCTTTAATTGGAAATGGTGACAGGCATCAAGAAAACATGGCTTTTATAAGTACTCAAATGCTATTAAGTGATGCTGTAAAAGAGTTGGAGCAAAGTGGTATAAGAATGCCGAAAATTGCGAAATGGATTTTAAATCTCTTTTCAACATTCTATGACAAGAGAAGGGCTCATCTAGAGAGTTTGGGCAAGCCCATGCCAAAAGTACCTTACATAGAATGGGATATTAATTTTTCGCCAATTTACGATAGTGGCAGTAGTTTAGGAAGAGAACTAACGGAAGAAAAATTATATCGTTTACTACATAATGAGGCAGAGTTTGAGGCATATATTAGCCGTGGCAAAAGTGAAATACACTGGGAGGGTGGGTTAAAACTCTCACATTTTCAGTTACTAAGTAAATTATTGGCAAGTAATTATAAAAGTACAGTAATTGACATAATAAAATCATTACAAGCAAAATGGGATGAAGAAAAAATACGATCAATAGTTTTTATGGTAGATGAAACCCTACCTAAAACCTATGGGTTTTACAAGATTCCGTTAAATAGAAAGGAGGTTATTTACAAAATACTAACTTCACGCTTTAAAAAACTAGTTGAATTATTACATGTTTGATTTTACCAAAATATATTTGAGTTGGCGTAAAGGCAAGGGAAGCAGGCGTTTTCTAGTAGGGTTGCTAGAAAAGGATTCACTACACCAATATACTTTTAAGTACAATAAAGAGGTAGTAGAAGATGCCACTAAAGAGGGCTTTACACCTTATATAGAATTACCAGATGTAAACAAGGTATATGATGAATATGCTTTGCAAGTTTTTTCGCAAAGATTAATGAAATCGGAAAGACCAGATATACAACAATTTTATGATTTTTGGGAAATAGAGTCTTCTTTTGAACAAGATAGTTTTTATTTATTAGGTCATACTCAGGGTTTATTGCCTACTGACAATTTTGAATTTCTTGCAGATTATCAAATACATCCAACACTTCATTTTTTAACAGAGTTGGCATCTACTAGCCACAACTCTTTAGCTACCGACTTATTGCAGGTGAATGATAAACTACGTGTAGAAACAGAAACAGGTAACCCACATGATTCATTTGCAGTGAAAGTATTTAAAGAAGATCAATATTTAGGATATATAAAGAAGGTACACAACCGAATTTTTCATTCTCCAGAATCCGATAAATTAAGCCTATCTGCAAAGGCAATTGATAAAAATGGGATTATTAAAAAGCTTTTTATTAAAGTAGAGTTTAAAGGATAATCCCTGCTCTACGAGATTTCTTCGTCTTGTAGTTTCATGCTGTTGTTTTTAGCAACAATTTTTACTTGCCATATCTTTTCTATCGGTTGGTGTCCCACCTACCGAAAAGCAGTTGTGGTGGGTGAGACACCACACCACTAGAGCATTCCTGCTCTTCGAGACGTCTTCGTCTCGTAGTTCCATTCTGTTGCTAGTAGCAACAATTCTTCCAAGCAATTTTGTAACCTAATAACTTTTTTCTGCCGTGGTTGGTGAAGATGCCAACCACAGCCGAGGTGGCGGCTATTGCATCATTGCCAGATTTTATAAGGCATCAGATATTTTTATGCCGATAAATGGCAAAAAAATGAACCAGTATTTTATTCTATAATTTTCTTAAAACCTGAGGGTTTTCAACATGTCCTGCAGGGCGGCATTTATCACTTAAATTTTTTCCTTCGCCCAGTTCTTTTTCCATTTCTTTAAGATACAAGCTTAATTTTTGAACTATTTCAGGATTTTTATCAGCAACATTTGTTGTCTCTCCAATATCCCTTTTAAGGTTAAAAAGCATGGTTTTATCACCTCGTACATGGTACTTCCAATCTCCTGAACGAACAGCTATTAGTTGATTGCCGTTGTAATAAAAAAAACGTTCATGTACAGGCTTAACGTTTTGTTTTCCGATAAGTACTGAAATAATGTCTTTGCCATCAATTACACGATCAGTAGGAACCTTCGCTCCAGCCAATTTTGCAAATGTGGGCATCAAATCCATCGTTGATAGAATTTGGTCTGAAACACTGCCAGCAGGAATTTTACCTGGCCACCACGCAACCGCAGGTTCTCTCATGCCGCCTTCAAAAACTTCCGCTTTATTGCCTCTTAAAGGACCCGCATTACCTGGACTGTTTTTTACGGGTCCATTATCTGATGTGAAAATAACAAGGGTGTTTTTATCTAAACCGTTTGCTTTCAAGGCCTCTAAAATTTTTCCGACGGATACATCTAATTCGCTAATTGCTTGCGGATAAAGTTCATCTCTCACATTGTAATTAACCGAACCGTTTTCACTTGCGAGCAAGGCATTAACACTATCTGGCACTTGTTTCATAAATTCGGGAGACGCATAAACGGGTCTATGGGGAAGTGGATGTGGAATGTACAAGAAGAAAGGCTCGTTCCTGTGTCTTTTGATGAAATCAATAGATTTATCGGTAATTCTTTGTGTCAAATAACTTGCATCCGGGTCAATTTCTATCACTTTCTCTCCTTCTAAAAGCGGCAGCGGTGGAAACTTAAATTTTTTATTATCAGGATGTGCTGGGTGTAAGTCGTGGCTATAAGGTATTCCGAAGAATTCATCAAACCCTTGCCTTGTTGGTAAGAATTCTGGTTGGTCGCCCAAGTGCCATTTACCCATTATACCGGTGGCATAGCCCTTTGTTTTTAGCACCTCTGCTATTGTTATTTCCTTGGGATTTAATCCCTTCGAATCAGCCGTTAGCAAAACAATGAAGTTGGAACCTATACCCATATCAACTCGTTTGGGATAGCATCCAGTCATTAATGCCGCCCTTGAAGGCGTGCAAAGTGGTGCGGCAGCATAAAAATTGGTCAATTTAACCCCTTCAGTTGCCATTCTGTCAATATTTGGTGTATGTACGTGCTTTCCACCAAAACAACTAAGGTCTCCGTAACCTTGGTCGTCGGTAAAAATTATGATAAAATTTGGTGGCGAATCTTTCTTCAATACTTGACTTGTTACACAGCCTGTAAAACATATACAAAAAATAATTATTTTAATAATTTTCATTTTAACGTTTGTATTAATTTAAGAAGTATTCCTGACTCTTTGGTGTTAACACAATCCACTCAAGTAAACAGATTGAAATTCGTTGTAAAAATATAGCCTGAGCCTAGAGTTTTACAAACATAAGTTGGTATTTATGGTGTACCGGCAAACCGACATCAGTACAAGACGTTGTTTTAACCGAAACCACTTCCAAAAAGTAACTACTGCTTCTCTATAATATCACTTAAAAAAGCCTCTACAGATCTGCGTATATTGTTCTATCGGTTGGTGTCCCACCTACCGAAAAGCGGTTGTGGAGGGTGAGACACCACACCACTAGAGAATTCCTATCTACGATCAGAATCCTGTACACTCTAACCCTGGCGTAAAACTACTTCTTTCCAAGCACCTTTTCTTTGCAAAGCTTTGCCTTGGGCAAAGGAAGTTGCGTTAATTGAAACCATTTAATACCGAAGTGATATCTGTAATAGACCAAAAATAATGTTCTAAACAGCTATCCAATAGGCATTATACCAGAAAATTATGGTTTACATTAAAATTCACATTGGTATAACTTCTTAGTACACATGGTTCCTTGGCTTTACACAAGGCTTTAAAGGAGACGATGCTGGAAAGAAAATGACACATCTGTAATTTTATTAATTCCTTACTTCAATTACGTAAAGCTCACTTATTATTGTTACACCAGAAAAAGAACAGCCCGAATTACTTCGAGCTGTTCTTAGTTAAACACTATTTTATTAGATTTATTTTTTTCTTCTTTCTTTAATTTTCTTTGCTCCGTAGCCAACGCCTGCGGCTACCAATAAAGAAAGTCCACCATCAATAGGCACATCTTCTACATCATCACCAAAACCTGGTTGGGCAAATAGTAATGAAGGACATGCAAGTAAGATGAACACTAATAGGGTGGGAAGAATATTTATACAAAACTTTTTCATAATTAATTTCTTTAAAGTTGAATTTATTTGTTTCTAATAACCTTTTGCGTAAACCTTAATCCATTTTCATCTTCTGCAGTAAGCATGTATGTGCCAGCAGGCAACAAAGACATATCAAAGAAGTAAGTTTTATTGTTTGGATTTGCATACGTTAATTGTTGTCCATTTACAGTGGCAATAGAAACAGATTTTATGTTTGTATTACTAGTAACCCAAATTTTATTGGAGGTAGGGTTTGGAAAAACAGCCATAGTAAAGCTATTGTTTGCAGGAATTACTTGTCTTTGCATTACTAGCTCAAATCGATTGGCTCCTTGGGAATTGGCATCATTAGTAATTTCAAAATCATACGATGCCCCAACCTCTAATTTGGTTAATGTATTTTTCAATTTATCTTTCAAATACACTTCTATCCCTTGCTCTAAATTATTTTGTAATACAAGGAATTTTAAGTTAGACTTTAATGTAGATGTAACCGTTACAGGAACAATTGCTTCTTTTTCAAAAGGTCTACTATCAATAGATAGTTTTTTTGCATCGGCAGCTACTGTATAAAAATTAATATCTGGATTAAACAGTTTCTCAGCATCTGAATTATCCAATTCGTTTTTATAATTTTTATCAACCCTAATAAACATATTATCTGCATGTCTATTATCGTACACCAATTGCAATTCTAATAATTTATTGGTCCCTGTAGTTCTAAAAAGATTTGCTGTTGCAGTTGCTGTTTTATTAGCCTCAGTAAAAGCTAATGTAGTACTTGCAGTTGGCTGAACAACAAATGAACCGTTCATAGCCAAATTATATGCACCACCAGGAACTGCTCTTGTTACGTAGGCACCTCTTGTTGCAGCATTGGCATCCCAAAGCCAATAAGCTGTACCAATATTTGTAGTTGCATCTATTACCGTACCTATATCTACTGGTGAAGGGTAAGGATTACCCACTAAATGATAATTATTTGCAGAAGGCAATGCAATGTTTTGATTAAATGTATTTACCGTTCCAGATACATCTAAGGTAACAGCATTGGGTGTAGGATTAGCACCAGTTAATGCAGTTGGTTGGTTTCTATCTCCTCTAACTAAAACTCTAATTCCTCTGTACTGTGTCCAACTATTATCAGTTGTAGAAGTAAAAGCTGTCCAAGCCCCAGGGGCTGCAGCGGTATTGTCATACCAAAAAGCAGAAGGACTATTTGTTGTAGTGGCATCAAAGCCAGCACCAGCACCAGTAATATAGATATTGTCTTTTAAAGCTTCCATATTTAATGAGGCATTAAATGGATGACTTAAAAATCTAAATGCTCTACGACCAGCAGGAATAAATGTTTCTGTTGTAACAGCACCAGTAATTGAGGCTCCTGCTGCTAAAGCTGCAATTTTGCCTGTACCTGCAGCACTAGATTTTAATACCAAACTACCACCAGATGAAACATTACTTGTAGAAGCCAATGTTAAAGTGCCTGAAGGACTTACATCCATTGGGCCAACAACGTTAACTCCTGTAGCAATGGTTAAATTGCAAGGGTTGGTACCATCACCAACAATAATTTTAGAGCCAGCTCCAGATACTGTCCAGTTTGCAGCTACTGACGGAGTTGCATTATTTCTAACATTATAGGTAATACCTGTTGAAAAGAAATCTGTTGGTGCAGCTCCTGTACCATCTGTATTTATCCCCCAAGTTGCTAATAAATGTAAACTTCCAGTTGCTTTAGAATAATAGTTTTCTGCTGCTGCTCTTAAATCTACAACCCATACGCCTCTACCAAAAGAACCTGCAAATAATTTATTGGTAGTATAGCTAATTTCCATGTCTTCTACCCGTACGTTTGGCAAGCCTGTGTTATATTTTGCCCAAGCTGTTCCAGCATTTATTAAAGTATTGCTTGCTCCTAATCTAGCAAAATAAACACCTAGTTCTGTAGCAACTAATAGGGTGTCAGAACCTTCAAATTTTAATATTTTTTTACAAACAATATTTGGAAAATTGTCTGTTAAATTTATCCATGTGCCGCCAGCATTGGTAGAAAAATAAATCTTTTTATCAGCTATATACCCACTAGCAGTAGCAAACATGCTATCATTGTTATTTCGGCTCCAATAAACACTGTTTAATACTGCACCTGTTGGTGGTGTAATGGTAGACCAAGTAGTTTCGTCTAATGTTTTTCTAACATTGTTAGAGCCATCAATTACTACAATGCGTTGTTTAGCAGCATCGCCAATGTTATTGGCTAAGTTGATGAATTTAATAGTGCCTGTAGTGCCTGCTCCTAAATTAGTCCAATCTCCTGCATTTTCTTTTGGTGCATCAATCATTTTGTACATCCCCGTAAATCCACCATACAAAGTTGTACCATTGGTAATATGCATTTCTAAAGGCCAAACAAAACCACCATTAGATGGTTTATCTATTGATGTTCCATAAGGTGAAGTAGTATAGCCATCTATTCTAAAACTTAAACTACCATTTGTACCTCCCACATATTTTACATTAGCATTGGTTCTATTAATTGCAGTTGCAGTACCATCGCCTGCTTGTGCTCCATACCATTTATTTGATATCCCATCGTTCACTCTACTAGAGCCATCATTATCTTGGTTGCCAATCATTAAATTATCTGGTGATGGGTCATGAATTGCAATGCTATAGCTTTGTGTAGCTTTCAATCCATTAAAGCATTGTTTGAAATTACTTGTAGAAACTTTACCAATATAAACACCTCCATCATTTCCATTTAAAATAGAGTCATTACCTAAAAACTCTATGTAATGATGATCTGAATGAACATATCCACCACCCCAATTGGTATTTCCTGTTGGAGTATAATATCCATTTAAATAGTTTACCCAAGTAGTACCACCATCAATTGATCTTTTGGCACTAAATTCTCCAATAATTAAATGGTTTCCATCATTAGGGTCGGCAACTATTAGTTGATTATAACCTCCCTGAGAATTATAAACACCATTGCCATCTGCAGGAACTGAATTATTTATGGTAGAAAGAGCAGACATCGTATTTGTGCTTATTGTGTATTTAGCAAATGCTGGATTTGCCTGAAATAAGCAATACAAAATATTAGGCGTATTAGCAGAATGGGCGAATGTTAATTTATTTCCAGAACCAAATGGAGCAGGTGTATAAGTGGCTGTTAATGCAGCTATGTTAGTACTTGACTTAAATAATCTACCCCATCCATCAGAAGCAAAAAAATCTGCTCCAATTTTTATAATATCCACCATATTTTCATCTGCACTACTTCCATATTCTTTAGCCCAAGTATCTCCTGCATTGGTAGATACATAAATACCATCTGTAGCAGTACAATAAATAGTGTTATTTACTCCAAAATTTGGATCTAAATACAAATGCTTTATACGTACAGATTGATTTAATGTAAAGCTTAAAGTTTGAGTCCAACTAGTTCCACCATTGCTAGATTTCATGATGCCAATGCTATTCATGTGAGATGCATCATAATCGCCAGTGGCGACTATAATAATAGCATCATTTGTAGGATGAAAAACAATATCTGAAACACCTAAGCCAGCAAATTGATCTGTAAGTGGAGACCAAGTAGAGCCAAGATCCAAAGTTTTAAATACACCACCTGCAGCAGTGCCTGCAAGCATATAGCCTTTTGACAAAGGACTACGTTTAACAACATTTACTCTACCAATTCCAGCACCAAAAGACCAGCCATTTAAGATGGAGGAATCATTAGGTCCAATATTGGTCCAAGTAGGCGATGCTGTTGCTGTAGTACGACTTGGAGTAGAATTTGAAAATAAATTTGAATTTTTTTCTATTGCATTATTCCAACCAGAAGCTGCACTAGGAAATGTGCCATCTGGATTTACCCTATCCTGCCATAGGTATGCCCATCGTTCAAATTGAGCATTGGTCTCTCTAAAACTTTGGTCTTTTTCAGGCAAAATACCTGATTGTTTAAGTTGTTGTCTTCTTAATTCAAATTGTTGCCTAACGGTTTGAACAATTTGGTTAAAATTGGCATTCTTTTTTTGTGCTGCCAATTTGTAATCTAAAAGCAGATTATCGTTTTGTGCTTGTAAAGCAAATGAAATAGCCACGAAAAGAAACGTGGCCAAAAATTTAGTTTTAAACATAATAGTTTTGTTTGGGCTAAAGTAATCTTTTTTCCCAAAACTTTAAACATTAACTAAATGTTACTAAAACAATTTGAAAAATTCTGATTAATGATAAATCAAAAAATAAAATGCAGCTTGTAGTTTAAATAAAAAAACCTGTACACATTGCTGGGTACAGGTTTTTTATTTCTTTAAGATATATAAATTATCTTAATATTTTAAAATATTCGATTAGAATTTTTTTTTCAAGCAATCTCTTCCCCACAAAACTACCAACCGATTAACTTTTCAGCTTTCTCTCTTTACAAAGCTTTTTGTGTTGGGCAAAGGAAAATGTGTTCATTGAAACTATTTAATACCGATTGGATATCTGTAATAGACCAAAAAAAATGGTCTAAACAGCTATCCAATCGGCATTATACCAGAAAATTATGGTCTACATTAAAATTCACATTGGTATAACTTCGTAGTCAGCATTCGACCTTTGGCTTTACTCATGCCTTTGAAGGAGACGATGCTAAAAAGAATTTCGATTTTGAAACCCTAGTTGAAAAGAACTATTTTACAACCGAAAAAAGAAATAGAATTAAAATGGATAATAGGGCTATAAAAATATTTGACAATAAAAAAGTAAGAACCATTTGGAATGAAGACCAAGAAAAATGGTATCTATCTATTGTAGATGTTATAGCAGTTTTAACAGAAAGCCCCAACCCTCGAAAATATTGGAGTGTATTAAAAACAAGATTAAAAGCTGAAGGAAGCCAGTTGACTACAAATTGTAGTCAACTGAAAATGCAATCTGCGGATGGCAAATTCTACAATACAGATGTTGCCGATACAGAACAATTGTTTAGACTTATTCAATCCATTCCATCACCTAAGGCAGAACCTTTTAAATTGTGGTTGGCTAAAGTTGCCGCTGAAAGGTTAGACGAAATGCAAGACCCTGAACTTACCATAGACAGGGCATTGTATGAATACCAACAATTGGGCTATTCGGAAAGCTGGATCAACCAACGCCTTAAGAGTATTGAAATACGCAAAGAATTGACCGATGAATGGAAAAAAAGAGGGCTGAAAGAAGGACAGCAATTTGCTACTCTTACCGACATTATCACTAAAGCTTGGGCAGGTAAAACCACCAAAGCGTATAAAGTATTAAAAGGGTTAAAAAAAGAAAACCTACGTGATAATATGACCAATACAGAGCTCATTTTGAATATGCTTGCAGAAGCATCTACAAAAGATATTTCGCAGGCTGTAAACCCAAAAGATTTTGAAGCAAGCAAAAAGGTAGCCAAGCAAGGTGGTAATGTAGCTAAAGTAGCTTTGAAAGAATTGGAAGCTAAAACAGGTAAAAAAGTAGTAACTGCATTAAACGCAAAAGCTGTTTTAACCGAAACCACTTCTAAAAAGTAACTACTGCTTCTCTATAATATCACTTAAAAAAGCCTCTACAGATCTGCGTATATTGTTCTATCGGTTGGTGTAACACCAACCGAAAAGCAGTTTTGGTGGGTGAGACACCACACCACTAGAGAATTCATATCTACTGCTTCTCGATAATATCACTCAAAAAAGCCTCAACAGCTCTACGTATATTGCTTGGGCTTGTTTGGTGGCCATTTACCAGCACCGAAAAAATTAATCGTTTGCCACTATTGGTGGTTATAAATCCACTTAAAGCAACATGGTTACTCAATGTGCCTGTTTTAGCATAAATTTTACCAGTATAGTTTTTATAATAACCACTTAATGTGCCAGTATTACCTGTTGCAAAAATGTTGGTTATTCTGTTCCAACTAAATTCTTTTTTCATTTGATTTAACACCCAAACAAAATCCATAGGGGTAATTAAATTATAACGGCTAAGGCCACTACCGTCTACCCATCTTGGCTTTTGGGGCATGCCAGCCAAATCGGATTTTAATAAACTATCAATTAACTTTCCTTCGTTAATTTCTCCCATCATTTCGCTGCTAACCATTAATAGAGTTTGTTCTGCAAAAAAATTATCGCTTCGGTACATCATTGGTTTTAACATAGAATCGGTTGCTTGCGATTTTAGTTTTTGCCAACCAGTTTTATTAACTGCTTCCACCTCTAAATAATCAATAGTTGTTTTTAAACTGTCTTGCAACAAGTTTATTGCCAAGGCTTCGCTGGTTATAAAAGGAATTTCGGTTGCTGCAAATTTTCGACTGCTATTTTTTAAAGAAAATGTATTGGTGCTGTAATTTCTATCAATAAAAAAATTACCAGTTTGTACATTACCGTACATGGTTAAAGAATCTTTAAAAAACCTAGGTGTAACATTTAATTGATTGCCTTTTTGTTTAAAATTAACCAAATTGCCATACACTGGTATTGCAGAACGTTCGGCCATATAATCTGCATCAAAATCGTTCCAGGCCCAACCATTACCCCAATTATTGGCTGTGAAATTACTTTTTACAACTGTGCTATTTTTGTGGGTTTGTAAAAAAGTTGCAATAGGGTGTTGTTTAAAATCGGGGTGAAGCAAAGTTGGATCGGCAGTAAATTTTAATGTGTAATTATTGGCATCGTCAACCGTGTATAGTAAGCCAGTTAAGCTATCACCCAAGTATTTCATGCCTGCATAACAGGTTAAAATTTTGGTGTTACTGGCTGGTATAAAATATTTTTCTGCTTGGTAATTGTATAAATAAGTATTGGTGGCTGGTTCGTACACTGCAATACCAACATGTGCAGGATTAAAAATTTCGTTGTTTAAAAATGCTGGTTTGGTGGGTTGTTGGGTTGGTATTGTTTGGGTTACTTTACAAGATGCAAATAGGAATATTGTAATAGTACAAATTGCTGAAAGTTTGAGTTTGTTGGCGTAAATGTTTGTCATGCTTAATAATTTTTTCGACAAGATTTGTAACAAAAGAAAAAAAGAAATCCTGATGTTGTAAGTTCATTTCTCTCATAGCTCTTATTAAAGAACAACTAATGATTTTTCGTGTAATTAACTTCTTTCAACAGCCCTCATCCAGCGTTCTGGTATATCGTTACTTGCAGCAATAATATAATCGCTTTGGCTGCATGCAATGTATTTACCTTCTGGTAATTGCATCCACCAACGGCCAGTTCTTTTACTTTGCAAAAATGAAGTTTGTACATCGGCAAATGCTAAATGAAACTCGTTAAACTCGTTAACATTGTCTATTTCGGCTTCGTGTTTGCTTTTGTAAATGCCATCCATAATGTACCACATCATATGGCTAATTTGCTTTGCTGTAAGCTGGTGCTCATCGTCTTTTGGCAGATAACCGTAAATGCCAATGCTACTTATATTATTGCTAAGGCCAGCATATTGCATAAGGGTACAAGCTTCCTCGCCAGTAAATCCATTTGGTGTAAGTTTATTACTTGGTGCATGTGCATGTTGTATGGCTGCTATATCGAAGCTAAGCATGTTTGCGTTACGTATAACAGGCTCCATTTCTTCGATGTTTTCTTTTACTTTACCTACCCTATAACAATCAAAGTTTAATTTATCGATTGTTTCTAACATGTGTGGGTGTACCATATAACTTTGAAAGCCCACATGGCTGTAATGCTTTACATAATTAGGGCTGCCACATAACATTTCCATTAAAAAATTATCGGCCAATAAAACACTATCAATATTTAAATCAATTCTAGCATCTACAACAGTGGCTTCAATAATTTTACCCATGTTGGCATAGGCTCCATATTGTGCAAGCGTTAAATCGTGTGTGCCACCAAGTATTATAATTTTTTTCTTTTTTTCTAACAATTCGCTAACCACCGCTCTTAGTGCTGCATGTGTGTCTTGTAAAGTTGCTCCTGCTTTAATATTTCCCAAATCGGCTACCGATACTTCTTTGTGCCAATGATAAAGGCTGTAAAACTCTTGTCGTATTGCATTTGGAGCAATAGTATTATTGTAATCAACTCCCAGCCCTCTTGTTTCACCACAACCAATAATTACCATGTCAACATCATCAATATCAGGCAATTCATCTTCGAACATATGAATATGACGGCCTAGTTGTGTGTCTTTAAAACCTTCATCGTTCGACAGCTCAAATGGGTTAATGGGTTCTAAAAAATCGATTAGTGTGGCTAAACTCATGCTTAGTTGTTTGAAACAAACCTACAGAAAAAAATTTTTTTTAGGTGTTTTGTTGAAAACAGATGTAAAATAATAGGTGTTACCAACAGTTTTAAGCTGTTTAATAAATGGGTTTACTGCTGATTGGGCGTTTATTTAGGCTGGCTTTTCTCTAAAATTAGTTTTCTTACAACAGCTAATTTAATATCAATTCCTTTTTTAATGGCCTTAGAAGATGGTGGTACAAAAATATCTGGCATGATACCATTACCCTTGGGACGAGTTTTATCCATTACCAAACGGTACATGGGTAAACCAATTCTTAATTTACTATTGGGTAAAACGATGTAAGGCAAATGCATAGCAGAATTGCCATAATAACCACCTCCTGTTTCTTCACCTACTATGGTTACATTACTTTGACCTTTTAGCGTTGAGACAAACATAGTTGAAGCAGAAAACGTAAAGCCGCCTTGAACTAAAAATACTTTTCCATCAAAATGGTTTTTTGATATGGGCTCAAAAAAATGTTTCTCAAATCTGGTTGAATGTATTTTGCCATCGGATTGTTTTTTTGCAAAAAAGTTCATGGGTATCCAATACATCCACCAATTTTTAATATAATATCTTTTAGGAAAGGTTCTGCTAATTGCAAAAACACTATCGCCATTTTTAAAGGGTTTGGTTGCAATATACCTTGCCAATTTGGTAGATAATGCAACATTGCCTCCACCATTTTCTCTTAAATCGATTACTACATTTTCGATGTTTTTTTCTTTTATTGTAGCAAATGTTTTTCGAAAAAAAGTTCTTAACCTGCCGCCGCTAAATGTGTTTAATCTTATGTAGGCGGTATTGATGCTGGTATCTATTTGCATACTTCTTTTTCCCAATAGCTTTGCTTGCCTGAGTTGTTTTTTGGTTGGCATTTCAAACACAACAGCATTTGGTTTTGTGAGAGTATCTTTTTTGGCTGTGGAGTTTTTTACAGGTTTTGCAGGAATAAAATTTTTAATATTGACGATTGCTTTTTGGCCTGTGCTATCAATATATTCAATAGCATAAACCGAATCTAAGCCAATTACATATTTGTACCATAAAGGAAAATTACTGCTAATAGCTTGGCTTTTAAAATTATCGCTATAACCATCGGTACTAATTACATCAAACATTTTGTTTAAAATAAGACTATTGCTTCTACCATTAATTGCAGTTACAATGGTGCCTCTTTTAAGTATGGAATCTTTACTAAAAACATTTGCCAAAACCACTAAGCTATCGTTCCAGGTTTTAAAAAATAGAGGAAACTGAGGAAACTTATTTTTTTCTTGTTCTTGTAAAAAGTTTTTTGAAGATCGAACAGAAGTGTGCCCACAACGTATTTTGCTAACAACACTTGCTACTTTATTTTTAAACTCAACTTCGGTTAATGAATCATTAATGCTATTTATGGCACTATTAAAAAAAGTATCTAAACTATCTTTTGAGGTATACCAGTATAAAGATGGGTGATTGGCTTCTAATATTTTTTGTAAAAGAAACAAATCTGCTTTTAAGGCGGTTGAACTTTTTTTATTGTTAAATCTATAATCAGCTTGTTTAGAAGAAACGCAAGAACAAGCCATTATAACAATACTTAACCATAAAAAAAGGATTGCATTAAAACTTGTTTTTTGTTTTTTCATGAAAATATCTGGTAATTCTTTATTGGGCAAAAGCGTTCCAGCCTTGGGCAGTAATATTAAAGGTATTGCCCCCCTTGGTAATTATTTTACAGCCTTCTTCTATGTCGGTCATATAACCAATTACTGCAATTTCTTCATTAAGGGTAATTTTATCGTAGTCTTCTTGTTTTAGGGTAAAAATAAGCTCATAATCTTCGCCACCGTTTAATGCACAAACGGTAGGATCTAAACCAAATTTAAATGCTGCCATTCTCGATTTATCATCAATAGGCAACTTTTCTTCATGAATTCTGCAACCTAAATTACTTTGTTTGCATAGATGCAAAACTTCGCTGCTAATACCATCACTAACATCCATCATAGCGGTTGGCACAATATTGTTAGTAGCAAAGAAATCTATAATATCTTTTCTAGCCTCTGGTTTTAATAATCTGCCCACTATATAATCCTCACCTTCCAAATCTGGCTGTACGTTTGGATTTTCTAGATAAATCTTTTTCTCACGTTCCATAATTGTTAGGCCTAAAAAAGCTGCACCCACATTGCCGCTTACACAAATTAAATCTCCTATTTGTGCAGTACTTCTTTTTACAAACTTATCAGGAGCTACCTCGCCAATAGCAGTAACAGAAATAATGAATCCTTTTTGAGAAGAAGTAGTATCTCCACCTACTAAATCAACCCCATATTTTTGGCAGGCTGCATAAACGCCTTCATAAAATTCGTCTAAAGCCTCTAAACTAAACCTATTACTAAAAGCAATGCTCATGGTTATTTGTGTAGGGGTGGCATTCATGGCGTATACATCGCTCAAGTTAACAACTACACTTTTGTAACCTAAGTGTTTTAATGGGGTATACATTAAATCGAAGTGAATACCCTCTATCAATAAATCGGTAGACACCACTGTTTGTTTACCAAAATGATCAATTACTGCCGCATCGTCGCCAACGCTTAAAACGGTAGAAGCATTTTGTATTTCGAAATTTTTGGTTAAATGGTCTATTAAACCAAATTCGCCTAAAGATGATATTTCTGTTCTGTTTTCCATATTTTTTGTTTCTCACAAAGCTACTAAGGTTGCAACGAAACGAAGACTTTATGTGGTTACCGTAATCTCAAATCATTCATGCCTAACTCTACTAAACAAGTAGTTAATACATTTATAGCAATATTATATTTCTACTAAAATTGGGTGTACTTAGTATTCTTTGTTTCTTTTTGTGAAACTTTATATTTCTCCTCCGCTTACTACTTTCTGCAATTCATCATGTATTAATCCATTGCTAGCAATAATTCCTGGTTCGTATGGATTATAGTATGCACCACTTAAATCGGTAACTCTTCCTCCTGCTTCTTCAACAATAATAAAGCCTGCTGCACTGTCCCATGCACTTAGTTTATGTTCATAAAAGCCATCGAATCTGCCAGCAGCAACCCAACATAAATCTATTGCTGCACTTCCTAATCTACGCACAGGAATACCTTTTCTAATAAACTTTTCAAATACCTGCAATGGTCCATTAGCCATATCTAAGTAGGTGTATGGAAACCCAGTTACTAAGCAGCTTTTAATTAAGTCTGTTTTAGTAGACACATGAATTGGTTGATTATTCAATGTTGCACCTTCGCCTCTTTCTGCCAAAAAAAACTCGTTCATAAAGGGATTGTAGACTGCACCCATTATCATTTTTCCGCTTTTCTCCAGCCCAATGCTTACGCAACAAATCGGAATACCATTAGCATAGTTTACTGTACCATCGATGGGGTCTATAATCCATTTGTATTCACTATCCTGGGCAATTGCTCCAGCCTCTTCGCTTAAAATAAAATGGCTTGGAAAATTTTGTTTAATTACCTCGAAAATGGCTACTTCGCTTTTATGATCAATTTCTGTGACCAAATTATTAATACCCTCTTTATTAGAAATGGTAAATTGTTTGTCAAAGTTTTCTTTTATTACAACTCCGGCCGCTTCGGTGGCTTTAATTAATGTGTTTTTGAGCATGCAGCAAATATAACCTCATAAGCAACATTAAGGAGTTTTTTGGCTAGTTGATAAATACAAAGTATGTTGCCACTTTAAACAATAACAGTTTTGCCATATTTATAATGGAATTATCGGTAATTATAGTAAATTATAATGTAAAGTATTTTTTAGAACAGTGCTTATACAGTGTTGTAAAAGCCACTGAAAATTTGGATGCCGAAATTATTGTAGTAGACAATTGCTCGGCAGACGGCAGTATTGTCTATTTGCAACCTCAATTTGCCCATGTACATTTTATTGAAAACAAAAAAAATGTTGGTTTTGGTAAAGCCAATAACCAAGCATTGGAAATTGCAAAAGGTAAATACATACTTTTTTTAAATCCCGATACGCTTGTACCAGAAGATTGTTTTGAAAAGTGTATGGCATTCATGGAACGAACACCCAATTGTGGGGCTTTGGGCATTAAAATGTTAGACGGTAGAGGTGTTTTTTTACCAGAAAGCAAACGATCTTTTCCTAGCCCGATAACTTCTTTTTATAAATTGGTAGGGTTGGCAAGAGTTTTTCCAAAATCTGGTGTTTTTAATAAGTATGCCCTAGGTAATTTAGATGAAAACAACACTCACGAGGTAGATGTATTAGCTGGTGCTTTTATTTGCTCTACCAAAAAAATAATGACGGAACTTAACGGTTTTGATGAAACCTTTTTTATGTATGGCGAAGATGTTGATTTAAGTTACAGAATACAATTAGCCGGCTATAAAAATTACTATTTTTCTGAAAGTTCAATCATACATTTTAAAGGAGAAAGTACAAAAAAAGGTAGCCTTAATTATGTAAAAATGTTTTATGAGGCTATGGGCGTTTTTGTACAAAAGCATTATAGCAGTGGTACTGCTATTTTGTTTGCTTTTTTAATAAAACTGGCAATAACATCGAGAGCCATTTTGGCTTTATTGGGTGGCTTATTAACCAAATTAGGCATGGTTTTAACCGACGCAAGTGTAGTTTTTTTAAGCCTTTGGTTAGTAGAAAAAAACTGGGTAAAATACATAAGAGATGGTGGAAGTTTTAACCAAGATGTAATTTGGGCAACCATACCATGCTTTACAATTTTATTTTTAATTGCAGCAGCCCTTTCTGGTATGTACGATAACTTGTACAAACCTTCTAAAGCCTTTATGGCATCGCTTACATCTATCATTGTATTGTTAGCAGCTTATTCGTTGCTACCAGAAAAATATCGTTTTTCTAGAGGTGTAGTACTTACCGGGGGTATTGTTGCTGGTTTAATGATTACCTTGGTACGTTGGCTTCTAATTGAATTTAAATGGATCAAAGAAGTTGATACAGAAGAAAAAAAATTTCAACAAACAATTGTGGTAGGCTCTCAAAACGAGTATGCACAGGTTTCAAAAATTTTTGAACACGCTAGTTTACAAGAAAGATTATTGGGTAGAATAAAGATTAATGGAGATAATGCCAATGCAATTGGAGATATAGCTAACCTTAATAATTTACTGTTGCACTTAAGCGTTAAAGAAGTAGTTTTTTGTGAAGGCAGTTTAAGCTTTAAACAAATTATTGCCCAAATTACCGCCCTTCCCAAATCATTAAACTATCGCTTTTTTGCCAACACCAGCCAATGCATTGTTGGTAGCGATTCTAAGGCTACTACAGGAGAAATTTTAACTGCCGAAGGGTATTTTTTATTACATCAGCCATACCAAAAAAGAATGAAACGTTTGGTAGATTTATTTTTTGCCAGTTTTGTTCTATTAAGTGTTCCTCTTCAATTTTTTTTAATTAAAAATGGGTTGGCTGCATTAAAAAATTGCTTCTGGGTTATTTTGGGTAAAAAAACATGGGTAGGATACATTAAAGAAGAAAAAAAGTTACCCTATTTGCCAATACCTGTAATTACACATTTTGGTATGCCCTATAACCATTTACACCCATTGAATAAAGAAAGTTTATCTAGGTTAGATATGATTTATGCAAAAAATTTCGATTGGATGCAGGATATTAAAATTATTTTTAAGCACTATAAATATTTGGGTGGTGCTTAACTTTAAATTAATACAAGTAAATTTGTGCCTAAAACGTTATCATTCACTTATTTCTAAACTTCTTGCTGTACAATGGCGATAATTGATATTAAGCTTCCAAATAGTATCGCTAGGGCTTTGCGATTGCCAGAAAACAACCCTCGTAGGCAGCAAATTAATGTTTTAAAAAAATTACTACGTAAAGCAAGGTTTACACAATTTGGTCAACGATATTTTTTTGATGAAATTTTAATGAGTAAGCATCCTGGTAAAAAGTTTCAAGAAATTGTTCCAACTTTTACTTACAACAGTATTTATAAAAACTGGTGGCATAAAACTTTAGAAGGTATTCCAGATGTTTGTTGGCCAGGCAAAATTAAATACTATGCACTGTCATCTGGCACTAGCGAAGCTGCCAGTAAATACATACCCATTACCAACGATTTGCTGCGTGGCAATAAAATGGTAATGATTAAACAGTTGTTAAGTCTAAGAAGTTACGATGGCATACCTGTTAAATCTATTGGAAAGGGTTGGTTAACACTAGGCGGCAGTACCGATTTACAAAAAAGTGCTGGTTATTATGCTGGCGATTTAAGTGGCATCACTCAAAAGAAATCTCCTTTTTGGTTTCAACCATTTTATAAACCAGGTAAAAAAATTGCACGACAAAAAGATTGGAATAAAAAACTAAAAGAAATTGTAGAAAAAGCCCCCGAATGGGACATTGGTTTTATAGTTGGTGTACCCGCATGGATACAAATGCTAATGGAGATGATTGTTGAACGATATAAGCTAACCAACATTCACGACATGTGGCCGAACCTTGCATTTTTTGTACATGGTGGGGTGAGCTTTGAACCCTACAAAAAAGGATTTGAAAAACTATTGGCAAAGCCAATTACTTATATTGAAACATATTTAGCCAGCGAGGGTTTTATTGCATATCAAGATTTACAAAACTCTAACTGCATGCGTTTGGTTACGAATCAACATATTTTTTTAGAGTTTGTTCCTTTCGATGATAAAAATTTTGACGCTGAAGGCGAAATGGTTGCTAATCCAGAAGCTTTAATGATACACGAAGTGGAAGAAGCAAAAGATTATGCGTTGTTAATTAGCACAACCGCTGGAACTTGGCGTTATTTAATTGGAGACACCATTAAGTTTGTTGATAAAGAACGTTGCGAAATTGTAATAACTGGCCGAACAAAGCATTTTCTTAGCTTAGTGGGCGAACATTTGAGCGTGGAAAACATGAACCATGCTATACAATTGGCCAGCGAAACATTAAATATCAGTATTCCAGAGTTTACTGTTGCGGGTTTACCACATGGTAATTTTTTTGCTCACCATTGGTATGTTGCTTGCAACGATTTAACCAATGCAAAACAATTGGCCGAATTAATTGACAATAAATTAAAACAGTTAAACGACGACTACGCCGTAGAAAGAACAAGTGCTTTAAAAGAGGTGTTTTTAACCGTTTTAACCGAAGAACAGTTTATGAATTTTATGAAAATAAAAGGCAAAATTGGTGGTCAACATAAATTCCCGAGGGTATTAAAAGGCAAAATGCTAGCCGATTGGCAAGCCTTTATAAAAGACCAAGAAAAATAATTATCCCTCTTTCTTTTTTAGATTTACTAAATATACTCCTCCAAAAATTAAAACCGCTGCAACCATTTTACTATGGTTAATTCTTCGCCAAACAAAATCATAGAAGTAATAGTTGCAAAAACAGGTTGGGTATAAATATAAGTGCCTACTACTGTTGAACCAAGTTGATGAATACCGCTAACAATAAACATATAAGCCAAAAAAGTTGTACCTATAACTACAAAGCCCAATGCAAACCAATGATGCCATAAAAAAACACTCCATTGTACATTCAGAAAATCATTAAAGCCTAGCGGAATAATAAAAATAGCACCAATTAAAAACACCCACCTTATAACATGTAGTGGATTGTATTCTTTCATCAATGGCTTAACCAAAACCAAATAAAAAGCATAAGAAACGGCATTTAAAACTATTAATACATCGCCAAAAACATTACCCTCTTTGTCATTAACAGTTTTCAATACAATTAAGATTACTGCACCACCAATACCCAATACAAGACCTGCAACTTTATTAAGGGTTATAGCTTCTTTTAACAAAAAAGCTGCTATAATAGTTATTGCAATGGGGGTGCTTAATGCCAGTAATGCAGCATGTATAGAACTTGTTAAAGCTGTACCTTTAATAAACAGCATTTGGTTAATGGCAACACCCGTTAAACCACAAATTAAAAATAAGGGGATGTCTTTTTTCTTAATTGCAATGGCCGATGTTGGTTTTAAAAAAAACAATAACCAAAATAATACTAGTGCGACTCCAACTCGTATAACATTAACTGCCAATGGGGGCATTAATGCAGGGGTAATATGTTTTACAGCTACTACACCAGCTCCAAAAAATAAATTGGCTAGCAAAACCCCAATATGTGCAAGTAGTTTTTTATTCATGTTTACAAAACAACCGTATTTTTTAACTCTTTTATTATTTGTGGTAGCAAATGCTCTAAATTATTTTCTTTAACAACCATGGTTTTAAATATAAAAGTTTTTGCTTTTTCGATAGCTTCTACTAAATTAAATTGATGCTGTTGAACAGAGAAACACAATCCTTGTTGCATTAATGTTTTCGCCAAAAACAACTGTTCTGTTTGCCCTGGTGTTGGTATTAGTATCGTCGTTTTTTGCAAAGCCAATAACTCCATAATGCTGGTATAACCACTTCTACAAATTACCCATTCGCTTTGTGCTAAAACTATATTTAATTGCTCTCCAGCTAGGTGGTTGTAAGTAGTTAAATTATTGTTTGTTGTAGCACCTTCTGACAAAGTGGGCAAGCCCCTTAATAAAACAATATTGCCTTTTATTTGCCCAATATCTTTTAGTATAATTTCTTCTAAAATGGTTCTTTGTGGTTCTGGGCCAGATAATAAAATACAGTAATCATACTTATTTTCTACAAAATTATTGTGTTTAAATCTGCTTAAAATACCCAAATATTTAATAGGTGTTTTTGGTAATTTTTTTGGGTGAGATAATATGCCTGCAATGTTAATTGTACCTTCTGCATCTGGTATCCAGCACTGATTAAAGCGATTGATAAAGTGGTAGTTTAATTTTTGTACTACTTTGGTTAACCAAGCAAATGGTGTTTGAATAGTTAGTTGATGGGTTATAAAAACACTAAATATGTTTTTGTTATACAGCCCAAATCTGTTGTCGCTTATTACTAAATCGATTTTCTGTGTTTCAATAATTTTTTCTAGCCAATTATTTTCATATCGAATTGTAAAGATAATTTTGGGAAACTGCAACAATATTTTTAAGGGTAACCAAAACTTGTTTTTACTATAACTAATGTTATAGCCATTTAGTTCCACAAAAAGTAAATCAGGAAACTCTTGTTGTAATATTTTTTTAGGCTTATCACTAGCAGCAACAATTACTGTATAATGGTTAGTTAGTAAGGCTTTTATTATAGGAATACATCTGGTTGCATGACCTAAACCCCAATCCAAAGGTGCAATTAAAACCGTTTTTATGTTAAATTTTAAACTCAATATTGTATAAAAGTAGTTTATTAAGCCATAACATGTAATTTAGACAACAATATGAAACGCTTGAACCAAATTATTATTCTTTTGTTGTTAGTAATTATAACAACTACTTCTTGTGGCGTTTTTGGCAAAAGTAAAAAAGACAAATCTTGTATGTGCCCCAGTAGAAAAGTTGTTGGATAAATTTATTTGCATCATGAAAAGTTTGAACAGAAATTTATTGGTAGTATCAAAAAATATAGTTTTTGCCAATGAAGCTGTTATAGAGTATGAATTAAAATGCTTAGATATTATTTTACAAAAAGCAGAAACCATACTAAGTTTTTGCATTGCCAACGAAGTAATTGACATAAATAAAAGAAAAATAATTACTAAATCTTTGTTTGTGCAAGAGGCAATTAATCAAAGAGGCAAGAAACCTTTTGTGTTTATTAGTTGTAAAAACTAAGGTGCCAACCTACTAACTTTCCACTCACCACCTTCGTTCGTATATTTCAAACGGTCGTGTAACCTACTGCTTCTACCTTGCCAAAACTCAATGTAGTTGGGCAGTACACGATACCCTCCCCAATGATCGGGTCTAGGAATATCTTCTTCGCCAAAAATTGCTCTGTACTTTTCAAAGTTTTGTTCAATTACCTGCCTGTATGCTATTATTGCACTTTGAGGCGATGCCCAAGCACCTATTTTACTACCAGTTGGTCGACTATTAAAATATAGGTCACTTTCGACTGCAGTTAATTTTTCAACAGTTCCTTCAATACGAATTTGTCGCTCAAGCTCTTTCCAGAAAAACACCAAGCTAACATTGGGGTTTTCTGCTATTTGTTTGCCTTTATCGCTTAAATAGTTGGTAAAAAACACAAACCCGTTTTGGTCGTATCCTTTTAATAGCACTATTCTTGCACTTGGTTTACCATTTTTGGTTGCAGTAGCCAATGTCATAGCATTTACTTCATCAATATCGCTATTCCTAGCATCGTTCCACCACTTAGTAAATTGGTCTATTGGGTTTTGGGTAGCTTCTTCTTCGGTAAAAGATTGTAGAATATAATCTCTTCTAATGTCTGCAATTGTATTACTCATTTTACTCTTTTTATAGGGCAAAGTTATTATTAACGCTTTAATTAAACCCTAACGAATATCAGTTGCCAATAATTTGTTGTTGACACTTGTTTTTAAAATACCACATTTGTTTTATATTCGGTGTATGGGAGAGTTATCAATTTTAATTGCAATTTTTGTTACCCTAATTTTCATTGGTTTTTTTGCAGGATACGAAATTGCATTTATTGGTGCCAATCGATTAAGTGTAGAGCTTAAAAAGAAACAAGGAAGAGTAAGTGGACTAATTATTTCGAAATTTTTAGAACAACCTACTAAGTTTTTAGGAACCTGCCTTATTGGCCTAAATTTTTTCTTAGTTATTTATGGTTTACTTTTTAGTTTGTTGCTTAAAAATACTGTTTGGTATCCTTTTCACATAGAAAACGAATATATAAAATTAGTTGTAGATACTTTTCTTTCTACCATTGTTGTTTTAATTTTTGGTGAGTTTATACCAAAAGCTGTTTTTAGGGCAAAAAACGATTTGTTACTTCATTTTTTTGCACCGCTTGCCCGTTTTTTTCATGGCCTTTTTAAAACAGTTGCACATTTATTTGTAAGCATTTCTCAATGGATTTTACAATACATTTTTAGTGTTCGTATCAACGATAAAGAGGATGCTTTTTCTCAGGTTGATTTAGAACATTTTTTTCAGCAAACAAAAGACCAAGACAATAGTGGCGAAGATTTAAATAAAGAACTTTTTGAAAACGCACTAAGCTTACCAACGGTTAAGGTTAGGCAATGTTTGGTGCCCAGAACAGAAATAGAGGCTGTAGAAATAACCGAGTCGATAGCAACCATTAAACAACATTTTATACAAACACAATTAAGCAAGTTGGTTGTATACGAAGACAGTATTGACAATATTTTAGGCTACGTACATCAATTAGATTTGTTTCAAAAACCAAATGATATAAAATCTATTTTATTACCTATTCCTGCCATTCCAGAAAGCATGAGTGCTGCCGATTTAATCAGCAAATTTACCAAAGAAAGAAAAAGCATTGCTTGGGTTGTAGATGAATTTGGTGGCACATCTGGCATTGTAACAATGGAAGATGTGTTAGAAGAAATTTTTGGAGAAATTAAAGATGAATTTGATACCGAAGATTTTGTAGAAAAACAATTGTCGGAAAATGAATTTATTTTTAGTGGTCGCCTTGAACTAGATATGCTAAACGAAAAATACCATTTAGATTTTGATGTTGAGGAATCTGAAACCCTTTCTGGTTTTATTATAAATAGATACGAAACAATACCTAAACAAAAAGAAACTATAATTATAGACAATTATCAATTTGATATTTTAAGCGTTAGTGATACCAGAATAGAAACGGTAAAGCTTAAACTATTGTAAGAAATAGCTAATCAAATTGTTTATACCCACTTCTTAATGCAGTATGAATTTAGTAAACGATACAGATAATACCCACCATTTACTACTAACAGCCTGTTATGAGCAATTAATAAATATAGATGTTCTTGAAAAGAGCTTCGATCATATCTCATTTCATATTGTAAACCAATTAAATATAAGTTTCTGTGGCATTTTTCAACAAAAAGATGCTTTAAATTATTTGCCAATTGCTTTTAGGCAAAACGAATCAGCTGCTTTTATTGAAAAAGAAGTACTAAACCTATTGGTTATTGTTTCGAACGAAAACAATAACATTGCTGCTTTTTTTGATACAAATAATGCATCTAGCAGTGAGCTTTTACTACTAAAACAGTTAAACGTAGCCTGCATTATGCTACAGCCTATTATATGTAACAATAGCATCTGGGGCATGTGTTATGCTGCAGGCGATACCAACCAAATTACTATACTTAAAAAAATTATTCAGCCACTAGCCAACGCAATTGGAAATAGTATTACTGCCAAACAAGTTCATCAACAACTTTTTTCCAGAAACGAGGTTTTTGAAACTACACTAGCAACCTTAAATCAGTTAATTTGGGAATATGATTTAAGAAACAACCAAATGCATACTATGGGGTTTGCTCCAAGAATTAGTAAGCAACAACAGCAAAACAATAAAATTAATTATAAAGAACATCTTTTAAATACTGTTTTTATTGATGATAGAGACCGGGTGATAAAGGCTTTCGAAAATCTTTTATTACAACCAAATAAAAGTACGATAGAATTAGTTTATAGAGTAATTAGTGCCGATGCTAGCCAATATATTTGGATACAAACTAGGCAAACACTTTTATGCGACAACACAGGTAAAGCCGCCATAATTGTTGGAACAACTGCAGATATACACGATACCAAACAAGTAGCTTTTGAACTAGAAAAACACAAGGAGCAAAATGAGTTTTTAGTACAAAAATTGCAAGAAAGTAATGAGAAATTAAATACGATTTTAAACAGCAGCAAAGAAATTATTTTAACCATTGATTTACAAAGCGGACAAATAGAAAACGTAAACGATGCTATTAAAATTTTGGGCTATACCCCCTCCGAGTGGATTGGCCAATATTACACAAAATGGCCACTAGAAAAAAGAAGACGATTTCACGAATTATTAAAACACGCTAGTGAAAGTGATACAAGCGTAAGAAGCCAACAAATTGTTTTTTCTACAAAAGACGAAACCGAAGAAATACCCTTTGAATTTTCTACCTCTTTATTTTCTTTTAAAAATAACAAATATTTACTGTGCGTTTTAAGAGATATTAGAGAGCGTTTTGAATACGAAAAAAGCTTAACAAAAGTAACCGAGCAATTAACACATTTAATAAACAATATCGACGATGTATATGCCATTTACAGTTTAAAAGATGAACGCTATGAGTTTGTAAGCGATAATATTGAAGGGTTTTTTGGTTGCAGCAAAGAAGCATTTATGCAAAAGGGTTTATTTTGGAGAGAAATTATTCATATAGAAGACGAGGTTAGTATTATTAAACAAATGAATGAAGTAATTAAAAGCTGCGGTAAAGGTGAATTTTTTTATAGAATAACTACACCTATTGGCGAAACGAAAATGTTGTTAGAAAAAATTACTGTTGGTTTAGATGAAGAGGGCATTGCCGACAAGGTATATATTGTAAAATCTGATTACACACATATTGAAAATGCAGAACAAAATTTAATAGAAAGCGAACGTAAATTTAGATTTATTTCAGAAAATATTACCGATTTTATTTCAATTATAGACAATGATGGGCGTTTTGTATATGCTTCACCATCGTCTGAAAAAGTAATTGGTTATACACCAGAAGAACTAATAGGCGAAGGTTCTATTTATATCCTACACCCAGACGATGTGCCTACTTTTATTGAGGATGTTTTAGAAAAAGCCGTATTTGAAAAAAGTGAATCTCAGTTGCGGTATCGTGTTTTAACAAAAAACGGAAAATACAGTTGGGTAGAAACTTATTTTAAGCCCATTGTAGATTCTAGCAATCAAACCAGTTCTATTATTTGTAGCACCCGAGATATTACAGAACGAGAACGCTTAATGAAAGATTTAGAAAATGCTTTAGAAAAAGAAAGGGAGTTAAATGAGTTGCGTTCACAATTTGTTTCTACCGCCTCACATCAGTTTAGAACACCATTAACTGTTATACAAAGTGGTGTTGAGTTAATGGAAATATATTTAGACGGTTTACCAGAAACAAAACAAAAGCCATTTCAAAAACAATTCAATAAAATACAAGGAGAAGTAATACGATTACAAGATTTGATGAACGATGTTTTGCTATTAGGCCGTGCAGATGCTACCAGAACCCCTTACAATCCAGAAACCAAAGATTTGGTTGGCTTTTGCGAAGACTTAATTGAAAGTAAATACAACAATAGGTATCCAGAAAACAGACAAGTAAAACTATCTGTAAACGGAAATGTTCAACCAGTTTATTTTGATCTAAAATTATTAGATCATGCTATCGAAAACATTTTAAGTAATGCATATAAATATTCGGAAGTTGGTAATATTTTAATGGCCCTTAATTTTGATTACGAAACAGTAACCATTGCAATAACAGATAAGGGTATAGGAATTCCGGAAAACGATTTGGTAAATTTGTTCCAACCTTTTTACAGGGCTGCCAATACTACAGAAATACAGGGTACGGGTTTGGGTTTATCTATTGTAAAAGAATTTATTGACAAACATAATGGTCAAATTTTTGTAGTAAGCGAATTAGAAAAAGGAACAACAGTAAGTATAATATTATCTTTAAAAAAATAAAAAAAATCAGTAATATGGACGGTCAAACCAAAATTTTAGTAATCGAAGACGAAGATAATATTCGGGAAAATATTCAAGAGCTATTAGAAGCCAAAGAATATTTTGTGAGAAGTGCATCGAATGGTAAACAAGGTATTTTAGAGGCAATTGACTTTAGGCCGCATTTAATTTTATGTGATATAATGATGCCTAAAATGGATGGTTTTAAAGTGTTGGAATACATTAGAAAAACCAGCATTGTTCAAAATGTACCCTTTATTTTTTTAACAGCCAAAGTAGATAGGCAAGATATTAGACAAGGCATGGAACTTGGTGCAGATGACTATTTAACCAAGCCCTTTACAGCAAAAGATTTGGTAAACGCTATTGAAACCAGATTAAAAAAACAGCAAAAAGTTGTTGGTGAATATGCTAAGGTAAAACACGAATTAGACACTACTGTTTTTGCAACCTATTATCACGAATTTAATACCCCACTTCATGGAATTATTGGTGGTATTAATTTATTAATTAATGCCAGAGATTCTTTTAACGACGCCCAAATACAAGAACTCTTAATTTCAATTTTAAAATCTGGTTTAAGGCTTAACCACTCGTTAGCCAATTTAATGTTATTCGAAGAAATTAAAAGAGCAGAGGTTTATACCGAATTATTAACCATGTTTAGTAATGGTAAAACATCGGGCAATTGGCCACCACGAATTGAGAAGGAGCTTGCTACCATGGCAAAAGAAATTTACAACAGATTAGACGATTTAAGGTTTGATATGCAAGCAGCCAACTTAAATATTAATCCAGAATATTTATTAAGAACCATTTTAGAACTAACAGATAATGCATTAAAGTTTTCAAAAAAAGGGCAACTCGTTCACATTACAGGTAAAAAAGAAAACGACAATTATATTATTGAAGTTAGAGATATTGGCAAAGGTTTTACCATTAACAGCCTCGATCAAATTATGCCGTTTAAACAATTTAGTAAAGCTAAATTTGAGCAACAAGGCCTAGGTATCGGCCTATATATTGTTAAAAGATTGGTAGAGTTTAATAGCGGCGAAATTAAAATAAATACATCAGAAGATGTTGGCACTACTGTAACTGTTACATTGTCTTGTTTAGATTTATAAACAAGTGCATTAATTTTGTGCTAGTTTATTCAATAAAAACTGGCTATTTTTTTACAACCTATTACCTTTAATGCTTTCTAAGCAAATACATTATGGCCGGAATTTTTAATAGGGGTGAAAATGGCACCAAAACCGAAATGACTTTTATTGATCATTTAGAAGAATTGCGATTACACATTGTGAGAAGTGTGGTGGCAATTTTAGTAGGTGCGGCTGTTATTTTTATTTACAGAAACTGGGTTTTCGATAATATTATTACTGGGCCCATAAATCCAGATTTTATCAGTTATAGAGCCTTATGTAGCTTTAGCCATTGGGCTCATTTAGGCAATGCTTTGTGTATGCCACCTGTAAGGGTAGATATGCAAACTACCACCTTTGGTGGACAATTTATAAGCAGCATTACCATGGCTTTTGTGGGTGGTTTTATGATAGCTTTTCCTTATATTTTTTGGGAGTTTTGGCGTTTTGTAAAACCAGCTTTAAGAGCTAAAGAAATTAAAAGCACCCGTTTTGTTCTATTTTGGGTGTCTTTTTTCTTTTTTACGGGTGCCGCTTTTGGTTTCTTTTTGTTGGGGCCATTTACTTTTAATTTTTTAGCCAGTTTTCAATTGGGTACAAAAGGTACATTAATTACCAGACCCACCTTAAACGATTATTTAGATAACCTTACCAATATTATTTTAGGTTGCGGTTTAGCTTTTGAATTGCCTGTTTTGGCTTATATACTTACTAAAATTGGTTTGGTTACACCATCCTTTTTAAAACGTTCTCGTAAATATGCCATTGTGGTTATACTCATTGCTTCTGCAATAATTACACCTAGCCCCGATTGGATGAGCCAATTAATTGTGTTTTTACCTTTGTGGGTTTTGTATGAAATAAGTATTGTAATTTCTGCAAGGGTATTTAAAGACGACGAAAAGAAAGAAAAAGAAGAATGGAGTTAGGTTTTATATTTCTTTGTGACACTTATTAATATATCTCTTTAAAAAAAACGAATGCAATTAAAATTAGATCTAAGTAAACCTATTGCACTGGGAGCAGACCATGCAGGTGTAGAATATAAAGATGCTACTAAATTATTTTTAGAACAAAAAGGATACACCGTTACAGACTTTGGCACACAAGGCAACGCATCTGTCGACTATCCAGATTTTGCACATGCTGTTGCAACAAATGTAGAAAATGCAGACGCTTCTTTTGGTATTTTATTTTGTGGTAGTGCAAACGGCGTATGTATAACCGCCAATAAACACCAAGGAATAAGAGCTGGTTTAAGCTGGAATAACGACGTAGCAATTTTGATTAGAAAACACAATAACGCCAATATTATTTGTATTCCTTCAAGATTTGTGGCTTTGCCTTTGGCTTTCGAAATGATTCAAAATTTTATAAATACCGAGTTTGAAGGTGGCCGCCACGCCAACAGGGTTGATAAAATTTCTTGTAGTTAGTTTATCCCTATTTAACAGATACATAATAAAAAAACATGAAAAAAATTAGTTTAATGATTGCTTGTATGGCCACTTTTGTAAGCTATGCACAAAAAAACAAAGATGCCGCAAAGTATGCTGCCACTATTACCCAAAAAGATTTAAAAGAACAGCTAACTATTGTTGCTGGTGCCGAAATGGAAGGTAGAGAAACTGCAACTCCTGGTCAAAAAAAAGCTGCTGCTTACATTGAAGAACAATTTAAAAAAATTGGACTAAAGCCAGGCAACAAAGGCAGCTATCAACAGCTATATCCAGTTTATCAAGACGAGCTAAAATCGGCTTCGTTAAGTTTATACAATTTTTCGTTTGGGTATAACAAACATTTTGCTACCAACTTAACCAATGCTGTAAATGGAAGTTGGGACCTTAAAAACATTGCCTACGTAGGCTTTGGAATAAGCGATAAAGACAGAGACGATTATACAAACATTGATGTGAAAGGTAAATGGGTGCTTTTGCTAGAAATTAGCCCTGCCGATATGGAAAAAGGCGAAGCAAACATTCCTACCATTGGGCGTGCTGCACTAAGTGCAAAAGTTAAAACCGCCACCCAAAAGGGTGCTATTGGAGTAATTACTATATCAAAAAGTTTTCAAGACGAGAAGAGAACACCTGCTTCTAACATTGGAAATATGTACCTAAATAAACCTGCAACCAGTGCCCAAAGTGCTATACCGGTAATTAGTGTTTCGTACCAAGCGGCTGGTTCAATTATTTCTACGGTGCTTACCTCTTACTCACAATTAAAAGATGTAAAAACTGGCACCTATACAACCAATGCAAAAATTAATATTAATAAAAGCACCAACACTCTAGAAAGCTCTAATGTTGTTGGTATCATTGAGGGAACTGATAAAAAAGACGAATATGTTGTTTTAACTGCTCATTACGATCATTTAGGCAAACGTGGCGATGTTATTTATTATGGTGCCGATGATGACGGAAGTGGTACAGTTAGTGTAATTGAAATGGCCCAAGCTTTTGCCGAAGCACAAAAAAATGGTAAAGGCCCAAGGCGTACCATTGTTTTTATGACAGTGAGTGGAGAAGAAAAGGGCCTTTGGGGTAGTGAGTATTATGGCGAACATCCTATTTTTCCGCTAGCTAAAACTACCGTTAATTTAAATACAGATATGGTTGGCCGAATTGACCCATCGTACAAAGGCGATAGCTTAAATTATGTATTTGTAATTGGAGAAGATAAACTAAGTAGCGATTTAATAAAAATTACCGACAGCGTTAACAAAACAGCTAAAATGGAATTAGACAGAAAGTACAACGATCCAAAAGACCCTAACCGATTTTACTACAGAAGCGATCATTACAATTTTGCCAACAAGGGTGTACCAATAATTTTTTACTTTAATGGTGTACACAAAGATTATCACCGACCAAGCGACACTGTTGATAAAATTAATTTTGATGTAATGGAAAAACGTGTGCGTTTAATTTTTAATACTGCTTGGGCTATGGCCAACAGAGAAGAAATGTTGAAGAGAGATTTGCCATTGAATATGGGAACTAGGTAGTTGTTTAGTTTATAGTATAAATAGTTTATTAAACCCCGCCAACGGTTTATAAACCTTGTCGGCGGTTTAGAAAAATAATCCATTAAAAAAGCCTCACTACAATTGGTAGATGAGGCTTTTTAATCTAGGGGGTCAACTTGTTGTTTCATATGCTATTTCGTCAATATCATTTTTTTAGTGATTATTTCTTGGCCATTTACTAGTAAACTGTATAAGTACATACCAGCTTGTAAAGTATTACCATTAATGGTTACTTGTGCTGCACCTTTTAAACTAGGAAACTGCAATAACATTTTACCGTTTAAATCAAACACAGCAATCATAGCAGTTTTGTTTTCTGGTATAGTGTATTTAATGGTGGTGCTACTGGTAAAAGGGTTGGGTACGTTTTGAGCCAACATATAGGCTTTACTAGCCATTTCTTTGGCTTCTGCTGGGTTGGCTGTTTCGTTAACTACTAATACTTGGTTGGTGTTTTTTTGAGTTAGTTGATTTCTTAATTCTTCAATTTGTATTTGTTGTTCTTGTATGGCTTTGGTAAGTAAAGAAATAAAACCATTGTAGTTTAGTGCTTTAAACTTTTCATAAACTGTTTTTTCGCTTTTTTCGTTTATTGGCTGAGTAACTTCTTGCACTAATTCTGGTAATATTTCTTCTACTTCTTGAGATATAAAACCATGTTGTTTTTTATCATTTAACGAAAGCGAATTATTGTCTTTTTGATTAAAATAATAATTTACTGGATTAAGCTTTTTTACTATGTCTAAAGCATTTTTTTCTGTTTCAATGTCTTTTTTTAAACGCTTATCAGAACCAGTCCAAGAACCGCTAGTACAATAAGTATCTCCATTAAAAAATGCTGCTGCTTGAAAGCTAGACCCACTTGCACCTGCAACTATACCATAAGCATTACCACCAGTACCAAAAGCATTTATACCTGTTGACCAAAAGTTGTTATTTGCTCTTGCAAGTATTCCATAACCAGATGCAGCATCGTTAGCTGTTGCAAAAACACCATAATTATTATTAGAGAAACCGGCAACACCAGGTGTACTAATTACAGATAAACCAGTATTTGTATTTTCTGCACCCGATGCTGCAATTGCAACACCAACATTATCACCTGCATTAATATTACTAGGGTCACCTTCTGTAATAAACGATGCAGCTTTATTGTCTTGTGTGTAAACACCAAAGCCCAGTCTGCTACCACCAACTATGTTATCAAAAGCATTTATTTCTAGTTGTGGCGTTTCTGGCGTACCGAAAATAGGGCTTATGAATTGTAAACTAGCTGAACGTCCAAACAATGAAGTACCATTTGCACCTCTTATTGAAAAGCGTAAATCATCTAAACCGGGTGTTCCAGGTGTTCCAGAATTTGTAAAACTCCTAAATTCCAAATTTCCTGGATTTGCTGCACCTCCCCATTGAATAAAGGGATTTAGTGGGTTTGCTGTAGAGTAACCAGTAACCAAACCTCTGCCATTAAATTGGGTACGATAACCATACAATTGTTGTGAACCTGCATTTACTTCTCCAAAAGATAACCAGCGGTCTGTCGAACCAAAACCAACCCCTGAGGAAGTTGGTAAATTACCATTTAAAAAATGGGTTACCAAACCAGGTTTAAACCTAAATACTTCATTTGAAATTGTTGGGAGAGAAATTGGACTTGCAACGGCACCATCAGATCTGTTGTCTTGTGCATTTACTTTTGTAATGCCCAAAATGCTTAGCAGCGAGGCTGCTAGTAAAAAAATTTTCTTTTTCATTGTTTAATTTTTTTAATTAAAAGATAACATAAAGTTGAAAATAAATTATTGAACTTTGAACTTAAATCATGTTACCAAATATTAAAATAATTGTTACCAAAATTTTTTTAATTGTTTTTACACAATTGGTATTATTATTCGTAGCAAACGCCCAACGTGCCAACAACTGGTACTTTCCCTCAAAAAAAAGTTTAACCTTCAATACCAATCCACCAAGTTTAATTGGCAATAGCCAATGTTTTTTTAGCGGAGCCGCTTCCATTTCAGATAATAATGGAAACCTTTTATTTTATAGTGACGCTCGAAGGGTTTTTAATAAGAATCATCAAATAATGCCTAATGGAGATAATATCAAAGGGGCATCGGGTTTTAATACAGGCTCAGACCAAGCTTTAGTTATACCACATCCAGGATTTAGTAATTTATACTATTTATTTACAAATGAAACAAATGAAGGAACCTTTCCTACAGGATATTATTACCACTTAATTGATATGAATGCAAATGGAGGTTTAGGAGATGTTGTGCTTAAAAACCAATTATTATATAGTAATAGTGGTATGCGAATGACAGCTGCACCAATGGCAGACGGAGTAGGGTATTGGCTAATAACTATGCAATATCAAAAAAAAATTTTGCAGAACTATAGAATTACTTGTTTTGGCCTAAATCTCACTCCAATTGTTGATACTATTGATGCTAGTTTCACTGGCAACAATAACTTTAATCTTGGTGATATGAAAGCATCTACCAGTGGTAATTTACTGACTTGTGGTTACTTTACAGGATTTGGCAATGGTACTACTGAGTTATATAGTTTTAATAAAACCACAGGCAAAACAAATAACAAGTTGGTCATCCCTTTACTAAGCATTAAAAGAGAATTTTCTCCAAATGATAAATACATATATTTTGGGTCGGCACCAAACCAAAGTTTTTACCAATTCGATATTTCTAGTTTTGATTCTGCTACTATTTTTAATAATAAAGTAATTATTGGACAAGGTATTGGCACACAGCTAGGGCCAGATGGAAAAATTTATATTCTAAATGAATTTGATTCTTTATTCTCTTTTATAGAAAAACCAAATCTCCCTTTTCCAGCTTGCAATTTTGTTTCAAGAGTTATACCCATTGAAGGTAACGGCATTAACGGAAGCAATGGTTCATTTAACCGTATTCTTCCATTTTTTGTACCAAGTTTATTAGCTAATCAAAACGTCCAAATAAATTACACAGTTGCCCCAGATTGCCGTACTGTAACACTCACAGGCAAAACCTATATAAAAGGTAATAACTTAACCTTTAAATGGAAATTTGGAGATGGAGATAGTACTGTGCAAATAGTACCTAGTGGTGGAGATACCACCTATACTTCTGTAACACATTTTTATCCATTGGGTATAGATACTTTTAATGTGCAATTATTTGTAACCAGTGATACTGTTTGTGGCTTAGGCAGTGCAGGTAAAAAAGTAATTGTAAAACCACCGCCACCAACTGCTAAGTTTGGGACAGCAATTAGTTGCAACAATTTAACTGTAAACTTTACCGATAGTAGTTTACTCAATTTTAACCCCAGCATAACTCACCAATGGCAGTTTTTTAATAAAAACAACTTGTTGTTGGGCAGTTCTATTTTACAAAACCCTGTATTTACTTTTCCTACCCTAGATACTTTTACAGTTCGGCTTATTGCTCGTAGTTTTTTATCCTGTGTACAAGCCGAT
>JANOZK010000009.1:0-5663 GCA_031429335.1 Chitinophagaceae bacterium | reverse complement strand
TCTGCTGGAAACGACGCTGAAGTAAGTAATAATAATATCGCAGTAATTATTGACTCCACAGATTTTGAAGTAAACCTGACCCTTCCAAATCCTAATATTACTGATTACAAATCCGTAATAATGATAACTGGCTTACATGTTGGCTCACACTTTATTGTACCTGGTGCCTTACTTGCTGAAAATTATGAAATGAGTTATGGTACAGGAAATTTAACCATTACTCCAACAACCTTGAATATAAAAACCAATAGCATTACTACCACTTCAGGTTCAGCATTCACGCCAAGCCATCAAGTGATTGGTTTACAGTATGGAGAAGATGTATCAAATGTTTTATCTGGAACAGCTACTTATGTTACCAAAAATTCATTGGGTGCTGTTGTTACAAATCCAACAAATACAGCTGGCATCTATACTATTGAAACTAATAATTTGCAATTACTAGTTCCGCCAACACCTGATTTTTTAACAGGAACTTTAGGCCTAAGTGATATTGTATCTGCAAGTACCACAACACCATCTAACTATACTTTAGTTTTTGAAAATGGTACATTAACTGTTACTGGAGCAGCACCATCAATTACTTGTCCTGCAAACATTATTGTAAATAATACAGTTGGTCAAAGCTCTGCTGTTGTTAATATACCATTACAAGCATCAACACCATCTGGTCCGATAGTTGCCAAAAATATTCCTGGCTTTACCTACTTAGGCGTGTTTAACGGTAGTGTATATTATAAATCGAATACTACCTTTGACTGGATTGCTGCTGAATCTGATGCAAGAGCCAAAGGCGGTCACCTAGTTACATTCCAATCAACGTCTGAACAGAATTTTATTTCAAACTTAATTCCAGGAGATGATGTATGGATAGGATTAAAACGTATAAATTCAGGGGGTCCATTTGCATGGTCAAATGGAGAACCTGTAACATATACAAATTGGTATCCCCAAGAACCTAATAATGCTAATTTAAACGAAGACGCGGCCCATATGATCAATGGTACTGGAGGACTGTGGAATGATAGGGTAAGCACATACCCTTTTCCTTATATTCTAGAATTTTCCAACATAGGTGGGGTCAGAGAACAGACTGTTGGTCTGGCAAGTGGCAGTGCTTTCCCAGTTGGTACAACAACCAATACTTATATTACCACACTAGTAAATGGTGTAAAAGACACATGTAATGTAAGCATTACAGTTGTAGATAATGAAGCACCAATAATATCTTGTGCTCCAAATGTAACCATCAATAATACGCCAGGACAATCAACAGGCACCACTACATTAACTGCACCAACGGTAACAGATAATAGTGGTTCAGCAATAGGAAGTGTATTGAATTTTGATGGTGCAAATGATTATTTATCTATACCGCATCAAGCAAGTATGGCATCTCAAAACTATACTGCAGAAGCATGGTTTAATGTAACTGGAGAAAATGAATACAAATGGATTATTGGAAAACGAACCATTTCAAGTGGTTGGAATATTTATGTAAACAGTACAAATAACAATCGTTTGGAGTTATGGAACGGTTGGGGAACAGTAATTACCGGACCTGTAATTACCTCAAATACATGGTATCATGTTGCAGCAACAGGAAGTGGATCAGGGCAAAAATTATACTTGAACGGGGTTTTAATTGGTACAACAACAGCAGTAGTAAACCCATCAGATGCATCAACATTTATGAGCATTGGTTCAAATAATGATCAATTAATATGGTATTTTGGTGGAAGTATTGATCAAGCAAGATTTTGGAATATTGAAAGAACTCAAACTCAAATTCAAAATAGTATGAATTTGGAATTGGGTCCACAAAACGGGTTGGTTGTTAATTACAATTTCAACCAAGGAACTGTAGGAGGAAATAATGCAGGTCTAACATCAGTAACAGACGCATCCGGAAACAACAATAATGGAACTTTAAATAATTTTGCTTTATCTGGTGCTACATCAAATTGGCTTGCCGGACAAATTGCAGTAACCAATAATGCCCCTGCAACATATCCAATTGGTAATACAACAGTTACCTGGACAGCAACTGATGCTGCAGGTAATACTGCAACCTGTAATCAAATTGTAACTGTAGCATGTGTTGCTGAAATTGCATGTCCTAATGATACTACAGTTAATGTCAATCCATTGTTGAGTAGTGCTGTTGTAAATATTCCATTGGCAACAACTACACCTTGCGGCCCAATTTTGAGTGTATCAATTCCAGGTTATACTTTTATAGGTGTAAACCAAGGAAGTGCATACTACTTGTCCAATTCCGCAAGTTCTTTTGATGTTGCCAATAGTAATGCTACAACTAGAGGTGGTCATTTGGTTACTATCGGCTCATCGGCTGAAAACCAGTTTATAGTAGCCAATGTTCCATCAGGAGGATATTGGATAGGATTAAATGATGTTGCAGTAGAAGGTACATTTGTATGGGCTAATGGAGAACCAGTAACTTATACAAATTGGGGATTCATTTACGGCCAACAGCCAGATAACTATTTTGGAGTTGAAGATGCAACAATTATTGGCATAGGTGATCCAAATGCAAATGGCAGATGGAATGATGTACCAGTTTATGATAATTGGAGACATATTTTGGAAATTCCCAATATAGGTGGTGTAAGAGAGCAGACTGCAGGTCTTGCTAGTGGTAGTGCATTCCCATTAGGTACTACAACTAATACTTATATTACCACATTTAGAAGTGGTGCAAAGGATACTTGTAGTTTTACCGTTACGGTGACAAATAATCCCACAATTACATGTCCAACAGATACAACCGTAAATGCCGCAGCAGGTCAATGTTCGGCCGTTGTTAATTTGGCATTACAATCATCAAACCCAACCGGCCCGATAGTTGCCAAAAACATGCCTGGGTTTACTTATTTAGGTGTATTCAACGGTAATGCTTATTATAAATCAACGAGTCTATCTGGATGGATTGCAGCAGAAGCAGATGCAAGAGCAAAAGGCGGCCACCTAGCTACGATTCAATCGGCACAAGAAAATCAGTTCATTATAAACGCAGCTCCAGAAGGAGGTGCATGGATTGGACTAAATCGTATATACACCGGAAATACATATGTATGGTCAAATGGAGAACCTGTATCATATACCAATTGGAACACCGGTGAACCTAATAACAATGGAAACGAGGATGCGGCACATCTTATTGATATAAGTTTTAATGGAAGGTGGAACGATTTGACCAATACTTTCCAGCTAAACTATATTCTTGAAATTCCCAACATAGGTGGTGTAAGAGAACAAACTGCAGGTATTGCAAGTGGTAGTGCCTTCCCTGTTGGTACAACTACCAACACTTATGTAACTACACTAGTAAATGGTGTAAAAGATACCTGTACATCAAACATTACGGTGATTGATAATCAGGCCCCAGTATTGACTGGAGTGCCGACTAATGTTTCAGTGCAATGTAGTGGTGATGTCCCTGCGGCAGCAAATGTTACGGCAACTGACAATTGCAGTACTAATGTGACACCTGTCTTTACCCAAACTTTCGAAAGAGAAATATATGCACAAACTTGGGAAAATGGAACGAGTGGCTGGATAGCTCAAGGTGGTTATAATTTTGACTTAGTTGATGATTCAAGTTCACCATCTTCACCAAAAGTTCATAGAATCACTCAAGCAGGTATAGGAGGTAATTATTTTTCTCCTCTTGTTGATGTCGTGGCAGGTCGTACATATACCGTTTCTGCATGGATCAAATGGGAAAGTGGAAATACGCCATTTATAGGAATAGATCGATTTGACTTGAATAATAATATTATTGGATATGACTGGTTAATAGGTGGAGCAGCCTATGGTGCTGGTGATGGGACAGGACTGTTAGGTCTGGTAACAGTTATCCCTGCTACTGCTACCGGATGGTATTTATACTCCAAAACCTTCATAATGCCAGCTGGTACAAGTAAGTTAAAAATAAAAACAGAATTGTTTAGTGGTGAGGCAAAAACTGGCGACCCCCTTGCATATTTTGACAATATATCGATCAGAGAAAACACCCCAAATAATGGGGCAAACAACTATTCTATCATCCGTACTTGGACTGCTACTGATGGTGCAGGAAATAAAACAACCAAGTCACAATTGATAGATGTAAATGATACACAAGCTCCAACAGCAACATGCCAACCAATTACGGTTAATTTAAGTGCAGGTGGTACTGCTACTGTAACTGCAGCACAAATAAATAATGGTAGTACTGATAATTGTGGCGGACCATTAACTTACCAATTCTTAGTTGGTAATAATAATGGACAAAGAACTGTTCCTGTTAATAGTGGTACAAGAACAGGAAGAAGCCTTACAGGTATTACGTATACCTATAATGGTCAACAACAAACTTTAACGCCAGCTAATGCTATTAGATCAACATTAGTTTTATCAACACTTACGGCAAATCCTGTAACGAATAGTAATGCCAACAGATTCTGGGATCTATCAGCAGGTAGCATGAATGAAACTACAGCATTAGGAGTATTAGGAGATTTTGACATGGGCACAGCCTTCCAAGATTGTGGAGATGTGTCTCCGGTAAATCACCAAGTAACTTTTGACAATCCAATTGTACCTGGTGCTGGTCCTGAAATATTCATTGTTCATGGTGGATTGGTGAATGATATTCAAATATTGGATGTTGCTGGAAATGTTGTCTTAACCATTCCTGCGAGTGTTATTAATAACAGTTCAGTGGTATCAATGGCTGCAGGAAGTGTATTCAATGGATTCTATTTAAGAAATAAAGTACCATTTACTGTACAACTATTAGGAACACATGGTAATACCCAAAACCAAGTTCTGGCATTGGATATCAATTTTAGCGAAGTGCCTTTAATTGGAGGAATTAGATATGGAGGAGGTTATAGTGGCAACTGCAATTATGTATATGAAATTTTAGGCTTTCAACCTGCTCCTTCGCTTCCTGTTTCGCAGATAGTATACAATGCTAGTAATATTGGGGTGAATCCAGTAACGCTGCAAGTCACAGATGCAGCTGGAAATAAATCAACCTGTACTTCAAGTGTTACAGTGGCAGCTTCCCCATTATCTATTACAGCTAATAATCTAACAAAAGTTTTTGGAAGTGCAAATCCTCCATTAACTGTAACTACAAACGGACTGATTAATGGAGATGTTTTAACTTCTTATTCTTATGTTATACCTAGCTCTCCTAAAATTTTTATAGATGACCTTGCTAGAGATTATGTATACTCCAATATAAAATTGAACAATACAAGTAATGTAATGATTGCAACGCCTGGTCAGTCTATTACGCTTACAGGAACTTGGACTTGGATTTATAATCCTCCAGTACCAGCAAATGGATGCCCAGGTTGTGGTGCACAATCATATATTGGTATGAACAATGCTCTTGGCTTTGGAACTATTTTTAGTGATTGTAATAATGTTTCAGGTACTGGTTCTGGTGGTAGTACTTTAAATAGAACTTTTAACGCTCCAACACAACCAGGTGTTTATTATATTACTCATAAAGTGGGTTGGCAATTTGTTTGTTATGGTGGAGGTGAAGGGAATCCCGATAATGATCCCAACAGAGCAATAGCAGTTGTTATAGTACAACCATCTACTGCTCCATCCATTTTTATAAGTACTACAGCTACTACTAA
>JANOZK010000008.1:0-12372 GCA_031429335.1 Chitinophagaceae bacterium | reverse complement strand
AGTAAATTGGCAGTTGATTTATCTTTTGACTCACTTGCTTTGCCATACATAAACACCAAGTTGGCTGGAAATTTAGATTTAACCATTTCCATAGACATGTATTGGTTAAATAAGCCAGTATCTTTTGTTGCAACATAAGCCAATGCACCAGGATAAGTGTAACCACCCTTTGCATTTTGGTATGGTTGATGTTCGCCACCACCTTGTAACAAGCCTCTTATTGAATTGGCATTCTTTTTATTTTTACTTGTATCACCTGCAGCAACAGTAGTTTTCTTAGAAGCATCTAAATCTGTGATTTTTCTAGTTTTAGTAGTATCAACAGCACTAACAATAGTTTGTTTAGCGGTTACTGTATCCTTTGATTTTGTTGTATCTGTAGCTTTAACTCCATTTAGGTAATCTTGTAAAACTTTATCAGCTGCTTCAATACCTTTTCCTAATTCAGGATTTTCTAAAGTGTACACTTCAAAAAATTGAAGATTTGCGGTAGATTGTAAATATTTACGAACTCGTTCAGGATCGTTAACACCTGCCAACTCGATAGTAATAATTCCTTTCGCAGGGTTTTTATTGATATTAGGAGATGATACCCCAAATTTATCTATACGTGTACGTAAAATTCGGTAAGTATTTTCGAAAGCAACATCTGCTTGTTCTCTTAAGTAAGTAATTACTGTAGAGTTGGTTGCATCAAATTTAATTTTGCCATTACTTCTAGTTGCAAAAAATGGTGCAAGTTTACCTGCTGGATTTGCTTTCGTAAACTCTTCAGAAAATAAGGTAACTAAATCAGTTCCACTATTTGCTTTACGTGCAACTGCTGCGTCCAAAGGTTTAATTAATGTAGGGTCTTTGGTATAATTGGCTAACGACTTTATTAAATCGCCAAGACCAACTTCCATGGTAACACTCATTCCACCTTGTAGATCTAAGCCTAGCAACAATTCTTTATCTTTTGCACTTTGGTAAGTGGTTAACCCAAACAATCCAACTTTTGTTTCCTTTGTACTGTCTAGTAAACGCTGTAATCTAGCTTTTTTAATTTGCTTTAACGTGTCCTCGTATAAAGCTTTTGCTTCTGCATTGCCAGCATACTTTTGTTCTGCTGTTGTATAATTTAATTTAAGCCATTGATCAGCTTTGGCTTCCATGGCATTTTCGTGGCTACGAACTATCCAAGTAAAAGATAATTGATACAAACAAATTAAGATAAGTGCAATGGCAAAAAAACGAACTAAACCTTTAAGTTGCATATTAGTAAGAGTTTTACAAATTTTTTATCCCTATTTTTAGGGACGGCAAAGATAGGGGAATGAAATATCTAAAAATCAGAAAAAGAGCCCTGTTAATAATTACAGAACTTTGCGTATAAAATCTAATAAATACGGTTATTGAATATCGGTTAATGTAAGGTCGAAATAGAGTGGGCTATTACCCGGAATAGAGCCTTGACCAATACAACCATAAGCCAATGAAGATGGTATAACCAATTTAATTCTGCCTCCTTTTTGAATTAAGGGTATAGCAATTTGCCAACCTTCTACCAATCCCTTCAATTGCCAACCACTTCTTGTGGGGTCGGCAAGGGCATCAAATTGAGTTCCATTCAGCAGCGTTCCTGTATAATAAACAAAAATTCTAGAATCCAAAGTAGCCCTTATGCCAGTTCCTGGAGTAATTATTTGGTATAAAATGCCAGAACTATGTTCGGTAAAAGTTATGTTGTTTGTAGTACAAAATGCTACCATTGCTGTTTTTTCTGCTGAAACTGGATTTTGAACACACCCTTGGGTTTCTTTACTACAACTACTAATTAGTGAAAAGAAAATTACACTTAAAATCAAAATTTTAATCCTCATCGGTTACTTATTTTTTTTAATGACTGTTTATTGTTGTTCATAGCTGCTTTTGTTGCTCAAATTTTTGTTTTTTTGCCAAAAGCTCTAAATATTGTTGCTCTTGCTGTTCCCATTTAAAATTTCTATAAAAATAGGCCATAAATACAGAGATAAGAATAATGATAACTGCAAAAAGGGTAGGATTTAATTTAGTATTTGCAACCATTGTTGCTCGTTGATACCAGCCCGAAAAAATAAATAAAAATATACTAAGACAAACCGATAATCCAGCAGTTAAACCTATAATAAAATTTTTGGTATTTGTTTTTTCCTTGACTCGATTTTCTTGCCAAAATTCTAAAAAATCTTCCTCCATTTTAGTCAACATTTTGCAAAAATAAACAACCCACCACTTATAATCAATAATTAAACAGTAAATTAAATTTTACAAAGAACTAAAAGCTATTAAATTTGCTCAACACATAACAAACATTAAACTAATAGGATGCAATTATTAAAGAAACATGGACTTATCGTATTTTGGATGATTCTTTTTGCAGATTGTTACTTTTTGTTTGAGCAAAAGTACAACTATCATGCTTATGCTAAATTGCTACTTTTACCCATATTAATCTACTTCGTTTTTGCAAATTCAAGCAAAAATCGATTCATTAGATCAAAAACTCTTGTTTTCATTGGAATGTTTGCCGCTTGGGTAGGCGATGCTTTGTTGTTAAATAGTAGCGACGCTTTTTTTATTTGGGGAATGGTCGCATTTATGATAGCCCATATTTTTTATGCTATTTCCTTCTTCAGGATTCAAAGAATTGTGGGTGTTCGCAGTTATGAGGTTTTAGTTGTGGTTGGAATAATTTTAGCAAGCATTTATTACCAAATGTTTAAATTTTTAAGTGAAGATTTAGATTTGGTGCCACAATTTAAAATCCCCATCTATTTATATGCAGCTGTAATAGGTATCATGGCTTTGTTTGCAAGCAATATTATAACCAATAACTCAAAACGTAATTTAGCCATTCAATACTTTTTACCAGGTGCTGTTCTTTTTATTGCCTCTGATGCCATTTTGGTAATTTTTAAATTTAAATATGTTGATGTTCAGTATTTAGAAGTGATTGTTATGCTAACCTATGGCTATGCACAATGTTTATTGGCAGAAGGATTTGGAAAATTTTTGAAAGGATAAAATTTACTGTTTGTTTTAACTATTTACCATGTTTGTTAAAACAAGCCTATAATTTTTGTTTAGAAATACTGGCATTTTTTAACCAACAAAATCCAATAATCATAGCGGTTAAAGAGCCCAACAAAACAGCAATTTTAGCAATGTTTTGACTTTCTGCATCTGCAAATGCAAGCTTTGCAATAAAAATACTCATCGTAAATCCAATACCACACAAAACACTTGCCCCAATTAATTGTTGCCAATTTGTTTTTTGTGGTAATACAGCCAACTTAGTTTTTATCATGATAAAAGAAGCCAGCCAAATACCTAGTGGTTTGCCTACTAATAATGCCATGATTATTCCTACACTTAATGTTGAATTATAAATACTTGAAAAGTTACTGGGAAATGTGATAGCAGTATTTGCTAAGGCAAACAGTGGCAAAATTAAAAAATATACAATTGGATGAATTTTTAATTCGAATGTTGCTAAATATTTATTGGGTATGGTAAAGGCAAACAAAACGCCTGCCACTGTTGCATGAATACCAGAATTAAAAATACAATACCACAAAATAAAACCAAGTATAATTTGAATAAAACCAAATTTATTTAGGTATTTATTTATACCTACTAATGATATGATAATGATTGCTGCTGCTAATAAATAAAAAATTTCGATTGTGGCTCCATAAAATAGTGCAATCAGTAAAATTGCTCCTAAATCGTCGATAATAGCCAAAGCGGTAATAAATACTTTTAATGCAAATGGCACTCGTTTACCTAATAAAGATGCAATACCCAATGTAAATGCAATATCAGTTGCAGTAGGTATTGCCCAGCCCTTTAAAAAAAATTGTTGGTTATAATTGATGATGACAAAAATTATTGCTGGCAGTATAATTCCTCCTATTGCAGCTGAAATGGGTAAGATTGAATTTTTAAAAGAAGACAATTCTCCCTCTACAAATTCTCTTTTTATTTCCATACCAGCTAAAAAAAAGAAAAATACCATTAAAAAATCGTTAATGATGTAGGTCAAAGAATTAGGCAAACTGAATAACCCAACATGCATTTTATGATTATTGGTTGTATCAAAAGTTTGCTCCCAGAAATCATGATAGGTTAAATTTATGGAGGATATATTGGCGATAATTAAAGAAATACAGGTACAAATAAGAAGTATTATGCCAATGGATTTGCTGTCGTGTAAAAACTCTTTTAATGGGTTAAGAAATGTATTTTTTATTATTTTAATCATTCGATATTAATTGCTAAGTATCTCAAATTTACTCTTTGGGCGTTTATCATTTAACCACTTAAACCCTTTTACTCTTAATGATAGATGGTTTACTTGACCCATTGGATAGGTAGATCCTTCTAACTTATTTCTAAAAACTACTTTATGAGGTTTACCTTCTTTAAAATACATATCAATTACATCTGAGGTAGCTTTATTTACCCCAAAAAATTTACCAAAATCGTCCACTCCATAATAGATACTTTCTGCTGGGCTACCTTTGCTTCTTAGGTAATTTATTTTACCATCAACAAAAAAAGCATTAATTGTTTTACCAATAACTTGGTTATAGAATCCACTACCTGCATCACTAATTGCCATGGCATTTTCCCAAACTTTTATTTTTTCGGGTTTTTTATTTTGCATGTACAAATAAATAGTATCGCCAGTAATTTGATTTTCTTTTGCCCAAGTAATTGGGTTTTTAAATAGCCTAAAAACCGAGTCTTTTAAACTATAAAATAAGCTATCTCCCATGGCTTGCATCGAGTCAGAAAAAATTCGAACATTCGCATAAGCTTCAAAAAATTTATCAGAAGCTGAATCAGTATCTGTTTTATCGATTTTCACAAAAGTACCTAGTATTGTATCTCTAACATTTGGAATTTTCTTAATTTTTAACAGGTCCGATAACTTAGCAGAATACAAAGTATCGGCTCTAACAAAAACAGAATCTGCCCCTTGTTTAATTAACAAAATAGGCGATTGTGTTGCTAAAAAAGATCCCTTTTTACTATCGGTTTCTAATTTATTGGCAATTAAATCGTATCCACTGGCACTGTCTTTTCCTTTGTAAACAACATCACCCTTAAATTCAGATTTGCCGGTACTATCATTAAAAGCCATTTCGTTTGCTTTTAATGTTCCTGAGCTGTCTTCAATTTCTGGACGTTTACCAAAATATGCTTTTTTATTTTTTAAATCATAATACCCATCTCTGGTTTTTATTTTTCTACTTTCTGTATTTATTTTAGTAGGAGATACAAATGTTGCCACATTGTTATAGGTGTTGTATAAAAGTGTATCGGTATATATTTTATACCCTGGGTCAACTAAAACAACATTAGTTTTAAAATAAATATCTCTGGTTTCGCCATAATAATAACCTTCTTTACTAGTTAAAACGGTTTTACCATTTACAACTTTTCCGTTTTTTGTGTACGTGCCAATCTTAGTGTTTAAATCGTATTCTAATTCTTCTGTAGTTAAAATGCCTTTACCATCAGTTAAGCGTACATTTTTTTTGAGATATGCTTTTTTTTCTTTCCCTAAATATTTTAAATAATCAGAATAAGTATGAACACTATCCGCATCGTTTATATGCACATGCCCAAAAGACTCCAAGGTGTTTTGTTTTTCATTAATCACAGCACTATCAGCATAAAAAAGCGTATTACCTTGGCTTATTTTAACATTTCCAGCTAATGAAATAAGCTGTGTAATTGAATCAATTTTCTGAAAACTTAACCTATCGGAATATAAAATGTTTAGCTTTTTTCCAGGCTGTAAAGTGTCAACTCTTTTTTGGGCTAAAAGTTGATTAAAACCCAAGCTACAAAACATAAAAAAAAGACCAAGATATAATTTTTTATACATTAAGGTTTTCTTGAAGAATCGTTTAATGGGGCTGATAGAGGAGTGGTTTTATCTTTTTTACCAAATACCGAAATATTTACATATCGTTTTGGATGTGTTTTTAAATCATCTAACAATATATTGGCACTTCTAACAGTGTTATTGAGGTTATTGTATAAATTTTTATCATTTAGTAACATACCTAAAGAACCATCTTTACTTTGCACTTTTTGCATTAAAAGATTCAATTTTTCGATAGATTGTTTTAACCCATTTACTGTTCCGTTTAAATCGGTCTTAGATAAATTGGCTGTTGTTGTTTCTAGGTTATTTAGTGTGGTGGTAATTTTTTCGTTGTTAGCCGATAAGTTTTTAGTGAAGCTGTTTACATTATTTAAACTCTGGGTGATACTACCATTTTGCTCTTGTAACATTTTCTCTATAGCCGTTGCACTTAAGGTTAAAGAAGCGGTTGTTTTATTTAAATTAGCAATAACGGTTTGCAAATTATTTTTTGCTGTAGCATCAAAAATACTATTAATGTTTTTTAACACACTATCTAAAGTATGGGTTGTTGTGTTTATTTGGTTTGCTACAGGCAACAAAGCTGTTTTAAATTCGCCAAGTATACCTGCATTGTTTATTGATTTTATTTCTCCATTATGAGCTAAAAAATTTTTACTATCTCCTAACTGTATAATAATACTGCTTACACCCAATGGGTTTACATCAATATAAGCCACAGAGTTATCTGGAATATTGTATTTTTCCTTTAGTTTAATGGCAACTTTTAAATTTTTTAGAGAAGCATCAGTGCTTTCAATTTCATAAATATTGCCAACAGGGTAGCCATTTACAAATACAGGATTAGATACCATAATGCCTTTTGTTTCTGCAAAGTTCACATACAAAAACTCACCTGTTTTAAATAAACTTTTCCCTTTTAAAAAATTAAATCCTAAAAATAGTAATACAATAGCTACGGAGGTAAGTGCACCTACTTTTGTTTCATTAGACACTTTCATGTGGCAAATCTAAGGTTTCTTATTAAGTTGATACTAGCTTTTAGTTGTTAAAATATGTTACAAACAGTATAAAATAACAAGTTATTAATTTAATCTACTATTATTCTATTTTCAATTGGTATCGTATTGATTTTTTTATCCATAAAAACAAAACAGGCTAATACTATTAATAATAACAATTCGCCTAGCTCTTTTGTATATTTCAAAGTAATTAAATTGTGGTTTAAGAGTAACCCAATTATAATTATTGCGGTTAATTTATGGTATTTACTTAGTAAAATAACAACCAATACTGGCATCCATTGTATCATGCCGTATGGGTTTCTTGAGGCTGGAGTAAACAGCTCGGCCAAAAAGTAGAGTAATACTGCAAACGATACAGTTTTTATGGTATTATTAAATATTTTTTGTTGAATAAAAAAATAATAGAGTAAGCCAACAAGTAACAATAATGCAGCAGAAAAAATTAAACTATTGCTACATTTAATACCCATTTTTGCCAAGTAATGTTGAATGCTATATAAGCAGCCACCAGAATATGGAATGTTTATTTTACCAGTATTAATGGTACAAGCTTCAATTGGTAGGGTTTGATGAAAATAATATTCATTTGTTCTTTCAACATGCCAATCTTTACTATTAATTGCTTCGCCTGCATATACTTTCATAGCAGCAAAGTATTGTTGCCATTCAATAAAATTGGTACTTACTACTAAAATTATAGTAGCCAAACTACCTGCAATAAAAATTTTTAGCAATGCCCTTTTTTTAAATTGAATGAACGGTAATAATGAAAAAACAAAAAATGGTCTTATCAATATTATGAATGGGTAAAGCAATATTGGAACATCAAATTTTTTATATTTTACTGCAAAAAAAGTGGTGATACTAAATGCCAATAAATAAATAACATACATCTGCCCATTATAAATATTTAGCCACCAATTATAACTAAACATAAAAAATGCTGTTGTTACTACAATTATCATCATTTGTTGTAATCGTTTGGTAGCTAATTGCCAACACAATAAAAAGCTAATAAAAAAACATACTTCTTGAAAAAGCCACCATATTTTAGTAATGGTACAATAGGGTAGTTGGGCAAAGTTTTTTTGTAACCATAAAAAAAAGGGGGTACTTGTTACACCATTTGCAGTGCTGTGTAAGCTTAAATTGGGATTATACAATGTAACAGCATCGCCTGGTAACCATAGTGAAGTGTAGGGATCTTTTCCAATACTTAAAAATCTGCTTCCGGTAATACGTAAAATTAAATCGGGCATGGTTGTATTGCAAAATATATGGTAGCTAATGTATAAATGAGGAATAAAAAGTAGCACCAACAATAACAAAAGCCACCAAAAATTTAGTGGTGGCTTTTTATTAATTTGCTCTACGTATTTTGTTTGGTAATTAGTCAATTTATTTATTAAAATTTGTTTTTCCACATCATACTTTCAACAGGCTTATTCGGCTGGCCGCTGTATTTAGCATTTCCTTTTTCGTTATACTTCACTTCAATTTCACCATCAACCGGAAAATAAATGAGCTGTCCAATGGGCATGCCTTTATAAATACGAACAGGTTGTTTTACCGATATTTCAAGTGTCCAATTACCACAAAAACCAACATCGCCTTTACCAGCAGTTGCATGAATGTCGATGCCTAAACGGCCAGTACTGCTTTTACCTTCTAAGAAAGGTACATGAGCATGTGTTTCGGTATATTCTGCTGTTACGCCTAAATAAAACTCCTGTGGCAACAAAACAAAACCATCGTCTGGTATTTCAAAGAGTTCAATTTTATTGTGTTTTTTAGCATCTAATTCAACATCAACATATGTTGCTAATGTGCTTCCTAAGTGAACATCGTAACTATTGCTACCTAAATCTTCACGACTGTAAGGAACAATTTTGATGGTACCTTTTTCAATTTCTTCTAAAATTCTTTTGTCTGTTAAAATCATGTATGTTGTTTTTGTAATAAACTATTGGTATAAAGCTCAATTGTACTGGCTACGTTTAAATCCTGCTTGTTGCAGGGAACCTTTCAAGGTTCGATTTTGTAATCAACAAACCCACCCCATAGAACTTTTATTCAATAACTAAATCCTACCGCCCCTCCAAGGAGGGGATGAGCATTTATTGAATAATGTGCAATATAATTCGTAATTCTGCAAACTAAAGTATTGAAAATTATATGCCATTGTTTTATCAACAAGATATCAACGCTACTACTAAATTAGCTGTTTGGAAAATTGAGGAATCTGAAAATTTTTTTGCAGGAACTGTGCCTTTGCAAAGAACAATAACACACCAACATAAACGCTTACAACATTTAGCAGGCAGGTACTTATTACGATACTTGTTTCCAAGTTTCCCTTATCACGAAATTGAAATTGCACAAACACGAAAACCATTTTTAGCCAATGAACAATTTCATTTTTCCATTTCGCATTGTGCCGATTATGCAGCAGCAATTGTAAGTACAAACAATAGAGTAGGGGTAGATGTTGAAGTTGCTACAGATAGAGTGCTAAAAATAGCCCATAAGTTTTTGCATGAAGATGAAATTTCAAATTTCAACTTTCAAACTTTACCACCAACCCATTAACCCATCAACCCATCAACCAATTAACCCTGTTATGGAGTTGTAAAGAAGCTATTTTTAAATGGTGGGGCAATGGTGAAGTTGATTTTAGTGAAATGATACGCATTGAAAAATTTACAATGGCAAACTCAGGAACAATAAATGCCACTTTTAATAAAACGCCACTACAATTAAATTATCAAATATTTGGTACATTAAATCTTGTGTGGGTAGTAAGTTAGGGTTCAGCCACTTTAACCACTACCTTCACCAATAAAAAAAGATGGACTTACAAGAAATGGTTAACAACCACTCCGCTGCTGTAATTGAAAAATTAATCACCGATATATTAAGCAATAGTCATGTTGAAATTAGGTTCGATTATTTTGAGCAAGACCAATGGTCGGTGATTGCCATTAATCAGTACGAAGAAGATAAAGAAATTGCATTGCGTTTGCACCTAAACAATTTGTACGATTTAGTAGTAGGCTATTATGACGACAATGATGACTTTTTTGAAATTGTTCATCCACTAACAGAAGCTGAAATTGAAAGTATTCCAATGGGATTAAAAAAAATAATGAAAAAAGTGGTAACCGATGAGCAAGGCTTAAGAGTGGCATCGGATTTATTAATTATTAGGCCGAAGTAGCCGTTTCTATTGAACAGGGTTAAGCATTGAAGCGTTGGTGGCAATTTTTTTGGACACCCAGGTCCAAATGGTAACTTGTCAAAAATACGCACAAAAATAAAGTTGCCCTATTAGACTACTTTTGTTCAACTTGCGAGTGACATTTTTAGAATTTTCTGCTTCTTTGATGAGGGTAAATTAGTTGTATTAGCAAACGGTTTTCAGAAGAAAACACAAAAGACGCCCAAACAAGAAATAACGAAAGCATTAAAAATTAAGGAGGAATATTATGAAAACAAAAAATAGCACAAAGACACTTACCGTGTTAATTGACGAGCAATATGGAAAAAAAGGAACGCCAAAAAGAGACAAATTCGACAAAGGATATGAAACTTTCAAATTAGGAGCAATGATTCACGAGGCAAGACTAGAAAAAGGTTTGACACAGCAGCAACTTGCTGAAAAATGTGGTACAAATAAAGCCTACATTTCTAAGGTTGAAAATGACATAAAAGATGTACGTATTTCAACGCTACAAAAAATCATTGAGGTTGGACTTGGTGGACAACTTAATTTATCTCTAACACTCTAACACAACTTCCACAGCCTTGGTCACTTTGGTATAATATCTTATTAGTAGATTTAAAAATAAAAAAGGCACCAATACAGTTAAACAAAAATTGTTTCTGTATTAGTGCCTTTTCGAAAAAAATAACCAATTACTGCTTAACCTCTTCCTTTTTAACTTCTGGTTTTAAAACTGCGGTAATTACATTTTTACCATTAAACAATAAGTTTGCAGTGGCCTTAATTTGTTGAGGCGTTAAAGCATTTACATATTTTTCGTAGTTAATAAAACGATCAGCATTTTCTCCATCAATTAACACCCCTTGAATTTTTTGTAACCAAGTGCCATTTTGTTTATTGGCAGTTTTGGCTTGTTCAATCCATTGTTGTTTTACTTTATTTAAGGTAACTGTGTCTGGCCCCTTTAATTTAATACTATCAATTTGGCTGTTTAAAGCAATTACCAGCGTATCTGCTTTTTCTGGACCACAAGGTAATTGTGCAATAAAACTGTACTGCCCGTATGGATATTTTTCTACGCCGCCAAAAATACCACCACTATAAATACCTTGAATTTTTTCTCTTAAATCTTCAATAATTTTAATATTTAATACCTCACTTATGGCAGCACCTTTAAGTTCTAAATCTTCAGAGTAAACTGTTTCACCGCTATACATAGCAAGTATTAAAGATTTTGGCTCTTTGCCTTTAAAAACATTTAAACGAATGTTTCCTTTTGTTGGGCGTAAGCCATTGTCTTTAAAGCCAAACTTTTTATTAGTTACTGGCAAACTAGCAATGTATTTTTTAATTAACAGTTCGGTGGTATCTTTTGGTAAGCTACCAACAAAGGTGAAATGCATGCCAGTTAAATCGCCAAATCGTTCTTTATAAATAGCAATGGTTCTATCTAAATTGATGGCATCGTAATAGGCAGCTTGTGGCAAAGCAATAGGAGCCAATGGGCTATTTTTGTACATGGTTTTATACAAGGTATCTATAAAAACAGCTTGTGGATTGGCCATCATAAATGCAATTTGCGATTTCGATTTTTGTATAAAGCTTTTAAATAAAGACGTGTCTTTACGTGGCTCGTACACATACAAGTTTAGCAATTGTAGCATGGTTTCAAAATCTTTAACACTACTGCTACCACTAAAACCATCAGTAGTTGGCGAAAAAACGGCGTTAACGCTAGCCGTTTTACCAGTTAATGCTTTGCGTAAATCGGTTGGCGAAAATGCACCTAAGCCCATTGCACCAATTACTTGGGTTGCATAGTTGGTATTGTATCTATCGGCAATGCTATAATTATTGGTACCACCAAAACGTTTAGCACCCATTATAATTTGATCGTTTTTATAATCGGTTTTTTTAACCGTAACTTTTATACCATTACTTAAAGTATAAGTAGTTGTACCAAGTAGGACATTTTTAGTGGTTGTAACAATGGTACCTGGCGTTAATACTTTTGTAAATAATGTAGTAGCAATTGCTTTTTCTTCGTAAGCTTTAATGTCTTTTTTAGCAACAGTATTGTTCACTAAAGTTACTAAATCGCTGCTGGTAGGTAATTGAATGGTGGTTGCATCCGGACCAGAAACAGTGGCTAAAAAATTAGCATTACTTTTTAAGCTGGAGGCAATAACATTAACGTCTTG
>JANOZK010000007.1:0-77705 GCA_031429335.1 Chitinophagaceae bacterium | reverse complement strand
ATGAAAAGCTAATTGCTCAGCCTATCTTATCTCTCAGAACTGTTGTAGAAAAATTGTTGATAGAACTCTCTGTATTATTTATTGGATATTTAACAGAATCTTTTAATATCAAAACTTTTTATTTAATACACCTTCCACCTTCTTATTCTTTGATTGTACACACCTGGTACATCTAGCTCAATTACACCTACATTTTTGGCAAAATAGGTGGTAAACGTTTGTATAGTTTGAAAAGTGCCTACAATTTTATATTGCAAATCGTTGCGTACCTGAATTACGCTATCAAAAGAAATGCCATTAACCACCCGTGGTTGATGAACACTTAGTAGGGTATAACTCATTCGTATTTCTGTGGGTATATTATTGTAAACGGTGTTTGCAATAGGGCTTATCCATTGGTTTAAAATTGGTTGATCATCCTTTAAATACAATAACTCTAATTTACCACTATTCATATCTAACGCATCGTACCTAAAATAGTTATTACCTACTTTTCTATAAAAGCCAGTATCTCTAAAAGTAGTTCCTCTAAAGCCATAAAATACACGATAAGTATTGCCTCCAATAATAGAATCTTTGTTACTTGCATCTATATGTAAGGTGTCGGTAAAACCAGCAATGTCGTAAGCCCAATTGCTACCAATTGTTGTAGGAAAATAATCTCTATAAATATTTACACTTGGTGGGGTAATTAATGAAACGGTAAAAGAACAAACCGAATTGTTGTAAGTAATATCAAAATCGGTATTTAACGGTAAAATTGGTTTGCCATAACCCCTAATTTTTAGTGTTTGGTTACCAGCTACACTGTAGCCACTATCTCTAAACCAAAAACCATTTGCCGTGTCGGAATAAATAGAATAATTACCAGGGCTGGTAATGGTAACTTGAATTAGTATAAAATTACTATCGGTTAAAACGCTATCTGCTGAATATTTGCCCTTAACAACTATTCCTTTACAATCGCCTAGGCTATCTTTTAGTGAACCACCAGATGGCCCAAATAAATTTGCACCACTTTCGTAGCTGGTTTCTTTAGCACAAGCAGCCAATAAAAAAATAAAACCTATAATAAAAAAGTGTTTAAAACGTACATACTTCATGCTAGAATATTTTCTAAAAAGGAACAAACATCAGATTAAAATTACACAATTAACGCTGCCTTATTGTTTAAATTGCCTTTATTAAGTAATTCTTGCACATTATTTAACGTTGTTGTTGCAATTTGGGTTAAGGCTTCATGTGTAAAAAATGCTTGATGGGCAGTAATTAAAACATTTGGAAAACTCATTAAACGTTGTATGGTATCGTCTTCAATTATGGTAGAGGATAAATCTTTAAAAAATAATTTATCTTCTTGCTCATACACATCAATACCCAAATACCCAATTTTATGAGATTTTAATGCAGCAATTGCATCCTTAGTAGCTATTAACCCACCTCTACTAGTATTAATAATCATTACCCCTTTTTTCATCGCTGCCAATGTTTGGGCATTAATTAGGTATTTGGTTTGTTCGTTTAATGGGCAGTGTAACGATAATATATCGGCCTCAGCAAAAATTTCCATTATTGGTTTATACACTACCCCAATTTCTTCCATTTCCCTATTGGCAATTAAATCAAACGCTAATACTTTACAGCCAAAACCCAACATTATTTTACAAAAAGCTTTACCAATATTTCCGGTACCTATAACACCAATTGTTTTGCCAAAAACATCGAATCCCAATAAGCCATTAAGGGCAAAATTTTGCTCACGTACCCTATTGTAAGCTTTATGTGTTTTTCTATTTAAGGTAAGTAGCATAGCAACTGCATGTTCGGCCACAGCTTCTGGGCTATAGGCTGGTACCCTGCAAACTTTTATACCATATTTTTTAGCAGCTTCAATATCTACATTATTAAAACCAGCACAACGTAAAGCAATAATTTTCACCCCTTTTTGTGCCAATACTTCTATTACTTCGGCATTTACTTTATCGTTTACAAAAACACAAACTACTGCTGTATCATTAATTGCATGGGCTATATGTGGCCCTAAATGGGTTTCATAAAACTCCAAATCAAATCCAAAATCTTTGTTTTGTTCGGTAAAAAAAGTTTTATCGTATGGTTGGGTAGAGAAAAAGGTGATTTTCATTGTAAATTCTAAATTTCCTGTAAAGCTACTAAGTAATACCATCTTAATTTAATAAATAGGCCAAAGGACTATGTTGAAATCTTAGATGGTATTATACCGACATAAAACAGATTGGATTATTTTGTATTTCACTTCGGTATAAACGGTAGTTCAAATAAATTAAAGATAATACCTAAAGCGAAAAGGCACACTCATACAGCATCAACTATCTATTTCCAAATTGCGTAAGTAGAATTTCCCGATTGAAAAAGTATCTAGTAGAATTAGCTACCACTTTTGCATCAAATTAACCTGGGCAACATGCGTACTTTTTTATTAATTTCTTTATTTGGATGTTCCACTTTATATACACAAGCACAACAAAACAATAACGATACACTTAACCACAAAGAATATTTACCCGATATAACTGTTGTAGGTACCGATATCAGAACAACTACCTATCAACTACCCGAAATTGTAGGCACACATATTTTTGCAGGCAAAAAAAATGCCCTAGTTGTGGTAAACAATATCAATGGTAATATAGTAACCAATACCATGAGGCAAATTTTGGCTAAAGTACCTGGTATACATATTTGGGAGAGCGATGGAAGTGGCGTACAAATTGGTATTGCAACACGTGGTTTAAGTGCCAACCGAAGTTGGGATTTTAATGTACGACAAAATGGATTTGATATTTCTGCAGACCCCTTTGGTTATCCTGAAGCCTATTATAACCCACCTATGCAAGCTGTTCAACGCTTACAAATTGTTAAAGGTGCAGGCAGTTTACAGTATGGCCCACAAATGGGTGGTATGCTAAATTATGTTTTAAAAAATGGACACGATATAGCCAAACCTTTTGCTATAGAAAGCCAACAAACAACAGGTAGTTATGGATTAGTCAATACGTATAATGCCATAGGTGGTAAACATAAAAAAAGTAATTACTATGCTTTTTTCGACCACCGAAAAGCAAATGGCTTTAGAGATAATAGTGGCTACAAAACCAACACAGCATTTGCCACATTTAACCATCAGGTAACCAACAAACTCAAAATTGGTGTTGAGGTTTTAAATTATTATTTATTGGGGCAACAACCAGGCGGTTTAACCGATGCTCAGTTAGCTGTAAATATTCGCCAATCGGCTAGAGCTAGAAATTGGATGAATATTGAATGGACAACACTTGCCACCAATGTAGATTATACAATAAATAATAAACAACAATTAAACTTAAAGATTTTTTATTTATCTGGCAACCGAAACAGTATTGGTTTCATTAATCCTATTAATATTACAGACACTGTAAATACAAGCACTGGTGCTTTTAATAATAGAACCATTGATATTGATCAATACCGAAATGTAGGTGCAGAATTAAGGTATTTAAATAATTATCACATAGGCAAAGTATCTAACACATTAACTGCATCTATAAAATATTTTAAAGGTAATACTACTCGCTTACGCAATGGAAAAGGCAGTACTGACAGCGATTTTACGATACAAAATTTAAACAATACTTTCCCAGGTAATTTACATTTCGAAACAATCAATTTTGCAGCATCAGTAGAAAATGTTATTCGAGTTAAAAAATTACTAATTATACCCGGCATACGATTAGAAAATCTAATAGCCAATGTAAATGGTCGTATTGGCTACAATAGCAATGGTACCGAAAACCTAAGCCTAAACCAATCGGTAAATCGAACGTTTGCATTATTTGCATTGGCAACCGAATATCATACAAAATGGGGCGAAATATATGGTAATATTACTCAATCTTATCGCCCTATACAATTTGCAGATTTAGCAGTAAGCTCTACCACCGACGTAATTGATGCCAACCTAAAAGATGGCAATGCGTTCAATATCGACTTAGGTTATCGAGGCAAAATAAAAAATTATTTAACCTACGATGCAAGTGTATTTTACTTGCAGTATGCCAACAGAGTTGGCACTATTGTACAGCAGCGACAAGATTTAACCACCTACAACTTTAAAACCAATGTTGGTACAAGTATTAGTAAAGGCGTTGAGGCAGTGTTTGAATTTAACCCAATGCAGGCCAATTTACTAGGAAAAAAATTTGGCGAAATAGCTTTGTTTGCCAACTACAGTTATACCCATGCAACTTATAGCAATTTTAAAATAGTAACAAAAAGCAGTACCAATACATTGGTTGAAACCAATTTAAAAAATAATAAGGTAGAAAATGCCCCAGAACATATTTTTAGAAGTGGCATTACCTATATGTATAAAAAAATATCTGTAACCACACAATTAAGTTATGTAAGTAGCACTTTTGCCGATGCAACCAATACCCTATTACCCAATGCAGCAGCCACGGTTGGGCTAATTCCTGCATATACAATTATTGATGTTGCGGCAACATACCGATATAAAATATTTAATTGTAAAGCAGGATTAAACAATGTAACCAATGCAATTTATTTTACCCGACGTGCAGGTGGTTTTCCTGGGCCAGGGTTAATGCCTAGCGATGGTAGAAACTTCTTTGTTTCAATTGGTGTAAAAATGTAATACTAAAGTTGTTTTTTATAAAAGAGCTTGGCAGACTTTTTTATTCTTTATGTTCTTTGTGATTTTTTTTACCACAGAGCATTTTTAAAATTCTGCGTTATCTCTGTTTTCTGCGAGAGCTGTTGTAAGCTATATGCCCATGCCTCCATATGGTTAAATTCCCTCACCAAATAAAATACAAATACCTTTGCCCTCAATTAATTTTATTTATGAGGTTCGAAGATTTGAATTTAAGTACACCATTGCTAAATGCCTTAACCGATTTGGGCATCACCAAACCAACCACTATTCAAGAAAGGGTTTTTCCCATTGCTATGAGTGGTAAAGATGTTTGTGGCATTGCACAAACGGGTACTGGTAAAACTTTTGCTTATTTATTAACCTGTTTAAGACAATGGAAATTTTCGAAAGAAAAGCATCCGCAAATATTGGTAATTGTACCCACCAGAGAGTTGGTTACACAGGTGGTAGAAGAAGTTAACAAATTAACCACCTATATGAATGTGGTTGCAATGGGTGTATATGGTGGTGTAAACATTAATACACAAAAAATTGCAGTTGAAAACGGTATGGATGTTTTAGTTGCAACACCGGGCCGATTAATAGATTTAATTTTTGCTGGCTCCATTAAAACTAAAAATATTAAAAAGTTAGTGATCGATGAAATGGACGAATTGTTGAATTTAGGATTTAGAACCCAACTAAAAAGCATTTTAGAATTAATTCCAACTAAAAGACAAAACCTATTGTTTTCTGCAACCATTACAGATGAAGTAGAACAAATTATAGATGTTTATTTTAATAATCCAGTACGTATAGAAGCTGCACCAACAGGTACACCTTTAACCAATATAGTGCAACAGGCATATGTTGTACCAAACTTTTATACCAAGGTTAATTTGTTGAATTATTTATTAGATGCAGATGAAAGCATGAGCAAAGTTTTGGTGTTTGTTGATTCAAAAAAACTAGCTGATGATGTATTCGACACACTAGGTAAAGCCTTCGAAAATAAAATGGGCGTTATACACTCCAATAAAGAGCAAAACCACCGTTTTAATACCGTGAAGCAATTCGAAAACGGTACTTATCGTTTTATTATAGCCACCGATATTGTTGCAAGAGGTTTAGACATTGCATCGGTTACGCATGTAATTAATTTCGATTTACCCGATGTGCCCGAAAATTATATGCACCGTATTGGCCGTACAGGACGTGCAGATAAAAAAGGGATTGCTATAAGTTTTGTTACAGAAAAAGAACAAAAGTTTTTAACCAAAATTGAAAGCTTAATGAATTATGCTGTACCATTTGTAGACTTACCAGAAGATTTATTTATTTCTACCGAATTAACAGAAGACGAAACACCCAAAAAACCAATTGTAAAAGAAGTACAAATAAAAGAAAAGAAACGAGAAAATGTTGGAGCAGCTTTTCACGAAAAATCAGCAAAAAATAGCAGAACCTATAAAAAAGTAAGTTATAAAGATAAAATGAAGAAAAAGTATGGTAAACCAATAACTAGAGGGCAGAAGAAGTAATTATTAGTTATGTAGGGAATATAAAGTAAATAGGGTATATAAGGTATATATAGTAGGAGCATATACCACATTAATATGTATATTATCTCAAGCCGATAGGCTTCGTAGCAATGTCATTTAGTTAAGAAAAAAGCTGTCAGTTTGAGCTTGTCGAAAACGGGTTTTTTAAATGGTCTTTTATCACACCTCCTTTGACTACACTTCGATAAACTCAGTGTGACAAAGGCCAACATTCCTTAACTAAATAACAATGGGCTGCACGATAGAGCAAAGTAGCTGCCAAGCAGTTGATAAACTGCTGAAGCACTACTTGCGATAGCGTGAACTACTGATGGGTTTTATTATACAGCCCATAGCCCAAAAATGAAATCACCTTTCTTATAAACTCTATAAACTTTATATACTTGTTACTTAATCTCCCCACACATTTCCAAAGGCACTACCCAAGCATCAAATTGTTCGGCTGTCATATGTTCAAAATCTACACCTTTTAGTTTGTATTCTAATGCAGCTTGTTTTAAACTAATACCACGGTGGTGTGCATCTTGAGCAATGGCTGCAGCATTGTAATAACCAATTTTTGTATTTAGTGCAGTAACCAACATCAAGCTATTGTCTACATGTTTTTTAATATTTTCTTCAATTGGTTTTAAACCAACAGCACATTTATCGTTAAAGCTTACACAGCCTTCGCCAATTAATCTTGCACTGTGTAAAAAATTAAAAATCATTACAGGTTTAAAAACATTTAGTTCAAAATGGCCTAAGCTACCACCAATACCAATGGTAACATCGTTACCCATTACTTGGGCAGCAATCATGGTTAAAGCTTCGCATTGGGTAGGGTTAACCTTACCTGGCATAATTGAGCTTCCTGGTTCATTATCTGGTATAAACATTTCGCCAATACCGCTGCGTGGGCCACTGCTTAACATACGTATATCGTTGGCAATTTTCATTAGGCTAACTGCTACTGTTTTTAAAGCACCATGAGCTTCAACAATAGCATCGTGTGCGGCTAAGGCTTCAAATTTATTTTCGGCAGTAACAAAAGGTAAGCCAGTAAGTGCTGCAATATGTTTGGCCACACAAACATCGTAACCCTTAGGTGTATTAATACCTGTACCAACAGCTGTACCACCCAAAGCCAACTCACTTAAATGAGCCAAGCTGTTGTTAATGGCTTTTAGGCCATGTGTAAGTTGAGCAACATAACCACTAAACTCTTGCCCAACGGTTAAAGGGGTTGCATCCATAAAATGGGTACGCCCAATTTTAACCACCTGCATAAAAGCTTTGCTCTTAGCAGCCAATGTATCTCTTAAAGTGGTAATGCCAGGTATCGTTGTTTCCATCAACATTTTATAAGCAGCAATGTGCATGGCTGTAGGAAAAGTATCGTTGCTACTTTGGCTTTTATTTACATCGTCGTTGGGGTGTATGGTTTTTTTTTCGTCTAACAAACTACCACCACCATTTACATGAGCCTTATAAGCCACCACTTCATTTACATTCATGTTGCTTTGAGTACCACTGCCTGTTTGCCAAACTACCAAAGGAAACTGATCGTTCAATGTGCCAGCTAAAATTTCATCGCAAACGGTGGCTATGGCATCTTTTTTATCGGTTGGTAAAACACCCAACTCGTTATTGGCCAAAGCTGCAGCTTTTTTTAAGTAAGCAAATGCTGCAATAATTTCTTTGGGCATTTTATTAATGTCTTGTGCAATTTTAAAATTGTCAATACTGCGTTGGGTTTGTGCACCCCAATATACATGTGCAGGAACTTTTACTTCACCCATTGTATCTTTTTCTATACGATATTCCATGGCTTTAAAATTTGCTGCAAAGGTAGGGGTGGAGAAACATACTGGTAGAGAGAAAATTGTGAAACAATCATCATGAATTCTATTGGTCTGTTAACGGCGACGCTCCATTCAACGCTTTGTACTTTGAGTTGGTGTATTACAGATTTCTCATGGGTATTACTGCTTTAAACCGTTATATACATGTATTAAAAAGTTAATGATTAAATTATAATAATTAAACAAAAGCTTTAAATTAAAGCAATAAAATAATTTTTTTATTAAAACAGAATGCCTAAATTGCCTAACGACTTACCAAAACACACACTAATTTTATTGGCTGTTTACACATAAAATTATTTATTTAAACCAAACTAAAACTGTTTTATGAAGAAGATTTTACTACTATTGGTTGCTGTATTTGCAACATTTATTACTTTTTCACAAACAACATATACATGGGCCACACCTGGTGCTGGTGGAGATTTTCAAGTAGGTACTAACTGGTTCCCCAATGGTGTACCAGTTGCTGGTGATAATATTATTATTAACCCTTCAGCTAGCATTACGGTATCTAATTTACCTAGCGTTGTTGTAAATAATTTTACTGTTACGCTAACGGCCACAGCTGCATTAACTTTAAGTGCTGCTGCTGCACAAATTTTAGGTGTTAGTGGCAGTTTTGTTATCACTGGTGCTGCTACCAATTTATCACCGGTTAATCTTGGTACCAATATGACCATTGCTATACAAGGTACAGGTAGTGTAACAATGAATACAGGTGCTGCTATTGGTGGTAATGGTATGGCAAATTTTACTTTTGCTAGTGGCAGTACATTAAATTATGCAGTGGGTAATGGTTCAATACCCTTGGCTGGTTTCCATGCCAATTCTACCATAAATGTAACTGGAGTTACTGGTACAAGTGTAGGTGCTGGAACAGGTCTTACAACAGTGGGTAATATCATATGGAACTGCCCTGCTCAAACTGTAGCATCTACTTTTGGTAGTGTTATTACAACGGTAGCTGGTAGCTTTACACTAAATAATACTGGTTCAGGTGGTTTTCAATGGGGTACATCTCCTACTACTACTATTGCTGGGGCATACACCATTAATGGAGGAACAATGAATGCTGCTGGTGGCACCATTACGCCAAATGGTGGGCTTACTATGAACGGTGGGGCTATAAATGTTACAGGTACAACTATTTTTAACATAAGTGGCGGTAATGCAACAATTAATAGCGGTGCACGTATTACCAACACTAGTACAAATATATTAACCTTTAATGTAGCTGGTGCCAACAACTTAGTGGCCAATGCAGGCAGTACCATTACTGCAAGTAGCACAGGTGCTATTGTTTTAGGTACTACGGGTACAACGCAAGCTTTAAACCTAAACGGAACAATAACTGGTTTGGTTAGTTTAAGTGTGGGTGGCACATCTACCACAACTTTAAATAATTCTGTTACTGTAAGTGCCTTAACAGTAAATCCTGGCACTTTTCCTGCAGGCAATTTAGTAATTGCTGGTGGGCAAACGCTTACGGCCTTTGGGGCTGTATCCAATGTAAGTGGGGCAGGAGGTGTAATATCTGGAGCAGGTGCTTTGGTACTTACACAAGCATCTACGCTTACCCTTTTTGGCACAGGGCAAGGTGCTGAGGCTGGCAATGCTACAGCTAGCATACGTAATACTGGAGGTATAACTATTAATTCATTGGCAATTACATTTATTGGTAGTGCTGGGCAAAGTACTGGTACTAGCTTTCCTACTACTTTACCTACCAATAATAGTGTAGCATTTAATAATGCTGGTGTGGGTGGTGTTACAGTTACTCAATCAACCAACTTTTTTAGTGTTACTGGTACTGGTACACTAACAGTACCTGGCGGTGTTACTTTTACAACCAATGCTTTAGGTACCATGTCCATGGGTAACACTGCAGGTGTTTTGGCTATTGCTGGTACAGTAACCATTAATGGTACTGTTACTTTTGGTGCCACTGCTACTGCTACTGGTGCTGGTACTTTCAATTTAAATAGTGGTGCCACACTTAGCACTGCTAACACAGGTGGTATTTCTGCTGCAGCAGCCACTGGTTCTGTACAAACACCAGCAAGAAATTTTAACGCAGGTAGCAATTACACATTTACAGGTGGTGCTACTGGCGATGGTATGCCATTAACTGTTACTGGAAATGTTACCAATGGTACTTCTACATGTACAATAGGTGCAGCCTACACTTTTATGGGTAATTATACTACTACTGTAAGTTTAGTAATAACTTCTCCAAATTCTATTACTATTGGTTCTACTGGTATAGCCACACATAGCTCTGGTACTACAGTTACAGGTACTGGTTCTTATTCTTCTAATAGTGGGGCTACTTTAAATATTGCAACTAGTTCTGCAACTTTCGGGTTATTTCCAGCTGCTGCTGCTGGAAGTGGTTTGTTTCAACAAACAGGTCTTTCTATAAGTACTGGCACAAATGTTACTTATACTGGTACTACCCTAGCTATTCCTTTGGGTACACGTTGCCCATCTACCCTCGGTATATTGGGGGTTAGTAGTACAGGTTCACTTACACTAGCATCGCCTGTTACAGTTTCAGGGCTTTCATTTACGGGTACTGGTATTATTAATACTACTGCTGTAAACTTAGTTACAGTAAATGCCACTGCACCTTCTTCTATTATAAGAACAAGTACAGGTTATGTGGCTGGGCCTTTGGCTGTAACATTGCCTGCCAATTATAACACTCCAGGTATAATATTATTTCCTGTAGGTAAGTTAACTACTTATCAAGGTTATGAAGTATTTAGCCCAGTAGTGGATGCTGGCGGTACTGTTACCATACAAATTGAATCATTTACTGCTGCACCAGGTGGTGGCACAGCAGGTACAGGATTGTCTGGTGCATTAAGTGCACGTTACTGGCAAGCTACTGTTACAGGTGCTGGTGCCATAACAAACATTGGTAATATTCGTGTTAGCGAAAGCACTTTGGCCAATACACAAAAAATTGGGCAATCAGCTACTGTTGGTGGAAGCTATAATAGTATTGGTGGTAGTTTCTTTGGTGGTGCAAGTTTGCAAAGTGGATTAGCAGTTGCTGCATTGGCTAGCAATGGCTTTTTTGCAGTAGCTACTGGTGCTGCAAGTGGCACATTTACAGCTGGCAATTATGCCATTGGCCCTAATGCTTATGGTGGTTATGTGGCTACATACACAAGCATTACCAATGCCTTAGCTGCCATGGGTGAAAATGCTTCTTTAGGTGGAGCTGTCGTTTTTGAATTACAAACCGATTATCTTTCTACAGTTGAAGCTTATCCAATTGCTTTTGGTAGCAGTGTACCTACAACTGGTACTAATACTGTTACCATTCGTCCAGCTGCAGGTGTTGCTTCTGCTATTAATTTCAATCCAGCAGGTGGCAACCTAACTACCATTTGGGATTTTAATGGTGGTAAAAACTTTATCATCGATGGCCGCAATGGAGGTACTGGTAGCAATAGATATATCAGTATAAACAATTTAGGAAATGGGCCAGCCATGCGTTTTATTAACGATGGGCAATCAAACACTTTCCGGTACTTGCAACTTACAGCAGCTAATACTTCTACAACCAATGGCGTAGTGTTTTTTTCAACTACCAGTATTGGTGCATTAGCTGCCAATGGTAACAGTAGCAACACCATTGATAACTGCTGGATAAATGCGAATGGCATTTCTCCAAATGGTATTTATGCTTTAGGCAGCACATCGCCTGCTGATAATAAAACAAACACTTTAACCAATTGCAGGATTTATGATTTTTATAGGGATGGGCAAACCAGTAGTGGTATTTCAATAGCTGGAGGAAATACAAGCTGGGTAATTGGAACAACTGGTAATGGTAATTCTTTTTATCAAACAAGCACCAGAGTTCCTGCTGCTAGCACTTTATTTAGGGGTGTTCTTATTAATAATACCTCTGGCAATGGGTTTAGTATAGTGGGTAATACCATTGGAGGTAATATTGCTGGCATTGTAGGTTCTGTTTTCAATGTTGGTAGCAGTACCCAGGGAAATACGCTCCAACATAGCATTCATCCTATCCGTTTAGATGTGGGTACCACAACTGCATCAAGTGTACAAGGCAATACAATTGCTAATATTAATTTATTTAGTTCTGCAATATCAGGTGCAACTATTTATTTTGCTGGAATTTTTGCCAATGTTGGCTTGGTAAACATTGGAGACCTTGCAGGTAATACTATTGGTAGCACTACTACCAACAATAATATCAATTTCACTTTTAGGGGCACAGGAACCGCTGGTGCTGTAGTGTGGGGTATAGCCGCAGGTAATGCTACTGCTTATATTGGTGGAAATGTAAACAACAATAGCATTGGTGGATTTACAACTACTGCAGACTTTGTTTTACCGACATCAGTATCTTTTACAGGGCTTAATATTAATAGTACAGGTATTACTGTAGCTTCAAGTTTCAACAATAACCTAATTGGCAGCACAAGTACTGCTGATAATATACAGCACCTTTCTGCAGCCCAAATGCCAAGTACTCAAATAGGTATTGCCTATACTGGAACTGTTTCTATAGCAGCAGGTGTAACCATCCAAAACAATACGGTTGCCAATATCACCAATGGAACAAGTTATGGCTTTAGTGTAAACAGTTTAATTGGAATGTCTTTTGGTACCAGCACTGTTACTACTGGGCCTCTTACTGTTTCGGGCAATACACTTAGAAACTTAACCACAGCAAGCACTAATGGTAACCCCATTACTACAAGCCCCAATAGTGTAATGGGTATGTCTATTGGCACGGTATCTGGTTCTAATACTTTTACTATATCTAACAATACCATTCATAGTTTAATCAATAACAGCAGTGCAGTTTCGGTTTTAGGTACAATTGGTATTTGGAATGCCGCCACCAACACAAGCCAAATAATCGAAAGGAATTTTGTTCACTCCTTAGTTACTGGTAGCAGCAATGGCTTAGCCAATCAGGTAGGCCTAATGACCGCAGGTGGTGTTGGCATGATTGTAAGAAACAATATGATACGCTTGGGCATTAATGCAGATGGTAGTTCCAACACTACTTCAGCACAACTTATTGGTATTTATAAATTTAACACCAGTGTTCAAAATTATTATTTCAATACAGTGTATGTAGGTGGCACAAGTGTGGCTGCTGGTACAATTAATACATATGCTTTTTGGAAACCTAGTACCGGTGGTGTAGATAATATACGCAACAATATTTTTGCCAATGTTCGTTCCAACACAAGTGGTACTGGTAAGCATTATGCTTTTGTATTAAACCAAACTTCTGCCCTTACCAGTAACAATAATATTTATTATGCACCAGGTACTGGTGGTGTATTGGGAAGTTTAAATAATGCTGGTAGTGACCTTACGCTAAGAGGTTTAAGGGCTGGGCTAGCCTCTCAAGACTTACTTTCTTCAAATGGCAACCCTGTATTTACTGCGAATGCTACAGCTGGTGCAACTACTGCTAGTTTAGCAGTAAGTGCTGCTACAGGTGTTACAGGGGCTGGTGTTACAATTGCTGGCATTACAACAGACCAAGCAGGTAATACAAGAGCTACACCACCTGCTGTGGGTGCTTTTGAAAGCGGATTAAGTGCAATTACCGCTACTACAGATGTATGGACTCCAAATATTACTTTTTCAGCATTAGGTAACCGTGCAGCTGCTAATACCATTGTTGGTAATATTACAGTTACTGATCTTGGCACAGGCGTGCCAACCAGTGGTGGAACTGCTCCAAGAATGTGGTACCGTAATCAAACTACTAATAGTACTTGGGCAAGTGTTCAAGGAACTCTTTCTAGTGGAACTGGCAATAATGCTGTTTTTGGCTTTACTTTAGATTATACCTTGCTTGCACCAGCAGGTGTTTCGGCGAACGATGCAATTCAATATTATTTTGTGGCACAGGATCAGGCAACAGTACCAAATATTTGGTACAACTCTTTTAATGCTACTGACCCTGTTCATAGCAACGTTAGTACACAATCCATCACCCCAACAACTTTAACTCAAACATTCTTAATAGTAGCACCATTGGCCACCACACTTACTGTGGATCCAAGCCAAGCCATTTCTGCTACAAACTTTACCAGCATTACCAATACGGGTTCAGGTGGCTTATTCAATGCCATTAACACAGGAGCACTAGGAGGCAATACAACGGTTTCTGTTGTAACCAATTCCACAGCCGAAACTGGTGCTGTAACTTTAGGTTCTGCTGGTTTAAGTGGATTTACCTTATTAATAAAACCAACAACTACTGCTACAGTTAGTGGAACTTCTGCTTCTTGGCTATTATCTTTAAACGGTGCATCTGGAGTTACAATTGATGGTTCAAATAACGGAACTGCTACCGGAGACCTTACAATAAGTAACACAAATACAGCAACTACATCAGCTGTAGTTTGGTTACAATCTGGCAGTATAAACAATACTATCAAAAATGTAAATATTATAGGTAATGCCAATACAACTACTTTAGTAGGTATTGGTTCTGGAGGAGCATCTATTGGTACAGTTGGTTTTGGAAATGGAAATAACAATAATACCATCCAAAACAATAATATTACAGCTTGTCAATATGGTATTTTCTCCTTGGGTGCTTCTACAAGTAATCGCAACACAGGTAATATTATTACACAAAACCTAATGAATGGCTCAGGTGCTAATGCATTAGGTGTAAGTGGTATCTTATTAAGAAACGAAAATGGACCTGCTGTTACCTATAATCAAATCGCTAACATTAGTCGGTCAGGTACTATTTATGGTATTAGCTTAGGAGCTACTGCTTTTAACTCCTATTCACCAGGTAACACTGATGAGGTTATTAATGCTACAGTTTCCAATAACATCATTTCCACATTGTCCAATAGTGGAGGTAATTCTGCATTTGGTATTATACAGGCTCCAGCCACTTCTGGCACAACTACAATTGCTAACAATGCAATTTCTGCCATAATTTCTGAAGGAACCCCAACTGACTTTGTAGCTGGTATTTATGTTGGTGGTGGTGTGGGTTCTACGAGTCGCATATATTTTAATAGTATTTCTATCACTGGTGCCAGTCCAACTAGGTCTGTTCCTGCTTATGCTTTGGCGATTGGTGGTGCAAATCCAATTGTTGATGTAAGGAATAATATTCTCTTCAATAGTGCTACATCGTCTGCAGCAGGTAAAAGCTATGCTTTTGGTGTAAACTCTACTGCCTTTACCAATATGACCCTTACAAACAACAACTTGTTTACTAGTGGTACAAGTGCAAATTTTGCACAAACCGGTGGCATTGGAACTACTGGAACAGACAGAACAACACTATCTGCACTTTATACTGTATTAGGAACAGGTTCTGCAAATGCAAATAGTAATCCTTCATTTACATCTACAACTAATTTAACTCCAACAACAGGGAACGATTTAATTGGGAACGATGTAGCAGGAATTACAACAGATATTACCAATGGACCACGACAAAGCCCACCAACAATGGGTGCTTATGAAATTAATGTTCCAGGTATATGGTTAGGTACAGGAAGCACAGATTGGAGTTTAGCAAGTAACTGGCGTAATAATTTGCCTCCAGCACCAACAGGTGCAGCAGATATATCTGTTTATATTCCTAGTACAGGCACCATGCCTACATTGGCTGCCAATGCAAGTATTAGAAGATTAAACTTAGCTTCTGGAAGCACACTAACCATTAGTGGTGCAAATACTTTAAGTGTATCTGGTGATATTTTAAATGTTGGAACAATTACAGGCACAACTGCTGGTGTTACTTTAAATGGAACAGTTGCTCAATCTGTAGCACTTTCAGGTAATATTTCTGTTCAAGACTTCACTTTAAACAATATTGGTGGTGCACCCCTAAGTGGAGCTGGTTTCTTAAATGTAACAGGCGTTTTTACCATTACTGCTCCTGGTATATTAGGTTCAGGTGGTAGGTTAACTTTAAAAAGTACATCAAATACAGCAACAGCAAGGGTAGCACAAATTACTGTTGGTGGCATTACAGGCAATGTAAACGTAGAACGTTATTTTGAAGGTGGTGCAGCAACAGGTACACCAGGTGTAAGAGGGTTTAGGTTTATTGCTCATCCATTTACCACCAATCCATTCTTAAATACTTTGGTAACAGGAGGTTTAAGCGTTACAGGTACAGGTGGAGCAACCAATGGCTTTACAGCTAATCCAAACCCTAGTGCAACGAATAACCCAAGTGCTTTTAGTTACGACCCAACAGTTGTAAATGCAGGTACAGGTGTTGTTGACCCAGGTTGGACAGCCTACACCAATGCAAATACAGGATTATGGAACAAGATGCAAGGTATAAGGGCATTGTTTAGAGGTACCAATACACAAGGTTTAGATGGTAATAATGTGTACACAGTAAACCCATTAACACTTAGCTTAACAGGTGCAGTAAATACAGGAGCACAAAACTTTGTATTACCAGCTACAGCAGATGTGCTAACACCACGTTGGAGTTTGGTGGGTAATCCTTATCCATCTCAAATAGAGGTTAGAACCTTATTATTTACTAAATATGCTGCAGGTGCAGGTAATATAGGAGCAGCCGCTTATGTATTTAACCCAACCAAAGTAGGTACATCACGTGGTGGTTACGATATGATAGATGTAAGTACTGCTGGGTCTTACATACTACCAACCTATGGCGTAGTATTGGTACAAAATACAATAGCAACTACTCACAATATACCATTTGCAGAAACAGATAAAGCTACAGGAGCTCCAAATCTTAGCTTCCGTACTACAACTGCTAATAATGCATTGGTACTAGATATGCAAGATGCTACTGGTGTAGAGTTAGACAAAATGTATATACGCTTTAATAATAATGCAGCTAACAGTTTCGAAAACAGAGATGGTGGCAAAATGTTAAACGAATATGCTATTTATACTTTAACACCAGATAACAGTTTATTGGCAATAGATAGCCGACCAGAGCCAACCCAAGAAAGCATTATACCATTGGGCGTACAAAGTGTTGCAGGTAAAAGTTTTGTATTAAAAGCAAGCGAATTAGAATTGCCAGTTGGTGTAAAAGCCTATTTAAAAGATAAGTTTTTAAATACCGAAACCAGCATAAACAGCACCAATTTCGAGTATGCATTTAGCACAACAGCTAATGCTGCAAGTGTTGGTAATGCAAGATTCGAAATATTATTTAAGAAAGGCTTACCAGTTTTGCCAACAGTAACAACCTTTAGTGTTAAACTTAGCCCTAATCCAGCAAAAGATATGGTAACAATAAACTTTAGCAATGTAGAGGCAGCCAATACCACTATAACATTTGTAAGTGCCGAGGGTAAAATAGTAAAAACGGTACAAGCAGGTAACGTACAAACAGGCGTACAAAGGGTGAATATACAAGACTTGGCAAAAGGTATTTACTATGTAACGCTAAACAATGGTACCGATAAAAAAACAGAGAAATTGGTAATACAATAGAAGAAGTTTAAAAGTTTGAATGTTCAATAGTTTAAGAATTAACCACAGAGGTAAAGAGTTAAACAAAGCGTTGCACAGAGCAACAATTGAACATTCAAACTTTGAAATAATTGAACGATAAACTTTAAACTTTTAAACTTCCCAATCCCCCTTTAGGGGTTAGGTGCAAAACAAGAAATATGAAACTAAAAATCACAACCGCCCAATTAGTAACGTTTAGTTTACTTTTTGTACTTTTTTTACTTCCCTCCCTATTACATGCTCAACCAGGTTTTGGCGATGATGTAGAAGATGTTCCTATTGACGGAGGTTTATCATTGTTAGTTGCTGCAGGAATAGGCTACGGAGCAAAGCGATTAAAAAACAGAAAAAAAGCATAATTCCCCTTTAGGGGTTAGGGGCTAGCAGCAGGTGTAGGTTATGGTGCTAAGAAGTTGAGGGAGAAGAGGAAGGTTAATAAGTAAATAGAGTATATAAAGTAGAAAGGTAAATAAAGTAGATTCGTAAATAGCTTTATATGCTTAAGTAATGTAATATTATTAAAAGGTCAAGGCTAGTTTAGTCTTGACCTTTTTTTGTAATGAACCTGTGCTGTATATTCAAATTTTTATACCAAGCCAATATAGGTGGTTTATGCCAACACTGGTTGAAAGTGTGTAGTAATTGTTTAACCAATTATTACCATAAAAATTATGATAAAACAGCATGGTTATTTTGCAATAAATATTTTTTGGATGTCTGTTTTTTTATCTGCTTCAATTTTAATAAAATAGTTGCCTTTGGCTGTAGGAGGCAATAGCAGCGTAAAGCTGTTTGTTCGGTAAACAGTATTTTTTAGTAGCAGTCTTCCATTTATATCGGTAAGGGTAACAATAGTTTTTGGTTGAAATTGCAATAAGTTAACCACTACTACACCCTTGTAACTGGGGTTGGGGTAAAAACTAAACAAAGCAGCTTTTTGACTATAGTTTACATTAAAAATGCCTGTTGCTGTTTGGCATTGGTTTAATTGTGTTGGGCTCATCATATTAAATTCTATGTATCGTTTAATAACCCTAGCTAGTGAGTCGGCAAATTTTTTAATATTGGCAGTTGTATTTCTTACACCTGTAAAATTGGTTTCAATTTGTAGAGCATCTAATAAGCCACCACTAGTGCTGCCCCACCTAAGGGTATTATAGCCACCATTAAAATATTCATCTGCAGCAGCAGGGGCAGTATCTTGTTGGCTGGGTACACTGGGGTATCCAGCATTGGCCAATAAAGTACCAAAAGCGGTTGTACCTTTTAATAGTTGTACATGATTAAAGTTATTATTATTGTTTGCAACCAAACTTCTAATAGAGCTCGACGCAACGGTACTAGCACTATTGATGTAAGTGTCGCTGGCTCTTAAATCGCTTGCTGACAATAAATAGCCAATTTCATGCCTTTGTGTGGGATGCCCATGGCCATGTAAATCAATAAACAAACCTCTACCAAATTTTGCAATAATGTATTTTCTAGCGGTATCAATCATTGCATGATAATTGTTCCAAGTGGTTATTGCAATTGCATTACCACAAGCAGCTTCATTAATTTCCCTATTCATATCTAGCTTAGTTCGTTCTAATCTGCAAATAATGGTATGCGGCCTGCAGCCCATTAAATTTCTGAGCGAAGTATCTAAGGCCCTAGCTAAATCATCTGTATTGCTATCGGTAACTGTGGTAATGGTTGTACCACACAAAGCATCGGTACGGTTAGGTATATTGCTTGGTGTTAAAATGCCTCCATGTGGCGTACTTATAATAATGGGCATATTGCCAAAAATATATTCTACATAAGTATTGGGGGTATAGTAAGTAGTGCCAACTACCCAATTTTGTGCATGTATTTGTAAAGCTGAACAAATAAAAATTACGGCTAGGTAAAATTTCATTTAATTATTTTTTTACAGCAAGCGGAAAAATAAGATGGGTATTTAGTTTTAAATATTCGGGTATTACTTTTGCAAAAGCCCTTGCAAAAATTGGTCGGCCTTTGAGGTCTCTTACACCTTTAAAATTGCTTTCTATTTGAAAGCCAAAACAAGTTGGGTATTTGTCGGATGTATATCTACGAACATTATATCCACCATTGAAATATTTTTCATCTTCGCCGGGTACAATATCTTGTTGGCTAGGTATGGCTGCAATACTTTCGTTGGCCATTAAAGTACCAAAAGCATTTTTACCCACCATTAACTCTTTAAAATTTAGTTTGCCATCACTATTACGAATAAGGTTGTATAAAGAAGATGTTTTGGCGAGTACACTTAAATCGGCATCTGTTTTTAATTCGGGTAAATCTTTTGCATTTAGTAGGTAACCAAGTTCTAAACGTTGAATGGGGTGGCCATGGCCATGCAAATCAATATACAAACAACCTCCAAATTGCCTGGTTGCAAGTGCAATGGCCGAGTCGGTAAATTGATGAAACATATTCCAAGGTTTACGCATAGCAGTATTGCCACAAGTGCCAATTTCTATTTCTCGGTTTTGATCTACTTCTTTTCTTGATAAGTGGCAAATAATAATATGTGGCCTTACGCCATATAGTTTTAAAAATTCGGCTTCGATTTCTAAGGCCAACTCTTTGGTATTGTTATCGGTTACTGTAACTGCATTGGGGCAGTTTCTATCGGGCACACTGTCTAGGCCAATTAACCCACCATGTGGTACTGTAATAACCAATGGTATATTGCCCACACGGTATTCTGTCCAACGCTCATCGTCGAAATAAGCTTTGCCCACTTCCCATTTTTGTTGAGCATTTACCTGTATACCAATAAAAAGGATAAGCAACAAATACGCTAACTTTTTCATATAGCTTTATTTTTATTATTTACAAGTGCATTGTTTTACGAAAATGTAATAGTAAAAAAATGCAGGTAGTCGAAATTTTTAATTAAAACTGTATTACATTTATGTTTTAAAAAGAACTATTATATAGAAGCATTTACAAAAATGTAAAATAATACTCCTCATTTTATAAACAAAAATCAGCTTAAGGCATGAAAAAATTTCAACCTACATTTTTAAAAACATTAGTAGTAATGCAAACAATTGCTTTGCTATTCATTGGCATTAACTTAAGGGCACAAGCAGGCATTGCTTCATTCGGTACACCATATACACAAGATTTTACTTCATTAACAACAAGTACCTTTAACCTAACTGATAATACTGCTCCTTTTCTTGGATGGTATGCATTTAGAACTACAACTAATGCTGCTCCAAATGTCTTTACCTCTTCTGCTGGAGGAACTAGTACTGGTCAATTTTACAATTTTGGTACATCTAGTGCTGCAGATAGAGCAATGGGTGCTGTAGGATCAGGTTCTACTGGAACAGAATATTATGGGGTAAGATTAAAAAATAATACAGGAGCAGCTATAAATTATTTAACTGTAACATATACTGGCGAGCAATGGAGAAATGGGGGTAATACAACAGTTAATGCATTAACTGTTGAATATCAAATTGGCACAACAGTAACTAGCTTAACAGGAGGAACATGGACTTCTATTCCTGCTCTTACTTTTAATAGTCCTATTAACACTGCTTCATCAGGAGCCCTAGATGGCAATTCTGCTGCCAATAGAACTGCCAACATAAGAACTACATTAGCTATAACAATAAATAGTGGAGATGAAGTATTTATAAGATGGACAGATATAGATCATTCAGGTACTGATCATGGATTGGCAATAGACGATGTGTCTATTACTGCTGTTTCACCAACTAATTGGTATTATAGTGGATCTGGTAATTTGAACGTATTAACAAATTGGAGTTCTAATGCTAACGGTGTAGGTGGTACAAACCCAATTGATTTTTCCACAGGTGTTCAAGTATTTAATATTTTGGATAATCCATCAGGAACCACTACAACAATTTCAACAAGTGTCATTGGAACTTTGACAGTAGCCAACAACTGTAGAGTAAAATTGGGTGGCTCTACTTCTAATCCTATCACATTAACTATTGCTAGTTCAAACGATATTACTGGCAACTTTGATATTGACCAATCCAATACTTCTATTGGCAATAAAGTCATTATTCAATCAACTGTGCCAAGTTTATCTTCTTTGCATAGTACCAGTACTGTTGAGTTTGCAGGAAGTGGTTCTCAAACTTTTCCAGCGGCAAATTATGGAAATATTGTAAGTAGTAATTCAGGTGCTAGAATTGTAAATGGCTCTATTGGCATTGCAGGTAGCTATACACCTGGCACTAATACATATACAGTTACAGGAAGTACTGTAAATTTTAATGGCACATCAACACAAACAATTCCTACTTGTACATTTGAGAACATTCGAATTAACAACGACTGTACATTACCTAATGGAAATACACTTACAGCAGAGTTGGGTTCAACCAGTTTTATTGTGGGTTCTGGAAAAACACTTAATGTAAGTGGTAAAATTAGGGCAAATTTTACAAGTACCAGTTCTAGCTATTTTACTACAACTGGTAGTACAATTAATATGCTTAGCGGAAGTGAATATGAACTTGCAGCAGATGGTGGTGCAATTCCTACAGCCAATTGGAACGCTAACTCAACTTTAAATGTAACTGGTCAAGTAGCTGCTGCATCTTTTAATAATAGAAATCAAATATTTGGTAAAATTATTTGGAATTGTACTGGTCAAACTGCTGCCTTAACATGGCCATCAAGTACTTTGCCTGGTACTTTTGGTACTACCGGCTTGGTTAGTGTTGTAAATACTGGCTCTTCTTCTTTAGGGTTGCTTGGTAGTGCTCAAGTCTCTGTTACTGTTAATAGTTATAGTCAATCAGGTGGTACTGCAAGTATATCAACTGGCACTGCAACAGCAGATAGAACATTAATAGTATCAAATGGATTTACTTTAAGTGGAGGCACGTTAAATTTATATACTCCAACTGCTGGTTCGTTAAGTTATTCAGGCTATTTAAATATTGGTGGAAATTTTTCACATACCGCTGGTTCTATCATTAATGCCCCAACTAATGGCATTGGATCGGGTGTCGTTTCTTTGAATGGAGCTTCTGCTCAAACAATTACATGTAATAATTTACAATTGCCAAGTTTAACTGTAAATAATTCAAGTGGTGTAACAATAACATCTGGTACATTATCTGTTAACAATGCACTGAGATTACAAGCTGGTCTGTTTACAACTAATGGCGGTTTAAGATTACTATCTTCTTTAACTAGTACAGCTTATCTTGTAGCAATAGATGGGGTAACAAATACTGGTTCTATTTCAGGCAATGTTACTGTAGAACGCTTCATACCTGGTGGTCGTCGTACGGCACGTTTCTTAGGTCATTCATTTAGTACTGCATTAAGTATGGCTAGTTTAGTAGATAATATTTATGTAACAGGCGATGGTACAACAGCAGGAACAGGAGGAGCAATCCCAGGAACAGGTTTTGATGCAACAACAACCAATAGAGCATCATCATTTTGGTTTAGTAATCCCCTTCAGGCTTGGACCGCCTTTACAACAACCAATGATGCAAGTTGGACACAATACAGAGGCATTAGAGTACTAGTACGTGGCGATAGAACACAACTTACAACGCTAACATCTGCTACACCACCATCTCCTAATGCAGTTACATTAGATATGACAGGTACTTTAAATACAGGGCTACAAACCATAACTGTACCAACAGGCTTTAGTGTATTTGGCAATCCATACCCTTCACCAGTAAATTTAGGTGCAAGATTAAGTGCTACAGCCAATATAGGTACACAATTTTGGTATTGGGATGCACAAGCAGGCCCAACAGCAGGAGCCTATAGAACTAAACTTGTGGGTAGTACAGCAAGCTTACCAATGAGTGGTGCATTTGTTGTACAGCCAACTTTGGCAACATCAATTGCTTTTGTTGAATCAGATAAAACTGCGACTGATACAACCATTATGTTTAGAACAACTACCCAATCAGGTGTAGTAGAGTTGCAAGTGTTGTACAATAATTATCCAGCCGATAATATGTTCGTAAGATTCAACACTGGATCAATTGATAATAAAGATGCATTAGATGGAGATAAATTATTAAATCCAGAAGTAAACTTGTATGCATTAAGTAACGATAATCAACAATTAAGCTTAGATACCAGACCATTTGCAGAGAATAAAATTATACCATTAGGTTTCACAGCAACAGCAGCCAATAGCTTTAAAATTAAAGTGGCTGATTATGGTATAACAGAAGAAATCTACTTAAAAGATAAGTACCTAAATGTAACTACCCAGTTATTAGCAGGAACTGAGTATAGCTTTAGCGTAGACCCAGCCAATGCTGCAACATTGGGAAATAATAGGTTTGAACTAATGATGAAAACTAATAGTGCCTTACCAGCCACTTTCTTAAACGTAACAGCAGCACAAAAAAATGCAGGTATCGAAGTAAGCTTTACAACAGCCAACGAAACCAACATGAGCAACTACGAAGTAGAAGAAAGCACCGATGGCAGCACGTTCAGCAAAGCAACAAGTATAGCTGCAAACAATGCAACCACCAATACGTACAATTGGTATGATGGAACGGTTATCAATGGCGATAATTACTACCGTATAAAAGCAGTAGAAAAAAATGGCACAGCTAAATACAGTAATGTAGTTAAAGTGAAGATTGGAGGAAAAGGAGCAGTGTTTACGGTGTATCCAAACCCTGTAAAAGGTGGTGTGGCAAGTTTACAAATGAGCAATGTTGAAAAAGGTATTTACACTGTAAAAATCTACAATAACGTTGGTCAAGAGTTAGCAGCCAAAACCATTAACCACAATGGAGGTAGTGCAACACAAACGATTAACTTAGGTAAAGGAATTGCAACAGGTACCTACAACATGCAAATTACCAATGGCACAACAGTAATCACAAAAACAGTAATTGTAGAATAGGGAAAACAGGTTTAAAAGATTAGGAGTTTAATAGTTTATCAAACTCCTAATCTTTAAACTTTCAAACTATTTAAACTTCTAAACTATTTATAATGAAAAATAAAATATCAACTACCAACCTTATCTACCTTATACTACCTTGTTTACTTTTTCTACTACCAAGTTTACTACATGCCCAACCAGGTTTTGGCGATGATGTAGAAGATGTACCTGTAGACGGAGGTCTTAGTTTATTAGTTGCTGCAGGAATAGGCTACGGAGCAAAGAAGTTGAAAAGCAGAAAAAAATCTTAATTCCCCTTTAGGGGTTAGGGTTAGCTGCAGGAATAGGCTATGGAGCAAAGAAGTTGAGGGAAAAACGGAAAGGTTGTTGATTAACGAATACAGTTTAACACTGTAACAATCAAAATAAAACTATTTGCAGCCACTAATTGCTTAATGGTTTTAATAGCTTGTGAAAGTTGGTTACGTGCAACTTGGTATTGAATATTCATTACATCGCAAACATCTTCATAACTTAAATTTAAGTAATATTTTAGATAAATAATTTCTCTTTGTTTTGGTGGAAGCTTGGTAAATGCCTTTATTAAGGTTCTAATTTTTAAATTATCCTCTTCGTTTTTAATAATAAATGATTCTCTACTTATTTCAAAAGCATCATCTGGATGGCTTACAATTAACCTATTTTTTTGTTTATAGGCAATAACTTTTAGCAACTTATATTTTAATGCCTTTATTAAGTAAGCTTGAACAGAACCAACAAGTGGTGGGTTTTTTTGTAGCCAAATATCTAAAAAAAGTTGTTGTATATTATCTTTTACCACTTCCTCCTCGCCACAAATTTTATAACCATATTGTATGAGATTGGGATAATGTTTTTCGAAGAGTGTAGCCAAACTTTGTTTGTTACCATCCCTAAAGTTTTGCCATAATACAATATCGTTCTCCGTGGCACTCATAAGCGAGGTTCAAATTTATTTGAAAGCTAAATAATTATTTTGGCTGTACAATATTACAAATAATAAGTTTTAGGTACTATGTTTTATAATTATTGCTAATGAGTTTACCTTTAAATGCAATTGATGAAATTTTAACCAACCAACAATTTATTGATTGGGCCAATGGTTTGTGCACTAAAGAAGCATTAGAATGGGAGGATTGGCTTAAAAATAATTCCGAAAAAAGGTATATTGTACAAGAAGCACTCACTATTTTCAATGCTCTAAAAATTAATGAAAAGAAGCCAAGTATTACCGACATTGAATTTGAAAAAAATAAACTACTTCATACAATTGCTGCTTATGAGATGAAACCTAAAACAACTTCTATAAGCAATTATAAGTGGGTTTGGGTGGCTGCGGCAAGTGTAATGATTATAATAGCTTCTGCAATTGTTTGGGTTAATTTGTATAAGCCAGAAGTAGCAAATACTTCTTTTGGCGAAAACATGGAGAAGAAATTGCCCGATGGTTCCTCGGTTATTTTAAATAGTAACTCAACCATTAGTTACTCACCCAAATGGAACAACGATAAGCAAAGAGAAGTATGGGTTAAAGGCGAGGCCTTTTTTTGTGTGTCTAAAACAGCCAATAAATCCACATTTATTGTACATGCAAATAAGTTTGATGTTGTGGTAACTGGAACTAAATTTAATATCACCTCATCTGCCAATGGCGATGCTGTTTTTTTAGAAGAGGGTAGTATTATCGTTGAAACCAAAAATGGCAAAAAACTTTTTATGCAGCCTGGCGATTTTTTAAAAATTGGTGATGATGAAATGCAAGGTAAACCCATTCATAAAATACAGGTACCTAAAGAAAATATTTTGGCATGGCTTTCTAAAAAAATAGTTTTTGAAAATACAACATTACAAGAAGTAGCTAGTAAAATAACTGCTATATATGGGGCAACAGTAGTTTTTGAAAACCAATTCATAATGTCAAAAAAAATAACAGGTATTATGCCTAACAACGATTTAGAAACCTTGTTAAAAGCATTAGAATTAACTTCGGATGTTTCAATTAAGCAAGTAAATGATACAATTTATATAAATACCAACAACCAATAAACTCAAGAGAAGATTATGCAAAAAAATAAAATATTAATTACTGTGTTTGCTACAGTTTTGGTTTGTTTTCAAAACATTGCACAAAGCAATGTTAGCAACGATATTCGAAATAACAAGCAAACCAAAGTATACAGTGAAACAAGAATAAATAAACAAAGTTTATTGCTAGTTTTAAAAGAGTTGAATAAAGAGAAAGGGATATTTTTTTTATTCAGCGATTCATCGTTTGCATATAAGTTGGTAACAATGCCTAGCTTAAAAGGCGGTATAGATGATATACTCAATGTAGTATTAAAGAATACAGGATTATCCTATAAAAAAATTGCAAATAATACCATTGTCATTATTTCAACTAAGGCAAAAGTTTCTGCAGACCCCAATCAATTGTACAATTTATCACAATTTGCTTCCACCAATGTTTTACCTATTATACCAACGAATGCTGATTATTCGAGTGCTTCAACCAAAGCTGGAGTTGAGCTAAAAGTTGGCGGTAAAGTTACTGGCTCAAAAGAGGGGTTGCCTTTAGAAGGTGTTTCAGTTAAATTAAAAGATGGCAGTAAAGGTACCACTACCAATACTGAGGGTGTTTTTTCAATTACTGTTCCTTTAAATTCAATCTTGGAGTTTTCGAGGGTGGGTTATGTTAGCACTTCTGTAAAAGTAACTGCTGCCTTATTAAACGTTGTGTTACAAGATGCAGATAACAATTTAGAAGATGTAGTTGTGGTAGCATATGGCACTCAAAAAAGAACCTCTTTTACCGGATCTTCAAGTACCATTAGAAACCAAATGATTGAAGACGTACCTCGTTCATCTGTACAAGAAAGTTTACAAGGCAATATTGCTGGTGTACAAGCAACCAATGGCAGCGGACAACCAGGATCTCCGCCATCTATTAGAATAAGAGGTATTGGCTCTATCAGTGCATCGAGTGCCCCATTATATGTTATAGATGGAATACCGGTTGTTTCTGGCGATATTTCAAATGGCTATGGTTCAAATACCATTGCTGCTTTAAATGGTGCAGATGTACAAAGTATGGTTGTTTTGAAAGATGCTAGTGCAACTGCGTTATATGGGTCGAGGGGTGCAAATGGGGTTATTTTAGTAACCACAAAAAAAGGAAGAAGTGGTAAAACAAGGTTTAATTTTAATATTCAACAGGGTGTAAACCTTTATACCATTAGTGAGAAAAGTAAAATGATGAATACTGCTCAAACCATTGAATATTTAAGAGAGGGTTGGAAAAATGCAGGACGAGATCCTAATTTGTTTGTTGCAGAAATTTTAAACAATGGTGTTGATACCACAAAAAACACCAATTGGTTCGATGAAATTTTAAGAAATGGAAATTATACCAGAGCTGCTTTAAGTGCTAGTGGCGGAAATTCAAAAACCACATTTTATGTATCGGGTAGTTTATACAAACAAGATGCTGTGCAAGATGGGGTAGATTATAATAAAGTAACATCACTGATAAACATTAACCACAAAGAGTCAGAAAAACTATCATTTAATGCTGGTTTTAGTGCCACTTATCAGCAATCAAATACGTTTAGAGGGGGCACTTTTTTCGATAATCCAATTAGAGCTATATATAGGTTACAACCATTTTTAACAGTGCACAACGCAGATGGAACTTATAGAACAGATTTTAACAATGGCTACAATCCAGTTGCTCTTGCAAATACCAATATCCGTCAAACAAATACCTACGTAATAAGAGGAACTTTTGGAGCAAATTATAACATTAAAAAATGGCTTACTTACGAAACAAAAGTTGGTATCGATTTTAATCAGGCGAATAATAAGTTATATCGAGATGCCAATTATGGCAATGCAAATGTTGCTGCAGGCGGCATTTCTGGTAACTATACGCAAGATATTACCAATTGGTTAACTACCAATATACTGAGGGTTAAAAAAAGTTTGGGTAACAACAACCTTGAAGCATTTGTTGGTTATGAAGCATCTAAACGAAAAGATAATGAACTAGAAATAGAAATGCGAAATATACCTGCAGGTTTAACCAATGGTACAATACCCACATTTACACCACGACCAGCTACTACCGAAAGTAGCATTTTGTCTTCATTTTTTAACGTGAGTTACGATTATAACAATAAGTACCATTTATCTGGCTCACTACGTTCAGATGGGTCATCTCGTTTTGGTTTAGCAAGAAGATATGGTACATTTTGGAGTTTAGGTGCTGCATGGATAATAAGTAAAGAAAAGTTTTTTAATGTTGCTTGGGTAAATGAATTAAAGCTAAGAAGCAGTTATGGAGCCACAGGTAACTCAATTGGTATTAGCGATTTTGGATCAAGAGGTTTATACAGTACAACAGGCGATTATAATTTAAATGCAGGCACTTTCTTCTCACAGTTGAGAAACGATTCATTAACCTGGGAAAAAAATTATCCATTTAATTTGGGGATAGATTTTACAATTTTAAAAGGCAGAATTAGTGCAACTGTCGAATATTATTCACGAAGAACAACAGACTTGTTACTAAATGTTCCTATACCAGCTACAAACGGAATCTCTGGTTACAATAGCAATTTTGGAGCAATGAAAAATAGTGGAATAGAAATCGCTATTTCATCGGTAAATATTGCACCTAAAAAAGCAAAAGCTTTAAAATGGACAACGGAAATCACCTTCTCTGCAAACAGAAATAAAATTTTAACACTCAATGGTACACTCCCTTCAGCAAGTTATTATAGGGTAGAAGGGCAAGATTACTATCAATGGCGTTTAAGATCTTATGCTGGTGTAGATCCTGCAAATGGCCAAGCATTGTGGTATAGCGATAGTGCAAAAACACTTACTACCAATAACTTTAGTAGTGGTAGATTCTTAACACAAGGCAGTGCTTTACCTAAATTTTTTGGTGGTTTTATGAACTCGGTTTCTTATAAAAGCTTTACCCTAATGATGCATATTTATTACCATTGGGGTAACCAAGTTTTAGACGACAATGGAGAGTTTATTAGCAGTGATGGTTCGCAAGGCTTTAGCAATACTGCAGTAATACCATTGTACGATTATAACAATCGTTGGAGAAATCCTGGCGATATTACCAATGTTCCTGCACCAGTTTATCAAGGCATACAAACTGGTTTAAATACACAAACATCTACACGTTTTTTGTATGATGGAAGTTATATAAGGTTAAGAGATATTCAACTAAATTACGATATTTCAAAGAAGTTTTTATCTAAAGCAAAACTCAGTGCAGCCAAAGTATATATAAGGGCAAATAACCTATTTACTTGGGTTAAAGACAAGCGTTTAATTTACGATCCTGAAACACCAGTTGATGGAACACTAAACCAAAGACCACCAGTTTTTAAAACAATTTTAATTGGGTTAGACATTAACTTTTAACAACTATTACCATGAAAAAAATACAAATTATTTTAGCCATACTCATTTTAGTAGTTACAAATTTTGCTTGTAAAAAATCTTTTTTAGATGCTACTCCACAACAAAGTATCGATCAACAAAATGCTATAACCAGCATGCAAACCACAAGAGCTGCTGTTACTGGATTATATTCATTTATGCAAAACAGCGATTATTATGGAAGAACCATTCCATTAATTCCTGATTTGATGTCAGATATCGTTGTTCAAAGCAGGCAGGCAGGAACTCGTTATAGTAATTATGAACGAAGAACCGTTAATTCAGCAGATAGTTATGCAGAAGCTATGTGGCAAATTGCGTATAAGATTATTGTAAATGCAAACACAATTATTAATAAAACACCTTCTATTAAAGTACCTTCTGCAGATAGCATAGAAATGAGGCAATTAATTGGAGAAGCCTATGCATTAAGGGCATTTGCTTACATGGATTTAGCTAAATTTTATTGTAGCCCATTCAATGCTACAATCGACTCATCACATTTAGGTGTACCCATTGTTTTAAATGCCTACCCCGAAGGAATTGCAGAAATTAAATATCCCTCAAGAAGCACCATTGCTCAAACCTATGATAGAATTATTACCGATTTAAATACGGCACTAACTTTTTTGCCAGCCGATAATAATGTGTATTTTAATAATGCAATCAACACCGATTTCTTTAAGGTTCGTGTTAATAGATTAGGCGTATTTGCCATGTTAGCCAGAACCTATTTGTACAAAGAAAACTGGGGGGCAGCCGAAGCAGCAGCTTCTGTTGTAATTAATAGTGGTAGGTTTAGTTTATTTTCTGTTACAGGTATGGTTACCGATTTTAAAGCACCCAATAATGTAGAATCTATTTTTGAATTGGCCAATAACTCATTTGATAATGCCGGTACCGATGGTTTGGCCTATATTTATAACCAAGGTGGTTATGGCGAAATGTTAGGCACCTCAGATTTGTTTGCCAATTATAACTCAACCGACTCTAGGCGTGGTTTTATGACGCTTGGCAATAGGGCTTCGGCTGGTGGAGAAACGAATGTGCCATTGGTAAATAAATACAGTAATATTACCAATTATCAAGAAAACATCAAAATTTTTCGTATTGCAGAAATGTTTTTAATACGCAGTGAAGCTAGAGCAAAATTGGGCTTAACATACAATTTTAGTGGAGCCCAAGCCGATTTGCAAACTATTGTAACAGCAAGAAATTCCTCAACGCTTCTTGTTGCAACTACCAATACTACAACAGCGTCGTTAATTACAAGAGTATTAGCCGAACGAAGAAGAGAGTTTGCATTTGAAGGACATAGGTTATTTGATTTAACTAGAAGTAAATTGGGCTTTACAAAATATAGAAATAACAATACAACAGTTGCCGTGTCGGCTACTAGTTTTAGAAATATTTTACCAATACCCATTTCTGAAACAAGAGTAAACACTAACTTAGTTCAAAATCCCAGTTATTAAGGTTAATTTTAAAACTTAAATTATATGATTAAAGTAATTAATTTTTTAGTACTTCTACTACTTATTGCAAGTGCAAATGCCCAACTAAGTAGCTCTTCTTTTACCAGTGGAAATTTGGTAGTGGGTAGATTTGTAACAACAGGTGTCTATGCAACTGCTGGTGTTGCTCGAAAGTTCAATCTATTGGAAATTAGTAGTTCTGGTACCGTTGTACAAAATATGGACATCCCTTTTACAGGTACCAATGCCATTACTATGGATAACACTTCAACCAATGGAAATATCACACTTGCTGGAAACGGACAATTTATTTCATTGATAGGTTTTAATGTAGATGATAATGGTACAAATACCATAACAACCAGTGATGCTGCAACCACTAGAATTGTAGGTAGGATAAGTGCCAACACTACTTTTGCTGCCTACAAACTGGCAAATAGTAGTGCAGGGAGTGGTAGCACCGACCCATTAGATGGCACCAATATTAGAAATGCATACACTACAGATGGAAATAAATTTTATGTTTCCGGAGGTTCTACTTCAACCGCGGTAACCACCACTACTGGAGGAGTTTGGTATTTTCATACCTCCGACCCTGTAGGCTCTTCAACTCAAATAACTACAACCCATAATACACGTTGGGTAATTGCTCAAGATAATACTTTGTATAGTGCAAATGCAGCAATTGGTAGCCCTATTAATCTTACTGCTGGATTACAAAGAATTGGAGCAGGAACTTCGATTCCGGAAACAGCACAATCCTCTACAAACCTTACTCCAGCTCTTACTGGAACGCCAACTGGTGCATTCATTAGTCCTGATGGTTTAACTGCGTATATCGGCAAAAATTCTTCAACCGCGATAGAAAAATGGAAAAACAATGCCGGCACTTGGACTTTACAATATACTATTGCTATAACCAGTGCTGCTAGATCATTGTGTGCAAAATTTAATGGAAATGCAGTAGAGCTTTATAGTATTTATTCAAAAAATGTAGTTAAAAGCACAGATGATTTAACTAGTACAACTTGGGCAGGAGCAAATACAATCATCTATACCGAAGCAGATGCAAACGTAGATTTAAGGGGCATAGCTTTTACACCAGGTACAACAAACACTGGGGTGTTACCTGTTAACTTAGGCAATGTTTTTGCATTGAAAGGAAACAACAACGTAACTATTGGATGGGAAACTTTATCAGAGAGTGCTGGTGTACAAAATTTTGAAATTCAAAAGAGCAACGATGGACAGAATTTTGTAACAATTGCAGCCATAACTGCAACAAAAAATAGCAACAAAAAATTAAGCTATAGTTATACCGATAATGCAGTAAACACAACAACCGTTTATTACAGGGTTGCAGTAAACAATGTAGATGCTCCAAAACAAATTAGTAAAATTGTAATGGTAAAATACAGTGGTATAAAACCATTTACATTAATTAATCCAGTTAAAGAAAGGTTGGTGATTAGCTTTAGCCAAAAAATGAATGGCAATATTTTGGTTACCGATATGAATGGTAGAATTATCGCCAATAAAATGCTCAATAATGTAGAAGGTATGGTGTTGCTTCCTTTACCAACAGCCTGTAAGGGGTTCCATGTTGTTACAGTAGCAAACGGATTGCAAAAAGTTAGCGAAAAAATATTTATTCAATAATTATTGTTTACCAGCATAATAATTTGTCAAAATACACATCCAGCATATTATACAAAATATGCTGGATTTTTTTGAAATACTTAGTTAGTTTCAATAAGTAAATAAACAAATATCTTTAAGTTGTTTGTGGCCATGATAGCTGAGCTAAAGGATAAAGCTATTAATGTTTTTTTCAAAACCAACTTGTAAACTTATGTTTGTTTATATATTCTACATAAACTTTGAAAAAATTATCGTCTTAATTCAATTTAAATCAACAACATAAAAAAAGGTACCTTCCCTAATTAAAAGTATGTATGAAGTTTACCGTTGTATTATATAATCCTGATGCAGTTTTTTATACCATGCCATTGGCCTTAATAGCTATAGGCAGTTATTTAGATGCCAATAAATACAACATACTAATAATTGATGGGCGTTTAGAAAAAGATCCCATGCAAAAAATAACTGAGGCATTGCAACAAAATGCAGTGTGTTTTGCAACAACTGTTTTAACAGGGGGGCCTATAAAAGATGCTTTAAAAATTTCTAGAAAAGTAAAGGAAAAATTTCCGCAAATACCTATTATTTGGGGTGGGTGGCATCCATCCTTATTTCCACACCAAACCTTAGAAGAGCCTTGTATAGATGTGGTAATTAAAGGCCAAGGCGAAATTACTTTTGCAGAATTGCTAGAAAAACTCATCAACAAAGAATCGCTGAAAGGCTTACATGGCATAGCTTATAAAGAAAAAGGTATTGTGGTAATGAATGAAGAACGCCATATGGAAGATTTAAATAATTTTCCGGCTTTTAATTACGATTTAATTGATGTGCCGGGATATATTAAATTGAGTGGCAGAAATCAATTGGATTATATTTCTTCTCAAGGTTGTAGGTTTAGGTGTTCTTTTTGTGCAGACCCCACCATGTATAAACGTGGTTGGTTTGGTTATAGTCCAGAAAGAATGGGCAACGAAATTGAAGCATTGTGGAACCAATACAAATTTGATCATGTGCATTTGCAAGACGAAACTTTTTTTACCAATGCAAAACGGGTAAAAGGGGTTGCCGAAGAATTTATTAAACGAAAATTACCCATTAGTTGGTTTGGAACAATGAGAGCAGACCAAGGAGTAAGGCTGGATGATAGTGTTTGGGAACTGTGCAAACAATCGGGACTTGAACGTGTAATGATTGGTATGGAAGCTGGCACACAAGAAATGCTAGATTGGATGCAAAAAGACATTAAGCTGGAGCATATTTTTGATACCGCTAAAAAATGTATTCGTTATGGTATAGCCATCAACTTTAGCATCATTGTTGGCTTTCCTGGCGAAACGGATGAAAGCATTTCGGCCACCTTAAATATGGTGAAAGAATTGCGTAAAATGAGTAGCACTTTTAATATGGGTATTTTTTATTACAAGCCTTACCCAGGCAATAAAATTGCAGATGAGCTATTGGCTAAGAACTACCAATTTCCTGCAACTTTAGAAGAGTGGAGTGATTTTGATTTTGTTGATACCCATAAAAGCGATTGGATTAGCGATGAAAAAATAAAGGAAATAGAAGGCTTTAAATTTTACCAACAATTGGCTTACAATAAACCCACACCTGCAAAATATTTGGTACAACAAGTGGCAAAATGGAGAGTAGAGAATAAGCAATATAATTTTCCGGTAGAAAAAAAGCTGAAAGAGTGGTTAATGCCAAAGCAGCAAATGGCTTAGTCATATATTACCTCTGCTCCATCAATTTCTGGTTGCCTATATTTCAACCAAAACCTTTGTAAAAACTTTAATTCATAAGGAGCTTTAAAAATATTTTTATTGTACCGAAACTTGGCAATGTTGGAAATTGTTTTTCTTTGAAAATTGCTTAATTTAACATCTGAGTTGGTTGGGTAACGTGCATTTAAAACTACCTCAAAATTTTGAATTTTATTAATCATTTCGGCAGTAAGCCAAGGCGTTAAAGGGTTTTTACGTAAGTCAAAATTGGTCCATTCTTCCTTTAACCAATCGTCTAAGGTTTCAGGAAAACGAAAACCGCTTGCTTTTACTTGCTCATACATTTCTGAGCCTTCTGTTGGCACAGGGCTATACACATAAATTATAATTTCAGTAGCTGGGTTTGCTTTTTTTATTTGCTTAATAAAATCAATATCAAAATCTATTTGAGCCATCACTTGTTCTTGCGTATCTGCAGGAAAACCTAGTACAAATGAATACTCAGGAATGATGTCGAATTGCTTCATTCTTTCGGCAAATCGAAGCATTTGTGCAGCCGTTTGTGTGCCACCTTTATCTACTTGTTTTAATATAGAATCGTTGCCACTTTCTGCACCAAAAAAAATCATTTTACAACCGCTTTTTCGCATAATGGTTAATGATTCATCGGTATATTTATCAATCGTATCAATTCTTCCTTCGCCCCACCAAATAATATTATCATTCATAATTAACTTAGCAAATTCTACTGTTCTTTTTTCAGATACAAAAAAATTATTGTCAAAAAATTCAAATGAATCTGCACCATATTTGGAGATTAAATGCCTAACATCACTATACATATTTTGTGCATTTCTGCCTTTCCATCTACCTTCATAAATAGGCACTACTGCACAAAAGCTGCAAGTAAAAGGGCAACCCATGCTAGAGTTGTAGCCAGCTGTATGGTTACCTAAATACGTTTTACCCAAATACTTTTTTAACGGATAAAATTCATTTAAATAATCGTAAGGTAATTTGGGTAAAGCATCTAAATCGACCAATGTTGTTTTGGGCGTTTTTACAATTTTATCTCCCTCTATATAAATTAAATTATGAATAATAGGAATGGTAGGTTTGTTGTTATCTAACGCATCTAACAATGCCGGAAAAGCAATATCACCAATGCCATTTACTACATAATCAACATAACCACTTTGTAATACTACTTTGTGCTGATTGGTAGCAAAATAACCACCCCAAATAGTAATAATATTTGGAAATTGTTCTTTAATTTTTTTGCTAAAAGGTATGGCCTGCTTTAATTGTGGCCCAGGCATGCAAGTGCAACCAAAATATTTAAACTCGCCTGTTTGCAAATATTTTTCAATTACTGCCCATGGATTATTTTCCATATTTCCATCAACAAAAACATAATCCCATTTGCCATGTATGGCAGCACCCACTTGCAAAATTGTGGTTGGCAATCGGTGCTTTGCTTTTGCACTTCGTGGATTAAATATGATAACTTTATTGTTCATTGAACTTGAAAATTTTTATTAAAAGCTGTTTATTTTTTCCAAAATGGTTTTTGAAAAGCACTGCAACATCTTGTACAAGCAGGAAGCAAGCCCCCAGCTTTTTTTAAATTTAATCTTAAATCAGTTAATGGCTTGCCATTCCATATTTCTTTTATAGACTGTTGGTAAATGTTGCCAACAGTAACATTATAACATCTTCCATGGGCTGGTATTGCAGTGCCATCTGTTTTAATCATTAACGTTCTATATACATCAAAGCAAGTACTGCCAAATTTTGTTTCTGGCTGCTGATAAAATTTTTGTAGCTCTTCTTTGTTATGTATCTCTGGTGAAAAAATCACTTTAAATGGATAAGAGTTTGCTTTAATTAATTCGATTTCTTTGAGTAATACATCAATATTAGTAGCAGCAATATTGGTGTCACTAACATTGGAAGCAGTAGCATGGTATTGCCCATATACTTGGTTGTGCAGCAATGCCATACTTTCTGAAGTGTAACAAGTATGCATAAAGCCAATAGTGTGAATTGGAGCATTTTTAAAGTTGTCGAGAAAAGTTTTTAAATGCCCAACATTCCATTCGGTTATTACACAATAAATTGAAATTTTAGGTGGCTTGGGTTGAGCAAGTAAAGCTTCAATTCCTTCAATAGCTCGTTGATAAGAATTTTTATGACCACGTATTTCATTATGAATTTCAGCAGGTCCATCTAAAGAAATATTTATTTCATTTAATCCAGCAGCAGCAATTTCTTTTGCTTTTATTTTTAGGTTTAGGGCATTGGTGGTTACCGAAGTGTAAATATTTTTAGATGTGGCGTAAGCTAAAGATTCTGTTAAATGAGGGTAAATTAAAGGTTCGGTAAAAGCATAGCCTATTTTACTTTTTGGAAAGTAAAGTGCGGTTTCATCTATAATTTTTTTTATTAACTCTAAGGGCATATTTAAGGGGTGGCTGCCCATTAAGTTGGTATAAAAATTGCTCTCGTTATAGTCCATACCCACATCACACATTTTACAATGAAGATTACAAATATTATTTACTCCCAAAACAATATAGGTGGGTGCAGTAAAAGTATGTGTAGGATACAAAACTGCATTGAGTTGTCTAATATGTTCTTTCGATACCTTCATTTTTTTAAAGCGTTATCTCAAATAAATAATTTTCTTCAAACCAAATTTTCTTACGCTCAATCATTTGCCACTTGCATCCATTTTTCAAAGCCAATGATTTAATTATTTCAACATTACAATCTTCACTTAAAACCATAATTGCTTTACTTGTTTCTTTCATAAACCGTTTCATTTGAAAAAATAGCTTTTGAAAGTAATCAAAGTTTTCACCACAAAACCAAGCATACTCATTTTCCGTAATTGGGTTTTTTGGATAATACGGCGGATTAATTAATATTAAATCAAATTGCTGCCAAGGAATATCAGTAAATAAATCAGATTGATACACACTTAACGTTACATTATTTTTTAAAGCATTTTCTTTTGTATTGTTACAAGCATTTTCACTTATATCTGTTGCTGTAACAATTGCATTTTGTGTTGCAGCAAAAATACTTAACAATCCAGAGCCAGCACCCAATTCAAGCAGAGTAATGTTTTTGAGGGTTTGTTTATGTAACCATGCCAACAAATATTTTGTACTAAAAAATAATGATGGATGAAATACGCCCGGCTTTACAATTATTGAAATACCCTCGACTACCGTTTTTCGTTCATTACTTGCAAACCATTTGCTTATTGGCAATAAAAGCGTATAACTAATTTTTTTGAATATTTTTCTACGCCATTGCTTCATTCATTTATGTATTTACAACTTCTTTACATTTGTTTATTTCTTAGATGTCGTCAAATCATTCATTAATCTTACATCCAACTTCCAAAATCATACATCTTAATTCATGGCTGTTTTTCTTTTCTCTAACATCATACCCAACCTTGCTTTTATAGCTTTTAATTTAATTTTAGTAGAGGTTATGGTATTGTGCTGTTTGCTTTTTCGTTGATAGAAAGCCATTTCGTTTACAATCCAAGCTACAGCATGATTGTAATATTTTTTTGAATAAGTTCTTTTAAAGTCAATATCTCTATCAGTATTTTCGGCCCAATTAATATCGTTGGCATTGCTTACAGCTTCCACTTCTTCAAACAGTTCTGTACCACGAATTGGATATGTAATGGTAATTGTGAAAAATTCTGGATTAGAATTTTTTAAATGTTGGAGCGTTTGCTTTATATCTTTTTCGGTTTCTGTAGGGTAACCCAACATTATAAAAGTACCTGCTTGTATGCCTGCTTTTTGGGCAGCATTAATCATTTGTTGCACCACTTTTACATCTACTCTTCTATCCATTAAATCAATAATTTTTTGGCTACCACTTTCGGCTCCAATCCAAACCCTGAAACAGCCAGAGCGTTTTAAAAACTGTATTACTTCTTCATTCAATCTATCGGCACGGGTAATACATTCGTAATTAAATTGTAGATTTTGTTCCTCTACCAACAAGGTAAATTCTTCTAACCATTTGTGGCTTACGGTAAATACATCATCTACAAACCAAATATTATCAGGCTTATACTGCTGTTGTACCAACTTCATTTCCTCTACAACACTTTGTGGCGAACGACGTCGATAACTTTTGCCATAAACACCTCTACTGCACCAATGGCAACTATATGGGCAACCACGCATGGTACTAACTGTTACCGAGCTAAAACCATGGTGTTTTTTCCAAGTATCTAAATAGGCGTTTAGGTTAATTTTTTTTCTGTTGGGTATGGGTAATTCATCTAAGTTTTTTCGTAAACTTCTTTCTGGATTTATAATAATTGTTCCATCCTCCATTTTAAACGAAATACCAGCAATGCTTTGGTGCGGTTGATTATTATGCAATGCAGTTACCAGTTCATAAAAAGTTTCTTCTCCTTCGCCTATCACCAAAAAATTTGCTCCAACATGTAATAAATTTTCTTTGTTGTAACGCACATCTGGACCACCTAAAATTATTTTTGTGTGTTGTAATGTTGGTTGAGAACGAACAAACTGAATTGTTTTAACCACATTAATTTTGGTCATTAAATTAATATAAATAGCCAATATATTCGGTTTCTTATCGAGTAGATATTCATTAAATTTTTCTCTTTCGGAAAAAGTAGTATCAAAAACATCATGCTCAATATTCTTTTCTTCTAAATAGGCAGATAAGTATAAAATCCCCAATGGTGGGTAAGGCTTCATGATAGCCTTTTCCCTTTCATCGTCTTGTAAAAAATATCCGTGGGTAAGTACTATCATATTATTTTTTTTCAATTTCAATATAGTAGTGATCTGCTAAGTTCGATAAAAACGAAAGGCCACTTACTTTGTTTTCTAATTTAATTAACCATGCAAATAAATTGGGTCGTTTTGTAAAAAAGTTATTTAAGTAAGAAGGAGGAATAAAAAATCCTACTGGCTTAATTGAAGATACTTTTAAATGTTGTGGTAATATTTTTTTTATTGTTAATGAGGAATAATACCATGTATTTACCGTTGTTTTTGTGTTAAGTGTTGCTATTACTGAATTTTTGTTCAATCTCCTAAACGCATTCATCAACTGTAGTTTAAACAAAAAAAATATAGTTTCCCATAAACAAAAACTAGGCATAATTACCAAAATTATTTTACCATTTTTGGTAAGCATCGATTGTAATTGATGTAATAAAGTTTGTAACTGTATTTTCGAAATACAATTTAGCCCTCCGAAGTTTGAAAAAATTAAATTGAATTGTTTGTTTTTTATTTGTTCCGTTAACTCCAACATATCTAATTGAAGAAATTCAATTTTATTATTTCCTTGAATAGCTTTTGTTTTTCCAATATTTAGCATTTCGATAGATACATCTGTTGCAATTATTTTAGCACCCTTTTTGGCCATCCATTTTGCATCTTCGCCTGTGCCACAATTTAATTCAAGTACATTTAAATCATACAAGTGATTAAACGATTGTTGTAAATAATTCCAAACCAAATTACGCTGTGCTTTGCCAACAATTGAGTTGGTAAAACTATCATCGTATTTGTTGGCAATATGATCAAAAGCAGCTACCATTTACAATAACGATTTTAACTTTTTACTACTCCATATAGCAGTTAGCCAATGATACGGTAGTTTTATAATAGATTTTATTTGCTGCATATTTGTTGCAATTGGTTTTTGAACAATTTTTTGTAGGTGATGAATGCTTTTTTGGCGTTTAAAAATGGTATGCGTATGCCTATGTAAATGTTTATAAAATTGTTGCGAATAAGTGGCGTTGTACAACATGGCTAAGTCGTCAGAATCGGTCCAGTTTTGTTTTGATTGTAATTGTGCTTTTACTTTTTCGTAAAACACAGTTTCTGGTAATGGATAAGAAACCGAAATGCCAATATCGTGTGGCATTAAAGCTTTAACCATAGTTAAGGTTTTATCAATATCTGTTATGGTTTCTCCTATATAACCATATTGCAAAAAAAGACAAACTTTTACGCCATGTTTTTTTAGCAATATTGTTGCTTCATAAATTTGTTCAACTTTTGTGCCTTTATCCATGGCGTCTAAAACTTGTTGTGAGCCACTTTCGGCACCCATCCATACTTCATCTAATCCTGCATCCACCAAATTTTTAATGGTATCATCTTTTAATAATAAATCTGCCCTGCATTGAATTTTTAGTTTTGGTGTAAGTTTCTCTTGTTTAAGTAAGCCACTAAACTCCTCTACCCATCCTGGTTTTAAACCAAAAATATCATCGCATACCCAAAAATGGGTTGCCCCAAAACGGTTCATCAACAGTTTTAATTCATTAACTACCTCTTGGGGGGAACGTGAATTGTAACGGTTGCCATAAATGGGCTTTGCACACCAATTGCATTTAAAAGGGCAGCCCCTTGTAGTGGCGATGTTCAAGGAAAATTTGTGGTGAGCTTGCATCCAGATTTGCTTGTAAGCATTTATGTCAACCAAGTCCCATGCAGGTGATGGAAGAAAATCCAGTTCGTTTAACACATTTCGTTTTTGATTGGTAATTACTTTTTGATCCTGCAAATAAGCAATGCCCAAACATGTTTCAAGCGATGAACAATCTGTTGTTATGAGTTCATGCAATGTTAATTCTCCTTCTCCCTTTAAAACAATGTCAGCTCCATTTTCTAAATACAAATTTGAATGATCGGTTGCATCTGAACTATTGACTAAAACTTTACAACCAAAGGCTTTGCTGTAATTAATTAATTCAAAACATGCTTGCCTCATTATGGTTAAACACATTTTGCTTAGGTAATTAAAACTATCATCGAACACCACCACATAATCTGGTTTAAAGCTTTCTAATTGTTCTTTAATTTCTTTAGGCGATTGTTTTAAATGGGTATCAAACAACTGTACTTCAAAACCTGCTTTACGCAAATAGGCAGCAGCCAAAATAGTACCATATGGTGGATAAGGTTGTTGGTTACGCCATTGTTTTTCATCGAATCGATAAAAGTAATAAGGTGTAAAAAGTATTCGTTTAGGCATTTGTTTTTGTGGGTGGTATAATGTGATTTTCTGTAAATTGTATGTCTAGTTTTTCTTCATAATATTTTTTCTTATTTTTAAATAACATCATTATTTTGTTATAATGTCCTTCGGTATGTGCTTTTGCGGTATGCCGAGTAAGATATAAATTTTGGGTTCCATCAAACATTTTTTTCGAATAGTTTCTTCTCCACTTAGCCTCAATTTTTTTCATTAAAAATACATCAAGCCACCCACCAAATTTGTTATTAAATAAAGGCTCTATAAAACGTTGAATCTTACTTTGCCGATTAGTGAGCAATGTTGTTGAAGCGGTTGGATAATTTGGAAAATAATCTTGCATCCATTCGTTTTCTTGAATAAACTGATGATAGATGTTTATATTATAAACTGGCAAAACTGTTGATGCTTCGATGGCGGTATAAAAACTTTGGTCGGTAATATGCATATGTTTTTCATCAACCATGTAATTGTAACAAAAATATTTATACCTATTTAAAAAAATAATTTTTTGTACTAACACAAAAAACAACCTGCAAACCCATAATCTATTTGGGGCGGTTATGATAAAATAATCAATATCGCTTTGCTCATCCATATAATTTTTTGCAATAGAGCCAGAAAGCATAATTCCCCTCACATACGGAAAACGTTTAATTAATTTTGAAACAAGTTTTGCTTTTTGTAAGCTTTTTGCAGCATACGCATTTGCGGTTAGTCTTTTTTCAACTAGTTGTTCATTGTTGTGCAAACAATAAAATCCATTAATTAAATAAACAATCTTGTTTTCTAATAACTCATCTAATGCATTATTTGTACTCTCAATGCTACTTAAACCAGATCTTTCAAAAATTTCTATGCTATTAAGTGGGTAATGGAAGATGTCAAAATAAATAAGTGTACTTAAAACATAAATAGCTTTTTGGTTCATAGATAAAGGTATAACCACTTGCTCACAAACGTTTTGTTGTACCATAAAGGTTGTAATATATTTTGTTTGGTTTGAAAGTTAGGTTAATTTAAATTATTACTTAAATAAACAAACAATATTTTTATTTTACTTGTTTAAATTCAGTTAATTTCTTAATCGATTATGATTTATAACCAATCACTTACCAATTAAGTGTATGTGTTTAACCTAAATGTACTAACCGAACGGAAAGTATTTTGATGTAGTTTTAGCCGGATTTCAAATTTAATATTTACTGGTAGTTAAATAATTTGTTTATTACAGTACGATGAGAATTATTGATGTTTCTTTTTTTTATGATGATACCGCTAAAACTGCAGTTGAGCTGTTATATCAACATACTACAACCGTTGGTTGTGTTAATAGCTTGAGAAATAATGGAATGGACGTAATTGTAGTGAAACGATTTAGTACAAATGAAATAATTGTACACAATAATATTTCTTACAATTTCATAAAAGATAATTTTAAAGGTAAACTAAAGCCTTGGCATATTCCTTTTAGTTTTTTGTGGAAAATAAAAAAATTAAATCCTAGCGTTGTTCAGTTGCATGGATTTATTTTTCCTGTATTGGTAGTTGTTTTACGAGTATTGTTGCATAAAAAAACAGCCATCTTTATTCAATACCATGCAGAACCTACATTAAAAGGAATAAAAGGGTTTTTTTATAAGCGAATGAACAACCTTGCAGATGGTTTTTTATTTGTAGCAAAAGAGCAGGCAATAGAATTGTTTGTAGATAAGAAAAACGGCAATAAAATTATGCTTGTAATGGAGGGCTCAACAGGGTTTAAAAAATATGATAAATCAATTGCAAGAAAAACAACTGGGTTAACTGACAATCCAATATTTATTTGGGTGGGTCGGTTAAACGAGAATAAAGATCCTTTAACTGTGTTAGATGGCTTTGAACAACTACTACAAACCGTTGCTACTGCAAAATTGTATATGGTGTATAGTAGCGAAGATTTATTGAAGCAAGTAAGAGAAAAAATCAATCAATCAACTGTATTAAAAAATGCAGTGCATTTAGTGGGCAAGCTGCCACACGATAAACTGGAAGCTTATTACAACAGTGCCGATTATTTTGTTTTAGGCAGCCATTACGAAGGCAGTGGTTATGCATTGTGTGAGGCATTGGCCTGTGGTTGTATTCCTATTGTAACCAATATTCCAAGCTTTACGACGATGACCAATAATGGAGAACTTGGAGCATTGTGGCAAACTGGAAATAGTGCTTCTTTTGTAGAAGCTGCTATGATTGCTTTGAAAAAAAATAAAGAAACTGAGTCAACTGCATGTATTCATTATTTTAATCAACATCTTTCTTTTAACGCTATTGCCAAACAAACAATGGAGTATTATCAACATGCAATTGATAAAAGAAAATCATGAGTAGTAAAAAAAGAATAGCCATTATTACACATGGTGGTGTGGGTGTTGGGCACAATCAACAAGGTGTACCTGCAATTATGTTGTTAATTGAACATTTGACTGTTTACTACGATGTTACGGTTTATTCTTTAGAAAAATACAGTCCTTCATTTATTCCTAAAAACTATACAGCAATTGATATTCCACTAACACACAAAAACAATTTAACAGTACGAATAATCTGGCTATCTTTTTTATTGTTGAAAAATCATTTACTAAAACCCTATCAAATATTTCATGGTTTATGGGGTTTTCCTGGTGGGTTAATGGCTGTTTTTTTTGCGAAGCTTTTTCGTAAAAAATCAATCGTAACATTTAAAGGTGCCGAAGTAGTTGCATTGCCAACAATTAATTATGGTTTGTTTATTCATAAACGAGATATAGCCATTATTAAATGGATAGCCAAAAACGCCGACTCGGTAATTGCATTAACAGATTACTATGCAACTAAAATGAAATCTGTTCTACAGTATAAATCACTCCAAATTATTTACAACGGTATAACAGCAAATGAACAACCCATCATCCAGTTTCAGCCAAAAGAAAAATATACTTTCTTACAAGTAGCCAATTTAAACAAGGTAAAAAATCAGGCCATGTTGCTGAAAGCTTTTTCAATCATTAGCTCAACAATTAATGCAGAATTACACATCATTGGCTTAGATACTTTGAATGGAGAAATTCAGTCATTAGCAAAAGAAATGAATATAGAAAAGCTGGTTATTTTTCATGGAATATTAACCCAGGAAGAATTGATTCCTTATTACAAAAAGGCAGATATTTTTTTACTCACTTCTTTATCCGAATCGCAGGCTGTTGTGGTAAACGAAGCCATGAATTATGGTGTAGTGGTTTGTGGTACAAGAGTTGGATTAATTGCTGATTTAGAAAACAAAGCCACAATAGCAGTTGATATAAATGATGCACAAACGCTTGCTGAAAAAGTAGTACACTTATTAAACAATCCAGAGCTTTACAATCTACTGCAGCAATACGGCTACAACTGGACAAAACAATTTGATATTACATGGACAACTCAACAGCACAGCCAATTGTATCAAAAACTCAGCTAGCCAAATTTATTATTCCAAATAGTGTTATAAAAATCCATCGTTTCTTCAAAACATCTATTCCAGCAAAATCTGTTAGCCTGTTGTTTACCTTTCTCAATCAATTGTTCTCTAAAATTGTATTCTTTCAGCAATTCTATCGCAGCAACAAAACCTTTAACCGATAAGTCATCTACCAATAATGAACCATCACCAGCAATTTCAGGTATGGCAGCTTTATTACTTGTAACCACGGGACAACCCACTTTCATGGCCTCTACAATGGGTAATCCAAAACCTTCGAAAGATGATGGATATAACAAACAAAAAGCATCATTGTACAATTCATTCAATGCTTCAACACTAATTAAAGATTTGTATTCATATCGGTTATCCAATTTAGTGTTCAATAAACTTTGCTCTTGTTCACTCAAAAATTTACCACCCACAATCACCAACCTAATATTGGGTAATGTACTTACAATATTTACTGCCAAATTAAAATTCTTATAACCTGATCTATGACCAACAAACAAAATAAATGGCTCTTTTGTTGATTGTTTTTTTAAAGAAAAAAAATGCTCACTCACACCATGATAAACAACTTTCACTTTTTGCTCATCTAAAAAACGATAGTAATTCAGCAAATCATTTTTTACGGTGTTCGATACACACAAAATACCATCGGCATGTTCAATAGCTTTTCGTTGCTGCCATTGGCGTAAGTATTTTCCTTTGCCACCAATCATAACATGTTCTGGTGCTAAATCGTGTATGGTAACAATATTGGCAACATTCTTTTGATTGCTCCAACGCAAATAACTCGAATGAAAAATACAATTGGCTGCTAATTTATGTTGAAGTGGAAGAAAACGTTTTAAAGTGATCGGAAAATTTGGCTCACCAATAATATTTTTCCCCCAATCTATTTTTTTAGAAAGAATATTTTTATTAGTTGGGGTACTAATACACGTATAATCATTTACGATATCTAATTCATTCATTCGTTTCATTAACTCACTCCAATAAACAGAAATGCCACCTGCTTGTTGTAACGAAAAAATAAGATCGTCAATAAAAATATTCATGCAGTGTGGTTAGTAAGTTGTAAAATATATTTTTAGTTTATTTGTTGTAAAGTTCTATTCAAAATTTCATACACTTCATCGCAATATTTTAAAACCGCTGGTTGATGTGAAACTATTAAACACAAATTATTTTGTAACATAATTTGTTTAATGTTTTGCATAACTGAAAATATGTTTTCTTCATCTAATTCATTAAACGATTCATCAAAAATTAGTACTTGCCTATTATAATATAAGGCTCTTGCTAATGCAATTCTTTGCCTTTCTCCACCAGAAATATCTTTTCCATCCTCCTCAATTTCTGTATAAATTCCGTTCGGTAATTTTTCTATATATTTTCCTAAACCGGCTTTGTCGATTGCATATTTTAATTGTGTTTCATTAATAGTACCATTATTCAATGTTATGTTTTCTGTAATGGTGCCTTTTATTAAAAAAACACTTTGTTTTACATAGGCAATATTTTGTTGCCAATGTTCAAAATCTGCTTTATTAGCTAAGGCTTTGTTATTTATCAAAATCTTGCCTTCACCGCCTTCTAAAAACCCGAGAAGTATATGTAATAGTGTGCTTTTACCACTGCCAGAAATCCCTTTTAAACCAATCATCTTTCCTTTTGTAATTGCTAGGTTTATATTTTTTAAAATAGGATCTTCATTTGGGTAGCTAAAATATATTCCATTAAGTTCAATCGAATTTATTATTTGTTGGGTATAAATTTCAGCTTTTTTAGGGTAACTGTTATGTGTACTTTTTGCTAAAAAATCTATGGTAAATTCATGCGTGTTAATATTGTTTTTACTAGTAATAATTCTATTAAAAGATGGTATAGCTTTAAATGAAGCAGCAATAAAAACACCAATCATTAAAAAAGTATTTTGATTAATTTGATTGCCAAGCGATAAATAAACTATTATAACCAATACACCCAAAACCGCAAATATTTCCATAAACTTACTGGGTAAAGCTTGTAAGGTCATCATTTCTGCTTGCTGGTTATTAATGTTCTTTTTTACTACGTTAAATTTTTGTGTAAAATAGTGTTCTCGTTGGTACATCTTACTATCTGTGTAGCTTTTAATTGCATCTAGAAGGTATTGGGCTGATAAAGTATAATTTAATTTTATACCACCACGAATGCTTTGTAATTTCTTTTTTGTAAGTATTCTAATCACCAAAAAACAAGGTAAAAGTGTAGCTGCTAATAATAAAAAAATTTTTGCATCATATAAAACAATTCCAGTTAGTATAAACAATAACATAATTATTTCAGAAATAAGAACAATATAACTTAATAAAACGTTGTAGGCAAAATCGGTTGATGAATGTAAAATATATTGTAAACTTTTACCTGAAACATTTTTTATGTGGTTTTTAAAACCATCATTAAAATATAATTCAACTTGTTGTTCGGCAAACTTCTGTGCCACATTAAATATATAACCAATATAGTATTGGTAAAGTTTTGTAGCCAACATATTTTTAGTTATAAATAGCAACAGCACACCAATACTTAAATAGCCTATATACCTATTTTTAGTAAGCCCATGGAATAACAAATCAATATTTGGGTTTGTAGCTATTTGATAAATGTGGTTAATAAAGTACATTAAGAAAGAAATGCTTAAAACATCAAAAAAGTTTAATACTAAAACAAAAAAAATATTTTTAAAGAAGTTATAGTATTGTTCTTTGTTTAATAAGGCCAATGCTCTTTTAAAGGTAAACATGTTCAAATTTAATGGGTTTAGTTTATTGTACCTCAACGGCATAAAAAACCAATGCTATCAACTATTGTATTCGAAATGTACTTTCACTGGTAATTGTTAGATTAATTGATTTGGGTTTAGGTAATACTAAATCAACTAAAAAAACCTTATTTAGTTGCTTACTATTTCTTTTCATAATTAGCCCTTTACTACTACCTTTGCCCCCCAAATTGCATTAAACGTTTGTGTATTTTGAATCTATAAAAATTAACGTATGAAGTTTTATAACATAATTATTAAATATCGATTTTGGTTAAGTATAGTTGCATTGGTTACAGCAATTTTATTAAATGTAACTAAAACTGCAGGCTTTTGGCCAACTTTTCCCATATACTTTTTAGGTGTAATTGGTTTGGCTAGTCATTTTTTTATTGGCCCACTGCGTTTAATACAAGAACCAATGGAAGCAGGCAACATAGAAGAAGTAAAGAAAATTTTAGACAGTGTTTGGTACCCTAATTTATTGTATAAACCTGTACGTTCTACTTTTTACACCATTAAAGGCAATCTTGCCATGATGGATCAAGATTTTGATGCTGCAGAAAAGCACCTTAAAATGAGTAATGCATTAGGTAGTCCAATGCCAGAAGCAGAAGGAGCAAATAAATTACAATTGGGTATGATGTCTATGCAAAAAGGCGACATGAAACAAGGCGAAAGTTACATAAGAGCTGCTATACGTTTGGGCATTCCAGATAAAGAAAGTGAGGCCGTTGCTTACTTACAAATGTGTCAAATTTTTATGAATAAAAGGGAGTTTAGGGCAGCCAAAGATTTTTTTAGAAGAGCCAAAGCTTTAAAGCCAAAAACCAAACAGGTGCTGGATCAAATTAAAGAAATTGAAAAATATATTTCACGTATTCCTGGATAAAATTTTTAAACCCCCGAAAAATCGGGGGTTTTTATTTTTGGGTAACGAGCAGGAGTATTTCAATTGAACTATTGTTGCGTCGCACACTTGTACGGTATAACTTTACTGAACAATGAAATTTTAAATATTTTCTCCTTGCAGGTTTCTTTGTTGGGTAAAGGAAGTTGTCATTAATCGAAACGCAATGTTTCTATCTGCAAACATGGCTAGTTAGGAGACATTGCTTAAAATGAGTTTTAATTTCCATTAGCCGACTGTAGTTTTACCAAAATCAAAAAAAAATTGTATGGCAGGAAGTTGGTATTTATTCAATTTAGACAAAAAAACATCTAATCGCAACACGATTTTTTTTGTTATAATAATTATAATATTTATGATTATTGGATTTATTTGGCCACCTTTAAAGAAAGAACAACAATTGTATAAAAACAATAACCAAGATACTATTGTTCGGGATGCTCAGAAAAGTAAATAAGTAATTAGTATATTAAACTGGTAGTTGGTTTGAAAAAATTGAAGTCCAACACAGTTCCAACTAACCGTAGCTTATAATCGCAACCAAATAGAAATCCTACTGTCCAATTCACAGTAGTACAAAAGCTACATCAAGGCTTATCAGGAAAACATGCTGTATATTGTTTTGCTGTGGCTTTTTTTGTTACTTTTTTTTCCACAAAAAAAAGAAAGGAGAGCAAAATGAAATAACTAATCCATCCAAAAAAATCTGTAACCAAAATTTACCACTAGGGGAAACCACCCCTAACCCCTCCAAAGGAGGGGAATAAGAAGCGTACCCTCAACCAATCGTAGCTTTCAATCAAATCTACTCAACGTTTGGCTATGCCTACAATGTATTTTTTTGTAGTATTTACCACACCACAACAATCGCAATTTTGCTTAAATAAAATGTATAATTCCAAACCATTTAACTTCGTCAATCCATCATCTATTGGCAAAAAGCGAAGTAAATAAATCATGTTACGCATACAACACATCACATTAGCAGGATCAGAACTGCAAACCTGCATTCAACTCTTTAACGAATACGCCCAAGAACTCAACGAAGATCTTTGCTTTCAAAGCTTTGATACTGAATTAGAGAATCCTTTAAAAAAATATGGACCTCCGTCGGGCTCTTTATTATTGGCTTATTGGAACCAAGAACCTGTTGGTTGTGTTGCATTAACTGATATTACGAATGCAGCAACTTCTCATGCTACAAAACCAAACCAACCAATAGAACAATCTGTACAAACTTGCGAAATGAAACGATTGTATGTGCAATCAGCATTTCGCAAACACAAAATTGGAGAAGCCTTGGTAGATGCTATTTTACAACAGGCACAACAATTGAAGTATGCTGTAATGAAACTAGATACACTACAAAGACTTCAACCCGCCATTCAATTGTACTTAAAATTTGGATTTAATATTACCAATGCTTACTATGAAAACCCTTTATCCGAAGTGGTCTATATGCATAAAACACTTTAGGTAAATTTTTCAATTACCTCTTCAATAACCCTTGCAAAATGCTCATGTTCTAATACATAAATTTTTAGCTGCTAAGCTAAAAAAAGAAGCTGAAGAAAAAGCATCTAACAAGAAGTCCAAAAACTAAGTATACAGGTTGTTAAAACAACCACTTTTAAATATGCTGCAGTTACAATGCGTTTAAAAATCAGTTAATCATGTAACTTTTTTTTGCACTTATGTAATGCGTTTGCTTTTTACTAATACACCTTCATGGCTTAAAAATTAAACCATGAAACATGCATTAGTTACTAAAACAAAAGAAGAGAATTCAATTCTCAGTAATGGATTAAATTATCCTGCAGCTGATGATATCTATGCAAAAGCCAAGTTGCAACAAACTATCGATCCTGAAAATACAAGTGCTTTAAAAGAACTGAATGAAAAGCAAAATTCAAGTAATGAAAAAAGTTTTGAAGAAGATATTTCTGGCAACGACTTAGATGTTCCAGGCAGTGAAGCAGATGATGCAGATGAACTTATTGGAAGTGAAGACGAAGAAAATAATTACTACAGCCTTGGAAGAGATAACCACAATATTCCTGAAGAAGACGATTTTAGAGAGTAGTTGTCTTAAATAAATTTTCCAACATTCAAAGTCATGAATCATGCATTACGATAATTATTACTGGGGAATGAATACCATTTGGTGGATTGTTTGGATAGTGTTGCTTATTTGGATTTTTGCAACACCTTATGATGTGCCTTTTCAAAGAAGAAAAAAAGACACACCACTTGATATTTTAAAACATCGTTTTGCCAGTGGGCAAATAACCATCACAGAATATACTGCAAGAAAAAAAATATTAGAAAACGATTTAGCCCACTAACAATAAACCTTATTCAATACCATTATATGAAACAAAATATATTATTTGCTCCAACCATTTTGGCTGGTGCATCTTTACTCAATCACGTAGTAATGGCTCCAATGACAAGGTGCAGGGCCATTAACAATATTCCCAACCCTTTAATGGCTACCTACTATGATCAGCGTTCTCAAGCAGGGCTTATTATTACTGAAGGGACTTCACCTTCGCCCAATGGTTTAGGCTATGCCAGAATACCAGGCATTTTTAATACAGAACAAGTAAATGGCTGGAAAGAAGTAACCCTTGCAGCTCATGGAAATGGCAGCAAAATATTCTTGCAATTAATGCATACAGGAAGAATTAGCCATCCACTAAATATGCCAGTTGGTTCACAAATTTTAGCACCATCTGCTATTAAAGCAGCAGGACAAATGTGGACCGATGAAAAGCAGTTGCAAGATTTTATTGTTCCAACATCAATGACAATAGATGATATTTTACACACTAAAATTGAATTTGTTACAGCAGCTAAAAATGCGATTGAAGCTGGTTTTGATGGTGTTGAATTACATAGTGCTAATGGATATTTATTAGAACAATTTTTATCGCCCATCAGCAATATTCGTGATGATGAATATGGTGGAAGTATGAACAATCGTTGCAAGTTTGTATTAGAAGTAGTAACTGCAGTTGCACTTGCTATTGGAAAAGAAAAAACCGGCATTCGTTTGTCGCCTTATGGAACAGCTAGTGATATGCCACATTATGCTGAAATAGACGCTACCTATAAGTATCTAGCTGAAGAATTGAATAAACTGAATATTGCCTATATCCACTTAGTCGATCATTCGGCAATGGGTGCACCCGAAGTTCCTTTAAAAATAAAACAAACCATACGCAGCTATTTTAAAAACACCATTATTCTTTGTGGTGGATATGATAAAACAAAAGCTGAGAATGATTTGGAAACAGGCCTTGCCGATTTGATTGCTTTTGGTCGTCCTTTTATAAACAACCCAGATTTGGTAGAACGAATGGTAAACAATTGGCCATTATCTACAGACCTAAAAATGGATTTATTCTACAGTGCCGATGAAAAAGGATACACCGATTATTCGGTTTATAAAGATTAGTTTTTTATTTCTTAAAACATTTCAATAATCAAACAATGAAAAAAATATTGATTGCATTGGATTACGATCCAACTGCACAAAAAATAGCTGAAACAGGAAATGAATTGGCAGTTGCATTACATGCAGAAGTAGTATTGCTGCATGTACTCTTAGAACCTATTTATTATTCATCTACTGCTTATGCACCCATCATGGGTTTTGGAGGATATGTAGATATGGATTTTTTGCAGCCCGAAATTGTAAATGAGCTTAAAAAATGGTCGCTTAATTTTTTAGAAAATACAAAGCATCATTTAGGTGATACCAATATACACACATGTATTAAAACGGGTGATGCAGCCGATTGTATTTTAGAAACAGCTGTAGAAGAAAAAGCCGATATCATTGTAATGGGATCACTTAGTAAAAAGTGGTTAGAAGAGCTGCTAGTGGGTAGTGTAACCCAAAATGTATTGCATCATTCTAAAATACCATTACTCATTATACCTACCAAGCACAAGCATTAAGGAAGTAAGTTCAAAGAGCAACAAAGAATAATAAATGGATAGTTTTATATACCATTTCTGTGTATGAAAAAAATAACTAAGAAGAGTATTCAACTATTGTTTAAACCTAGAGAGGCAAATGCTCATAAAGGCAACCATGGTAGTGCATTAATTATTGCAGGAAGCATGGGTTGTATGGGAGCAGCTGTTATTGCTGCTAGAGGATGTTTGAGAGCTGGTGTTGGATTGCTTACATTAAATATTCCTGCTGATGAACGTTTTATTTTACAAACAACCATTCCAGAAGCTATGTTGTTACGTAGAGAAAACACAGCTTGCGATTTCAAGCGTTTTAGTGCCATTGGTATTGGCCCTGGTTTAGGTATAGATGCAATTGCTGTTGAATTGTTAAGCAACATACTCAGCCAAATTAATCAACCATTGATATTGGATGCCGATGCGTTGAATAGTATTTCGGCCAATACACATTTAATCAATTTAATTCCACCACAAACTATTTTAACACCACACCCAAAAGAGTTCGATAGGTTATTTGGCATGCACAAAAACGATGAAGAAAGAATTCAAACTGCTGTACAAAAAGCCAAAGTATTAAATCTCATTATTGTTTTAAAAGGCCATCGAACTATAATAACAAATGGTGGTGAAATTTTCCAAAATACAACAGGCAATGCTGGTCTTGCAAAAGGTGGTTCTGGAGATGCATTAACAGGCATTATCACTGCTTTTTTAGCACAAGGATATCAACCAATAATTGCAGCTCAAATAGGTGTCTATTTACATGGACTTGCAGCCGATATTACCCTACAACAGCAAAGTATGGAAAGCATGCTCATTACTGATGTTATCGAAAACTTAGGACAAGCATTTAAACAAATTCAATCATGATATTAAGCATAGATTGTACTATTTTTTTTTCATTCCTTTAGCTGCACTAAAAAATACCTCCCATGGATTTTATCGATTATTATAAAGTTTTAGGTATTCATAAAACAGCTTCTGAAGAGGAGATCAAAAAAGCATATCGTAAACTGGCAAGAAAACTACATCCCGATCTTAACCCCAACGATAAGAATGCACAAAAAAATTTTCAACAAATAAATGAAGCCAACGAAGTTTTAAGCGATTCTGAAAAAAGAAAGAAATATGATCAGTATGGCAAAGATTGGCAACATGCTGAGCATTTTGAAGAACAAAAAAAACAGCGTCGGCAATATGGCAATAGCCAACAATTTACTAGCGATACAGATAGTGATTTTTCCAGCTTCTTCGAATCGATGTTTGGTGGTGGTAGAAGCAAGCAAACAAAATATCGTGGACAAGATTATCAAGCTGAACTTAAGTTAAGCTTATTAGATGCTTTGCATACACATTAGCAAACGCTTACTGTGAATGGTAAAAACATTCGTATCACTATACCCGCTGGTGTAGAAAATGGACAAGTTATAAAACTAAACGGCTATGGAGCACCAGGTGAAAATGGAGGTCCGTCAGGATATTTATTCATTACCTTCTCCATTTTACCGCACCCACAATTTAAACGTTTAGGAAGCGATTTGTTTACCAATACAACCATAGATTTATATACAGCACTATTGGGTGGAGAAATAACCATCGAAACATTGAATGGTAAAATAAAACTTATTGTAAAACCCGAAACGCAATTTAGTACTAAAATCCGATTGAAAGGAAAAGGGTTTCCTGTTTATAAACAAGATGGTGTATTTGGTGATCTCTATATTACTTATCAGGTACAATTGCCCACCAAACTTACCGAAGAACAAAAGCAATTATTTACACAATTGTCTACACTTAAATAAAAAACTATGCAAACAGAAAACCTAGTTTCTGCCAATCAGTTTTGTATCCATCACAATGTGGAAGTATCGTTTATTTATGCTTTACACCAATCTAATCTTATAGAAATTATTCGTGTTGAAGAAGAAGTTTTTCTTCCTGTTCATCAAATTAATCAATTAGAAAAGTTTGTTCGACTGTATTACGAAATGGATATTAACCTCGAAGGAATTGAAGCCATAAATACTTTGTTATTACAAATTGATCAACTACAAACACAATTGGTATACCTCAACAATAAATTGTGTTTGTATGAAATTGATTAAAACTTAAAACGTTTAAGTGGTAAGCACTTCCTCTATCACTTTTGCAAAATGTGTATGTTCCAACACATGAATTTTAGCTGCCAGACTTTCAGGGGTATCATTGGCTTCAACAGGGCAGGTTGCTTGAAAAATAGTTTCACCTTCATCAAAATGTTCATTTACAAAATGTATGGTAATACCACTTTCCTTTTCTTTATTGGCAATTACTGCTTCGTGTACAAAATTGCCATACATACCTTTACCGCCATATTTTGGCAATAATGCTGGGTGTATATTAATAATTTTATTGGGGTATGCAGTAATCAGTTTTTCAGGAATTTTCCATAAAAAGCCAGCTAAAATAATAAAATCTATTTCGGCAGCTTTTAAAGTAGAAACATAAGCATCAAACTTAAAAAACGTCTCTTTATCAATTAATAATGTGGGTATTTGATTTGCTGAAGCAATGTTTAAAACCCCAGCAGTAGGCTTATTGCATATAATTAAGGCAACTTTTGCTAGTTTTTTGCTCTCATTTTTATTAAAATAGTCTATGATTTTAGCTGCATTGGTACCTGTACCAGATGCAAAAATGGCTATTTGCTTCATTATTCAAGCCCTCCTTTAATTTTAGCCCACATACGCTGTAAATAGTTGCTAAAAAATTTAAATTGACCCAAGGGTACACTAATTATTAACACACAAACAGGCCAAAGTAAAGTAACCAAAGGCACATACATTAGCCAATATATCCAACTTTTTTCGGTTAACACAAAACTTAATAGCCAACTAGCCAGTTTTGCACAGCTACTACCACCTAATGCAAAGGTGCAAAATATGAGTACAAATTGTATCCAACCAACTTTCCATTTTTGTTTTAGTTTTCCAAACATGGGGTCAAAGGTGAAGTATTTTCTCTAGTTATTTATCCGTAAAATGTAAAATGAGTTTTAAAATTGGGTTTTATGACAAAATAATTAAAAATTCTGGTAAACAAATTTTTGAACTCGCTGTAACCCAAGCCTAGTAAGGCTAAAATTTTTTTTTTTAACATTGTGTTTTTGTCAACTCCGTGTCATATTTTTGCTGCCGTTCAAGGATATTTTTCCACACTTAGAACCACAGTTTGTGAATATGATTACTCACAGAAGTAAAACCAGAACCTTTCTTTTTAGCTTACTCATAATTTTGAGTGTTTCTTTCGGTAATAAAGTAACTGCCCAAGATGGCAAAGCCCTTTTTAATACCAATTGTGCCAGTTGCCATAAAATGGATCAAAAGCTTACAGGCCCAGCATTAATGGGTGTAGAAGAACGTTGGGGCGGCGATCGTAAAAAGCTAACAGCATGGATCAAAAATCCTGCTGCTTTCTTAAAAACTGGCGATGAATATGCCAATAAATTGTACAACGAGTACAATAAAGCGGCAATGAATGCTTTTGATGGTGTTTTAAGCGATGCCCAAATTGCAACTGTTTTAGATTATATAAGAGATTGGAAGCCTGCTGTATCTGCTACGACAACACCTGGTGGAGACCCAAATCCTAGTGGTGCAGAAAGCGATAATACTTTATTGTTTGGTATTTTAACCCTAGTATTGGCTGTTATAGCACTTACTTTATTGCAAGTAAACAGCAACCTTAAAAAACTATCCGACGAAAAAACAGGTTTACACACCCCAGAGCCTGTACCATTTTGGAGAAACAAAGCCTACATAGCTATGGTTACTGTAGTATTATTTGTTTTAGGCGGCTACATGACAACTAAAGGTGCAATAGGTTTGGGGCGTAACAAAGATTATCAACCAGTTCAACCAATTTATTATTCTCATAAAGTACATGCTGGCACCAATCAAATTAGTTGTTTATACTGTCATGGTGGTGCAGAGCAAGGCAAACATGCCAATATTCCTTCGGTAAATGTTTGTATGAATTGTCATAAAGCAATTAGTGAATACAAAGGCGAAAAAATGTATACCGAAGATGGTAAAGAAGTTAATGGTACTGCCGAAATAGCGAAGTTGTACGAATATGCTGGGGCCGACATTAATAATTTGGCTGCTTGGGATCCTACAAAAGCTAAACCAATTGGGTGGGTTAAAATTCATAATTTACCCGATCACGTATATTTTAACCATAGCCAACACACAAAAGCTGGTAAAGTACAGTGTCAAACCTGTCATGGCGAAATAAACAAAATGGGTGAGGTAAAGCAGTTTAGCGATTTAAGTATGGGCTGGTGCGTTAACTGCCACAGAGAAACAAAAGTGCAGTTTAAAGAAAATGGTTTTTATAGTATTTATGAAAAATTTCACGATGAATTAAAGAGTGGAAAATTAGATAGCACCAAAGGTATTACAGTAGAAAAAATTGGTGGAACAGAGTGTCAAAAATGTCACTATTAATTAGATAAATTGTTTGCTTTTGTTCGTAAAAAAGTAAGCAATTATCAAGGTATCAAATTAGCGAATTATCACATTGAAATAATATGGAAAAAAAGTACTGGCAAAGTTTTGGTGAATTAAATAATACGGAGGCTTTTCAGCAATCGGCAAAAGACGAGTTTAAAGAAGAACTTCCTTTTGAAACTGAAAACACCAGTTTATTAGATGCAAAAACACCACGCCGTGATTTTCTTAAATATTTAGGATTTACAACAGCTGCTGCTGCAGTTGCTGCAAGTTGCGAAGTGCCAGTAAAAAAGGCTATTCCTTTTGCCAATCGCCCAGAAGATATTGTACCGGGTGTTTCTAATTATTATGCAACTACTTATGTACAAGATGGCGATACAGTAAGCATTGTAGCCAAAGTACGTGATGGCCGCCCTATTAAAATAGAAGGTAATGAGTTGTGCCCAATTACACAAGGTGGTACTAGTGCAAGGGTACAAGCAAGTGTGCTAGATTTATACGATGGAGCAAGATTACGTTTTCCTACAATTGATGGTAAAGAAGTAACTTTTGAAGCAATTGACAAATCAATTGGCGATGCTTTAGTGGGTGCTGGCAATAATGTTTTGTTAAGCAGCACTGTAAACTCTCCATCTTCTTTAGCGGTTATTCAACAATTTTTAGCAAAATATCCAGGTAGCAAACATGTTACTTACGATGCAGTTTCTTATAGCGGTATTTTACAAGCCAACTTAGCTACATATGGCAAAAAAGCCATTCCATCTTACAGATTCGATAATGCTAAAGTGATTGTAAGCATTGGTGCCGATTTTTTAGGTACTTGGATTAGCCCAGTTGAGTTTGCAAAACAATACGCAAAAGGCAAAAAAATAAATGAGAAAAATCCAGAAATGAGCAAGCACATTCATTTTGAAAGTGTAGCTAGTTTAACTGGAAGTAACTCAGACGAAAGATATTTACACCGCCCATCAGAAACTGGGGCAATTGTTGCAGCGTTATATGGTGCAATCAATGGTCAAGCAGTAACAGGCATTAAAGATGCTGCTTTAAAATTAGGAATTGAAAATGCAGCTAAAGCTTTAACAGCAAAAAAAGGAGAAGCTTTAGTTGTTGCTGGTAGTAACGATGTACATGTACAAACTTTGGTTAACGCCATTAATGAAGCCTTACAAGCCAATGGCAAAACAATAGATTGGAGTGCTACCAACAACACAAAACAAGGCGATGATGCCAATTTTGTGCAATTAATAAACGATATGAATGCAGGATCTGTTGGTGCATTATTTGTATTGGGTGCAAACCCTGTTTATAGCTGGTTCGATTCGGCTAAATTAAAAAGCGGATTAGATAAGGTTAAAGTAAAAGTTTCTTTTAATAGCAAACCCGATGAAACAACACAGGTTTGCAAATTTGTAATTCCAGATCACCACTTTTTAGAAAGTTGGGGCGATGCTGAAGCAAAAACTGGTCATTATTCGTTTATTCAACCTACTATTTATCCTTTATTTAAAACACGCCAATGGCAAGATAGCTTGCTAAAATGGAGTGGAGCAACAACCGATTATTTAGGTTACCTAAAATCTTTTTGGTCAACAAAATTAACTGGTGCAAATGCTTGGGATAAAGCTTTACAAGATGGTGTTGTAGGCACTCCAGCTGCAACCTTAGGTTCTACCATATACAATGGTGGTGCTGTTGCTGCTGCTTTAGCAAAAATCGCATCAGAAAAAGTAAGTGCTGCTATCGAATTACAATTGTACCAAAAAGTAGCCATTGGTGCAGGGCAAGGTGCTGCTAACCCTTGGTTACAAGAAATGCCAGACCCTGTGACAAGAGCAACTTGGGATAATTACCTAATTGTATCGCCAACAATGGCTAAAACATTATTGGATATCGATTTGTACAACAATGGTCAAGCCGATAGCTACGAAGTAATACCTGCTAAAAAAGTAGTAGAAATAAAAGTAAATGGTAAAACCATACAATTACCAGCCCTAATTATACCAGGTACTCACCCAAATACAGTTGGTATTGCCTTGGGTTATGGTAGAGATAAGCAAGTTGGTAGAGCTGTGGTGGATGAAGATGGCAAATTGGTAGGTGCAAATGCTTTTCCTTTTGCTAGTTTAGTTGATGGAACAATAAATTTCGACATTGCCAATGTAACTCTTACATTAACCGATAAAAAACATCCTGTTGGCCTTGTTCAAACACACAATATTTACAATACCGACCAGGGGAATCGTGTAGAGGTTATGAAGGAATTAACCTTAGCACAATACAAACACAACCCCAAGGAAATTTTAGAAGAAAGAGAAAATGAGTTAAAACCTTATGGTGGTTTAGAGAAGTTTAAAGAAGATGGTTCTATATACAAACCAATTGATAAGCCTGGTATTAAGTGGGGTATGAGCATTGATTTAAATGCTTGTAATGGTTGTGGAGCTTGCGTTGTAGCTTGTACTGCCGAAAACAATGTAGCCGTAGTAGGTAAACCAGAAGTATTGCGTTTCCACGATATGCAATGGTTAAGAATAGATCGTTATTATACTGGCGATTTAGAAAACCCAACTGTAGTGTTTCAACCATTAATGTGCCAACACTGCGATAATGCACCTTGCGAAAATGTTTGTCCTGTTGCAGCAACCAACCACAGCAGTGAAGGCTTAAATCAAATGACGTATAACCGTTGTATTGGTACCAGATATTGTGCCAACAACTGCCCTTATAAAGTAAGAAGATTTAACTGGGCCGATTATAGCGGGGCCGACAGTTTTCCAGATAACTCAAGTCATTTAAATGATACCATTCAATTAATGAACGATGATTTAACCAGAATGGTATTAAACCCAGATGTTACAGTACGTAGCAGAGGGGTAATTGAAAAATGTAGTTTCTGCGTTCAACGTTTACAAGAGGGTAAATTAAAAGCCAAAAGAGAGAGCCGTCCGTTAAAAACTGGTGGTGAAGCTAAAGAGTGGGATTTGAAAGTTGCTTGCCAACAATCTTGCCCTACCGAAGCCATTGTTTTTGGTAATGCCAACGATAGTAAAAGTGCTGTAAGTTTACATAGAAGCGACAATAACAATCGTATTTTCCATTCCTTAGAGCAATTACACGTATTGCCTAATGTAAGTTATTTAGCAAAAGTTAGAAACTTAGAAGGTGAGCATAAACCAGCAATTATGATTGCAAAAGCGGAGGAAAAGAAAGAAAAAGTGTAGTACTATAAGAAAATTTATTTCTATTTTAGCATGTTAGATTGTGTTTAAAATCACTCACTTAAAACATGTGCAAATAAAGCTTGATGAACAAAAATATATCTTTTAATGCCTTAATTTTGAAGCTGATATTTTTCAGTTCTATTATTATTATATCAGTAGTTAGCTGTAAAAAGAACGATACTTTAGATAAAGATTCTAATATAAAACAAGCATTGCAAGAATACCTAAAATTACACGGAGGTAAATTTAATGATGGCAAGTTGAGTTTCTTTGGCAATAATAATAACGTGAATGCGACTTTTGAATTAGATTGGAATTCTATGAAAACAATCATAACCAATGAAAATATCTACTATGTAATTGATTACACAGAATCTAATGAAAACAGAAAAACAAATTCCACAAATAAAACTAATGATACCTCTTTAATTAATTATCAATTCAAGCTAGTCATTCAGAAAACATCTTTACAAAACTATGAATTACGAATTCTTCAAAATTTAAGAAGTACTTCTTTAATGGGTAATCCTTCTTTTGATAAGTCGATTAGTTTTTTTCGATTAAACGGAAATCAAACTCGGAGTTTTGTAATTAATAAATTTAATAATTATAGGAGAGAAATTTATCCATCAATAAACCAAACAAGTTCGAATAGCTCAGGGCAAAATTTTAGGACATCTAGTTGTATTTCATTTTCAGTTCCAATAAGACAACACTATTGTTATCTTGAGTCTGGCTATGATGCAGTTTGTGGTTTTTCAATTGTTGGTTATAATAGTTACACATTTTGTTTTGCACAACAACAAACTCAAGAAACATTCAACATCGATGATTTTTTAAGTGGTTATGGAGGAGGAGGAGGTTCTAATGGCCCCTCTAATATTATTCCACAGATTGTCAAGGATAGTTCGATTGAAATGAACAATGGCGTTAAATGTATTTTTGAAGCACTAATGTCTGACTCAAGTACTTTTGGCTTAGCGTCTTTGGTAACGGCGTTTCAAGGTCAATCTGGTTGTAATATTATCTTTAAACTTAAAAATATTCCTGTTGCAGGCAAAACTTCACCACTAGGAAATGGGAGTTTTGAAATCTCTATAAATAGAAATGATGCTTTAGACCCTTCTTATTCTAGAATTTGGCTTGCTTCTACAATTTTACATGAAGCTTTTCATGCTAATTTAATGCAAAAAGTATGGGCAACTTTTGGTGATAACTTCACCAGTTCGTCACCAATTCCTATAGAGGACATGACATTGAAAGAATTGATTAGTTTTGCAGAGTTTACTGCAAGTGGAAATGTAAATTGGAATAACACCATGCATGAATTTTTATCAAATAATATATTCATGCTAGAATCTGGAATCCGAAATTTTGTGCAAGCCAATTACCCAAGCATTTATTCAAGCATTTCAGGTAATCCAAATGCAATAAGAGACTTGGCTTTTATGGGTATGGAAGATTATTCTGGGTTTAAAAATATATATGGAGATCAGTCTAATTTGATTTATCAATCTAATTTAGGGTTATTTGTAAATTCGGCAGCTACAAATTGCCCTTAAATTTGATGAATTATGAAAAAAAAGATTTGCATTATATTGATTGTAGTTCAGTTCATTACATTTTCATCAAGAGCGTGTATTGATACTACTTTTAATATTCTTGTAGATACTACTAGCAATTTTTTTAGAGTAATTAGAAACGAAAATGGGATTTTCTTCTCTATAAATTATGACAGTTTGAGTGTTATTGAAATTGATATGAAACACCCCAAAAGTCCATTTAGTTTTTTGATGAGTCCTTTACTTAGCGAAAAAAACGTTCAAGTACAAAAAAATATAAATGAAATTAAATTCTTAGATAGAATAAGTTTGGCAAAATTGTTTTTTAATCAAACAAAAAATCTAAGATATATTACAACATATTTAAAAACAAAAGAGGGTTGGATAACTGAGAAAAGATTTATTTACTATGTTGGGCCTAGAGATTGTTATAATGATTAAAGCTATACAGCTGAAGGGTGTATTTCGCTTTTCTCAATATAAACATGCCACTACAGTTGATTAAAGAACAAAACGTTGATTTAATAAAAATAAAACCACAGTTTACGGCAATGTAAATTGTTAAATAACCAAGACCAGATGAGCGTAAAGTATGAATCGCAATTAAGGGAACCGTTGGTGTACGGCAACAAAACTTACCATCAGGTAACAGAAGACATTGTACGCCCAATTGAAGCCAAACCTACCAAACTTTGGTACATTGGTTTCTTCATTTCCGTATGTTTATTAATGTTTGGTGTTTACAGCGTTTATCGTGAGGTAACTTACGGTATTGGCGAGTGGAACTTAAATAAAACCATTGGTTGGGGTTGGGATATTACCAATTTCGTTTGGTGGGTAGGTATTGGTCATGCTGGTACACTAATTTCGGCTATCTTGTTGTTATTTAGACAAGGTTGGAGAACAGGTGTAAACCGTGCAGCAGAGGCAATGACCATTTTTGCCGTTATGTGTGCTGGTCAGTTTCCAATATTTCACATGGGAAGGGTTTGGATGGCATTTTTCGTATTGCCTTATGCTAATAGTCGTGGTCCATTATGGGTGAATTTTAATTCTCCTTTATTATGGGACGTATTTGCAATTTCGACCTACTTCACAGTTTCATTATTATTTTGGTACAGTGGTTTACTGCCAGATTTTGCAACCGTACGTGATAGAGCTAAAACCAAATTACGCAAACATTTATACGGAGTTGCAGCATTTGGTTGGACAGGTAGCACCAAACACTGGCAACGTCATGAAAGTTTAAGTTTGGTATTGGCAGGGTTATCTACTCCTTTGGTTCTTTCTGTACACACCATTGTATCATTCGACTTTGCAACTTCAGTAATTCCTGGTTGGCATACTACTATATTTCCTCCTTACTTCGTAGCTGGTGCAATTTTTTCTGGCTTCGCCATGGTACAATCTTTAATGGTTGTAGTACGTAAAGTATTTGGTTTACAGGATTATGTAACCATTGGGCATATTGAAGCCATGAATAAAGTAATTGTACTTACTGGCAGTATTGTAGGGATAGCTTATTTAACAGAATTATTTATGGGTTGGTATTCTCAAAATAAATATGAAGGATACACTTTCTGGTATAGCCGTGCTAATTTATTCAGCCCTTATGGTTGGAGCTATTGGGGTATGATGGCTTGTAACGTGTTAAGCCCACAGATTTTTTGGTTTAAGAAAATGAGAAGAAATTTATTTGTAACGTTCTTTATGAGTGTGTTGGTAAATATTGGTATGTGGTTCGAGCGATTTGTAATTATTGTAACATCGGTTTATCGTGATTACTTACCTAGTAGTTGGAGCGTTTACTATAGCCCATCCATTTGGGAAATTGGCTTTTACTTAGGAACTTTCGGTCTGTTTTTTACTTGTTTCTTCCTGTTTGCAAAATACTTTCCAACAATTGCAATTGCGGAAATTAAATATGTATTAAAAACAACAGGAGAAAGTTATAAAAATGATATGGGTAAAATTGAGCAGAAAACTGCCGATGAATTTGCCCACGAACAAGATCACCATTAGTGTTTAGCTTTATTAGTGGCTAAGCTTTTGAGATAAGAATTACGATTATTAACTAAAATAGCACCCCTTTGGGGATTTGGGTATGGCAAAAAAGAAATTTGTAGTAGGCTGTTTTGATAACGAAGATGTTTTATTTCCGGCAGTGAAGAAAGTTAGAACTGCAGGGTATAAAATACAAGACGTTTATACACCATTTCCTGTGCATGGTTTAGATCATGCTTTAGGAATGAGGGAAACTAGTTTACACACCGCAGGATTTGTTTATGGCATTATTGGTACTACTACTGCCATTAGTTCTATTAGCTGGATTTTTACTAAAGATTGGCCTTTAGATATTGGTGGTAAACCAAGTTTTGCTTTACCAGCTTGGATACCCATTATTTTTGAGTTAACTGTATTATTTGCTGCAGTGGGTATGGTACTTACATTTTGTTACTTATGTCAATTAGCACCATTTGTAAAAAAACATCATTTTCATTTAAGAGCCACAGACGATTTATTTGTGATGGTTATTGAGTGTACCGATAAAACAAATACTGCCGATTTAGAAGCATTTTTAAGCAATAATGGTGCAGTAGAAGTTAAAACAGAAATAGCTGAAGAAGGTTGGTGGCTTGGTAGATATGATAAAGATGAAATACCATTTGAAACTAACGCACAAACTGTACTTGCTTAATTTTTAGATAAAGAAAAAAGATGAAGAAATTATCCATCATACTAAGTTTAATTTTAACTACTGCTGTAATTGTTAGTTGTAGCGATGTTAAGCGTAAGCCCAATAGTGCTTATATGCCAGATATGGCTTATAGTAGAGCATACGAAACCTATGCAGATCATAGTAATTTAAAGGAAAAAAATATTAACTACAACAACCGTCCAGTATTGGGTACTGTTGCTCGTGGAAATGATTTTGATTTTGCTTTAGCACAAGATAAAGCTGGAGATACTACTAGCTACGTTGCATCTAAAGCAATACCTAATCCATACGACTCATTAAGTATTGCCGATGCAAAAGAAGCAGAAAGAATTTACTTAATTAATTGTGGTATTTGTCATGGTAAAAACTTAGACGGCAATGGCCCACTTTGGAAAAATGGAGATGGGCCTTACCCTGCAGCACCAGCTAATTTAGTTGGCAATGCAAAATATGTAAACATGCCAGCTGGTCAAATGTTTTATTCAATCATGTATGGTAAAAATACAATGGGCAGCTATGCATCTCAAATGAGTAAAAAGCAACGTTGGCAAGTAATTGCTTACATCAAGGCAAAGCAAAAAGTAAAAGCTTCACCTGCTGCTGATGATGCAACAGCAATGCCAGCAACAGCAATGGCAAAATAAATTATTCGGTTGAGTAAAAAACTCAGCTACAACATACAATTTTTTTGAACCTTTTTTGTAGGGTTCAAGGCAGACAAGAAAAAAAATTAACAATGGCATCTATCAGACAAAGTTTTGAGATTCCCGGTAAAATGAAAACATGGTCTTATGCTCTTATGGGTATAGGCTTAGTCGCTTTAATTGCAGGTTTCGCAACCAAGGGCATTAGCAAAGATCACCATGAACAAGATATATTTTTGGGTACCTTAATGTACAATACCATTTTCTGGACATTGGTTTGTAATGCTGCCATGTTTTTTCTTTGTGTTACAACAATGGCTTGGGGTGGTTGGCAACAATCGTTTAGAAGAGTGCCAGAAGCAATTTCTACCATGGTTCCTATTTTTGGAGGCATTACGCTAATAGTATTATTGTATGTAGCTTTTTCTGGTAGTCATATTTATCATTGGACAGACGTTGCTGCTGTTGAAGCAGACCCAATATTAAAAGGCAAAAAAGGATTTTTAAATGTAAAATTCTTTACCTTCTGGAGCATTTTAGCTGTTGGTTTATGGAGCTTATTGGGTTGGAGAATGAGAAAATTAAGCAAACAAGCAGATGAAGCAGCAATGGATGGTGAAACAGGACACAAGTTTATCATTAGCAACACTAAAGTAGCTGCCATGTTTTTGGGCTGGTTTGGTTTAACTGTTGGTAGTACAGTGCCTTGGTTATGGATGATGAGTATCGATGCACATTGGTACAGTACCATGTACAGTTGGTACAATTTTGCTAGCACTTTTGTTTCTGGTATGAGCTTGGTTGCCCTTTGGGTTATCTACTTAAAAAATAAAGGGTATTTAGAATATACCAATCAAGAGCATTTGCACGATGTTGGTAAGTTTATGTTTGCCTTCTCTGTATTTTGGACTTATTTATGGTTTTCTCAGTATATGCTAATATGGTATTCTAATCAACCAGAAGAAACAATTTATTTTAAACATAGAGTGCAGGGACCATACAAGGGCATCTTCTTTTTAAACCTAATTATCAACTTTATTTGTCCATTGTTAATTCTAATGAAACGTGGAGCCAAAAGAAATTACACACTAGTTACATTTATGGCAGTGTTAATTATCTTTGGCCATTGGATAGATTATTACCAACAAATTATGGGTAGCATAAGTAAAGAACATGTTACTTTAGGTTGGTTAGATTTTGGAATACTGAGCCTTTTTGTTGGAATGATGATTTTTGGTGTAAGTAAGGCTTTGGCCAGTAAACCATTAATTCCAAAGTATCATCCTTTCTTAAAAGAAAGTATTATACACCATACATAACAAAACATCACCTTTTGGTGTTATTAATAAATCAATGGTATCCCTAAAAAATACCAATTGGTTTACTTGAAATTGATGTACAGAAAATAGTTATTTATTATGACAATGTTTTTAACCATAGCAGTAGTTGTTCTAGTATTCCTAGTAATCTTTCAAATATCAAAGGCTAGCGAGTATGTGTCTGTTATTAAAGGCGAAGAAGCCGCAAGAAAGCAAAACAATAAAATCAATGGATTTTTAATGTTGGGCTTTATGGTTTTGGGTTTAATTGGCGTTTGGTATTGTAATCATATTTTGTACGACAAAACATTAATGGCACAACCAGCAGCAAGTAACCATGGTGAAAAGGTTGACGAAATGTTGAGGCTTACTATTATTGTTACAGGTAGCGTTTTTGTGGCTACCCAAATTTTATTATTCTGGTTCGCATTTAAATACCAAGAAAAGGAAGGAAGAAAAGTATTCTTTTTTGTTCATAGTAATAAATTAGAAGCAATTTGGACAGTTATTCCTGCAATTGTATTAGCTGTGCTTGTGGTTATTGGTTTAAAAAACTGGTATTCTTTTACAGGCGATGCTCCAAAAGATGCAATGGAAGTTGAAGTAATAGGGAAACAATTTGGTTGGGTGTTTAGATATAAGGGCAGCGATAATGAGTTTGGTAAAAAATATTATAAGGTTATTGATGAAGCCACCAATCCATTAGGTTTAATTTGGCAAGATAATTCTGGGCTTAACCTAAAAGATGATGCTAAGGGGCATGATGACATTGTTGTACAACAAACCATGTACTTGATAAAAAATAAGCCAGTAAAATTAATTATTGGTAGTAGAGATGTTATTCATGATGTAGGTTTATCTCATTTTAGAATGAAGATGGATGCAGTTCCTGGTATACCTACCACCATGTGGTTTACACCTTTATATACAACTGCCGAAATGAAAAAAATTACCAATAATCCCAATTTCGCTTACGAGTTAAGTTGTGATCAAATGTGTGGTAATGGGCATTACTCTATGAAAGGAAATGTAGAAGTTGTTACACAAGCAGAATACGATAAATGGCTAGCTGGAAAAACGCCTGCTTATTTTGCAGCCTTTCCCGATAAAGCACCAAAAGTTAAAACCGATAGTACAAAAGCTGCAACAGTAATTAATAAAGTTGAGGGCAAACCAATAGCACAGATAAAATAATTAAACAACACAACCTTCTAATTTTAAGGTTGTTACTATATATCTAGTAAAAAAAGACGAAATAAGAATCAAAATGAGTAACGAAGCAGTTCTTCATGCAAATGTGGGTACTTCATACGAAGTACAAGGTGATCATCATCAAGAGCACCATCATCACCACGAAACATTTATTACAAAATATGTTTTTAGTCAAGACCATAAAATGATCGCCAAACAGTTTTTAATAACTGGTATGGTTTGGGCCGTAATTGGCGGTTTTATGAGTGTATTGTTTCGTTTACAATTAGGTTATCCAGACACTTCTTTTCCTTGGTTAGAAGATTTATTGGGTAAATTCTGGGCAGAAAAAGGACATATTACGCCGGCTGGATATTATGCCTTGGTTACAACACACGGAACAGTTTTGGTTTTCTTCGTATTAACCGCTGGTTTAAGTGGAACATTTGCCAATTTCTTAATTCCATTACAAGTTGGGGCAAGAGATATGGCTTCGCCTTTTATGAATATGCTTAGCTACTGGTTTTTCTTTGCAGCAAGCGTTGTAATGTCATCATCTGTATTTGTAGAAACAGGACCCTTTAGTGGTGGATGGACGGCTTACCCACCTTTATCTGCACTAGGTGATGCTTCTCCAGGTTCTAAGCTTGGTATGGATATGTGGATTATTGCAATGGCATTGTTTGTGATTTCTTCTTTATTAGGAGGGCTAAATTACATTGCTACTGTTTTAAACATGCGTACTAAAGGTATGAGCATGACCAGATTACCTCTAACCATTTGGGCATTGTTTTTTACAGCTGTATTAGGTGTATTATCTTTTCCTGTGCTATTATCTGGCTTTATTTTACTAATTTTTGATAGAAATTTTGGAACTAGCTTTTATCTATCAGATATCTTCTTAACTACAACCAACACAGCTTTACCCAACGAAGGTGGAAGTGCAATATTATTTCAACACTTATTTTGGTTCTTGGGACACCCTGAAGTATATATTATATTGTTGCCAGCCATGGGTATGGTAAGTGAAATTTTAAGTACAAATGCCCGTAAACCAATATTTGGTTATATGGCCATGATTGGTAGTTTATTTGCAATTGCAATTCTTGCCTTCTTAGTTTGGGCACATCATATGTTTGTAACAGGTTTAAATCCATTCTTAGGTTCAGTATTCGTGTTGCTTACTTTATTAATTGCAGTACCAAGTGCCATTAAAGTTTTCAACTGGTTAACCACTTTGTGGCGTGGAAATATTCGTTTTACACCAGCCATGATGTTTTCTATTGGTTTTGTAAGTTTATTTATTTCTGGTGGTTTAACGGGTATTTGGTTAGGCAACTCAGCATTAGATATTCATTTACACGATACTTATTTTGTAGTTGCTCACTTTCATATTGTAATGGGTGTAGCAAGTATGTTTGGTATGTTTGCAGGTGTGTATCATTGGTATCCTAAAATGTATGGTCGTCATTTAAATAATACACTTGGTTATATTCATTTTTGGGCAACTATTGTTGGTGCGTACTTAGTATTTTGGCCAATGCACTACCAAGGGTTGGCTGGCATGCCAAGAAGATATTATGACTTTAGTATATGGGAAAGCTTTAAAAATTTTACCGATTTAAATAGGTTTATTAGTACCGTTGCAATGGTTGTATTTGCTGCTCAAATTTTATTTCTAATTAATTTCTTTTATTCTATTTGGAAAGGAAGAAAAGTAACAACATTAAATCCTTGGGGTTCAAATACACTAGAGTGGACAACACCAATTCGCCCAGGACATGGTAACTGGCCTGGAGAAATTCCAGAAGTACATCGTTGGGCATATGATTATGGTAAAGATGGCAAAGAGTTTATTCCACAAACAACACCTGTAGGATCAGATGAAAGCCATCATTAATATTCTAAAATTTTTAGAATTGTAGTTTTTACGAGCAACAGTTCAGGTACAATACTAAAAAATGCCCTGATAATTCAGGGCGTTTTTTTTCATATCAATCGTTCGTTTATACCAAAGTGATATCTGTAATAGCCCCAATAAACTGGCCTAAATAGCTATCCAATCGGCATTATCCTAGATGATTTCGGTATAAATTAAAATGCAAATTAGTAGTACATTACAATTGGCTCACTTAAAAATGAATAATAAACACACTCCAACATCAACCTTAGCAATTAAGCTTAAAGACTACAAAGAGCTTACCAAATTTACACTAAGCTTCACAGTGGTGTTTACTTGTGTAATTTGTTATTTACTAGCACCAAACGTAGTAAGTTATAATTGGCTAATGATAATTGTACTTTTTGTAGCTGGTATGTTAGTTACAGGTAGTGCAAACGCAATTAACCAAGCGTACGAAAAAAATTCCGATGCCTTAATGAAACGCACAGCCAATAGGCCAGTTGCAAGTGGTAGAATGAGCCAAACAGAGGCATACACTTTTGCATTTATTGCCGGAGGAATTGGAGTAGCATTAATGTGGTATTTCTTTAATTTTTCATCAGCTTTATTATCGGCGTTTAGTTTATTTGTTTACGCTTACATTTATACACCATTAAAAACTAAAAACTCAATTGCAGTTTTAGTGGGTGGTTTCCCAGGTGCTTTACCCTGTTTAATTGGTTGGGTAGCAGGACAAGATAGTTTTGGTGCTGGTGGTTGGATATTATTTCTAATTCAATTTATTTGGCAGTTTCCTCATTTTTGGGCAATTGCTTGGGTATCGCATACCGATTATACTAAAGCTGGTTTTAAATTATTACCTAGCGATAAAGGCCCCACAAAATTTACTGCTCTACAGGCTTTAATGTACAGTGTTTTAATGTTGCCTATTGGTATTTTACCCAATTATATTGGTTTAACGGGAGATATTAGTATGTATATTTTAATAACTTGTAATTTGGCAATGGTTTGGCAATGTATAAGGTTGTACAAAGAAATGGACGTTAAAGCTGCAAGAAGGGTAATGTTTAGCAGCTACATTTATTTACCTATTGTTTATTTAGCTTTATTGGCAGATAAATTATAAAACGATGTTTACTGGGAAACATAACTTTAGAACACGCAAAAATTTCTACAGATAAAAAGCTATGGTAGCATCAAATATTTAACAGCTATGATATTAATTGCGGCTATTTTGGTTCCTTTGCATCATTGGTTAGAGCATAAAGTAATTAAATATTTATCATCGCAACAAATAATTAGTTTAAAAGGAAAAAGTAAAAATTGGTTGCCCAAAATATTTAGTAAAAACAATCCCATACATTAATTTGTTAGGCTTGTAACAAACATAACAAAAGCAATAATTTTTTTGATAAATTGAAACCCCAACAGCGGCTTCCAGCCCTGTTGGCGGTTGAAAGAAGGCTTGTAGCGAAAAGGAGGAAGCCACAGTTGAACAGAATACTTAAAGTTGATGTTTCAAAAAATGTAACAAAAAACGAATAAAAATAAGTTAAATAAATTTAAAATGGAATCTACAATTACCAACTCCTCAGTAAACGAAAAGGGCAAAAGAATACATCCACATAAATTTACAATGTGGGTAGCAATGGGCAGTATTTGTATGATGTTTGCAGGATTTACAAGTGCCTATATTGTAAAAAAGAACCAAAGTAATTTTTTAGAATTTAGTTTACCAACTATTTTTTGGTATAGCACAGCTGTAATACTCTTAAGTAGTTTAACTATACAATTAGCAGTACAATCGTTTAAAGCAAGAGAAAGAAACAGGTATAAATTTTTTATAACTCTTACAGCAGTTTTAGGTGTATTGTTTGCTGCACTGCAAGTTGTTGGGTTTAAAAATTTAGAAAGCCATGGCATTTACTTAACTGGGCCTAATAGCAATGCAGCTGCTTCTTTTATTTTAATAATTGTTGGTATGCATGCCTTGCATGTTTTGGGAGGTGTGGTAGCATTATTAATAACCTTAATAAGAGCATTTGCAGTAAGAACTAAAAACTATAACAGTACACCCATAGAAATTGTAAGTACTTACTGGCATTTTGTAGATGTTTTATGGATTTATTTATTGATATTTTTTGTTTGGATACGCTAAAACAAGCAATCATTCGTTTAATAAACAGTTTTATTTATAAAACACGAAAAAAAGTGCTTCATAAATAAACTTTATAAGCCTTTACACAATATTTTTGCAATCGAAATTAGATAACCAAGTATGTCAACTGCAACAACAGCACAACCCAAATGGTGGAATGGCGGTAAAAGCCCATTTAACGTAGAATACGGTAAATTAATGATGTGGTATTTTTTAATGAGCGATGCCTTTACTTTTGGAGCATTTCTTATTTCTTATGGTACCATTCGTTTTTCAACCAATGGATGGCCCGACCCTAACGTAGTGTTTCAATCTTTTCCTGGTTTGGGTAGTGGATTGCCTTTGATGTTTGTAAGTTTAATGACCTTTATTCTTATTGTTAGTTCGGTAACAATGGTTTTAGCTGTTAAAGCTGGCCACGAAATGAACAAACAAAAAGTTGTGATTAATTTGATTTGGACAATTATTGGCGGTGCCGCATTTTTAGGTTGCCAAGCTTGGGAGTGGACACATTTACACCATGAAGGTGCTTGGTGGGGGGCAAATCCTTTTTTAAATGCCGATGGTTCTCAATCATCAACCAACTTTACCAATTATTTCTTTACCATTACTGGCTTTCATGGGTTTCACGTGTTTAGTGGGGTTATCATAAATATCATAATGTTAATTATGACCTTGAATGATACTTTCGAAAAACGTGGCCATTATTTAATGATCGAAAAAGCAGGTTTATACTGGCACTTTGTTGATCTTGTTTGGGTATTTGTATTTACCTGTTTCTACCTTATTTAAATTATTTTTTTCAACTTATATATTTATGGAACATAGCGAAGTAGTTCATTTAGAGCATCATGATAATAAAAATGAAGTAAGAAATGTAACGCTAGTATTAACGGCACTTACTTTAGTAGAATTAGCCCTAGGTTTTGCTATGATGAAAATGGTGCATGGTTCTGCAGGGGTTATGGCAACTAAGCTAACTATTGTTGTGCTAATGTTGGCTAAGGCTTATTACATTGTTGGTTATTTTATGCATTTAAAACACGAAATACGCAATCTAATAATGACCATTACTGTGCCTTTGGCATTATTTATTTGGTTTATTGGTGCTTTTTTGTGGGATGGTAACTCATTTAAAAATTTACGCAACAATTACGATCGTCATTTTTACGAACAAAGTAAAGTACCTGGTCTAAAAAAAGAACATGGAGCCGAAACTAAAGGAGCTGTGCATGAAGAAGTAAAGGAAGGAAAGAAAGATGAGGCAAAGCCAGCGGTGCATCAGTAAAATTTTTTTTGATTAAAATGAAGTAACCATTCTTCTACAAATATTTTCTACTAAACCATCGCATTTACTGCGATGGTTTTTTATTGTAATCTACATTTTTATGAGCAAAAAAGCAGTGTACGCATTATTAATTGCAGTAATTATTCCAATTTTTTGTTATTTGGTTTTAAAATCTGCTAGCGAAAATGCAGTGATAGTTCCCAAAAAATATTTTTTCGATAATGTGCTTACCTCAGAGGTAAATGGGAAATTAAAAACCGATACTTTATGGCATAAAACAGGCAATTTTAAACTAATTAACCAATTAGGCGATACAGTTAACTTGCACGATATAAAAGGAAAAGCCATTGTAATAAATTTGTTTTTTACCAGTTGCGGTAGCATTTGCCCTCAACTAACTCGAAGCATGGCTAAATTGCAACAAAGCTTTATTAGAGGAGGAAATACAAGACGAAAAATTGATACATCGGTCGTACAATTTATTTCATTATCCATAGATCCAGAAAACGATTCTGTACCTGTATTAAAAAGCTATGCCGATCGATATGGCGTTAACCCAGATAATTGGTGGTTACTTACAGGCAATAGAGATACCATTTACGATTTTATTTTTAATGAACTTAAAATTGATAAGTTAGAAAAAGTGCCTGTTAGTCCAGAATTTCCACACACAGGTAGATTTGTTTTATTAGATAAAAATTATATTGTAAGAGGCAGGCTAGAGGAGCCCTACAGTGGTTTAGAAAAAGAAAACACCTCTATGAAAACCTTGGCCAGAGATATTGGATTATTAATGTTAGAAAAAGACAGAACCAAAAAAAGTAAAATATTTACAGATATTATAGATTTAAGTTGGCTTTGGCTAATTATTGTTCTCTGTGTAACAGGGTTTGTGTGGTATATGAGCAAAAGAAGAAAAATTAATGGGTAACAATTTCTATTTTTTATTGTTATTACAATATACATTTCAATTACTTCATTTAATTTATAGTTTAATATGATTCAAGCATCCATTAAAAAAAACGACAAAAAAGCGGGCTGGTTAATTGGTATCTTTTCGTTTGTAGTTTTTGCTGTTGTAGTAAGTTTGGGTAAAATTCAGTTGCAAGTAAATGTGGGTTTCGACATTCATATTTTTGCTAAAATAAATGCTTTCATAAACTCTTTAATTGCTATATTTTTAGTAACAGCACTAGTAGCAGTAAAAAATAAAAATTTTATGCTGCACAAACGATTAATGATTAGTGCTTTAACGTTATCCATTTTATTTTTAGTTAGTTATATAGCACACCATTTATTGGCTGGCGAAACTAAGTTTGGGGGTGTAGGCACCATTAAAATAGTTTATTACTTTATTTTAATAACCCATATTTTTTTAGCTGCTGTAATTTTACCTTTTATTTTATTTACAGCATACAGGGGTTTAACTGCAGAATTTGTACAACATAAAAAACTAGCTCGTATAACTTGGCCTTTGTGGTTTTATGTAGCTGTAACTGGCCCAATTGTATATTTATTAATTAGCCCTTATTATACCTAGTTATTTTAAGCTTTTTGTTTTTAAATGAGTAAACTAAAAACACCGAATGAAAAATTTAAGTAACATTACACTTCTATTTTTCTTTTGCTTGTTTGGTTTAAGGTGCAAAAAATCTTAGATGGTATTATAGCGACATAAAACAGATTGCATTATTTTGTATTTCACTTCGGTATAAAACCAACAGTTATTTTAATGACTAATTATATGAATGTAAGCAGATATGAGCTGTTCGAAAAGGTTTAATCTGCAACACAAGTTTGTACGTTTCTTCAATCCCTTATTGTTGTGTATGTACGTTTCTTTCTTGATGGTTATTTGTGTTTATTTGAATTTGTAGAACTAAAAATTCACTAGAAATATTTTACTTTCATCAAAACGAAATTAGTTCTGATGAAAAAAACGCTTTGTCTTGCTGTATTCACTTGTTTAATCACTTCGTTTGTATCATTAGCCCAAACCAGTATGGGCAATGTATTTGGCAGAAAAACAACCTCTCTTAATGGCAAATGGCAAGTAATTATCGACCCTAATGATAATGGCGAAAAATCGGGTATTGGAAAAGATGCAAAACCAAAAGGGAAAACTGATTTTTTGGAATATTCGTTTGAAGGAGCTTCAACATTAAATGTACCGGGAGATTTCAATGCTCAAATGCCTGAGCTTACTTATTACGAATCTACTATTTGGTATAAAAAAACATTTGCTTACAAAAAAAACGATAAGCGATTATTTATACATTTTGGTGCAGTGAATTATATCGCTGATGTTTATTTAAATGGTGAAAAAATTGGCTCACATGAAGGTGGCTTTACACCTTTTCAGTTTGAAGTAACTGATAAGGTGAAGGAGCAAAATAGTATTATTGTTCGTGTAAATAACCAACGCAAAAAAGATGGTATTCCTGCAATGGGTTTCGATTGGTTTAATTATGGCGGCATTACCAGAGACGTAAATCTAATTGAAACCCCAGCAACATTTATTGAAGACTATTTCATTCAATTAAAAAATGGAACTATCAATACTGTAAAGGGATGGGTGAAAATGAATGGCACTAAGCCTTCGCAAGCCATTCAAATTCTTATTCCTGATGCAAAAATTAATTTCAATACTACTACAAACGATTCAGGTTATGCAGCTATTGAGTTTGATGCAAACCTGCAGTTATGGAAAACCAAATCTCCCAAACTATACAATGTAAAAATTCTTGCATTAACCGATAGTATTAAAGAGCAAATTGGATTTCGTACCATTGAAACAAAGGGAACAGATATTTTATTGAATGGCAAAAGTATCTTCCTTAAAGGAGTGAATGTTCACGAAGAAATTGGAGCAGAAAAACGCAGATCTTATAGTGAAAATGATGCTTTACTTTTATTAAGTGAAGCCCAAAAATTGGGTTGTAATTATGTTAGGCTTACACACTATCCATCAACAGAATATATGGTTCGATTAGCTGATAAAATGGGCATTTTGCTGTGGGAAGAAATTCCTTTATGGCAAGGTATTGCATTTGGCGACCCTATTATGCAGCCAAAGCTGGATTACTTACTACAAGAAATGATACAACGTGATAAAAACCGCAGCAGTGTTATCATTTGGAGCATTAGTAACGAAACTGCACCTGGTGCAGCAAGAGATAAAGCATTAACACAAATGGCTCAGCTTGCACGTTCAAAAGACGATACTCGGTTAATTGCATCGGCTTTTGACCATATAAAATACAATAAAAATGTAATAACCATTGATGACACTTTAAGCAGAGTTTTTGATGTAGTTGGTGTGAACGTTTATTTGGGTTGGTACAGGCCCTGGGCTGAAGATTCTAAAGAGTATACATGGAAGTTTGACTTCAATAAACCACTTCTCATAAGTGAATTTGGTGGAGAGGCTTTATATGGTCATCATGGCTCTGCTGATACAGCAAGTAGCTGGACTGAAGAATATCAGGAACAACTGTACAAACAGAATATAGCCATGTTTAAGAACATTCCTTTTTTAAGAGGAACATCGCCATGGGTGTTGTACGATTTTCGATCTGCACGTCGTATGCACTCAACGTATCAAAAAGGCTGGAACAGAAAAGGTTTATTATCAGAAAAAGGGGAAAAGAAAAAAGCATGGTATACAATGAAGGCTTACTACGATAGTATAAAATAGAGAACAAAAACTATCAACTATAAATTCTTATTTAATTGAAAGCTTTTAGAAAGTAAATCGGCTATGCCTTTAGAGCCCAACTTTTCGCCAATGTTTTTACGATGCGTTTTTACCGTAAGCTCACTTAAAAAAAGTAAGTTGGCAAGGTTATACAAAAGGGGCATTTGATAATAGTGGTAAACCAACGGTTGCTCTAAATGCTTTTAAGTAAATAATCCTAAAAAGGCCTTCCTATTTTTCGAGTATTCAAAAACAGCAATTTCCTTTTATTACAAATATCCAATCGGTATAACCGTTATTTTGACTAGTCCTAGAAAAACGATACAGGATTAATAATAAATAAAAGTACAATTTTAAACAGAAGTAAGCTCAAATTTACTTCTGTTTTTTATTTTATAAGTTCTCATTTGTATTTCATTTTGTGCATGCATTTGTTCAG
>JANOZK010000006.1:0-16002 GCA_031429335.1 Chitinophagaceae bacterium | reverse complement strand
AGACCGCAACCAAAACTAACTGCTTATGAGAAAATTTTAAATTTTTACTATTTATAAAGTAATAACGCAATTAAGATGCCAAAAGTTTATTTTATTCATAAAATAAATGCTAAAGAAACCTTAAAGAACTTTTTTTACCTTTTTTCTAAACCCTTACTGTTTTAAAACACAAACATCTGCATTAAAGACTGAAAGAAGTGTTACAGGTTTAATAACGTTTTGTTAAAGCAGTTTAGTATAAAATGGATCAAAAAGAAAATCAGTATGCTGAACCGTGGCCTAATAAATGAGAAACACTGCTTAGATAAGTAATTTAAGCGGTTTAGAACCAATAACATAGGCTTCAATTTAACCTAGTTATTAGTTTTAGCAAAAGAAGTGAATATTTTAGTAAGGATATTGAATAGCATAATTAATGGCAAAAAAGAATTTTAGGTTTGCCATAAAAAAACCTGCCCTAAGGCAGGTTTATATTTTAAGACTTTAAACAATTACCAGTTACTAAATCTTATACCAAAAGAAAATGGATATTGTTCTAAACGAGTATTTGTATCGTGCAACCTATTTAAACTATAGCTACCAAACAATCGAATATCGCCTAACCCAACCTCTGCTATTGCAGCTAAACGGAAGGGTTGTAAATTAAAATCGCCTTTATATTTTACTTTACCTCTTGCATCGCTTACTTGTTTATTTCGGCTACTAATTAAATAACCTGCACTTACACCTGCACTAAAACTTAAAGCACTGCTTTTATTTGGATTTGTGTTTATGTTAATCATTAATGGTGCTGTAATGTAACCAACATACAACTTGTTTTTAGAGAAACTAACTGTATCGTTAAATACAATTGGGTTTGGATCTTTGCGATAACTTAAATTTCTGTCGTATCTAAAATTATACATTTCTAACCCTAATCCATATTTTAAATTTACAATATGTTTAGTTACATTTAATTTTTGCATAAAAAACCAAACATTAAAATTAGAGCTCTTGCCTGCATTTAGTTTCATACTATTTTCATTTACAGTACCCGCAGCAGTGCTTAAGGTTTTTAAGTATGGACCAGCTTGTGCATTTGCATAATTGGTATTGTTTCTTAGGTTAGTAAAACCTAAATCGAAAATCCACCAATTGGTACTAATATTTTTGTTGCGATTTTTTTTATTACCGCCAATGTTTATTACAAAGCTTTTTTTCTTACTGGTATCGTCATTTTTATAATTTTTATCGTTTGGCTTTTTTACAATAATAAAATTACCCGAAACCAATGTGTCTGTTTTTTTATTGGTGGTGGTATCTGCTTGTGCAAATAATTGATTAGCTACAAGTATAGTGGCTAAAAATAGTAGTGTTTTTTTCATGGTATTAATTATTTATTATTTTAAATGATTGTATCTTTTTTCTATAACCCGATTTTGTATTTGTATGTATCATTGAACATTATTTTGTACTGCCTATTCAAGAGATAGGCATTTTATTTGAAAAAAAATGGTAATGCGTGTTAAATATTAAAGTGTATTACTGTTAGATGCATAAGTATTTTTTGCATCTACTTCTGCTTTAGGTTTTGAAAAAATACCTTTAGCTTTTTTGAATAAGTTACTCAGTTTGGTTTTATTTACTTTTAGGTTACCAACTAAAACTGTATTGTCTGTTACGTCATCTTCCGTATTTAACATTCTGTAAATGGCTGGTTGTACAATATTGGATTCGTTTTGTTTACTAGCTGCACTTACAACAGCTCCCTCATTTTTCTTATCTGGTAATATACCTTTGGCTTCGTTAGTTATGGTAGTATTTACAACTGCAATTGTATTATTGGGTTGTTGCGTTTGTATAATATTAATGGGTGTTTTTTCTTGATTTTGTTTTACAATTATTGCATTAATTTTATTATTGTCTTGCTGTTGATTGTTACTATTTTTTACAAAGTAACTCGGCTCGTTTATTTGTTTATTATTTGGATTTTGCTTTTTTATTGGGATATTTTTTACTACTACTACTTGGTTATGTAACGGCTTAACATACTTTAATGTTACAGTTGGTTCAATACTTTTTTCTACTTTTTTATTGTTATTGGCAACGGAGCTAATTGGGCTTAATTTGTTATTTCTATTTGGTATCAACATCCAAGCCATTACTGCAAACAATACAATAGCTGCAGCAACCGACAAACGTTTAACCCACATAAAAACAATTGGCCTTTCTTCTTTTTTGTATAACGCTTCTTTATTAGGGCAAACAATATTTTCTTTTTGCAATAAAGTACTTTTTAATAAAGTAAAAGAACTTTGTACAGTAGGGTTTTGTAATACAAAGGTTTCTACATTTTCTTTTTCTGTAAGAGCCAACTCATTATCTATGTATAACAAAAATTTCTCTTCATAATTATTACTATTAATAGCTGTTAATTCATTTTTATATAAGTTAGATTTATCAAAAATTAAATCATCAGCAATTAATTTAGTATCTAACAACATATTTAAATCTTGTTGTAAATCGGGGTTGTTGGCTACAAAATTTTGTACTATTTGTTGTTGTTGGCTGTTTAATTCACCATCTACAAACATCAAAAAAAACTCTTCGTAATTATGTCTATTAATATCCATTTTTTATTTTTTAAGTTTAAGTCTATTTATTGCTACACATTTTCTGGTTGTACTAAATAGTCTCTTAAAGCCAATCTTGCCCGGTGTAAATAAACTTTAACTTGGCTTTCATTAAGGTTCATTATTTTTCCGATTTCTTCGTAATTATATCCTTCATAATCTTTTAGCATGATTAAACTCTTTTGTGTTTCGTTTAACCTATTCAAAGCTTCCATTAATACTTTTTTAGTATTTGAATTGGTTTGATAACCCACTTTTGTATTTTCATTAAACTCCCCTCTTAAATCAATTCTTTTATTTTTTCTAATATGATCAATCATTTGGTTGTAAGCAACTGTAAATAAGTAACTTTTTGCTTTATCGTTTTCAACAGATTCTCTGCTACGCCACATTTTTTCGAAAGCAGTTTGTACTATATCTCTAGCATCTTCCTCGTGCTTAATATTTTTAACTATAAACCTAAATACGTTATCGGCGTATTGAGTTACACAGTCGTTATAATTTTTTTCGGTCATAAACTGTTGAAATGGTGATAAAATGTTTGCCTTGTGTAAATTATACGTTTTAATAAAAAATTTGTTACATAAAAATAAAAAAATTACTCGGTGGAGTAATTTTTATTGGTTTATAGTTTAAAAATTGTATGGTTAATGGTATTAATAATTAACCACTTGTTCTTCGATTGTTTCAGGAATTTCTCTCCATTCGTACTGTTGGTTTCTAAGTTGTGGCTCAAATCCAGCTTCTTTAATAGCATCTTGAATGGTTTTATAAGTAAATCGATGAGGTGCACCTGCTGCACTAACTACATTTTCTTCGATCATTATGCTTCCAAAATCGTTAGCTCCAGCATTTAAACACAATTGGGCAGTTTGTTTGCCTACAGTTAACCAACTTGCTTGAATATTTTTTACATTAGGTAACATAATTCTGCTAATCGCAATCATACGTATATACTCATCGGCAGTTGTTAAATTTTGTACACCTCTTATTTTAGCCAATAGTGTATCAACATCTTGAAAAGTCCAAGGTATAAATGCTAAAAATCCTTTAGCATGTTCGGGTTTTTTGGCCTGTACCTCACGTATTTTAACCAAATGAATAAAGCGTTCCTCTAAAGTTTCTACATGACCAAACATCATGGTGGCACTAGTAGTAATATTTAGTTTATGGGCTTCATGCATTATCGATAACCACTCTTCCGACCCACATTTTCCTTTGCTTATTAATCGCCTTACACGATCTGTCAAAATTTCGGCACCAGCACCAGGTAAACTATCTAGCCCTGCTTCTTGTAATGTTTTCAATACTTCGTGATGCGTACTTTTTTCTAATTTAGTGATATGTGCAATTTCTGGGGGCCCAAGTGCATGTAATTTAATGGTTGGATACTCCTGTTTAATTTCTTTAAAAGTTTTAGTATAAAAATCTAATCCCAATGCTGGATGGTGGCCCCCTTGTAACAACAACTGATCACCCCCATATTTAAAAGTTTCTTCAATTTTTTTTCTGTAAGTGGGCATATCTGTTATGTACGCATCGGCATGACCAGGAATACGATAAAAATTACAAAACTTACAATTGGCTATACATACATTGGTAGTATTTACATTTCTGTCTATTTGCCAAGTAACTTTTCCGTGAGGTACATGGTGTTTTTTCATTTCGTTGGCAACGAACATTAATTCTGCTAATGGAGCATTTTCAAACAAAAACATCCCCTCTTCAATGGTTAAAAATTCGAACTGTAACGCTTTTTTATACAAATCGGCTAACTGCATCATCACTAATATTTATTAATAAAACAAAGTTAAGGGTGTATTGTTGTTGCTATTACTGAATTTAATTCGTGGTATTACCAATTAACACTAAAAAAAGCCATTGGTACTGTAATAGATTCTAATTTTAAATTTAATGGTCATATCAATTGGCTGCTTTAACTTCATTTGTTCAAGTATTACTTAATACTATTTTTTCATGAAGAAAATTGTACTATTTTTTGTTTTACTTACTTGTATCACTCAAGTACAAGCTCAAGAAGAGTTTGTATCGCCTCAGGCTAAGTTGATTACAAAAATTCCGTTTATTCAATTAACCGGGGGCATTATAATTGTAAGGGCTTGTATTGATACTTTAAAAAAAGATAGTCTAAACTTTGTTTTAGATACTGGTAGCGGTGGTATTTCTTTAGACTCTACCACTGTAGAAGATTGTGGTTTTAAAACAGCATTAACCGATAAAACCATAAGAGGCATAGCCGGAATGAAAAAAGTAGGTTTTACTTATGGGCACTATTTAAATTTTCCTGGATTAACAACCGACACTTTTAGCTTTCATATAAACGACTACGATTTATTAACCAGTGTTTATGGCATTAAAATAGATGGTATTATAGGCTTTAGTTTTTTACGTAGATATATTTTAAAAATTGATTATGACAAACAAATAATCGACATTTTATCGCCTGGTACTTTTAAATACCCAAGAGGTGGTTATTTAATGAAACCAAGTTTTAGCACTTTGCCATTGCCTGTTTTTGAAATTGAAGATGCTTCATCTTTTGTTAATCGTTTTATTTTTGATACCGGTGCTGGCTTATGTTTTTTATTAAGCAAAGATTTTGTAGAAGATAGTTTACTACTAAAACGAAAAAAGAAAGTTTATACAACACAGGCCGAAGGTTTAGGCGGCAAAAAAACGATGGAAATCACTGTTGTGAAAAGTGCAAGTGTTGGCCCTTTTAAATTTAGAAAAGTACCAGTATATATTTTTCAAGACGACTATAATGTTACTGCTTACCCACAAATGGTGGGTATAATTGGTAATGATATTTTAAGACGATTTAACGTAATTCTTAATTATCCAGACCAAACCATTTTTTTAAGGCCAAATGGAAAGTTTGCTGACCCATTTGATTATTCTTATACAGGATTAGGTATTTACTTGGTAGGTGATGAAGTTGCCATTATTGATATTGTAAAAGGATCGCCAGGCGATGTTGCTGGTTTTAAAACGGGTGATATTATTAAGGCAATTGACAATAATTTTACTAAAAATATTCAACTATTTAAAGCAGCCATGCAAATAGCTGGAGCCAAACTAAAAGTATTGATTTTTAGAGACGGTACTCCCCAAATTTTAACCCTAGATGTAAAAAATATATTACACTAATAGCTTTTTAGTAAGTTCATATTTACTTAACTGGCTTTTTTACTTTTTACAGTACCTTCGAAATTCAAAAAACGATAATGAACAAATTATCTTAACATTAAACACATGAAAAAAAAATTACTACTACTGTTCAGTTTTATTATCTACACTTCGAGTTTATTGGCACAAGGAACTGAAACTTTTACGAATATTCCAGCTTCTAGTGGTAGCTATTTGGCAAGGACATGGACAGGTGACAATACATTAACTTGGAATGCCACAGATGCAAGAACCGATCAAACACTTACTGGTAAAGCTATTGGTTTTAGAAATGGAGGTGTTACCTGTAATGCAATTCCCAACGGTATAGCAAGTATTAGTTTTAAATACAAGCAAATTTTTACTGGCTTAAACGCTACAATAGAAGTACTAATTAATAGCAATGTGGTTGGTACAATAACAGGTTTAACAATAGATGTTGTACAAACTGCCAACTTAAACAACATAAATGTTACAGGTAATTTTAATTTAGAAATAAGACAAATTACAAGTGGATTACGAGTTGCTATAGATGATATTAGTTGGACAGGCTACAATGGTTTGCCTTGCTCATCCCCAACGGCACAACCAACTTCATTAAGTTTTAATACAATTACCAATAGTTCTTTGGTTGGAAGTTTTGTAGCAGCTTCTCCAGCTGCAAATGAATATTTAATTATTAGAAGTACAAGTTCTTCTTTAACACAGTTACCAGTAGATGGTAACACCTATTCGACTGATGATGTAATTGGAAATGGAATTATTGAAGATATAGTAAACATTAATGCTTTTACCTCAACCAGTTTAAATGCTGGAACTATTTATTATTACTTTATTTTTTCTGTAAATAATGCCTGCATTGGTGGCCCTTTGTATTTAACTGCCTCTCCACTTACAGGTAACGCAACAACAACAGCACCTTTAGCGTGTGCAGCTCCAACGGGTGTGGCAAGTAGCTTAGTTTTTACAGCAGCCAGTAGTTCAATTAATGGAAGTTTTACAGCAGCAACAGGTGCCGATGGTTATTTAGTTGTTCGAAGCCTATCTTCAAGTTTAGGGGCTACGCCAACTAACTTAACTGCTTATACAGTTGGCAATACCTTTGGAAGCGGCACTATTATTAAGTTTGGCTCTGGTACTACTTTTTCGGCTAGTGGCCTTACTGCTAGCACACAATATTATTTTTATGTTTTTGCTTTAAGCAGTTTTAGTTGCACAGGTGGCCCATTATACAATTTAACCTCTACCAATGGTAATATTACAACAACAGCAAGTGGTGGTGGTGAGCCATCTGGTTATTATTCTACTACAACTGGTTTAAATTGTGCCAATTTAAAAACGGCATTAAAAACTATAATAACAACCGGTAATACATTAAATTCTTATGGTGATTTATGGGGTCAATATTTGGTGAGTGATATTAAGCCAAGAGAAGTAGGATCTGGTTCGGCAAATGTTATTTGGGATATTTATTCTGATAATCCTACAGGCTTAGATCCATACAATTTTACACCTTCAACCAATCAATGTGGCAATTACAGCTCTGAAGGCGATTGTTATAACCGTGAACATACTTTTCCTCAAAATTGGTTTACAACAGGCACTGCAAATGGACCAGGTACCGATTATCATCAAGTTTTTCCTACAGATGGTAAAGTAAATGGAGTGCGTTCAAATTTTATATATGGTGAGGTGGCCTCTGCAACTAGTACAAGTTTAAATGGTAGCAAATTGGGCTCGTCTGCCGTTGCAGGAATTACAGGAACAGTTTTTGAACCCATTAATGCCTATAAAGGCGATTTGGCAAGATCGTTTTTGTATATGGTTACCCGATACCAAGATAATATGACCACTTGGGGAAATTTAAGTGGTAGCAATGGTTTACAAGCATTAGACCCAAGTAGTTATCCTAGTGTAGATCTTCCTTTTTTAAAATTAATGATTAAATGGCATAATCAAGACCCCGTTAGCCAAAAAGAAATTGATAGAAACAATGCTGGTTTTGCCTTTCAGGGCAATAGAAACCCTTTTGTTGACAGACCCGATTTTGTAAACGATGTATGGAACAGCACTTGCCCTGGTTTAGCAGCTTTACCTGTTAATGTATTATTTTTTACTGGTAAATTACAAAACAATAAAGTTCTTTTAAACTGGCAAACCGAAAACGAAATAAACTTTAATAAATTCGAAATAGAAAGAAGTTTTAATGGCACCAGTTTTACACTTCAAGCTACCGTAAAGGCAACAGGTTTGCGTAATTACAATTTTACAGATAATGCAGATAATATTAGCGGTAGAAGGGTTTATTATCGTTTGAAAAAAATTGACCATGATGGAAGCTTTACTTACAGTGAAGTTTTTAGCATACACATACCTTTAAACATAAAGTTCTCCCTATACCCAAACCCAGCCAGTAACGTTGTTTATGTGCAGTTAAATAGCACTTACACCGAAAAGTTACAGGTACAAATAACAGATATTACTGGAAAAATTTTATTTAATAATTTTTATATCCCTAACAATGGTGTTGTTATTTTACCAACACAAACATTAAAAAATGGTACCTATTTAGTAAAGCTTTTTGTAAACAACGAATCTTATTTGCAAAAAGTAGTAATTACTAAATAATGTATTTGAACCTGCATTGATAAAAGAGGCAACAACATTTGCCTCTTTTTTTGATTGAATAATTGAAATGATAGTGGAAATAGCTACATAAAACTTTCCTTATCTTTGAAGTATGACAGAATTAACTTCAATAAAACAAATCTTAACTCAACTAAAACCCGAGTTGATACAGAAGTATTTTGTTAATTCTATTGGTTTATTTGGTTCAATAGTCAGAGACGATTTTAATGATAAAAGTGACGTTGATATTATTGTCGATTTTAGTAAGCCTATCGGAATTGAGTTTATAGATTTGGCTAACTATATAGAAAGCAAACTCAGTAAGAAAGTCGATTTGGTTTCTAGAAATGGAGTTAAACCAAAATATTTTCATCAAATCGAATCTGAAATAATTTATGTCTAAACGTGAGCCTATACTTCTTGTTGAAGACATCATTGATAGTGCCAATAAAATTCTTGAATACACACTCAGCCTTTCATTTGAAGAATTTACTAGCGATGGCAAAACTATAGATGCTGTAATTCGAAAATTTGAAATAATAGGGGAAGCTGCAAATAGATTACCTGAAGATTTTAAGGACATGCATTAAAATATTGATTGGCATCGTATACGTGGATTTAGAAATCGAATCGTCCATCACTATTTTGGCATAGACTATTCAATTGTTTGGGAAATTAAAGAATCATTTCTTCCTAATCTTATCTCAACCCTCAAATCCCTATAAGCTACTTTCACTAACATGGGGTTTTATCCAAGCGAGGCTGGAGTTTAGTTACTAATACCGAAGTGATATCTGTAATAGACCAAAAAAATGGTCTAAACAGCTATCCAATCGGCATTATACCAAAAAACTTTGGTCTAAATTAAAATTCATTTTGGTATAACTTCAACAAAATACCTTCAATCAGCAGTGGTTATCTACGGACGAAATGCTAATCCACCGCCAGCATAAAGGGCCCTGCCCGTTGTATAATTTCCTTTACAGTAAATAAAATTAGCCCTTCAACTTTACATTTGTTGCATGAAAATTATTCCTCTTTCCGAAGGTGCATTTAGTATAGATAAAACAAAAGTATTTGTACCTTTTAACAAAGAAGAAGACGAAATAAAAGAACGTGGAGTTGGTAGTTTGTTGGTAGAAGTGCAACCCTTTATTGTAATTACAAAAAACGATATTATTTTAATTGATACGGGTTTAGGTTTTAGCCAAAATGGGCAATTGCAATTGCATAAAAACCTTATTGCAAATGGAATACAGCCAACGCAAGTAACTAAAGTTTTAATAAGCCACTTACATAAAGACCATGCAGGTGGTATCAGCCAAAAAGACTTTACAGGCAACGAAACCTTAAGTTGCCCAAATGCCATTTATTATGTGCAAGAACAGGAGTATAACTTTGCATTAGAAACCGCTTTTCCTAGTTATATAACCAAAGAATTTACTATTTTAAAAAACCATAGCCAAGTTGTTTGGCTAAACGGAAATGGAATTATTGATAATTACATTCGTTACGAAATAACAGCAGCCCACAGCCCATTTCATCAGGTATTTTGGATTGAAGAAGACAATGAAATTATTTTTTTTGGTGCCGATGATGCCCCACAATTACAACAAATGAAAAATAAATTTATTGCCAAATACGATTTTGATGGAAAAAAGTGTATGCAATTAAGGCAACAATGGTGGCAGGAAGGCAACGATAAACATTGGACTTTTTTGTTTTATCATGATATTAAAACGCCTGTTTATAATTTCAACACTTAATGAATCCATTATTCGATTTTATTTTTCAACCCACTCCATCCGCCCCCATTAAAAACCTCTATAAAACCAGCTGATTTTAAAATAGACTTTGCCGCTGCACTTCGCATTCCACTTGCACAACAAGTAATAACAGGTTTATCTTTATTAATTTTCGACAATTGGGCAGGTAATAGATCTATCGGAATATTAATTGAGTTTTGAATATGCCCACTTTGATATTCCCCTTTACTTCTCACATCAATAATTACCGCCCCATTTTGCATTAATTCTTTATAGCTTACTGTTGGGCCTAATCCCAATAAATTTTTTAAAAATTGCATTGTCATTATTTTTTTAGTTGAATTAAGAAATAGCAAATAAACCAAGTTTAAATTTTAACCAATGTAACTTATGTCACCCACCATCATTTACCAACAAAATTTATAAAGAAGCATTCGTATTTACTTAAACTATTTTTAATACCGATGTGATATCTGTAATAAACCAAAAAAATGGTCTAAACAGCTACCCAATGGGCATTATACCAGAAAATTTTGGTCTAAATTAAAATTCACATTGGTATAACGTATTATTTTCACTTACTAATAGGCTAAGCAAACCTATATTTGCAACCACTTAATTTAAAACAATGGAATATAGTAAATTAATATCGGTAACGGGCATGCCTGGCTTATTTGAATTGGTAACAAGTAAAACAGATGGAGCAATAGTTAAAAGTTTAGAAGACCAAACTACCAAGTTTGTAAGCAGCCGTGTACACAACTTCTCACATTTAGAAAGCATTGAAGTGTATACCATTAGGGATAATGTAAACTTGGTAGAGGTATTACAAGCCATGGATGCTAGTAAAGAAGTTTTACCTAGCGATAAAGATTCGAAAGCTGTTACTACTTACATGAAAAAGGTGTATCCCGATATGGATTTTGATCGTGTTTACCCAAGCGATATGAAGAAAATGGTAAAATGGTTCGCCGTATTAAAAGCCAATAATATAGAATTAAAACTAACCGAAGTTCCAGAAGAGGAAGATGAAAATTCTGAAACTGAAGCCTAATTATTTAATCGACCAATAAATTTGCCACTTGTTTTTCAAGTGGTTTTTTTATTTATATCGTAGAAGCGGCAAAAACCACTACAAACTTGCAGCATTTTGCTATATTGCTCTTTCAATTTTACATTATGCTTAAAAAGATAGGCTTATATAGTTGTTTGTTATTTGGTTGTATTGGTTCCAATCCATTATTTGCCCAACAATTTTTAGAAAAAACGCCACAAGCCATAAAGTGGACAGATAGTGTTTTTAAAACCTTGAGCAACCAAGAAAAAGTTGCTCAGCTAATGGTAATAAGAGCTCATAGTAATTTGGGCGAAAAACATGTGCAAGAAGTAACCAACTTAATTAAAAAATACAATGTTGGTGGTTTATGTTTTTTTCAAGGTGGGCCTATTAGGCAAGCAACCCTCACCAATACTTATCAACAATTGGCAAAAACCCCATTAATGATTGCTATAGATGGAGAGTGGGGTTTAGGCATGCGTTTAGATAGTGTTATTAATTTTCCTCGGCAATTAATGATGGGTGCTGTTCCAGATGCCCAATTAATTTATGCTTTTGGCAAAGCTGTTGGCCAACAATGCAAAAGAATTGGTATACATGTTAACTATGCACCAGATATCGACATAAACAACAACCCCGAAAACCCTGTAATTAACGATAGAAGTTTTGGAGAAGATAAATACAAAGTTTCTTTATTTGGTATTCAGTACATGAAAGGTATGCAAGATGTAGGTGTTATGGCATGTGCCAAACATTTTCCAGGGCATGGCGATGTTAATGTAGATTCTCATTACGACTTACCCGTAATTAACAAAAGCCGTGCAGGGTTAGATAGTTTAGAACTGTACCCTTTTAGAGAATTGATTAAAGCGGGTGTTGGAAGTATGATGGTGGCTCACTTATACATTCCAGCAATTGACGCAACTGCCAACCAAGCTACTTCTTTATCGAAAAAAAATGTAACCGGTATTTTAAGAAATGAATTAGGATATGAAGGTTTAACTTTTACCGATGCTTTGGAAATGAAGGGTGTAGCAAAGTTTTACCCAAGTGGCGAAGCAGCTGTTCAAAGTTTAATTGCTGGTAATGATATGTTGTGTTTACCTGGAGATGTGCCAGGCTCTATACAAAAAGTATTAGATGCAGTAAAAGATGGAAGGCTGTCTCAAAGCGATATTGATAGTAAAGTAAAAAAAGTTTTAATTAGTAAATACCATTTAGGTTTACACACAATTGAACCTATACAAATAGAAAATATTACAGCCGATTTAAATTCGCATACCAATGCAATTCGTGAGCAACTGAGCAAACAAGCATTAACCTTATTGCGTTTAAACAATGCAAAATTATTGCCCAATAAAAGTAAAAAGAAAGTTGCTTTTGTTGGTATTGGCATTAATCAAATGAACACTTTTGCAGCAGAAGTTAAAGAGTCGTTTAATGCCAAAGTTTTTTTAATAGATTATAAAGATTCTACCAGTTTAGAAACACTAAAAAAGAAATTAAAAAGAAAGTATAAAACCATTATTGTTGGTGTACATAATTATAGCAGAAGACCAGCAAATAATTATGGCATTAGTAAAGATGCCGTAGCATTAATACAGTATTTGGGCGAAAAAGAAAATGCCATCATTTTTAATTTTGGCAACCCCTACGCCATAAGAAATTTTTGCAACGCACAAAACCTAGTAGCTTGTTATGAAGATGATAATCTTACACAAGTTGCAGCAGCCGATTTATTACAAGGTAAAATAGTTGCTAAGGGTAAACTGCCAGTAACTGTTTGCGATGACTTTAAATTTGGCGATGGTGTAACTGCCAATTATTATTTTCCATACACACAACCAGAGCAAGTTGGTTTAAGTAGCCAAAAACTTACAACCATTGATACCATTGCTTTACAAGCCATTGAAAAAGGTGCAACACCTGGCATGGTTGTATTAATAGCTAAAGATGGTAAAGTAGCCTATGAAAAAGCATTTGGCTTTACAAATTTTGATAAAAAAGATCAAGTAACTACAAATATGGTATACGATCTTGCATCGGTTACAAAAATATCTGCAACCACGGTTGCTCTAATGAAGTTGTATGAAGAAGGTAAAATTGATGTAGAAAAAACCTTAGACAATTATATCGACTTTACAAAAGGAACCAACAAAGGCCCACTTAAAATAAAAGATATTTTATTACACCAAGCAGGCTTATTTCCATTTATCCCATTTTATAAAGAGGTAATAGACAGCATAACCGGAAAGCCTTTGCAGGGCTTTTTTAGTAAAACAGAAAACACCAATTATAGCACAGCCGTTGCCAATGATTTGTTTCTAAAAAATGAATATAGAAATACTTTGTACAATCGAATAGTTGCCAGTAAATTAACCGAATTGGGTAAATATGTGTATAGCGATAATGATTTTATTTTTTTAGGCTTAATTGTAGAAAAGGTTACAGGCAAAAACCTAAATAATTATGTTAGAGAAACGTTTTACGAACCTTTACAAATGTTTACTACCACCTTTAAACCAAAGGAACGTTATACCCTAAACAACATTGTACCAACCGAGCTAGAAAAACATTTTCGCCAACAATTAATACATGGTTATGTACACGACGAGGGTGCTGCAATGTTTGGGGGCATTGCAGGCCATGCAGGCTTGTTTAGCAATGCGTACGATTTGGCACAGTTGTATCAAATGTTGTTAAATGGTGGCGAGTTGAATGGTAAGCGTTTTTTACAAAAAACAACCATCGATAAATTTACAGCTTACAACAGCGAAACCAGCAGAAGAGGTTTGGGTTTTGATAAACCCGAGAAAGACAATGCCACCCGTAAAGAAGCATATCCCAGTAAAAGTGTTTCGCCCGAAACCTATGGCCATACTGGTTTTACAGGTATTTGTGTGTGGGTAGATCCCACAAAAAATCTCATTTATATTTTCCTTTCCAACCGTGTTACTCCAACACGAAACAACAATAAGTTAAGCCAATTAAATGTACGTTCCAACATTCAAGAAGCAATTTATAATTCAATTATAAAATAATCTGCAAATCCCATGTTATAAATCAATTCGTTTAAAATATATTAAAGTTTTATAATTTTTTTGAGCCCCAGAAAGAAATTATTAAATAGTGTTTATCTTAGCTAGATATTATATAAAAAATTATGACAAAAAAAGTATTTATTCTACTGTTTTTTTTATTGGTTATTACCATTAGCTCTTTTGCAAAATCAGGAATTAAATTTACTGATACCACCATTACGATAAAAGTAAAAGGGGTTACTTGTAGCAACGATTTAAAAACTCTTGCAACCAATGTAAAAGAATTGAGCGGTGTAAGTGAATGTAAACCAGGAAAAGTTGGGCCAGTATCCGTATTCAAAATATCATTTAATTCAGCAATTGTAGGTACAAAAGAAATTTTTAAGGCCATAGAAAATACTGGTGGCTGTAGCGATCCAAACGATAGACCCTACAAAGTAAAAAGCAATTAATGCTTAAATATGTAATTTGTTTATATTTATTGTTACCATTTAGTTTAGTTGCTCAAACAATTACTGGTAAAGTAGTAAACAAAAAAAAACAGCCGCTTCAAGGTGCATCTTTGTTTTGGGAAAACGATAAAAAAGGGGTTAGTACCAACGAAGATGGTACGTTCTCAATTTATCAAACTGCAACAAATAAAAAATTGATTGTCAGTTATATTGGTTATATCAACGACACAATTGATGTAACAAGCAATCAAAAAATTGTGTTTACTTTAAAGCAAACCAATCAAATACAAACGGTTATTGTAAGTGCAGAAAAAAGTGGAATTATTCTGTCTAACCAAAGCATTATTAAAAGCGAAGTTATTACTGCTGTAGAATTAAAAAAAGCTGCTTGTTGCGATTTGTCGGGTTGCTTCGAAACACAATCTAGTGTACAGCAACAAACTACTAATATTATTACCAACTCAAAAGAGTTACGCATTTTAGGCTTATCGGGTGTTTATAATCAAGTTTTGGTTGATGGATTTCCTATGATTCAAGCTACAACATTTACGTATGGTATTAGTGCAATACCAGGTTCATTGGTTGATAATATTTACATTTCTAAAGGGGCAAACAGTGTTTTGCAAGGTCATGAAAGCATTAGTGGTCAAATTAATGTAGAAACAAAAAAACCTAACAGTTCTGAAAAATTATTCCTTAATCTATATACCAACAGTTTTGGCGAGAAGCATATAAACCTAAACACCAATTTTAAAGTTAAAAAATGGCATAGTTTATTGGCTGTTCACATAGTACAACCTGCCAATAAAATTAATAGAGACGATGATACTTTTTTAGATGTACCATTACTTAACAGATACATGGTAATGAATAAATGGAAGGTAGGTAAAGAGAAAGATTGGGGATGGAGTAATGAAATAGCACTTCGTTTTTTAAGTGAAAACAGAGTTGGGGGCCAAACCTTTTTTAACCCAAATCAACACAAAGGAAGTAGTAGCATTTATGGCAATACCATACAAATAAACCAACCCGAAATATGGGCAAAAACTAGTTACCGTTTTAACGATGTGCATCGGGTAACATTGTACACGTCTGCGTTTCAACAAAATCAAGATTCATACTTTGGTTCGCTTAATTATATAGCCAAACAACAAAATTTATTTGCCAATTTACAATATGAACTAACATCAAATGCAAATCATAATTTAAAAATGGGTATTAGCTTCAAAAGCTTATTACTTAACGAGGAAATAGCTT
>JANOZK010000005.1:0-24484 GCA_031429335.1 Chitinophagaceae bacterium | reverse complement strand
TCAACTTGTTTGTATTTATTGCTAGCACGTTCACATTCCATTGCTGCTCTTTCTCTTTCACTCGAATGTTTACACTTTTCTTCCATTTTCTTATCATTCATGGTTTTACCTTGCAGTACACTTTGCAAAACTCTATGAACCAGCACATCTGGATAACGGCGAATTGGCGATGTAAAATGACAATAATGTTCAAATGCCAAACCATAATGCCCTATATTGTTTATGGTGTAAATAGCTTTTGCCATGGTTCTAATACCCAATTGTTCTAATACTTGCTGTTCGGGCTTGCCTTTTGCATCTAACAACAATTGGTTAAAACTCGCTGCAATTTTTTGTGGGGTTGATGTATCGAATTTATGGCCATATTTTTTTGCAAAAAGTGTAAAGGGTTTTAATTTCTCTTCGTCGGGTTGGTCATGCACACGATAAGGAAAAGGTATGGCAGATTTACCTCCAGCAACCTCTTTATCAGTTACTTTTAGTTTAAAAATATGTTCGGCAACAGTTTTATTGGCCAATAACATAAACTCTTCAATGAGTTGATGCGATTCTTTGCTTTCTTTAACCATTATGCCTATTGGCTTTCCTTTTTCATCTAGCTTAAATCGGACTTCTTTCGATGAAAAATTAATAGCTCCTTTGCTAAATCTATCTTTCCTGAATTGTTGTGCAAGATTATTTAATAAAAAAATTTCATCTAAATACAACCCTTGTTTTTCCTCAATAATTTGTTGTACATCTTCATAAGTAAAGCGATGGTTGGAGTGAATAATTGTTTTGCCTAACCAAAACTTTTTAATTATGCCACTAGTCGTAATTTCAAATACTGCAGAGAAAGTAAATTTATCTTCGTTTGGCCTTAATGAGCATAATTCATTCGATATTTTTTCTGGCAACATTGGGTTTACTCTATCTGGTAAATAAACGGATGTAGCTCTTTTATATCCTTCATCATCTAATTTAGTTTCTGGAATAACATAATGACTTACGTCGGCAATATGTACCCCAATCTCATATAAATCGGCTTTTAATTTTCTAATAGAAATAGCATCATCAAAATCCTTTGCATCAATTGGGTCAATTGTAAACGTTAGCACTTCTCTAAAGTCTTTTCTTTTTTTAATTTCATCTTCAGGAAAAGTGTTGGTTAAATTATTTGCCTCTTTTATTACTTCTTCAGGAAAAGAAAGTGGGAAGCCTGCTTCTGCTAAAATTTCTTTCATAGCAGCATCGCTTTCGCTAGCAGCAGTTAAAATGCTAGTTATTTCACCAATAGGTTTTTTATCGCCTTTATCCCATTTTACCAAACGAGCAATTACACGTTCTTTGTGTTTTGCACCATTTAATTTATCTAAAGGAATAAATAAATCTGGCATTGGCTTATCGGTATCGGGCACAAAAAATGCAAAATTGGTGGATAGTTGCAAATGGCCAATAAACTCTGTTTGTTTGCGACTAATCACTTCTGTTATTTTACCTTCTTTACGTCCAGTATTGAGGTTCTCCTTCACCACTTTTACTCTTACTGTATCTCCATGCAAAGCAGTATTAAAATCGCCTTGTCTCACCAAAACATCGCCTATACTATTTGCTACAACTACATAACCAATACCACTTCTGGTAACTTCTAAAATACCTTTACTTAAATTTTGTGCTGTAGCTTGCTTGGTAGTTGGCTTTTTTGCTTTTTTATGTTTACTCATGTTGTGGTAGGATTAAAAGTAAAATCTTGTACAAATGAAATCATCATTTGATTAAACTGTTCTGTATCATCAAACAAAAAACGATGTTTAACTGGTAAAACATATATGGGTACATCCGTTAATTCGCTAGAAAATTTAATTAAACGAACTGCATCTTTTTCGGTGGTTAATAGTATTTTTCTTTTGGTAGGTATGTCGTCAAAACGTTTTTTTATATCGTTCAAATCATCAATCGAGAAAATGTGATGATCGCCAAAATCTTTTTGATAATAGGTATGAACGCTGTTTAATAAATACTCTTTTAGGGGTTTAGGATTGGCAATACCACAAACCAACAAAACTTCATCATTTGGAGTTAAAATCCATTGATCTTTTGAATTGATTATATGAAAAGGTGTACCATATTCAATACAAGTGAAGTATAAACGCTGATGTGGTTTCGGTTTTATACTTCTAATAATTTTATACTTTTTATCTTGGCTTAAGTCAACAGGACATTTTGTTACAATAATTACATTGGCTCGTTTTGCACTTTTCCATTCATCCCTCAAATCGCCAGTGGGCAAGAAAAAATCCTGAGAATAAATATTACTGTATTCGGTAAGAACAATATTAAAGCCAGCTTTAACTTCTCTATGCTGGAAGGCATCGTCTAAAATAATGGCTTGCAGATTGGGTTTATCTTGTAACATATGAGGTATGGCGACCAATCTTTCTTCGCCTACTGCAACTGTAATCTCTGGAAATTTTGTATGAAATTGCATGGGTTCGTCGCCAATTTCTAAAGCAGTAGTTTCCGACGAAGCTAGCACATATCCTTTTGTTTTTCTTTTATAACCTCGGCTTAATGTTCCAATCTTAAAATGAGGTTGTAATAAAGTAATTAGATATTCTACCATTGGTGATTTACCTGTACCACCCACTGCCAAATTACCCACACAAATTATTGGAAAATTAAACTCAGCACTTTTTAAATAATTTTTATCGAACAACCAATTTCTTACCATAATAACAAGCCCATATACAATGGCAAATGGCAATAATAAAACTCGAAATGATTTTAAAAAAACTGTATTAAAATTCATAAATTTTTTGTGGCGTAATACAATAATTTAAAGGTACATCAAATTGATTGGTATCTTCAATTTTATCAATAGGATCAAAATAATTAAATCCAATAATAATAGCATCTTCTCGGCAATCAGCTAAAAATTTATCGTAGTATCCTTTACCAAATCCTACTCGGCACCCAAACTTATCGCAAATTAGTAATGGTGCAAAAACAAGATTTATATCAGTAATATTTACCACGTCGCCTTGCTTTGGTTCATAAATACCATAAGTGTTTGGTTCGTAAATAGTGTGTTCATTTATAAGTATTGCTTGCATGGTTTTTGTTGCAACATCAATAACGGGATAAGCTATTTGTAAATTTGGAATTGTATGCCTTAAATAAGCAGTAAATAATTGAGTATTGGGTTCATTGGCTTTTGCCATTGGCCAATAAGTTAGTAAGATTTGTAACTTGCTAAAATTAAATTGTTGAAATTGTAGTAGTAGTAAATCATCTAATCTCAACTTTTCTTTTGGAGAAATAGACAATCGTTTTTCTTTGTATATTTTTCTAAGGTTTGCTTTTAGCATAAAAATTTACTTAAAGATGATTTCATCTGTAATGCTTGTTTATTGATGAAATCTTTATTTATACAATCGGCATTTGGTATAGTAGCAATTTTAGGGTATCCCGACCAAGCAACAATTTCATCTTCATAATTCATAAAAGTATCATTAAACACCCAACCTAAAACATTAATATTATTTTGTTTACAAAAGGCCGCCGTTAATAAAGAGTGATTAATGCTACCTAAATAATTTCTACTAATCAAAATAACTTTTGCATGTAGCAATTTAATTAAATCTGCTATAAATTCAGTTTCATTTATTGGTACCAAAATTCCACCTGCACCTTCAATTACAAGGTTCGAATTGGATGTTTTTGGTAAATAATTGATGATTTGGTTTAAATTTATTTCAACGTTTTCATTTTTAGCTGCAATATGTGGGGATGCTGGTAAACTTAATTGATACACTTCTGGGTGAACAATAGTAGTTGAATTACTAATTAAACTTAATACGTCTAAAGTATCTGTACCATTTTCATATCCAGCTTGTATAGGTTTCCAGTAATCTGCTTTTAGTGCTTCTGCAATTATAGCAGCTACAACAGTTTTACCAACATTGGTGCCAATGCCTGTAATAAAAAGTGGTTGCATGGTTTTTTAGTTGTTTAGTTCGGAGTTTTTTAGTTGTATGTTATTTAGTTTTTAGTACTAAGAATCTATAACTCATAATTACGAATTACTAATCCCTAATTCTCAGCCCTCTTGAGGCGTAAAAAAACTAAAAACTGTGGTTCCATAATTTCTTGCAAATCTAAAGTCAATAAATTTTTCGTAATTATTTCTTGGAGTATGTTCCAAAACGAAAAAACCTTCTTTGGCTAACATTTTTTTTTGAATGATAAGTTTAGGTATTTCATCTATTGCACCTAGAGCATAAGGCGGTCCAGCAAAAATAAAATCGTATTGTTCGCTGCATGTATTTAAATATGCAAAAATATCCATCTTTAATACCTTGCAATGTTCTATCCCTAATAAGTCAATATTTTTTTTAATAAACCCATGCATGATGGCATCTTTTTCTACAATGGTTAAATCGTTTGCACCTCTTGACGCAAGTTCGTAACTTATACAACCAGTACCCCCAAATAAATCCAAGGTTTTAATTTCATCAAAGCTAATTCTGCTTTGCAAAATATTAAACAAACCCTCTTTTGCTATATCTGTAGTTGGCCTGGTATGGGGCATTTTTGCAGGTGGATTAATTCTTCGTCCACCAAATTTTCCGGAAATAATTCTCATGCCATTAAATTAAAAAAAGGTGTAAAATAGTGCGAGGGATAAGCACTAAATTTTTCTAAACTCGAGTTCTCAAAATCAATTGTGTTCAAATGCACATTTCTAAAATATTGTTGTATATTTTTAAACACCAAGTCGTTTGTATCTAATATACCCGAAACAGTTAGGTTACAATGATCTATAGCCATTTTAAATTTTTCCGCAATATTTAATAAATGGTACAAAACATCCTCTGCTGTTTCGAAAGAGTAGCTTTGAATTATTTGTAATTGATTGTTTATAACTGCGGTAATTACAAGGTGCTTGTAATAAAAATTAACTAGCAAAACGTCTGTACTTTTATCAACTGAATCACTAAAAGTATAATTTAAAATACCACTATAAATATGGTGCTCGGAAAGCGATAAAAAATTTCTATTTACACTTTCTTGCAAACTTTTGGAAATTCTAAATGCATTATAAATTTTTTCTCCCCCTAATACAATCATTTCTGTTTTAACCAACGAGTTTTCGGCTTCACCATGTATTAAATTGAGATATGCTTCGGTTACACTTGCATTAAACTTATAAGCTGGAATCAAAACACTCTGTTCAAAATGATAAAAAACAAGTGTGTTGTTATAACTTTTATCCATTAAATCCGAGTTGGTTCTAAGTTCATAAAAAATTTCGGACCAATCGTTATTATCTACCTCAATTTTAAAAAACTCAAACGCAGTAATAGATTTATTTTTTTCAGATTTCACTAAACATACTACATGAAAATTTCCTACTTCAATAATCAAAGTATCCTTATTAAAGGGAGATTGATTTGATGTGGCACTATAAAGCCCAATTGTTTTCTGTATCATGAATAAGCGGATTACTAATGCAATGATATAAAATAATTGCTGTATTAACTATGCTTTAGTGCAGTTTCTAAACCTTAGTTTTGCCCACTCTTTATGTCTACATCAAAAGCACACAATAATTTACAGGTAGAAATAACCAATAGGCAAATACTGAAAATTACTTTGCCTATTACATTATCTATACTGGTACCCCAAATAAATTTTATTACAAATAATATTTTCTTAGGGCATTTAGAGGGTTTTGGAAAAGAAGCATTGGCTATTGCTGGTATTACTGGCGTATTTTATTTAATATTTGCTGTGATTGGTAATGGCTTAAGTAGTGGTTTACAAAGCCTTATTGCAAGACGTGCAGGTGAAAATAAAATTACTGCAATTGGTTCGCTTTTTTTTCAAGGCTTGTTGGTAGCTATTATTTTAGCCATTGCAGGAATGCTAATTACTTGGTTTATTGCCCCATCCATATTGCGTTTTAGTTTACACAACCAGCAGCATGTAAGCGTGGCAATTAGCTTTTTAAATATTCGCATTTTAGGCTTGCCATTTTTATACTTATACCAAATGCGTAATGCATTATTGGTGGGTACCAACCAAACAAAATTTTTAGTTTATGGAACCGCTGCCGAAGCAATTAGCAACATCGTATTAGATTATGGTTTTATTTTTGGAAAACTTGGATTGCCTAATTTAGGTTTTAATGGGGCTGCTGTGGCTTCGGTAATTGCGGAATTTATTGGTTTAGCGGTAATTTTTTTGGTTATTAAATGGAAGGGTATTGCAAAACAATTGCACCTATTTAATAACTGGAAATATGATGTTACCAATATTAAACTTATTTTAAAAACTTCTGCACCCTTAATAGCCCAGTTTGCAATTAGCATTATTAGTTGGGAGTTTTTTTACATTTTAATAGAACACCATGGCACAACAGATTTGGCTGTAAGCAATGCCATGCGTAATATTTTTGGTTTTTTTGGATGTTTTACTTGGGCTTTTGCTAGCACAACCAATGCTATGGTAAGCAATGTTATTGGCCAAGGTTTGCAGCATAGAGTTATTGAACTTATTTATAAAATAATGAAAATGAGTTTGATATTTGCTATCATTGTTGCTGTTGTAATTAATACTTTTCCAAGATTATTTTTGTCAATTTATGGTCAAGGCTCCGATTTTATTACTACCGCCATTCCAGTACTAAGAGTTGTATCGGCAGCTCTAATTTTAATGAGTGCTTCTGTTGTTTGGTTAAATGCTGTAACTGGTACAGGTAATACAAAAATTAATTTATATATAGAATTAATGGCTATTGTACTATATTGTGTTTATGTTTACGTTGTTCTTGAAAAACTACAATTGTCAATAATTTGGGGTTGGTTAAGTGAGTGGATTTATTGGAGTAGTATGCTTATCCCATCGTTTATTTATATGAATAAAGGCAAATGGCGTACAACAAAAATTTAGCTTAAATGATGTTCTACGTTTCTTTTAAATTATTTCGGCCATTTTAGCTAATTGAACTAAAGCAGTACTGTCTCTTGCTCCCATTTTTTCTATCATATTACTTCTGTGATTTCCTACAGTGGCAACACTTATAAATAGCTTTTTTGCAATTTCTTTTGTATCAAAATCATCTGCCACTAATTTTAAAATTTCTTTTTCTCTAGCAGATAATATGTCTTTGTTTGAATTTGTTTTTTCTTGTGAATGGAATGTATGTATATATTCATTATTTTCTCCATGAGAAATTCTTATCCAATAGTTCCTAAAATTTTTCTTAAGCAGGTGATCGATATTTTGTACATAATTGAATGTATAATTGAATTTTCTGTTTAAATTATAATGTATAGGCAACCCTTTTGAAAGGAGACAAATAGATTTATTATTTAGCAATTTATACCTTATTCCACAATGAAATATTTTAATATTTGTGCTTTGCTCAAAAGGCATTGTTTTTAATACATTGGTAAACCAAGCAACTGAATCTGTAAAAAATGAGCGATAATCTTTCTCTAAAAGGCTCATGATTTGTAACATTTTTTCTGCCTTTGGAACATCGGGTAACATACCCCAAAACTCGTTTTCACCAACTTCTAAAACTGGCGTATAGTTGAGATGGTCAAATATTGCAATAACTGCATCGGTACCTTTTATACCATGTAGTAATAAATTAGCTTCATTTCTGAAACTTTCAATTTCACCAATATCATCATCAATAAAAAAGGAAGATGACATGGCTACAATTTTTTTATGCAATATGTCTGCATCCAACATTTTAGCTTCACTATTTTCTGGCATAAATAAAAATTAAGTAAAGTGGTGGTAACTATGTAAATGAGTATGAAATTTCAAAAAATAGCGATTCTCACTATTTCCTGTAAACAGAGCAATTTTTAGTTTCGCATTGTAATATAACTCTTCTATTAAAGAAACGATAAACTCAATGTTAACTAATACCAACTTTCATTCTAGGCTAGGTTTTGCTTTACATTCTTCAAAAAAGGTCAATCAATTGTCTGAACCTAATGTAGATGTTGAATTTTTGGTACGATTAATACAATTGAAAAAAGAAAGGGGATTTAATCTACTTTACGATAATTATTCGGCAGCTATTTATGGAATTATCATCAAAATGGTTACAAAAAAAGATATTGCTGACGTTTTACTACACGAAATTTTTATAAAAATTTGGCAACAGATTAATGACTTTGATGCCACTAAAGTAAAGTTATTTACCTGGATGTTGATTGTAACTAGAAGTCATACAATTGAATATCTTAACAATGATAGGCAAGTATTAAACTGCCAAAATGGTTTGTTTGCTATTTCAAAAAAAGATGACTTTTGTACAACCTTAACCAAAAAAGTACAATGATTTTAAATTAAACCATCTCTATCTAAAAAATGACTCAAAAAAATATATTGAAGTAACGCTTAACTCAATTGTGATTTATCCAGTCAAGTGTTATTTTCATCAATTCCCGCTCATCATCTGCACAAAATTATCAAACAAATACCTGCTATCGTGTGGACCAGGAGTAGCTTCAGGATGGTACTGTACGCTAAATGCTTGACGATCTTTTAAACGAATACCTTCAATACTATCATCATTCAAATTTAAATGTGTTACTTCTATATTCGGATGATTTTTTACTGCTTCTGGATTAACTCCAAACCCATGGTTCTGTGTAGTAATTTCACATTGGCCAGTAATGATGTTTTTTACAGGATGGTTTAAACCTCTATGCCCATGGTGCATTTTAAAAGTTGGTATATCATTGGCCAATGCCAATAATTGATGCCCCAAACAAATACCAAATACAGGCTTTCCCTCATTTAAAATTTCTTTTACTGTAGTTACTGCATAAGGCATTGCTGCAGGATCTCCAGGACCATTAGAAATAAAATATCCAGTAGGATTAAACTCTTTCAAACGACTTAAAGCAGTTTTTGCTGGATGTACTCTTACATGCACCCCTCTTTGGACTAAACAGTTCAAAATATTTTGTTTAATGCCAAAATCCAGCACACTCACTTTAATTTCAGATGAACTATCTCCTAATTCATATTCTTCTGTAGTGGTAACCCGGCTAGCCAATTCTAAACCATCCATACTTGGGCATTTAGCCAATTCTGCTTTTAAAATTGCCTCATCTAAAATTTCAGATGAAATAATACAGTTCATGGCACCCTTGGTTCGTACATGTGCAACCAACGCTCTTGTATCAACACCTTCTATTGCAACCAAATTATTGGCTACTAAATAATCTTGTAAGGAACCATCGGCCATAAAACGGCTAAATTGTTCCTCCAAATTACGAGCAATTAATCCATGAATTTTTACAGAACTACTTTCTACATCAAGGTCTTTAACACCATAGTTACCCACATGTACATTATTCATAATTAAAACTTGGCCTGTATAACTCGGGTCGGTAAATACCTCTTGGTAACCTGTCATTCCTGTATTAAAACAAAGTTCGCCTGTAGTAGTGCCGATTTTGCCAAAAGCTTGACCATAAAAAATATGTCCGTCTTCTAATAATAAAATGGCTGGCTGTTTAGTATGTGACATTATGAAGATTTATAAATAAATTATTATGGTGCAAAATAAAACAAAATAAAAAAGGCAAGACCAATTAGTCTTGCCTTTGTATTATAAACTTTTCAACATTTTTATTCAGCTGTTTTTTCTTCAGTTATAATAGTTGGTTCTTCAGTAGCTTCTGCAACTGGAGTGGCAGTTTCTTCTGCAACAGTAGGAGCTGCTTCTGTAGCTTCTACTTTCTTTTTACCGGCTCTACGTGTTTTCTTAGCTGGTTCAGCAGCTGTAGCAATGCCATTACCATAAATTTCATTAAAATCAACTAGTTCAATCATTGCTTTTTCAGCATTATCACCTGGGCGAATACCCAATTTAATAATTCTGGTATAACCACCTGGGCGGCTAGCAATTTTTGGACCTACTACAGTAAACAGTTCTTTGGTTGCGGCCTTGTCTTGTAAATGACTAAACACAATTCTGTGTTGATGGCTAATAGCTTCTTTTGTATCGGCCTTTTTAGTTTTAGTTAAAATTGGCTCAACATAAGTACGCAAAGCTTTTGCTTTTGCCAATGTTGTTACAATACGCTTGTGCGTAATTAATGCAATTGCTAAGTTGCTTAATAATGCAACTCTGTGTGCCTTTTTACGGCTTAGTTTGTTGTTCTTGTTTCCGTGACGCATGACTGTGTTTTTTAGAGCTTATACCGTGTCAGGAATTATAAGCTGTTTATAAAAAGTTTAAGGTTTAAATTTTAGAGTTATTCAACCTTAAACTTTAAACCTTAAACAGGTGAACTTAATTGTCCAAATTATCTAATCCTAATTTTACTAAATCCATTCCAAAACTTAAACCTCTTTCGTTTAAAACTTGGTCAATTTCAGATAAAGATTTTTGACCAAAATTTCTAAACTTCATCAAATCTTCTTGCTCATACTGAACAAGTTCACTTAAAGAATTAATTTTTGCTGCCTTCAAGCAATTAAATGCACGTACAGAAAGATCTAAATCTTCAAGTGGTGTTTTTAAAACCTTACGTAATTGTAAAATTTGTTCATCAACCACATCTTCTTTCTTATCTTCTTTATTATCAAAAGTGATGTTCTCATCAGTGATAATCATTAAGTGTTGAATTAAGATACGAGATGCTTGTTTAACTGCCTCTTCAGGATGAATGGTTCCGTCTGTAGCAACATCTAAAATTAATTTCTCAAAATCGGTTCTTTGCTCAACACGATAGTTCTCAATAGAGTACTTTACGTTTTGAATTGGAGTGTGTATAGAATCGATTGCTATATATCCAAATGGTGCTTCTTTTAGTTTATTGTCTTCAGAAGGTATGTAACCACGACCTCTAGAAACGGTAATTTCAATATCAAATTTTGCAGTATTATCCATAGTACAAATTACCAAACTAGGATTCATTACTTCGAAACTTGCAGCTGCTTCTCCAATGTTTCCAGCATTAAATTCTGTAGTTCCTTTTAGGGAAAGGGTAATCTTTTCGCTGTTTACATCATGTTCAACATTCTTTCTAAATCTTACTTGTTTAAGGTTTAAGATTATCTCAGTAACGTCTTCTGTAATGCCTTTAATGGTTGCAAACTCATGATCAACACCTTCGATTTTAATGCCAGTAATTGCATAACCCTCAAGACTATTCAACAATACTCTGCGTAATGCATTACCAATAGTTAATCCATAACCCGGCTCTAACGGTCTAAACTCAAATTGTCCTTCAAAATCAGTTGCTTTTTGTAAAACAATCTTGTCTGGCTTTTGGAAGTTTAAAATGGCCATTTTTTACACCTATTTTTATTGTGTTAAACTGTTTATCTGAATGATTTACAGCTATTAAATTATGATACCAGCTCTGTTGCAATACTCAACAACATTTACTTTGTAATAAATCCTGTCTTTGTAGCAAACACTTATTGTTTTTTTACTTTTTTCGGCTATTTATCTAAGTTAACTACTTAGAATTACCACCTTATTTAGAGTACAATTCAACAATTAGTTGCTCCTTAATATTTTCAGGAACATGCTCTCTTTCTGGGTAAGTAATAAATGTACCTTTCTTTTCAGTTTCATTCCAGTCAATCCAACCGAACTTAGGATTTTTACCACGGCTTTTGCTAACAATAGAACTGTTGTGTTCACTTTTTGGTCTATATGCTATAACATCGCCTGGTTTACAAGAATAAGAAGGAATATTTCTTACTTCACCATTAACAGTAATGTGTTTGTGAGCTACCATTTGTCTTGCTTCTGGGCGACTAGCAGTTAGTCCCATACGAAAAACGGTATTGTCTAAACGAGCTTCTAATAATTTAATTAAGTTTTCACCTTTAACACCTTTTAATTTAGATGCTTCAACGAAAGTTTTACGAAATTGACGCTCTAAAACTCCGTAAGTATATTTTGCTTTTTGCTTCTCACGAAGTTGTAAAGCATACTCACCTAAAGTTTTACGCTTTTTAGCAGCACCATGCTGCCCTGGAGGGTTACTATTTTTAGTTAACCATTTGCCATTGCCTAAAATAGGCTCACCGAAAATTCGGGAAATTTTGGTCTTAGGACCAGTGTAACGTGCCATATTGTTTATTCATTTCGATTTTTTTGTTTCGTTGCTTCGATCGGTTAAAAATCGTAAAAAGTTAATCGGGCAACCTATAATAAATGAAATACCAAAATATATATTTCTGTTATCAGTAATCTCCGTTGAGAGCTAATAGCAGAAACAAAAGTTATACTCTTCTTTGTTTTGGAGGACGACAACCATTGTGTGGCATTGGCGTAACGTCTTTAATAGAAATAACTTCAATTCCGTTTTGTGCAATGCTACGAATAGCACCTTCACGTCCAGAACCTGGTCCTTTCACAAAAACATCTACTTTTTTTAAGCCTGCATCAACTGCAACTTTAGCTGCATCGGCTGCTGCCATTTGGGCTGCATAGGGTGTATTCTTTTTAGAACCGCGAAAACCCATTTTACCAGCACTAGACCAAGAAATCACTTGACCACTTTTGTTGGTAAATGCAACTATAATGTTGTTAAAAGTTGCACTAATACGTACTTCTCCCACAGCATCTACTTTAACTACTCTTTTTTTTGCTGATGCTTTTGCACTGTTTTGTGCTTTTGCTGGTTTTGCCATTGTTAATTTTTTGAGGTAATCTTCTAATTTTTTACGTCTCCTGTACTATTAAATAATAGAACTATCCAACGTGTTTGTATATAAACTACAAAAACAAATTCCAAACACCTGTGTTTCGAGGTAATTTGGAATTTGATGGTGCAAATTATTTCTTCGCTGCTTTTTTCTTACCAGCCACTGTTTTACGTTTACCTTTTCTGGTACGGCTATTGGTTTTTGTTCTTTGACCACGTACAGGTAATCCCTTACGATGACGAAGACCTCGGTAACAAGCAATATCCAATAAACGCTTAATGTTCATTTGGGTTTCGCTACGTAAAGCACCTTCTACTTTAAATTCTGTGTTAATGATGTTACGAATAGCAGCTTGCTCATCGTCATTCCACTGGTTTACTTTTTTATCAAAGTCAATACTTGCTTTTTCAAGAATGTATTGAGCAGTAGAACGACCAATACCATAAATGTACGTTAGTCCTATTTCGCCTCTTTTGTTTTTAGGTAAATCTATACCGGCAATACGAGCCATAATTATGAATTTCTAATTTTAAATTAAATTGCTAATTAACCTTGTCTTTGTTTAAAACGAGGGTTTTTTTTGTTAATAACATATAGCTTACCGCCACGTTTAACAATTTTACAGTCTGCACTGCGTTTTTTAATAGATGCTCTAACTTTCATTTTTATACGTTTTCCTATTTGCTAAATGCTGATAGCTATAAACTAAAAGCGGTTTATTTATACCTAAAATTTATTCTACCTCTACTTAAATCATAGGGGCTCATTTCTACTCCTACTTTGTCTCCTGGCAAAATTCTAATGTAGTGCATTCTCATTTTTCCAGATATAGTAGCCAATATTTCGTGCCCATTTTCAAGCTTTACTCTGAACATAGCATTACTCATTGCCTCTATAATAACTCCATCTTGTTTAATTAGTTGTTGCTTCGACATGATTTTTTCGGGCTGCGAAGATAGGAGTGTATTTTTTAAAAAATGAAAAAAAGTTAGAAAAATTAATCTTTTTCACTAGTTTGTTCACAAAATCGCTGTTTTTGGAAAAATATATACAAAAAATGTGCTTCTTCGCATTTTTTGTACTAGCCTTACAAAGTAATGTAGAAATTATGCTAAAATTACTTAAAGTGTAAATTTGTAGTGACAGTTTGTTTTCTAAATTTAATTTGCAAAAAATAATTCATGTTGAATTGGTTCGTTTTTATACTCTATTTATTATTGTTTTGTTACCTAATTATTCGAATTGGTTTCTTTAAAAATAGTGGAATTAATAAGCAAACTTTACTTGTATTGTTTCTTATTAAAATAATGGCTGCATTGGGTTATGCCTACTTTTATAAGTTACCTGCCTATCATGCCAACAGCGATACTTATAGATTTTTCAATTATAGCATAACTGAAACAGATTTTTTATTGCACAGCCCCATTAAATTTTTTACTCAATTATTCTCTTTTGGTTACGACACTACCGGTAATATTTTTATTGCAGAAAACTCGTATTGGAACGATTTAAAAAGCAATGTAATTATTAAACTATTAGCCTTGTGCAATGTATTTACCTTAAAAAATTATTACGCCAATATCATTATTTTTAACTTCTTATTCTTTTTCGGAATTATAGCTTTTTATAGGTTGATGAAACCTTTTTTTGAAGAAAAAAGTAAGATTTTAATAATTAGTGTTTTCTTAATACCCTCCTTTTTATTTTGGTGCAGTGGTATTCATAAAGATGGATTAATATTTTCGGCCGTTGGTATGATTTTTTATTGGTTTGATAAGTGCTTAACAAAAGGGTTTAATATACAAAGAATCTTGCCAATAATGGTATTATTATTATTGATTTTTGCACTTAGAAACTATGTTTGTTTTGCTTTAATTATTTGTTTAATAGCTTGGTACATTGCGTTTAAAAGTAAAAAAAATTGGGCTTCATTTACAATAGTTTATTCAATTTGTTTAGTTGCATTTTTCGTATTACCACAAATTAATAAACAACTTAATTTTCCGGGTTTTATTGTTTCAAAACAGCAAGAATTTAAACTATTGGTTGGGGGCAGTATGGTACAAACAAAAAATTTACAGCCATCCTTCTTAAGTTTTGTTGATTATTTACCAACAGCTCTTCAAATGGTTTTTTTTCGACCCCAAATAAATGAAATAACCAACAAAAGCTATTTGCCAGCCATTACAGAAAACTTGTTGATTTTATTTGTATTTGTGTTACTGCTTTTTTATAAAAAAACAACCAATCAACCAAACCCACTTATCATAGCTTGTTTATTTTTTGCTGTTACTATATTAATAATAACTGGTTACACAGTTACCTTTTCTGGGGCAATAGTTAGGTACAAAAGTTTTGTTTTACCTTTTTTGCTCGTACCAATTTCAAGTATGATTAACTTTGAAAAGTTGACTAAATTATTCAAGAACACATCAAATTAAATATTTTTACATATTATAATATTAGAGCCAAACTGATATTTTTTTGTATTTTTTGTAAATATTTTTCATTTTTTTAGACAAAACACTGCATATTTGCGATATAAAATTGAAAAAATATGTCTTTAAGATTTTCAGCAATTAGTTCACTTAGCACATCTGAGGAAACAAAGTTTTCGGGTTCGGCTAAAATTACAGCCATTTTTGGCGAAAATGTATTTACGCTTAAAACAGCAAGAGAGTATTTAAGTGATGAAGGATATAAGAGTTTAAGCAATAGTATTAAAGGTGGTAAAAAAATTGAACGTTCGGTTGCAAACCAAATTGCAAATGGTTTAAGAGCTTGGGCCGAAAGTAAAGGTGTTACCCATTTTACCCATTGGTTTCAACCACTTACAGGCACTACTGCCGAAAAACATGATTCGTTTTTTACTTTGAAAAGCGACGGAACTGCAATTGAAGAGTTTGACGGGGCAGCACTCGTTCAACAAGAGCCAGATGCTTCTTCTTTTCCAAATGGGGGCTTAAGGGCTACTTTTGAAGCAAGAGGTTATACTGCTTGGGATCCATCATCCCCTGCATTTATTATGGAAATTGGACAAGGAAAAACATTGTGCATTCCTACCATATTTATTTCTTACACAGGCGAAAGCTTAGATTATAAAGCTCCATTATTAAAAGCATTAGAAGCATTAAATAAAAGTGCGGTTGACGTTTGTAATTATTTCGATAAAAATATTTCGAAAGTAACAGCAACTTTAGGCTGGGAGCAAGAGTATTTTGTAATTGATGAAGGTTTGGCAAATGCAAGACCCGATTTAGTACAATGTGGCCGAACTGTTTTTGGTGCTTCACCTGCAAAAGGGCAACAATTAGAAGACCATTATTTTGGCTCTATCCCAGAAAGAACTTATGCTTTTATGAGAGATTTTGAAACAGAATCTTACAAACTGGGTATTCCTTTAAGAACTCGACATAACGAAGTTGCTCCTGCTCAATTTGAGTGTGCACCTATATTTGAAGAAGTTAGTATTGCTGTGGATCATAACACATTATTAATGGATGTTATGGACAGAGTTGCTCGTAGGCACAACCTACGTGTACTAATACACGAAAAACCATTTGCTGGTATTAATGGAAGTGGTAAACACAATAACTGGAGTATGAGTACCGATACTGGTGTTAATTTATTGGCTCCAGGAAAAACCCCTAAAACAAACTTAATGTTTTTAACATTTTTTGTTAACACCATTAAAGCAGTACACGATTATGCAGAATTATTAAGAGCATCCATTGCTAGTGCAGGTAACGACCATCGTTTAGGAGCAAACGAAGCACCACCAGCCATTATATCGGTTTTTGTTGGGCAATATTTAGCCAAAGTTTTAGATGAAGTGGTAAGCCGTGTTGGTGATAAGTTTGATGAGCAAGATGAGGCTATTTTGAAACTAGATATACATAAAAGTATTCCTGAATTATTGTTAGATAATACAGATAGAAACAGAACTTCTCCATTTGCATTTACAGGTAATAAGTTCGAGTTTAGAGCAGTGGGTTCTGGTGCAAACTGTGCCAATGCCATGACCACTTTAAACACCATTATGGCCGAAACTTTAAAGAACTTTAAAATTGAAGTTGATGCCCATGTTGAAAAGGGTGAGAAAAAAGAAATTGCAATAATGCAAACCTTGCAAAAATACATTGTTGAAAGTAAGAAAGTATTGTTTGAAGGAGATGGTTACAGCGAAGAGTGGCATAAAGAAGCTGCAAAACGTGGCTTACCAAATGTACCTACAACACCTTTGGCATTAGATGCTATGCTGGCAGATAAAGCTAAAAAATTGTTTGAAAGCAATAATGTTTATACCCATTCAGAATTAGAAGCCAGGCACGAAATTGAGCTAGAAAAATATTTAAAGAAAGTTCAAATTGAAGCAAGAATAATGGGCGATTTAGCTTTGAATCATATTATTCCAACAGCAGTTAAATACCAAAACGAGTTATTGGCCAATGTAAATGGTTTAAAAGCTGCAGGTTTACCTGCAAGTGCTTATGCTAGCCAATTAGCTATTTTAACTGAAGTTAGTGCACATATTCAGGCTATTTACGACAACGTAAACGCATTGGTTGAAGCAAGAAAAGTTGCCAATGCAATTGCTGACACAAGAGAAAGAGCCATTGCTTATTGTGCCGATGTTAAAGAAGTTTATTTTGATGTAATACGTTACAGTGTAGATAAGCTAGAACATTTAGTAAATGATGAAGATTGGAGTTTACCTAAGTATAGAGAATTATTATTTTTAAGATAAAAGGTTTTATTGACATGAGCAATCGATAGAATAAAAAACCACCTATTTTTTGGGTGGTTTTTTTATGATTTTTTCAGAAAACTATAAACCCATAACTTCAAACAGAAGTATTCTGTCGCAATTGCTCTTTTAAAAAGACAAGATTCTTTGTTGCATAATGCAATTTTAAGTAACAGATTTCTATCATTAAAAATTGCCATTAAACCGTTACTTTTGCACTTCGTTTCGAATATTTAAATACTAAAATTATATACAATGGTAAAAGTTGCAATTAACGGTTTTGGAAGAATAGGCCGTTTGGTTTTTCGAGAAATTTATAACATGGAAGGTATCGAAGTGGTTGCTATTAACGACCTTACTTCTCCTGCAGTATTGGCTCATTTATTAAAGTACGATAGTGCACAAGGGCGTTTCGATACTCCTGTTACAGCTACTGAAGATTCAATTGTAGTAAATGGTAATAGCGTAAAAATTTATGCTCAAAGAGATCCAGCACAAATTCCTTGGGGTGCCCATGATGTTGATGTAGTTATTGAAAGCACTGGTTTCTTTACTGATAAAGACAAAGCTGCTGCTCATATTACTGCTGGTGCTAAAAGAGTAGTAATTTCTGCTCCTGCAACTGGCGATTTAAAAACAGTTGTTTTTAATGTTAACCATGCCATTTTAGATGGTAGCGAAACCATTATTTCTTGTGCAAGTTGTACTACTAACTGCTTGGCTCCTATGGCTAAAGTATTAAGTGATAATTATGGTATTTTAGCTGGTAGCATGACTACAATTCATGCGTACACCAACGATCAAAATACATTGGATGCTCCACACCCAAAAGGCGATTTGAGAAGAGCAAGAGCTGCAGCTCAAAATATTGTTCCTAATAGCACCGGTGCTGCAAAAGCCATTGGTTTGGTATTACCAGAACTAAAAGGCAAGTTAGATGGTGGTGCTCAACGTGTACCAACCATTACTGGTTCTTTAACTGAACTAGTTACAGTTTTAGGCAAAAAAGTAACACTCGATGAAATAAATGCTGCAATGAAAGCTGCTGCAAACGAAAGTTTTGGCTACAATGAAGATGAAATTGTAAGTACCGATATCATTGGTACACACTTTGGTTCTTTGTTCGATGCAACACAAACTAAAGTAATTACTGTTGGCGATACTCAAATTGTAAAAACAGTTAGCTGGTACGATAACGAAATGAGTTATGTAAGCCAATTGGTTCGTACTGTAAAACATTTTGCAGGATTAATTAGCTAATGCAAATTACTATTCATATTGTAAAGCCTTAAACATTGTTTAGGGCTTTTTTTATTACTTTTTTTGTTGATAAAAATCACTATTTGGCATTGCTTTGCCTTGTACATTTGGTACCACAGATATGAAACATTTTTGTAGTATATTATTTTTATTATTACTATTTTCTTGTAATAGTAAAAAAGATTTTTCCTTAAATGCCGATTGGTTTGTGGTGCAACAGAGCTACGATTACTCTGATAGCTCTGGCTATCAAAGTATGGCTTTACAAATAAATACAAATGGTTCCTATACACATTTTGGTGTAAATTTTTATAATACGGGTACTTGGAAATGGAATGAATTAACCAAACAAATTACGCTTTTACCACTAGAAGGTAATCCACAAAATGGGAAGTTTATTTTTGAAGTGGTGGGTCAAAAAAAAGACGAATTACAAGTTAAAAGAATTATTAAAAAAGAGAATGTATGGGTAAAGTATAAAAGTATCGATAAGTGGTATAGAAGTATTAATGCTTCTGCTAGTAACCCATTTGATGATAAATACAACCAATGGAGAATTAAACCAACTAAATTAGAAACAAAAGAAGAAGTAAGAATTAGAACTTTACAATATGTTGAGTTTTTAAAAATCTGTTTTACGTATCAAGTAGAAAATAAAATTGAAAGTTTAACCCATGGTTGGTATCCACAACCATTTAAGCTACACTTTATAAATACTGCTAGAATGGCTTATAATACTGAATTAACTGATTGGTATAAATGTTTTTTCAACGAAGAACAAGGTATTGAAGCTTATAAAATAATCAGTAAAACAATGAGCAAAATAAAATTGCGTAACAAAGAAACCTTAGCCGAACGAAATTTGGATTTAATTACCCAATTATTAAAAGAAATTGAATGAACACCAAAACTTAATAGCTATTTAAACACATTTAAACTATTTTTGAAACTAACAATTAGAAATCATGAGCAAATTTTCACAACACAATTTCGCTAATCAAAAAGTACTTATTAGGGTCGATTTTAATGTGCCATTAGACAAAGCCACATTAGCTATTACTGATGATACCAGAATGACGGCTGCTATACCAACAATAAATAAAATATTAAACGATGGTGGTAGCGTAATTTTAATGAGCCATTTAGGAAGACCAAAAGATGGACCAGAAGATAAATATTCTCTAAAACATATTGTACAACATTTAAGCGATTTATTGGGTGGTAAAACTGTATTTTTTGCCAATGATTGTATTGGTGAACAAGCAACTTTAACAGCTTCTATGTTAAAAGCCGGAGAAGTATTGTTATTAGAAAATTTACGCTTTTATAAAGAAGAAGAAAAAGGCGATGAAGCATTTGCCCAAAAACTGGCAAAGCTAGGCACCGTTTGGGTAAACGATGCTTTTGGTACAGCCCACAGAGCACATGCAAGTACAGCAGTAATTGCACAATTTTTTACTCCAGAAAATCGTTTTTTTGGCTTATTAATGGAAGCTGAAGTGGCAAGTGCAGAAAAAGTTTTACATAAAGCCGAAAAGCCCTTTACTGCCATTATTGGTGGAGCAAAGGTTTCGGATAAAATATTGATTATTGAAAATTTATTAGAACGTGCTACCGATATAATTATTGGTGGTGGTATGGCTTACACTTTTATGAAAGCTAGAGGTGGTAAAATTGGCAACTCGTTATGCGAAGAAGATAGATTGGCAACTGCTTTAGAAATTTTACAAAAAGCCACTGCTAAAAATGTAAGTATTCATTTACCTGAAGATTCTATTATTGCCGATAAATTTGCTGCCGATGCCAATACTAAAACCTGCCCCAGCGATGCTATACCAGATGGTTGGATGGGTTTAGACATTGGGCCCAAAGCTGCTGGCATTTTTAGCGAAGTAATACGAAACTCAAAAACCATTTTATGGAATGGCCCAATGGGCGTTTTTGAAATGGAAAAATTTCAGGCAGGTACAAAAACTGTGGCAGTTGCCATTGCTGAAAGCACACAAAATGGTGCATTTAGTTTAGTAGGTGGTGGCGATAGTGTAAGTGCAGTAAACCAATTTGGTTTTAACCAACAAGTGAGCTATGTAAGTACTGGTGGTGGTGCCATGTTAGAATATTTCGAAGGTAAAGAGTTACCAGGTATTGCGGCAGTTACTGCTTAAGAAAAATATATACAGAATTTCTCAAAATAAATACGAATAAAAAAGTAAATAGCTAAAGATTATTGCCTTAGCTATTTGCTTTTAAAATTTATGTGTTCTCGCGTTTTTATTGGTGGTATAATAAAACTTAAGAACACATAAACTTTAGAAAAGTAATAATATAGAGTTTAAGTAATATTAATAATAAATTGGTTTTACAACTGAATTGCTTGCTGCCCCTTTTTTGCCAGCGAACTGCCAAACCAAACTAAATTCAAGACTTTGTACAGAGTTGTAAGCATTTTTTAAATCACTAGATATTACATCGTAACTAATTGCAGCAACCCAGTTATTGGCTTCTAGTCCAACATAAGGGTATACAGCATCACCAAAGCGTTTAAAGCAACCAATATTTAAACTTTCAAGGGTATCATCGCCTTCAATCTTAAATTTAAACAATCCGCCAACGGTATATATTTGAAATCCACCTTGAAATTCGCTATTGGTGCTTACATGAACTTCATGTTTACTTGGCAATTGTAACCAACCACTAGCTTGCACACTTAACCTTGGGTCTACACTATATTCACTATTACTAAGTGCACTCAACTTAGGTTTAGCGGCATGGAAATAACCTGCTCCAATTCTATATCCATTGGTTCTATTATTCTTGCTGTAATTAACGCCTGCATTTACATCTAAGTAACTGTTTTTGCCAACAATAACAACATCGTTGGTGGGTGCTTCACGCTGAAATCCCATACTGCCAAATTGAGACTGAAACAGAAACTTTGATTGATCTAATAAACGATTGGCATAGGTAAATGATAAACCAGCACCAAACTGCTCACTTGCGTCGCCATTTAAAGATTTGTTATAAGCTACGCCACCAGTTAAATAATTATTTTTCAAAAGGCCGTTATTCGACTGGTCAGACAATAACATTAAGCCAACTGCCAAATAATCGTTGCTCGATTTTGAGGGAGCTAACCTTTTTTCTAATGATATTGTTGTAGTGTTAAATGCACTAACACCAGTTCCCCACCATTGTGTACGAAAATTAATGGCTGCACGCCAATCATTTACATCTTTTCCAATGAAAGATGGATTCATCGTCATGGGCGAAGCAAAATATTGAGAAAAATGAGGGTCTTGTGCTTGTGCATTTTTCATCCACATACAACATATTGTACAGCAGATCATCATTACCCATTTTGTTTTGATAGTATTATTCATTGTTGAATGCTTTTTTTTAAATGTTATGGTATTCATATATGCTGATATTATCTTAATAAAGTAATTGATCCCGTTTTACTAACCAAGCTTCCGTCTTTGGCAATGGCTTCTACAAACCATACATAAGTTTCCATTGGTTGTAACACACCGTTTACTCTTCCATCCCAGCCTCCATTAATGTCGGATGTTTCGTACACTTTTTTATTCCATCTATTATAAATACGGAAAGATCTTAATTGCGTTATACCTACAGGTAAAATAATTACCTTATCATTTCTACCATCACCATTAGGTGTAAACACATTAGGAACATATACCGTATAATTTTCATGAACTCTTACCAAAACAGTATCAACAGTTACACAACCCGATGGAACTCTTATTGCTATTCGATATTGTTGTTGTTGTGTAATATTTGCTATTGGTGTTCTTGTAAATGCATTGTTTAAGCCTGTGCTTGGAATCCAAGTATAGCTTGTTCCAAAGTTTCTTGCCTGTAATTGTGTGTCGTCATTGATAGCTGCATCTACAGTTGTATAACGAGTTGCTGGTAAAACAGATTCTACTACTACCGTTCTGGTTATACTATCAGCCAAATTAGTACATACAGTAGATTGTACCCTTAACTTAACATTATAACTACCTGTATTGGCATAGGTTATCGATGTGTTTGTTGTAGTAGCACTATTACCAATATTATCACTCCAAGCATAACTTACTGTTCCAGCTCCTGTAGTTACAGTTTGGTTAGTGAAATTGATTGCAGTATTTATACAATAACTGTCAAAATTAAATGCAGGAATTGCTGCTATTAATCTAGTTAATACAATACTGCCTGTTGCTGGGGCTGTGCAGCCTTGTGCATTTGTTGCAGTAGCAGTATAAGTACCAATTGCATTAGCTGTATATGTAGCTGCTGTTGCTCCTACAATTGGTGTACCTCCAATACTCCATTGATAACTTGTACCACCTGTGGCAATTAAATTTAAGGTTGCTGTTGGTCCACATAAAATTGTGCTGGCACTACTTATACTTGCAACTGGTAAAGAATTAACCGTAATCATTACTGCTGCTGATGTATCTCCATTACAAACACCTGATGTTACCACTCTTCTAAACCAGGTTGTTTGGGTTAATGAAGTGGGTTGGTAGTTAATGGTAGTATTAACATTTAATGCTGCACTAAATCCTGCTGTTGCACTTGTGGTGCTTCTTTGCCATAAGTAAGCATAAGTACCTATACCACCAGTAGGTGTTGAACCATTTAATTGTGCTGGGGTTGAACCCGTACAAATGCTTTGTGCAGCTGTAATGGTATTGGTTGTAACTAATGCATTTACAGTTATCATTACTGCTGTAGAAGTATCACCATTACATGCTCCTGAAGTAACCACTCTTCTAAACCAAGTTGTTTGCGTTAATGAAGTTGGTTGGTAATTAATGGTCGTATTAACATTTAATGCTGCTGTAAATCCTGCTGTTGCACTTGTGGTACTTCTTTGCCATAAGTATGCAAATGTACCTGTTCCACCTGCTGGTGTTGAACCATTTAATTGTGCTGGTGTTGAAGCTGTACAAATAGTTTGAGCTGCTGTAATAGTATTTGTTGTTACAGGTACTGTAACAGTTATCATTACTGCTGTAGAAGTATCTCCATTACAAACACCAGAGGTTACCACTCTTCTAAACCAGGTTGTTTGCGTTAATGATGTTGGTTGATAGTTAATGGTCGTATTAACATTTAATGCTGCTGTAAACCCTGCAGTTGCACTTGTGGTGCTTCTTTGCCATAAGTATGTAAATGTACCTGTTCCACCTGCTGGGGTTGAGCCTGTTAATTGTGCAGGTGTTGAAGCTGTACAGATTGTTTGTGCTGCTGTAATAGTATTGTTTGTTACCAATGCGTTTACAGTTATCATTACTGCTGCAGAAGTATCTCCATTACAAACACCTGAGGTTACTACTCTTCTAAACCAAGTTGTTTGGGTTAAAGAAGTTGGTTGGTAATTAATAGTTGTATTCGTATTTAAAGCTGCTGTAAATCCTGCTGTTGCACTTGTGGTGCTTCTTTGCCATAAGTAAGTATAAATAGTTCCATCTCCACCTGTTGGTGTTGAACCAGTTAATGATGCTGGCGTTGAAGCTGTACAAATGGTTTGTGCTGCTGTAATGGTATTTGTTGTTACAGGTACCGTAACTGTTATCATTACTGCTGCTGAAGTATCTCCATTACAAACACCTGAGGTTACCACTCTTCTAAACCATGTTGGTTGAGTTAATGAAGTTGGTAGGTAATTACTATTTGTATTAGTATTTAAGGCTGCACTAAAACCTGCTGTTGCACTTGTGGTGCTTCTTTGCCATAAATAAGTAAATGAACCATTACCTCCTGTGGGTATTGAACCATTTA
>JANOZK010000004.1:0-11546 GCA_031429335.1 Chitinophagaceae bacterium | reverse complement strand
ATTTTTTGAACTTGTGCTAAAATTGAATAATCGCCACAGCCAGGGCACCAACGAACTTCTTGATCGGTTGCAAAATCTTTTGCAGTTAATGCTGGTTTATCTAGTACTTCACTCATATGTATGTATTTACGTTGTAAAAGTAAACATGTAATTAATAAGTTCAACAAAAATGTTATTTGGTGTATAGTTGGTGCTGGATAGACCCAGATTCACTATTCACCATTCACTACTCACTACTCACCACCCTGCAACGCCTCCCAATACTCTGCTGCTCTGCGTGTATGAGGTATAACAATTGTTCCACCAACAATGTTGGCTACAGCAAAAATTTCGTACAGCTGCTCGGTAGTAATGCCTTGTTCAAAGCTTTTGCCTACATGATATTTTATACAATCGTCGCAACGCAAAACCATGCTAGCCACCAAACCCAACATTTCTTTGGTTTTTGCATCAATTGCTCCGGCTTCGTAGGTATTGGTATCTAAATTCCATAAACGTTTTATGACTAAATTGTTTTTACTTAAAATTACTTCGTTCATTTTTTGACGGTAATCGTTAAACTCTTGTACTAATGGACTCATGGTTTGTATTTTTTGCAAAGGTAATAGTTGGAAGTAAAGAAAATACTTGAGAGCATAAGGATATAGCAGAAGAATGCTTAAATGAAATATAACTAAAGTAATGCTATTGATGCTTTGCTTTTTGAGAGCAAAAAAAGACGACTAAAGTACAGAAACTTGAACGGAACCCTGCAATTAGCAGGATTAATAACGTCGCCGTAAACAGTTGATAGATATTACAAAAGCTAGTTAAAAGTTTAATTGTTCTAGTGTTTGAATGTTCAATTGATACACCGTGCAACTAATTGTGTTTAACTACTTTAACGCTGTGGTTAACATTTACCACAATGTTCACAATGGTTTTTACAATAACACCAATAACTCAGAAAAATCTTTGTGTACTTGGTCTCCTTAGTTTCTTTGTGTGAAAACCTACCTAAGCGGTTAAAAAACATTTTATACTATCTGACAACAATGTTTTAGTTTCGCCGCCATAAACAAAATAAACCGATTATGTCTTTAGTAGTTGTTGGTTCTATGGCTTTTGATGCTATTGAAACCCCTTTTGGTAAAAGTGATAAAATTATTGGTGGTGCTGGTACTTATATTGCTTGGTGTGCTAGCAATTTTACACCTGTTAAACAAATTAGTGTGGTTGGTGGAGATTTTCCACAAGCAGAATTAGATGCTTTAACTGCCAGAAATGTAACCTTAGAGGGTGTACAAATTAAAAAAGACGAAAAAACATTTTTTTGGAGTGGCCGTTACCACATGGATATGAATAGTAGAGATACTTTGGTTACCGAATTAAATGTACTGGCCGACTTTAAGCCTGTTGTACCAGAAAGCTACCAAGATTGTGAGTTTTTAATGTTGGGTAATTTAGCACCTGCTGTACAATTAAGTGTAATTGAACAACTAAAAACCAAACCTAAATTGGTGGTTTTAGATACCATGAATTTTTGGATGGATATAGCCATGGATGATTTGAAAAAAGTATTGGCTAAAGTAGATGTATTAATGGTGAACGATAGTGAAGCAAGGCAATTAAGTGGCGATTATAGTTTAGTACGTGCTGCTAAATCTATTATGGCTATGGGCCCTAAATATGTAATTATTAAAAAAGGAGAACATGGGGCTTTGTTGTTTCATCACAACCAAGTATTTTTTGCTCCAGCACTACCATTAGAAGAAGTGTTTGACCCAACTGGTGCTGGCGATACTTTTGCTGCTGGCTTTATTGGTCATATTGCTAAAACCAAAGACATTAGTTTCGAAAACATGAAAACTGCCATTATTGTGGGTAGTGCAATGGCTAGTTACTGTGTTGAAAAATTTGGTACAGAAAGATTGAGAGAATTAACCAGAGCCGATATTGATGCTCGTTTACAAGAGTTTGTACAGTTAGTAAATTTTGATATTAATTTGGTATAATTTTAACCACATAGGTAAATAGACAAATAGTTTTTTACATAAGAAAGCCCTCAATTACTTAGTAGTTGAGGGCTTTTATTTTGTTCTATTTATTTGCAATAGAATTCTCTCTTTTGCTCACGAAAAACGCTGAATTCACCGAATATTTATTTCTGCGTTATCTGTGTATTCTCCGAGAATATTTATTTCAGCACTTCACTCAATTTTTTATCTAACGCATCTTCACGTAAACTAGTGGCAATAACTTTGCCCGAGGGGTCTACTAAAATATTAAATGGTATACCATCAAATTTGTAAAGCCCAACAAGAGGGCTTTCCCAGCCTTTTAAGTCGCTTACGTTTATCCAATTTAATTTATCTGCAGCAATAGCATCGGTCCAATTTTTTTTGTCGTCGTCTATTGATACACCAAGTATGGTAAAATTTTTATCTTTATATTTATTGTAAGCTGCAACAACATTGGGGTTTTCTTGACGGCAGGGTTTACACCAACTTGCCCAAAAATCTACCAGCACATATTTACCACGAAGGCTACTTAGTGTAATGGTGTCTTTATTGGCTGTAGGTAAGGCAAAATCTGGAGCTTGTTTATCAATTAGTGGGTGTTGTTGGCCTGTGAGTAATTTCTGAAACCTTTGCATGCCTTCGTATTCTTTAAACTTACTAGCAGCTTTTAATGCTAGGGCTCTTAGTTCGTCGAGCTCCATACTTTTTGTTGCTAACCCTAAAGCATGCAAACTGGCTGCAGGGCTTTGGCTGCTAGTAATAAAATCTTGTAATACATTGTTCAGTTTGGTCATTTCATTTTTGCGTTGTAGTTTATGAAATGTCATAATACTATCGTTTGCTTTTTGTGTTTGCAATGAATCCAGAGTATTAAAAGCATTTTTAACTTTATTAAACTGTGCTTCGTATTTACCAAATAAATCATGCAAACTTGTAGAAGCATTTGATCCTTCCGTTTCGTAGGCTTTATAATTGTTTACATCCATTTTTACTCGAATATTTTTTGCATCGTTCACCAATAAAATTTGAGGTCCTTGATGTAATGAAAGTGAATACAAACCTTCTTCTTTTGCTAAAGCCCTTAATTCAAATTTTCCATTTTTTAATGTGGTAGAATCAACAACAATGGGTCTTTCTCCTGCAAAAGGTATTTCTTCTAAATAAATTTTATCTGTTGTTGCATTGGCAATGTTTCCACTAACCGTAAATGCACCATGTTCTTTAGGATTACAAGCTAGCAGTGATGTTGCGGCAAATACAATGATGAATATTTTTTTCATTATGATTGATTTCGATTTTTAATTTAGTTCAATGAGTTGTAACAAAAGAAATAAGCCATTGTTACCAATCTTTTTTTCATTTGGCTCTTATAAAATTATCTTACTGCAATTTTTGTTGCAATAATTCAGTTACCACTTTGGGATCTGCTTTGCCTTTGCTTAGTTTTTTTACTTCGCCAACAAATAAGCCTATTAAGCCTTTTTTTCCTTTTTTGTATTCATTTACTTTATCCGGCATAGCAGCAATTACTTCATTTATCCAAGTTTCTAATTCATTGCTATTGCTTACTTGAATTAAATTTAGTTCTTCGGCTAATTGTAATGGACTCTTATTTTCTTCCATTAACAAAGGCAATAATTTTGACGATGCCACCGAAAAGTTAACTTTACCCTCCTCTACAATTTCAATTAATTGAGCTAAGGTTATTGGAAGTAAATTAATATTTGCAAACCCTTTATTTTTTTCGTTTAAATATTGGCGTATTGGGCCAGTAATCCAGTTTACAATGGCTTTATATTTGGTACAAAAAGTAGCCGTTTTTACAAAATAATCGGCAATAAATTTTTCATCGCATAGTTGTGAAGCATCGTATTCGTTTAAACCATACACCTCTATAAATTCTTTTTTTAATTGCCAAGGTAAAGCAGGTAATTGTTGTTCGAGTGCATTAATAAAATCTTCGGTTAAATGAAAAGGTGCTAAATCGGGGTCGGCAAAATACCTATAATCGTTGGCATCCTCTTTATCACGTATAGAGAAAGTAGTATCGTTGGTGGCATCAAAACTTCTGGTTTGTTGTGTAATTGTACCACCAGCTTCCACAATTTTTATCATTCTTTCAACCTCAAACTCAATTGCTTTTTTTACGTTTCTAATGGAGTTTAAATTTTTTACTTCAACCCTAGTTCCTAATTGTAAGGCTCCTTTTAAACGAATCGAAATATTGGCATCGCAGCGTAAGCTACCTTCCTCCATATTGCCATCGCAAACCCCAATCCACTGAACCAAATTTCTTATAGTAGTAACATATTGAAAAGCTTCTTCACTACTATGCAAACAAGGTTCTGTTACAATTTCTACCAATGGTGTGCCAGCACGGTTTAAATCAATACAAGTAAAGTTGGGATCTAAATCGTGTATGCTTTTGCCAGCGTCTTCTTCGATATGAATTCTGTTTAAATCAATTTTTCTTTGGCCTTTGCTGGTATTAATATTTATATAACCACCTTTACAAATAGGCGTAGTATGTTGCGATATTTGGTAGCCTTTGGGTAAATCGGCGTAAAAATAATTTTTACGAGCAAAATAATTGTCTTTTTCAATTTGGCAATTGCAAGCTATGCCTAATTTAATGGCATATTCTACTGCCTTTTTATTGGTTTTTGGCAAAGTGCCAGGATGTGCCAAAACAATTGCACTAACATGTGTATTGGGTTCTGCACCAAATGCAATACTGTCGCCACTAAATAATTTGCTATTGGTTTGTAGTTGTGCATGAATTTCTAAACCAATAACCGTTTCGTATTTATCTTGACTCATAAATTGGCTGTAAAGATAATAGTTAAGATTTGTTTTGGTTTTGTGGTTAATGGGTATTTACATTTTTTAACAACCTATAGCAATTTTTTATAAATAACATTACCAATATTGGGTTTTTATAGTTTAAGAATGGCACTTTTGTAGGGTAAATTAAATTTATGAACCGTTTTTTACAACAAATTTATTTTGATAATACTGTACAGAGTTATTTAATAGAAATTGGAATAATATTATTAGCTCTATTATTTAAAAGATTTTTATCAAAATATATTGCTGGCCTGTTATTTAAACTAATTGCTAAAGCTGGGGGTACTTTTCAAAAGAAATCTTTTTGCGATTTAGTGGTGCAACCATTAGATAGTTTTTTGGTATTATTTATTTCGTTCGTAGCTTTAGATAATTTAAACTTTCCTAGTGCATTAGACTTTAAAGTGTTTAAAATTACTTCTAGAACTATTGTTGAAAGTTTTGCAAATGGATTATTGATCATTGTTTTTATTTGGCTTTGTTTAAGATTGGTCGATTTTATTGCAATGGTTTTAGAAGAAAAAGCAAATGCTACAAAAGACCAAACCGACAACCAATTAATTGTATTTTTTAAAGATTTTTTTAAAGTATTAATTTTAATAATTGGTATTTTATTAATACTCCGCTTTTCATTTAATAAAAATATTGGCAACCTTCTTACTGGCTTAAGCATTGTTGGTGCTGCCCTTGCATTAGCCACTAGAGAAAGTTTAGAAAACCTAATTGCCTCTTTTATTATATTTTTTGATAAACCATTTGTAACTGGCGATATGGTTAAGGTTTTAAACTTTAGTGGCACAGTAGAAAAAATTGGGTTAAGAAGTACAAGAATAAGAACCGAATCTAAAACTTATATAACCGTTCCCAATAAACAAATGGTTGATAGCGTATTAGACAATATTACCTTATGTACTCAACGCAAAATAGACATAAGGTTAGAAATTGGTTTAAATACTTCCTTAGATAATTTAGAAAAACTTGCAGCCGCTTTAAAAGGGTTGCTTAATAATTTTACTGCAATTGAAAGTAGTGCTGTTTATTTTATTGAAACGGGTAAAAATGCCCATATTTATACCATAGAGTATTTCACCAAAATTGAGCAAACGATTGAAGAATTTTATGAAGATAAAGAACAAATAAATTTGGCTATTTTAACATTACTTAAAACAATGCAAATACAACTGGCAGCTACAGCTACCAATATTAATTTGCATAATGCAAGCCAATAATGTACAACTCAAAACCAACACTTTTTCTACTGCGTAATTTTTTTATTTTAGCTGTACTTGTATTGGCTGCAAATTGGTTTTTTACTTTTCAATTAGTGTGTTTAAAAGACGATAACTCTTTTTACTACATACCGGTTCGTATGTATTTAAGCGATGCGTTGCACCAAGGCACATTACTATTATGGAATCCATTTTTATTGAATGGTGTGCCACAGGTTTCAGATATGCAAGGTGCTGTTTGGAACCCCTTTGCTTTTATATTGTGCTACTTTTTTAAATACAATCACTCCTTGTTTTTACTAGAATATGTTACTTATATTTTAATTGGTGCCACTGGTGCATTTAAGCTATTGGGTTTAATAACAAAGAATAATTTTTTATTGTTGGCAGGCGTTACAATATATATATGTAGTGGCTTTGTAAGTGGAATAGCAAATTTTATTAACTGGACAGCTTCTTTTGGTTTTATTCCATGGGTATTTTATTTCTACTTTTTAATAATTGAACAACCTAATTTTAAGAACAGTATTTTATTAGGCATCACAAGTTGGTTAATGTTGGTTTGTGGGTATCCTGCATTTATAATTTATACCATTTATTGTGTATTGGCTTTGTTTGTTTGGCAGGTTTGGCAACAACTAAAAAAAGGACTTGCTATTAATAAAATTATTTTTTTTTTATTGCTAGCTCTTGTAATAGCTTTACTGCTTAGCTTACCTGCAATTATTGCTTATATAGAGTTTTTGCCTTTTTATAATAGAGGAAAAGAGTTAACAACAGACTTACCCTTTCGAGACTGTTTTTACCCTCAGTTTTTATCATCCTTATTCATACCCACTAGTGTTTATAATAAAAATTATGATCTGCTTTGCCATAGTGCAAATAGAGATATTTATTTTGGTATTTTACCACTATTGGCAGTTGTTTTATTTGTACTGAACTATAAAAAAAATAAAACCTCATTTGTAGTTTTACTTACTAGTATTGCCATTTTTACATTTGTTTTTTTATTTGGTTTTCTTACGCCAATTGGTAATTTAAGTTTTAAGTTTTTACCATTAATGGCTGTCTTTAAGTGGAGTGCTTCAGCAAGAGTATATGTGATAATATTATTTATAGCAGCTGCCATTTATCAGCTGAATAAGCAAGATATTAATTTATCAAAGTTAAATATTCGCATACTCAAATACATTTGTGTATTTATGCTGTTAGGTATTGTTGTTGTGTTTTTATTAACCAATAAATACGCTGTATTTGAAACTAAATTGCATTATAAATTATTCTTTTTAAATACAGTAATACAAATAATATTATGGGTACTTGCCATGGTATTTATTAAACAATTACTTACTAAAAAGTACTGGCTACTACTATTTATTGTTGTTGATTTGTTTGTTAATTACAACATTGCTATGGCAGTTTCTGGTGTAGGTAATGTTAAACCTTCAATCTTTAATAAATATGCAGCAAGTTTTTATAACCAACAACCAGATGAGTATTTAAAAAAATCATTGGCTGAAAATAGAAAATTGTACATGTTTGATCCTTGGAGTAACCACAACGCTTCCAAGATTATGAATGGGGCAACATTTTTAATGAGTAATACTATTTTTAGTGGATACGAAAAAATGTTTGTTGTAGATACTGCTAACGAAAGTATTTTAAGAAATAATGCATTTGTATTTAGTGATGATGTAGATAGCTTAACAATTAATACTATTAATTTATCGTACTTGGCTATTAACCTTAACATTAATTGTAAAACATCAGGCAATATTATTATTCAACAAAACAATTATTATCGTTGGAAAGAAGTAAATGGCTTACCCATTAATACTTGGAAAAATTGTTTTATGCAAATACCAGTAAAAGCTGGCAATAATAACATAAACCTGCAATACAACAGGGGCAATTATGAAATGATGATGAAGCTGAGCTATGCTTTTTTATTGCTGTTGATAGCCTTTTTATTTTTTGGTAGCCGAAATAAAATATTGTCCGCCCAAGGGCAACCAAGATAAGTGTTTTTCTAATTGTAACAGTGGTCTAATCCATTTCCAACCTGGCAAAAAAGTAAGGTATTTTACAAAATTAACTTGCCATTGTTGTTGTGTAAATAAATGTAGAAAATGTTTAACAGGTAGTAAATGGGCAGTACCATCAAACACACAAGTTTTTACTAAATACTGTGTGCCTAAGTTATAGGGATTGTGTTCAAATAAATACAATCGTCCACCTTTTTTTAATACACGTTTGGCTTCATTCATTAAATTAAAATGTTCATTCAAAGGCACATGATGAAATATGCAAGCTATAAAAATTGCATCAAAACTTTCATCTTCAAACGGCACATGTTTACCATTAAACCATTGAAAATTGGTATTAGGTGCATGCTTTAATTTTGCAACATCAATACTTTGTTGCGACACTTCAATTGCCTCAATGCTCCATTGTGGAAATTGTTTAAACATATATTCTGCAGTAAAACCATCGCCACAACCTAGGTCTAGCAAACGTATTGGCTCATTTTTTTCATATTCGGCCAACCATTTTACTTTTACATCAATAAAGTGCAAGCTATTAAAACCAGTAATTTTTAAATTTTCGTTGTGTAATTGTCTGTAATCTTTTGCGTATTGATCAAACTCGGCCATTCAGTATGTTATTTTATTGTGGAATTTTGCTAACAATTTCGCCAAGTTCTTTATCTATATAACCAGTCTTGCCATATTCAACTATCCTGCCTATTTCTATTCCCAACTTATCAATAACTATAAAAGTGGGAACATTTTTAATAGCATATTTAACTTCTAGTTTTTTTATTGTTGTCTTAGCTCTATTAACACCAATTAAAAATACTTTAGATGCATCAAAACCACTTTTATCAACTAATTTATAAAACATGGGTAACAAATTTTGAGTGTCGTGGCACCAAGTGCCTCCAAATACAATAATCGAAAATTTGTCTTTTTTATTTTTAAAAGCCTCGATAGCTTTAGCATCGGGGTTTGCATATTTATAATTGTCTGCAAGCCATTTAAAGGCAGTATCATTTTCTAATAATTTTCGGTTGATAATTCCTTTTAAAATTTTTGAGTTGCCTTCATGTCCTTCATCTCTGCTAGTGGCATATTTTTCCGTACTCAAAAATTTGGTACCCGAAACTGAACAAGCCGAAAATAGTATAAGTACAAAAAAAAAGGAGCTAAATTTTTTCATAAAATGTACTTTAAACATGCTGCAAGTTATTCTTTATTTCAACTAAAAAACTGCGAAACCTTGTAAGGGTTTGCAATAGCTGCTGGTTGGTATCTACTTTACTTTTGTTTTCTTTCAAATATTTTTTTGCACCATCAACCGAAAATTTCTTATTGCGAAGTAAGAAGTAAATTATTTGTAAATTTTTAATATCTTCTACTCTAAATAATCGATCACCTTTTCTGTTTTTTCTTGGTTGCAACACATCAAATTCTACTTCCCAAGCCCTAATTAAAGAAGTGTTTACATTAAAAAATGCTGCTACTTCCCTAATTGGGTAGTATAGTTTTTTATTTAAAACTTCATCATCTGGTATATTAACTAGGCCTATTTCATCGTCCATCTCCTTAAAACTCTTTCTGCCTCGTTTGCTTTTTGTTTTTGTTGCTTGTTTCTTATTTGTTAATTGGTGTTTGGTGTTAGGTGTGTGGTGTTCTTTGTTACTAGTTTTTGGTTGCTCATTTTTGGTTGATCGTGGTTCAATTACTTTCTCGTCAATTATTTCAGAAGCTATAACACTTGCAGCTTTCAATTTTATTTTAACACCAATATTATTATTTGCAAAAATTACATCTCTTTGATCTGGAGGGTTACTTATTTCTTCATTTATCAATTCTTGTTTTGTGTCAATGGTTGGCTCAACTAAATGAATTAATTCAGTTTTTATTTCGTTTGTTATTGGGGGTTCTTCGGCAAATAACCCTCCAAACAAATCCAATTGCTGCATCACTTTTTTCTTTGCCATACTACAAAAATAACACACATAGCTGGTAAAAAATATAATGCTAAAACATTGGTGGATAACATGTATGTAAGCTTTATCTATTTATAAATTATACCGAAGTGAAATACAAAATAATCCAATCTGTTTTATGTCGGAATAATACCATCTAAGATTTCAACATAGTCCTTTGGCCTATTTATTAAATCAAGATGGTATTACATCGATTTTAATGGCTTTTATAAAACCACTATCTTGCATACATGAATCGTATAAATACAATTTGTGTTTGTGGGGCAGGTACAATGGGTAGTGGTATTGCACAAGTAGCTGCACAAGCTGGTTTTACAACTATTCAGTTTGATGTGAATGAGTTGATGTTAGAAAAAAGTAAATTGGCTATCGAAAAAAGCCTTCAATTTTTAGTAGAAAAACAAAAATTATCGGCTGAAGAAAAAGTTACCATTTATAATCGAATTTTGTTTACTTCTACTATTTCAAATTGTATTGCAGATGTTTGTATAGAAGCCATTATAGAAAAAAAAGAAGCCAAAATTGATTTGTTTAACAATTTGGCAAAGGTGAATAATGGGCATACCATTTTAGCTACAAATACCTCTTCAATTTCAATTAATGAAATTGCTGTTGGTGTAAACAATTCATCAAAAGTAGTAGGAATGCACTTTTTTAACCCAGCAACCATCATGAAGCTGGTGGAGGTGATACAAGGTAAGCAAACAGATATTACTGTTGTTGATACCATTGTTGCACTATGTAAACAAATGAACAAAGTTCCTGTAATTTGTACAGATGCTCCTGGTTTTATTGTAAATCGAGTTGCAAGGCATTATTATTTAGAAGCCATGAAGTTGGTTGAATTAAATTTGGCAACCATTGAAAATATAGATGCCATTATGGAAGAAACTGGCTTTAAAATGGGTCCATTTAAATTGATGGATTTAATTGGTATGGATATTAATTTTAGTGTAAGTACTATTGTTTGGGAAGCATTGGGCAAACCCGAAAGACTTACACCATCCATTATTCAGCAGCAAAAAGTAGAAGCCGGTGAGTTGGGCAAAAAAACTGGTAAAGGGTTTTATCAATATTAATATTTTCCATTTTTGCTTATCTCGTTGTTTAAAATATCGGCAAAAAAAGTTTTCTCTTATCACAGCTCTTATTGAAAAAAAAATTATAACCATCAATAAGACACAAAAAGCGGAAGCATAGAAACACCTTTGTGAGCTTATACCAATGTGAATTTTAATTTAGACCAAAATTTTCTGGTATGATTCCGATTGGATAGCTGTTTAGACCGTTTTTTGGTCTATTACAGATATCACTTCGGCATTAGTTAACTTAGTTGCTTTTTGTGAAAATACACACAGCTTAAAAAATTAATGCTACTTTCAATTTTTATATTCAACGAAATCATATGAAACAAATTATTTTTTATCTATTCATTATTGCTATTAGTGTTAGTTGTAA
>JANOZK010000003.1:0-4864 GCA_031429335.1 Chitinophagaceae bacterium | reverse complement strand
TATCCTATAATTAATATTATGTTAAGTAATGCTATTTCAATACCACTACTACCTATCCTTTGATTATACAAAATGTTTGATCAATCCCTTTTGAGGCTTTATAGATGGTGTTAAACCAATTAGGACCATGAGTTGCATAGTACAGTGAAAAATTCTCTACACGTTCTTGCAAATTATTATGAGGGAACAACTCATTTTTCAATTGATCCATGTGTACATTAATCTCAGCAAACTTTCTTTTTTCGGCTCTCAACATTTTCAATTCTAAAGCAATTAATTTAGAATTGGCTTGTTTTTTTAGGGCTTGGGTATGATCAGCCAGTGTAGCATCTATTTTTTTTGTGATTGTTTCTATTTGTACATAAATGCTTTGTAAATCTTCAATTTGAGATTGTAAGGTCAATTGATTTTGGGAGAAAGTTAAAACCAGTTGATCCTTCAGCTTAAATGCTGTTTTAAATACATCCACAACCGATAAATTGTATTTTTCGATCAGTTTTTGGCATTTGTCCTTTATCATTAAGAATGAATTTCTTAGAATAAGCACAGGAAACGGCACTTGAAAATTTTGGAATACCGCCTTTAATTCTAACCAATAGGCCAATTCTCCACCTCCACCAATAAAAACAATGTTTGGTAATATGGTTTCTTGAAATACCCCTCTTAAAATTACATTGGCACTAAATCGCTCTGGATAATTTCGTATTTCTTCTTGTAAATCAACTAATTGAAACTGTTTATTTAATTTTTTAACTAGAAATAAGTCTCCTTCTTGCTCTATTCGCTCCCTTGTGTTTTCGAATAGATAAAATAAGTTTATTTCCCTGCCCGAAGCTTGTACATTATAGTGCTTATCTAGTTGATTAATAGTATTTTGTACTAATTTATGTGAGTCTTTAAATTCAACCTCATTATTCACTACTTCATTAAAAAGTGATTTTAATAATGCATTATCTGGTATAAGTACCAATAAACCAAGGTTTTGAAACAAAATATGGAGTAATTCAAGGGTTGACTGCTGTATTGTTTTTCCATCGGTATACACCTGCTTGAAAATATTGGATAGTTCAATTCCAAATGGATGCACACCAATTTGTCCTTCTATTCTACTAATGAGTTGAATAAATTTTTTATCAATAACCATCCTTCCAACTGCACCAGTTTGTAGGGTATCCCAAACCAATTTTTCTCCACCTAAGTTTATATAACCCAACTCTTCTAAATCGGCATCCTCGCTGCCCATGTAAAAAAATGGGACAAAATTGTACTCAGGCAATTGTTCTTTTAATTCATTGGCCAACTTAACAGCATGAATAATTTTATAAATAAAGTATAAAGGCCCTGTAAAAATATTGGGTTGATGAGCTGTGGTTATGGTAAAAGTATTTTCATGTAACAACAGTTGAAGATGCTGCTGTTGTAAATCGGTTAATGGCAAACCTTCGTATTGTTTGGTTAAAGCTTGCACCAAAACAGTTCTATTGGTATTAAATCCTTTTCTTGCCTTTATTGCATTTTTAATACCATCAATAGAAACTTCATGCTCGTAAAATGGCTGTAAGGGTGTTGCATTGTTTAAATAGTCTATAACAATTTTAGAAAAGGATCCAGTTTCTTGGTAAGGTATATAGCTGCAAGTAGACTCCATGATATAGTTTGTATCTACGAAATAAATGTATTTTATTGATAGCTCTGCGAATGATTTATTTGTTTATTTAGCGAAAAGAAAATTACAAAAAAATTTAAACAACCACGCCTTCAATATCATAATCGAATGCTTTGGTAATTTTTACATTAACAAAGTCGCCAATAGGTAATTTTTTACTAGATTGAATAACCACTTCATTATCTACCTCCACACTGTCAAATTCTGTTCTACCTAAATAGCGACCAGCCTCTTTTTTATCGATCAAAACTTTGAAAGTTTTACCTACTTTTTCTTGATTTTTCTCTAAGCTTATCTCCTGCTGAACTTCCATTATTTCTTGGGCTCGGGCTTCTTTTTCTTCTTGTGGAATATTGTCTTCCAATGCATGAGCTGAAGTGTTTTCTTCATGGCTGTAACTAAAAATACCTACTCTATCAAAACGATGTTCTTGTAAAAACTCTTTTACATCTTCTACATCTTTTTCAGTTTCGCCAGGAAAACCAGCAATTAAAGTAGTACGCAAACAAATACCAGGAACCGTTTCACGAATTTGATGAATGATGTCCGTCATTTCGCTACGAGTAATATTTCTACGCATGGCTTTAAGCATATTGTCGCTGGCATGCTGTAAAGGCATATCTAAGTAATTGCAAATGTTGTCTCTCTCTTTCATCGCATCTAAAATTTCCATGGGAAATTTCGATGGGTAAGCATAATGCAAACGAATCCACTCCAACCCTTTTACATCGGCTAAGGCATGTAATAATTTGGGTAATTCTCGATTTTTATAAATATCTAATCCGTAATAGGTTAATTCTTGAGCAATCAGCATTACCTCCTTCACTCCTTTTTTTACCAAACTTTCTGCATCCTTCACCAATTCTTCTATGGGTTTGCTAATGTGTTGACCACGCATTAAAGGAATGGCACAAAAACTACAAGTTCTATTACAACCTTCACTAATTTTCATGTAGGCGTAATGTTTGGGTGTACTTAACAGCCTCTCTCCTAATAATTCAGTTTTATAATCGGCGTTAAATTGTTTCAGCATTAATGGCAATTCCATGGTACCAAACCAGGCATCCACCCCTTTAATTTCTTCGGCTAAATCTTCTCTGTAACGTTCACTTAAGCAGCCTGTAACATATACTTTGTCTAGTTTTCCTCTGCGTTTTAGCTCAAGTTGGTCCAATATGGTGTTAATGCTTTCTTCTTTGGCTTTATCAATAAAGCCACAAGTATTTACCACCACAATATTGTGATCTAGCTTTTTATTTTCGTGAACCACATCAATATTATTGGCCAATAGTTGCCCACTAAATACCTCACTATCTACCAGATTTTTGCTACAACCTAAGGTGATAATGTTTACTTTATCTTGTTTTAATGTTCTTGCTTTCATAAACTGTTTGCAAATATAGATGTTCGGCAGGGTTATAGCCGATAGTTATCGGCTGTACAAGTGTGCCCTGCTATTCAGCAGGATTTAAAAACGATGCAGACTAATATTTATCTATAGCTAAACCCATAAAAAATTTCAAATCTCAAATCAGCAATTTTTTACTTATGCACTTCGCTGCTAAAATGAAACACAATATCTGGATTATTAGTAATTTCTGTATTTAAAAACCACTCACTTTGTGCTAAATAAATGGGGTTACCATCTTTGTCTTCTCCACTATTTTGTTGTTTAAAACGGAGGAAATCTTCTAGCTTTTTTTCATCTGTACAGGTTAGCCAACAAGCTTTATAATAAGGTAAAGTTCTAAACTCACAGGCAGCCCCATATTCGTGCAATAAACGGTATTGTATTACTTCGAACTGCAACTCTCCTACACAACCAATAATTTTTCTGTTTCCGCCAAACTGCGTAAACAATTGAGCCACACCTTCATCGGTTAACTGCTGAACTCCTTTTTCTAACTGTTTAGTTTTCATTGGATCTTTGTTCACCAATTCTTTAAAAATTTCGGGTGAAAAAGTTGGAATTCCGGTATAATAAAAATTTTCTCCTTCGGTTAAAGTATCACCAATTTTAAAATTACCAGTATCAAATAAACCAATTACATCGCCGGGGTAAGCATCATCAATCACGTCTTTACTTCTGGCTAAAAAAGAGTAGGGATTGCTAAAACGTACATCTTTATCTATACGAACATGGTGGTAATATTTGTTGCGTTCGAAACGGCCACTACAAACCCTCATAAAAGCAATTCTATCTCGGTGTTTGGGATCTAAGTTGGCATGAATTTTAAAAATAAAACCGCTGAATTTGTCTTCATAAGGGTTTACAGCTCTTACGCTTGTTTGGCGTTCTAATGGCGTTGGGGCAATGTTTATAAACGTATCTAACATTTCTCTAACGCCAAAATTGTTTACCGCACTACCAAAAAATACGGGGCAAATTTTTCCACTTAAATAGGCAGCATTATCTAAAGGTCCATACACTCCATCTATTAATTCAACATCTTCACGTAGTTGTGCAGCATCTCGTTCACCAATTTTAGCATCTAAAATGCTATCGGCTAAATTGGTGATAGAAATCGTGTCTTCATCATCGGCTTTGGTGCTTGCAGCAAACAAACATAAATCTTTGGTATGCAAATTATAAACGCCCTTAAAATCTTTACCACTGTTTATAGGAAAAGTCATGGGGTGTAAAGAAAGTTTCAATTCATTTTCAACTTCTTCCATTAAATCGAAACGGTTTTTGCCATCTCTATCCATTTTATTTACAAACACAATAATGGGTGTATCTCTCATTCGGCAAACTTCAACCAATCGTCGGGTTTGGTCTTCTACCCCATTTACACTATCAATCACTAAAACAACACTATCAACAGCAGTTAAAGTGCGGTAAGTATCTTCTGCAAAATCTTTATGCCCCGGTGTATCTAATAAGTTGATTAAATGGTTTTTGTATTCAAACGTCATTACACTGGTAGCCACACTAATACCACGTTGGCGTTCAATTTCCATAAAATCGCTGGTGGCATGTTTCTTTATTTTATTGCTTTTTACTGCACCAGCCGTTTGTATAGCCCCACCAAACAACAATAATTTTTCGGTTAAAGTAGTTTTACCAGCATCTGGATGCGATATAATAGCAAAAGTTTTACGACGATTTATCTCTTTTTCAAACTTCATAATGGCGGCAAAGGTAAGGGTTGCTTGGGTTGTATAAAAGATTGAAATATGGGGTATTTTAAACTGTTT
>JANOZK010000002.1:0-2015 GCA_031429335.1 Chitinophagaceae bacterium | reverse complement strand
AAACAGTTTAAAATACCCCATATTTCAATCTTTTATACAACCCAAGCAACCCTTACCTTTGCCGCCATTATGAAGTTTGAAAAAGAGATAAATCGTCGTAAAACTTTTGCTATTATATCGCATCCAGATGCTGGTAAAACTTGTCAACCTTTAAGAAATTTATTAATTTGGTAAAAGAAGTTCTTAGTTTTTCTAAAATCTACCATTTATCCCTTTTTTTGTTAAAATTTCACTTATAAGTGAAATTATATGAAAAAATGGCACTACTATTGCACCCTCTATTCTTTTATAAGTGAATTACGAAATTATACAATTGGATGAATTTTCAGGTAGAAAGGCTACAATCTATTCAGCATTACCTGAAGGAGAAGAGCTAACGTTATTCGACAAATTCGTTGAAGAGTATAACACAAAATTCCCCGATGAAATATTAAGCATTGGTGACTTATTAGAGGATATGGGTCGTAAATATGGAATTAGGGAAAACCTAATAAAAACCAAAGAAGGAAAACCAAGTGACGGTGTAGTAGCACTTTATGATAACCCAGATAAAAATCTTCGATTATATGGCATTAGGTATGGTCTTACAATTTTGATATTAGGAAGTGGTGGAGAAAAAAGTAAAGAAATAATGGCTTGGCAAGAAGATGATAAATTAACAAAAGAAGCAGAGATTGTTATAAAAATAAGTGAAGAAATATCCCAAAGAATTATTGATAAAGAAATTAGTTTCAGTGAAGATGGTTTACAATTAATAGGTAACCTAAATTTTTCAAACAATGACAACGATTAACAAAACAAAAAGAACAAGTAATCCCTTAATAAAAACCATATTATCGGAAGCATCCCCTGTAAAAAGAATGCAAAATAAAAATCGAGTAGCGTTAGCTTGTCGAATTGACGACCTTATTAAATCAAAAGGATATAGCTACTCTGCGTTTGCAAATAAAATGGATAGACAACCATCTGTTATTACCAAATGGCTAAGTGGTACACACAATTTTACCATAGATACTTTGGATGAAATTGCCTATTACTTAGGCGTAGAAACGGCATATTTAATGCAACCGGAAAAAGTACAAATAGTCTATCGAAAAACAATAGAAGTTGTTACAAGAATTGTAGAAGTAGAACGTAATGACAAATCTAATTTTCGAGGTAGTAACGGTTTCAATTTTTGGAATGTAGGTCATACTGTTGGTATGCCTTATACTTCTTTAATAGCTAAATCTTAATTATATGTCTGAAATAAAAAATATAGATATTCCTGCCGAAATACAGTTTAGAGCTATCGAACTTGTCAATAGTAGTATTGCATCTTCATTATTCAATACAGAGGGCAATAAAGCATTTACTTTTGAAATTAAAACAGAGATACAGCTTAATCAAGAAAACAAGTTTATCATAGTTATAATTGGTGTTCAAATATTAAATGAAGCAAAAGATTTTCAGTTGGGTAGTCTTTCAACAAGCAATATCTTTTTTGTTGAAAACTATGAAAGTGTTGTAACACAAGATAGTGATGGTAAAGTATCAATTCCAGAATCTTTAGTAACTACTTTAAATTCAATTTCAATCTCAACTACTCGTGGTGTAATGTGGAATACGTTTAAAGGTACAATCTTACACAATGCTATTTTACCAATACTCGACCCAACAAGCATACATAACCAAAGAGGTGAATAAATGGTGTGGCGATGCCACGAGTTATACCCACCCTTCAACGCTACAAGCCTTACCAATCCTGCATTTTGTGTTGCTGCCAATTTTTAACTGGAATCTCAGCTTTTGTTAGTGTCCTCACTAACCAGCATAAATTATAACATCTTCTTTTCGTTCATTCACAACCTTCGCATTCAACATTTAACAGCCAATTTACAACCGTTTAAACAGTTTAAAATACCCCATATTTCAATCTTTTATACAACCCAAGCAACCCTTACCTTTGCCGCCATTATGAAGTTTGAAAAAGAGATAAATCGTCGTAAAACTTTTGCTATTATATCGCATCCAGA
>JANOZK010000001.1:0-16912 GCA_031429335.1 Chitinophagaceae bacterium | reverse complement strand
ACAGGTTGTGCAGTAGCTGTGTAGCCAACCCTTCGTATAGTTGCATGTAGTGCATGTACTGTTAGCAGCCATGCTAATAATAACAGTGTGATTTTTTTCATTTGTTAATCATTGTTTTATTTAAAAAGTATGGACATTAATTTTACAGTAGCCTTTTTTAGTGCTTTAAAAAATAATAAACTACCCTTTGGGTACTGGTTGTAAATGGTTAAGCAGTATGTTTTAACAAGGATATTGTGATATGATCAAATATTAACTATTTTTTAAACTTAAAAGTGATGCCTCTGTTCTATTTCTAACGTTTAGCTTTCGGTAAATATTTACTAAATGTTTCTTAACAGTATCAGCAGATATAAAGAGATTTTCTGCAATTTCTTTATTGGCTTTGCCTGTTTTTAAATGGTGTAATATTTCCTTTTCTCTATCGGTTAAATTATTCAACTGCATCTCTTCATACATTCAATTAAAACACAAGATTACGGCGAAAAAAAATACCTACCTATACTCCAAAAGGAGTATTTTTTTTGTTCAATGAAAAAAATAAATTGATTAATAAAGTTGAACATTTTACATAAAACACTTTATATAAAAAATACATTTAATTACTAAAATTTTATAGTTTTATCTTATTCCATTTATTACCCAAATAAATAATATACTATTTCATTTACGATGAATTTAGTTAATCTATTAGCCATTTGCATGAGAAGAGTAATAAAGAAAATTACATTCCATAGTGCAATTTTTAACAATATAAATTTATCGTCCTTACATAATTTGAATAGCTAACAAAGCATTGTATTCATAGTAATCTTTTTTTAGATCCTCTCTTTATTTGCGGATAACCTAAATGCTAGGAATGTGCGTTTTGCACCCAACTTTTGTGAGGTCTTGATAAAACCTTATGGAGATGTAGAACGTATATGTTTATCAGTTGTTGAAGAATAAACTCTTTTGGGCCATTCTGCTTAAACCGAGCCTGTTAATAACCCATCTCTTTTAAATGGTAAATGAAAATCTTATATTGATATGCTAACTTTTAACCTAAATTTTGAAAAATCTATCCACAAAGTTGAAAATATGACACAAATACACCCGATTTATAAACATATTTAAGATTGAAAAAAATGAGTTATTAAGTAATTTCACCATTCGACTTAATAGGAGTGGGTTCAAATTACATTTTTAGTATTTTTGATTGATCAATGAAATGAAAAAACTGCTTTATAAATAGCTTGCAAAAAATAAAAAAAAGTATACATTGTAAAATCTACTTTTTCAATTAACTACACCTTTATGAAAAAAATTCTCTTAAGCACATTGTTCTGGTTAAGTTGTAACCTAATAAATGCACAACTTATCATTTATTCGAATTACGATTTGCAAGGAACTTCGGGTACTTGTTTAGTTAGAACAATTTACGCTAACACCAATATTCCGAATGGATTGAACAATAACATTAAATCTATTTCATTGAGTTTGGGTTTTATGGCAACCTTAGCAGAAAATGAAGATGGCTCGGGTGAGCGATTTACTTATATGGCTAACCAAAGTACTATCAATGTAAACTTGGCCATGGTTTTGCAAAATAAAGTGTCGTTTATTAGGGTGTTAAAGTTACCAACTATACCAGTAAAAAAGAAAGGGTCTGGAAATACCAACAATGCTTATACAGCCGATTTAAATGCAACTTGGTTTTATGATTGGGGACCTTTTGATGCTTCTACCCCAACTAGAGAGTTTGTTCCAATGGCATGGGGACCCAACCATGCTTCTCCTACTAATGTTAATGTAGTAATAGCAAGAGATTCATTAACGCATTACTCGTCATTTAACGAACCCGACAATTCTGATCAATCCAATATGTTTGTTGCAAGAGCAATTCCACTTTATAAAAATATGCTAGGTGCAGGATTAAGAATGGGTTCTCCCGCTTGTACAGAATCTAAGTACAAAGTATGGTTAGATAGTTTTATGACCGTTTCGAGAGAAGATACCATGAGCGTTGATTACGTGTGTGATCATTGGTACGATTGGGGCAATTGGCTGAGTACACTTAATGCAAGCCCTAACCCTGTAGATGTTTTTAATAGATTTAAAACTTACGTGAATGCGTTGTATGATTTTCATAAAAAACCTATTTGGATGACCGAATTTAATGCAAATGTAAATCGTACGGCTTACGTAAATGAAGAGTTTATGCGTTTAGCATTACCTTGGTTAGATGCAAATCCAAATGTAGAGCGGTATGCCTATTTCTTTGGTAATGATTTGCCCATGTATAGTTCTCCTGGAGTATTATCCACAGGTGGAAGTATTTATGCCAATCATGCTTCTGTAAATGCTTATCCAGATAATATTATTGATACTCGCCCTGCCTTTCCTATCACTTTAGCAGCATGGAACCCCTCAACTTTTACACAAGGTGGTAATACGGTTACCAACTTTGTTGCTACAACACTTAATACCAATATGACTTCTCCATTAGCACTTACACGTGGCTCTGGTGTTGATTTGCCTGGCTCTGCTGCATCTAATGGTTATTGGGGTGGTAACGATTGGGTCACCACAACAGCAAGCGATGGTATAACCAATAACAAGTTTTTACGCTTTAGCCTAAAATCTAAAAATGGAAAATCTGTGAATTATCATTCGATTGATAAGTTAAACATCCGTATTAATTCCATTGGTCCAATAAAATTTCAAATTGATTATCAAGTTGATGCTGGCATATTTAGGCCAGTTGCCACTTTAAGTGGACCAACACGTGTAACTGGAAATTCTGCATTGGGGCCAATTAATTTGTCGAACATTGCTGGGCTTCAAGATGTGCCCACAACTAGTACTATAACTTTTAGAATTACCCCTTTTGATGCATCTGCTATATCGTCCACCTTTCTTATAGGTAGTGGTACATTAGATACTGACCCAGATTTGGTTATTACTGGTGGCTATTCAGACGCTAACAATATTTCTGTTTCTTTACCTGCTACTATTACAGATTTTCAGTTGAAACGAAATAATAAACAAGTTTTACTAAGTTGGGAAACCAAATCTGAAGTTAATTTTAGTCATTTCGAATTAGAGCGAAGCGAAGACCAAAATAGTTTTTATTCCATCAAAACAATTAATGGCTTAAACCAGTTAAATGGCAGTAAATACAATTATACAGATTTGCCTACTGCAACAACCACTAGCTATTACCGATTAAAAATGGTTGATAAAGATGGAACAATAAAATACAGTAAAATTCTTGCTGCCAGTTACGATGATGTTAGTGCCACCTTTGTAGTTTATCCTACAATAACTACAGGAAATCCAATTAAAGCTAGTTTTAAAAGTGTATCGAAGAGTGCACAATTAAAAATAGTAAATGTTAATGGTCTAATAGTGTCCACTTATAATTTACGAGAGGGAGCTAGTTTACAAAATATTGAAACCCTTCATTTAGCCAAGGGAGTATATTTCTTAGTGCTACAAGATAAAGGCATCATTGAAACTACAAAAATTATAAAGCAATAAAAAAATAGCTGCTCTTAAAAAAGGGCAGCTGTTTTTACTTTCGTTGATAAAATAATACCGAAGTGATATCTGTAGAAGACCAAATAAATTGATCTAAACAGCTATCCAATCGGTATTATACCTGAAGATTTTGGTCTAAATTAAAGTTCACATTGGCATAAGTTATTTTATTGAAATACACTTCTACCAATCATCTGTTCTAAAAGGAATTGCAGGCAACCCTTCTATACTATACAAGCTAGCATCTGGGTTTATTACCCAAGCATAGTTTACTACAATTGGCATAACAATTAATGCAGATGTGAAAAGAGCATATTTATAACAATTTACACCTACTTAAGTTTTTCATATTACAAATTTCATATAACGAGTTGATGTAATTTTTTTTGTAAAGAGATGATTTGAATGTTGCAACTCCGTTATTTCTTTTTAATTATTTCGGCATCACCAATAATATTTTTACTAAATGATCTTTTCGATTTTATATTAGCCCAATATTTTCCAAGTTCAGTTAAGCTATTATCAGTATTGGTTTCCGGTAATGGCTTTGGAAAAAAATAAGCATACCTTTCTATAAAGGTTTGATCATCCATCCATTCGGTTGCAAGTGTCATAAAGTTTTTGTGTATTTCCTCGCTTGTTCTGTTAATGTTTGCATTAAATTCAGTAATCCAAATAGGTTTGTCTGGATAAGTTGCATGTACTTTTTCTATATAATTGATGAACCTTTTTAAAATTGCGGCTGCAGTTTCCTCATCTGTGGCTTTATTGTTTGTTTGGTTGCCCCAATCGTACCAATGCAGAGCAATAAAATCAACCCTAGCATTTTCTTTCTTTGCCAACTCCATAAATTGAGTTAACCATTTTCCTTCTCCAAATGCATGGCCTTGAGTAAGTGCTGGCGATCCAAGACGCAAGCCAGTCTTCTGCATCATTTTATAGCTTTCAACAGCTACACTAAAATCTAAAATATTAGCTTGCGATTTATTGTCAGGTTCATTGAAAGACAATAAGTGATCAGCATCTTTATTGCCTATCAATAACTGAATATTTTCATCTGTACAACTCCCTTTACCCCAAGTCATGGGAACATAATGTTGATTGGGCAAAGAAGATTTATTGAGGCTCCAACCATAAAACCAATCAGCTTTAGCTGCTTTCACAGTTTCTAGTTGTATTTGTGCTGTACCTTTTTTGCTAGGATTGTTAATGGCAATACACCTAACATACGAAATGTTATTTTGAAGCCTTTTGGGTAAGTTGGCTTTTATATCAGTTTCTGAAGCAACATAACAAGCACTTTCTCCTGTACCATCCTTATGTTCTGCAAAAACTACCATAAACCCTTTAGGTAAATGAAAAGAAATTGCCTTGTCTTCGAAATCGTTAGGTATAAGTTTAAACAGCTTATTTTTTAGTGAATAAGATGTATAAATTGTATCAGGACTAAGCATAATTTTTGGCATACCTAAATTAGCGGTTTGAGAAATACAGAGTTGCTTATCTGCTTGGTTTTGCAAAGTTGTATTTAAAGACCAATCATCATACTCGTGTGTTATTTCAACAAATGATGTTAATAGTATTAATATTATAATAGTATTAAAATATAAAATTTTCTTTTGCATTTTCATTTTTAATGAGTAAAAATTGTTAATTAAAATTTTAACATCAACTACCAATCGTCTGTTCTAAAAGGAATTGCAGGTAACCCTTCTTTGTTAAACAAACACGCATCTGGATTACTTGCCCATGCATATCTTACTGAAACGGGTTTAGTAACATCTTTACAAGTAACAATAACTTTATTGCCTTCAATTTGGGCAGTAGCCCAATAAAATTTTTTGTCTTCACCAGCAACTGCAAAACCCTTTAGTGTATCACAATTGCTTTTTAGTCCAGCACCTTCATGCTTAAAGCTAAGTTCAATCATGCTTTCTTTAATGTTCATATTAACAAATTGTGGCCCAGAGTAAACAACAGATTCGTTATAAGCAATATGCTTTGCTGCCAAGTAAAGTCGCTTACCTACATCTTGTTTATTAGTAGGATGAATATTATTGGCAAGACCAATATCAATGGCCAATGCCATTCCTGTTTTGGGTAAACTTAATGTCATAGTTTGAGCTTCTCTTAAAGAAGCCCAATCATCTTTAAAAACTGGTTGTTCATTTTTTGCTTTATAATTAGCCAATTGAACAAAAATAAATGGCATTGATTCATTTTTCCATTTAGTTCTCCAATCTGTTATAAGCAGAGGAAATAAAGTTCTATATTGTAAAGCCCTTGGTGCATTATTTTCGCCCTGATACCAGATAACACCTTTTATTGCATAAGGCACTAGTGGAGCAATCATTGCATTGTAAAGTGAGGTTGGATAGTTTTTTTGAGCAGGTAATTGTGGTGGCTTAGTGCCATTGTTTAATTTTTTTATGGAGTCTCTTGCAGCAATAAAATTACTGTATAATTTACTCCAATCTTCCTGCAAATTTTGGTATCGTATTACTGAATCTTTAAAGACTGGGTAATTGATAAGTGACTCGCTAGAAGTCCAAGCTTCTGCTGGTGTGCCCCCCCAAGAAGATGCAATGATACCCACAGGTACATTTTTATCTTTATGTAATTCTCTAGCAAAAAAATATGCTGCGGCTGAATATGTTTTTGCATTTTGTGGTGTACAGGGTAACCATTCGCCATTTACTTGATTTAATGGTGTGGCACTCATATTTAATTTAACTGTGAAAAAGCTGATGTCAGGGTAATTTGCAGCTGCAATTTCAGCACCTGCATTTTTACATTCTGGTAAAGTAAATTGCATATTAGATTGTCCGCCAGCTAACCATACTTCTCCAACATAAACTGAAGGATAGACAACTGAATCAGTAGTAGTAGATATGCTCATTTTGAATGGACCACCTGATTTCATTTTGGGTAGTTTCAACATCCAATTACCCATTGCATCGGCTTTCGATTTTTCTTTTTTGCCAGCTATTGAAATAGTAACCATTTCATTTGGTTTTGCCATACCCCAAATAGGTGCTTTTATACCTTGTTGTATGACCATGTTGTTACCAAAAATACTTGCAGGCACAATGGTTTGTGCAAATAAATTGTTTACCATAAACAATAAAAGAGCTACCACAAAAAATCGTTGCTTAGTCATACAATTCTAGTTTAATTATGTAGTTAAAGGTTGTTATATTTTTATAATTGTTGGTTATTTATTTTTTGTTTTTTATAAGTCTACATCTTAATTCGATACTAAAGTTATCTCTTTATGTTTTGCGAAACTCTAGATTTATTTTTTATTACAAGTTAATTGCCATTCAAACTTAGGGTGTAGATAAACCAAATTACTTTTAAATGCTAAAACATACATCGATTATAGTTAATTTAGTTTTTTCTTATAGCTTAACAATTAAGATTTACGATTGTAAATTAAATCCTAAAAAAAAATACAAACCTGAGATGATAAAAATAAAAATGTTGCTCCTACTATTAGCTATTGGTGTGCAGTGTTGGTCGCAAACTACCACTAAAGAAATATCGCCTGCCCAACTTAACCAAATTAAAAAGGGTTATGGCATGTTTATACATTTTGGCATCAATACATTTAATGAAATTGAGTGGTCTAACGGAAAATTACCTGCCTCGTCTTATAATCCTACCAATTTAGATTGTGATCAATGGATTAAGATTGCTAAAGAAGCAGGTTTTAGATATGTAATTCTTGTTACAAAACACCATGATGGTTTTTCGCTTTGGGATAGTCAATTTACCGACTACGATGTTGCGTCATCGCCTGTAAAAACAGATGTTGTAGGCGAGGTTGCGAAAGCTTGCAAAAAGTATGGTATTAAATTAGGGCTTTATTATTCTTTATGGGATAGGCACGAACCAAGTTATAAAAATAACAAGGACTATGCTACTTACATGAAAAATCAATTAACCGAATTGATGAGTAACTATGGCTCTATTTGTGAGCTTTGGTTTGATGGTGCTTGGGATAAGAAAGGCTACGATTGGAACTTACCTGAAATATATAAGGATGTAAAAAAACTGCAACCCGATTGTATGATTACCGTAAATCACTCCATCGGAAAACCAACCAATCCTAATACCATTCAGCTTCCAGAAAATTATGCCAAGGGAGACCCCATAAGATATTTTCCAATTGATTTTAGAATTAAAGACCCCAATTTGGTTAGATGGGATGATCCAAAATATTATGAACGTGATGGACAACTCTATTACTTACCTTTTGAGCATACCATTTGCTTATCGGACAGATGGAATTGGTTTCAAAAGAAAAATGTATTAGCTGCCCGACCAATTGATGAGTTAGAAGAACTTTTTTATTGGGGTACTGCTAATAACAATATCATGATTATAAATGTGCCTCCAGATTTAACAGGAAAAATTAGAACCAACGAAGAGCACAGAATTTTAGAACTTGCAGATAGATTGGGCATTAGGGGTGGCAAAAGTAAATTACCTACAGGGCCAATAAACCTAACCTTTAATCAAAAAATTATTGCAAGCAGCGAACTCAAAGAAAATCCAGCCACCAAGGCAAATGACTTTAGTTTAGAATCTTTTTGGACAGCAACCGATTCGATTGCAGATTTGGAAATTACTTTTGATAACCCAGCAACCTTTAACAGAATAAGTATTTTTGAAGATGCCGTACTTAAAGATTTAGGTGATAAATTTTCTAAAATGCGAATTTTTAAAGTAAAAGAATTCGAGTTACAATCTTTTGCCAATGACCAATGGGATACTTTTTATAAAGGCGATTTAATTGGAGCTTGTAAAATAATTCAGCTTCCAAAAGATATTACTGCCCAAAAAATAAAGCTAAAAATTATTCAATCAAATGGCAATGCAAGTATTTGCCATATTGCCGTATCAAAGCAATCGAGTAAAGGGGTTAGAAAATAGGTACTTAAGAAATAATTGTACCCTGTTTTATTGAATTATACTAATTCTTATTATTTGCTTTTTGTATTTGAATAGCATTCGTTTTTAGAGGCCATAATTCATGAGGTGTTCTTGCAGTTTGTAAAATATTTTCAATTTGTTTTACTACCTCACTATTTTGGTTGGCTACATTTTTTGACTCAGAAATATCCGTATTTAAATCATACAATTCTAGAGGTGCGTCAGGTGCTAACCACACTCCTTTCCAGCGATTCATTAATATTGCTTGTGTAGAAGTTTTATTTTCATGAAACTCCCAATATAAATATGCATGTTGTTTTTGTAATTGAGGATTACCTAATAGTGTTTTATAAAATGATATACCCTCTGTAGAAACTGATTTTGGTAATACTTTACCAGAAACTTCAGCCAATGTTGGCATTACGTCTTGAAACCCACTAATATGATTGGTACTAGTTGCCGGCATAATTTTATTTCTCCACACAGCAATCATAGGCACTCTAATACCACCTTCATATAAATCTCTTTTAAAGCCTCTTAATTGTCCACTACTTTTAAAATTATCTGGATTGGCACCTCCTTCTTTCGCTGGTCCATTATCGCTACTAAAAATAATTAAGGTATTGTTGTACAAGTTATTCTCTTTTAGGTAAGTGATCAATTTGCCAATGCACATATCCAAATGAGTAATACTTGCGGCATAAGCAGCTTTAGGATATTCTTGAGAATTGTATTCTCCAAGGTTGCTGTTTATAGCCTTACCTTTTGGATTTTTTTTAATAAAAGGTTTTTCTTGAAACTTACCTTTATAGCTGTTAAAAATTGTATCGTTTGGCACCAATAATTCAGCATGTGGAGTGGTAAAAGCCAAATACAAAAAGAAAGGTTTTGCTTGATTATTTTTTACAAATTGAAGAGCCTCATTTGTAAATAAATTGTTGCTATACAAATTCCTTTCCTCATTTTTATTTTCTGCGATGTCTACTTTTATTCCATTTCGAAATAAATAATCAGGAAATTGAGCATGTGCATGAGCTTGATTTAAAAAACCGTAACTATAGTTGAAACCCTTTTTATTGGGTTCGCCCGTTGTACCAGTTACACCTAAGCCCCATTTACCTATCATTGCTGTTGTGTAGCCTCGTTTTTGCAAAAGTTGGGCAATGGTAAAATCTTGTTCTCTAATTTCCAAGCCATTTCCTACATCATTTGGACCTGATGAATAGTTGCCCCTAACCCATGAATGGCCAACATCTCTACCTGTCATTAATACTGCTCTAGAAGGTGCACAAACAGTAGAACCTGAATAATGTTGTGTAAATAAAATGCCCTCTTTTGATAGGGCATCAATATTTGGAGTTCTAATAATTTTTTGACCATAACAACCTAAGTCACCATATCCCAAATCATCGGCCAATATGTATATTATATTTGGTTTCTTTTGTGCATCAACGTAGTTTGTATAAAAGAGTACATTAAAAAGTAGTAAAATAATTTTATACATTTTATGCCCTTTCATTAAATAAGATTTCTGCGTAACAAGGAACTATTTATTTCTTTTTTCTTTTAACTTTTTAGCACCATAACCTACGCCTGCTGCAACTAAAAGCGATAGACCTCCGTCAACTGGTACATCCTCTATCATATCATCAAACAAAGGTTGGGCATGTAGTAAAGTTGGTAGTAAAAAAAGTATACAAGGTAGTATAAGGTAGATAAGGTTGGTCGTTGATATTTTATTTTTCATTATAAATAGTTTAGAAGTTTAAATAGTTTAAAAGTTTAAAGATTAGGAGTTTGATCAACTAATTAAACTCCTAATCTTTTTAAACCTTTTTTCCTTATTCTACAATTACTGTTTTGGTAATTACTGTTGTGCCATTGGTAATTTGCATGTTGTAGGTACCTGTTGCAATGCCTTTACCTAAGTTAATCGTTTGTGTTGCACTGCCTCCATTATGGTTAATGGTTTTGGCTGCTAACTCTTGACCAACGTTATTGTAGATTTTTACAGTGTAAATACCTTTTTCTACATTGCTCATTTGTAAACTTGCTACACCACCTTTTACAGGGTTTGGATACACACTAAACACTGCTCCTTTTCCTCCTATCTTAACTTTAACTACATTACTGTATTTAGCTGTACCATTCTTTTCTACTGCTTTTATACGGTAGTAATTATCGCCATTGATGATATTTGCATCAAACCAATTGTAAACATTGGTGGTTGCATTGTTTGCAGCTATACTTGTTGCTTTGCTGAACGTGCTGCCATCGGTGCTTTCTTCCACTTCGTAGTTGCTCATGTTCGTTTCGTTGGCTGTTGTAAAGCTTACTTCGATACCTGCATTTTTTTGTGCTGCTGTTACATTTAAGAAAGTGGCTGGTAATGCACTATTGGTTTTCATCATTAGTTCAAACCTGTTCTCTCCTACTGATGCTGCAATTGATGGGTCTACGCTAAAGCTATATTCTGTAGTTACATCTAATTTGGTTAAGGCATTTAAAAATTTGTCTTTTAAATAAACATCTTCAGTTATTCCATAATCTGCGACTTTAATTTTAAAACTATTCGCTGCTGTGGCAGTAAAACCTAATGGAATAATTTTATTATCTGCAAATGGTCTAGTGTCTAGACTCAATTGTTTGCTATCAGTACTTAATGCATAGAAGTTTACCTCAGGATTGCTTAGTTTCTCTCCATCCAATGCATCTTTATTATCATTGGCTGTATTGTTGAAGCGTACAAACATATTATCCGCTGGATAATTATTATACAACACTTGTAACTCTATTACACCTGATTGGGTAGTTGTTCTAAACAAATTGGTCGAATCAGTAGCTACTTTATCTGCCTCAACAAAAGCGATACTTGTTGCAGCTGCTGGTTGTACCACAAATGCACCACTCATTGGTAAAGTTGAGTTTTCTAATGCTCCAATAAGTCTTGTTCTATAAGCTCCTGCTGTTGGACCTGCATTGGCATCCCAATACCAAAACTGGGTACCAATATTGGTGGTTGCAAATAATCTTGCTCCTAAATTTACTGGTGATGGATATGGATTACCAAATACGCTAAAGCCTGTTGGTACAGTTATGGTTTGTAGCCCTGTATTTAGTGTACCTGTCATATCTAAGGTTACTGCATTGGGAGATGGTGGTGTAGCAGATGTTAGCGTTGTAGTTTGTGTTCTATCGCCACGTACTAAAACTCTAATGCCTCTATACTGTGTCCAACTTGCATCACTGGTTGTCATAAAAGCAGTCCATGCTTGAGCTACGCCATTATCAAACCAATAACTTGAAGCTCTATTGGTTGTTGTTGCATCGAAGCCTGCACCTGTGGTTGGGCCACCTGTTCCTACTGTTGTACCATCGCCAGTTACATAAATATTGTCTATTAAACTGGCCATAGTTAATGCAGTACTAAATGGATGACCTAAGAAACGTGCAGTTCTGCGACCTCCTGGTATATATCGTTCTACAGTTACATTACCGCTTATACTTCCCGCAATTGAAGGAATACGAGCCGTACCACTTAATGTTGATTTCAATACCAATAACCCACCTGTTGTTAATTGTCCAGATGTAAGAGTTGCAATACCTGTAACATTTAGTTTGCCAGATCCACTTAATGTAGCACCAGTAGAATTGTTTAACGTTAATGTGGCAACTGAAATATTATTTCCAGAATTCAAATTAACTGTTTGAGCAGTTGATCCGTTGAGTGTTAGTGCACCAGTACTTGTTACAGTACCATTATTGTCAATATTTCTAGTAGTAGTAATATTTCCACTTGAAGTAATCGTTCCATTATTTGTAATGGTTGTTGAAGCAGAACCAGCAACAGTTATAGTTCTACTAGCATTTATAGTTAAGGTTCCACCAGCATTTATGGTTAATCTGGTTGCATTTGCACTACTAGCATTAACGGTTACATTATGTGTATTGTTTATTGTAGCTACATTACCAGCAAGAGGAATAGCTCCAGATTGGTTCCAAGTTGAACCTGATTCCCAGTTGCCAGTACCAATTGAAGTAAAAGCTAATGGAACACCATCAAATTCATCAGCTCCAATATCGGGGGAAGTACCTCCACCATTAACTGATGTTGGTCCTGGTCTTACATCATTTTCTTGATCTATAAGTATACTACCAACCACACTTGCACCAGATTCAGCAGGTGTTGGTGTTGTACCCATATTTAAACGTAAATCACTAATTGCCGTATTTTGATAAGAAAGTGCAAAACCAGAAAAACTATTGCCCTCGCCACCAACTGATGTTTTCCAAGCATTAAAATCTTTATCGGTGTCCCAATAACCAATTGTACTTGAAGAAAAACTATTGTAAATATTATTATTGGTTGCAGTAGCACTCCAACCAGTAGCACTTGCTGTAGTTGCACCATAATTATTTGCTATAGCATAATGTTTACCCGAACCACCAGTACGTTGGTTATCAAAAATGCTGTTCAAGATGGATATTGCTGCAGTGGTTGCAGTTGTAGAAAAATCACCTCTAACAAAACCGAAGCTAGGTAAAGCACCCGATGAAACACTTCCCTCAATACGAACTGTATTGTAACGGATAAAAGAAGTCATAGATGTTACAACAGCTAATGGGGCATGAATACCAATAAATACAGTGTTTGTAGCAACACCAGTTCCAAGAGTTACCATATTATTATTGATATATAATCCGGCAGAAGTTCCACCTCTTAAGTAAATACCAATAGCTGGTGATGGAGCTGAAATAGTTGTATTTGTACTAGCATTGGTAATACCGTAAATTTTATTTCTGGTAACATTGGTTCCTGGAGCATTTACAACAGATATACCTGCTACAAAACTAATGTTTGTACCCGTATTTGTATTTGAGATATTATATATGGTATTGTTTGTAATTCCAGATGAGGAACCACATGCCCAAGATATACCTGCTGCACCTGCAAAAGTAGCAGTATTCGCAGTGTTAGTGGTAAGATTGGCTATTGTATTTCCAGTAATACTAACACTTCCAGCTGTTCCAGAACCTGAATTAATACCACGAACAGTTCCTACAATTCCTGCTGCTGTTCCAAAAGAACTAATATTTTGAATGGTATTATCAGATATCGTATAAATACTTCCTGAAATTGGTAAACCAGGCACATTTATGCCAATAGCATTTGAGCTTCCTGTTGTGGTTGCTAAAACACCTGCCCTCATATTATCTGCTGTAGAATTGCCAACGGTATTATTGGATACAGTTATTGCAGTTGTTGCAGTTGCAGATGCAGAAATATTAATTCCAGTTATATTTCCAGAAATTGTACCTAACCCTGAACTTAAAGCTCCAATTGTGTTGTATCTTATATTTACTGTTCCAGTAGAAGAAACATTAACACCCACTACAAGCCCATTTGCAGTTATAGAATTTCCAACAATCGCATCAATACCTGTTGATGCTCCAATGGTATTGCCTATACCTATTGCTCCTACATTTACATTACCAGCTGTTATATTAATGCCGCAAATAATTCCATTTGTGGTAGTTGCACCACTTGTTGTGCCTAAACTAATTGCAGTAATTGTATTGCTTTGAACAGAAGTTGCTGTTGTTGTGCCTACTGCAAGATTTATAGCAATCAATCTAGTAGCTACTGCACCACTCATGGTATAAACACCAGTGCCATTAGACGCTGAATAACCAATTGTATTACCGCTAATTGTATGTCCATCACCTGAACTAATATTAATAACATTGTGTGTACTTGCAGTAGTATATGTTCTTGAAGTAGTTTGGTACAATTTGTTGTTGGTTATTGACCATGTAGTATTACCACTATTTATGTTTACTCCAACTGAAACTGAACCAGCACTAAAAAAATCGAATATATTATTATTATTTATTATGTTTCCACTATTGTCAGCAGGTGAAGCGGTACCTAAAGAATAAATGCAGCTTATTGGGGAATTTGATCCTGCAGCACCAATATCATTGTTACTAATTGTATTAGCATCATTACCAGTTGTAGTGCCTGTTGAAAAAAAGATATTTCCAAAAGATGTTGTAGAACCAGAAATAGTACAGTTAGTAATAGTATTAGTAGATGCATCTGCAATAAATCGTATGCAGCTAGAAGAACCTGTGTTTGTATTACTAATGGTTAAAGTATTGCCACCAATATTTAAACCATTTATAGTAACATTATCTGCACCATTTAAATCAATTAAATGACCAACAATAGCACCACTTATTGTTCTTGCAGCCCCACCAGTTGGGCTAATAGTTATGCTTGTCCATGCACCAGCATTTAAAACAGCAGAGGCAGCCTCAGTTGTGCTACCTGCAATACCAATAACAATTGTGTTACCAGTTTGAGATGCAAGATTAATATTGTCGAAAGCCGCTTTTAGAGTTGCATAAGGACTACCAGCGTTGGTGGTGGCATCAGCTCCTGCAACAGTCACATTTTGTGAAATTGCACTTAGAGAAATTAGAAAGGAAAAAAATAACAAGTAATTTTTTTTCATAAAGCAAGTTTTTAAATAGGTAGTAAAGTTAAATTACCAAACTACCAGATAAAGAATCAAAAAAACCAAACTTAGGGTAGTAATCATTCAAAAAAAAAAGCTTTGCCTCTTAACTATTTAAGAAACAAAGCCTTCTGTTGGGGGACTATTTTTTTAGGTTAAGCTTATTGCTTAATAATTTTTTCGTTGTAAGTTGTATTATCAGTTTGAACGGTAAGGTTATATATTCCTTTTGCCAAATTAGAAAGATCTAATTCAAAAGTTCCTGCTTTAGCGTTTTGGGTTAACACTTTTTTACCAGCTAAATCGTACAAAACTACTGTAGCTGTTGAGGTAGAGGTTGTAATATGATTTAAGTTAATGATAACTTTATTGGTGGCCGGGTTTGGCGAAATAAGAATTTTGCCTTTTAGTTTTTGGTTAATACTTACCACTTTAGAAAAGCTTTCTTTACCATCTACATCTACTTGGCGTAAGCGGTAAAAGCTGGTAACAAAAGGGCTATTGTCGCTAAATGTATAAGTGCTTGCTTTATTATTGCCATTTACAAAGCCCAAATTATCCCATGAACCACCAGTTTTAGATTGGCGTTGTACATAAAAGCCTTTGTTGTTAATTTCTGAAACTGTTGCCCAAGTTAATTGGTTAGATGAGCCATCGATAGTAGCTTTAAAACTTGCAATTGCAACAGGAAGGGCATTTACACCTGTAGTAATTTCAAAATCGTCGAACGAAATGCCTCCACCAACAGCACCATTGAATAAAAATTTAAATTGGTTCATCGTACTTGTAGGGGTAACCACTGGCATCGCAGCAAAAACACGGGTATTTCCAATCCAAAGATCATACTGGTCATCTGCAAGAGTTGCATCAACACCTGTTGGATCTTTGTAATTTACAGACGCACCGCTGTTATTTAAATACCAGTTAATTTGTTGTTCTCCAACTAGTGTATCAACAGTATTTACAAAAGGAGCAACAGTGCTTCTTAAATAAAACTTGGTGCTACTTCCAAAACCAATTGCAAATGAGGCATATCTTACCTCAGTAAGGGGGGAAGTAGTGCTAGGTCCAGCATTTATTGAGGAGCCAACATAAAAAACTGCTTGACTTTGAGGTATTGTTGTAGGTATAGAGTTAAAAGGAACATTTAACTTAAATTTTATTCTTAAAAATGTTGGATCTGTAGCACTTAAATTGGTTGATTTTGAAAAAACTCCATTTCCCCCATATCTCTGAATGGTAAGCCTATTACCAGAAAAATAAATTAAATTGCTACCAGACGGAGCTGAAACTTTTATAGAATCAAACTGGTTAGCACCAATACCTTGATAGTCACTTAACGATGTTGAAGCATTAAAATCTTGTGTTAAAAGAAATTGAGCATTTGCTACAAATGGAAAACTAAAAAATAATGCTATTGCTAATTTTTTAGCATTAAATAAAGGAGTAAAAAATTGTTTCATATTACATTTTGTTGAAAAGATGAAAAAAAAATATTATAAGTAATTATACCATGTACACTTTAAAAAGATCATTGCTAAATGAATATTATCCCTAACTGGTTTTAATTCACTTAGTTCTCACAATCCTTAAACTGAATTTTAATTACCGTTTTTACAACACAAAGAAATGAAATGTATTATTTGAAGATTTCAACTAATTTCATAAGGGCTTCGAAGTTACAAATAGGGCAATCATGATTTAAACGAACATCAACACAAAATTAAACTATAATGTAAGCATAGTAAGGTGACATTATTACCAAAAAGGGGGGGATATTTGCTCAATTATTGAATTTTTTACTTTTAAAAACTGCATAAATTATTTTAAGCAGCTATTTCAGCTAAAAATTACCGTTATGCTCATTTTTCCTCAGGCATATAAAACACAGTTTTTTATACTTTACCAATTTTTTATACCAATTAGACATT